>NZ_FOCU01000012.1:49206-264187 GCF_900110195.1 Pseudomonas sp. ok266 | reverse complement strand
CTCCCGAACTTTAAATCTCCATTCGCCATTCAGAACGACTACATTCAGCGCCTCGAAAACTATGCAAATCTCACAGAAATCCCGTTAAAGTTCGCAATATTTTATTCCCAACTTAACAAATGGATATTACTTTCCAAAGACTCTTTCACAGCCCATAAAACAAAGCACACCACCACTTTTATTGAAGCAATGGCCAAGAATGAGATGTCGATACTCGGCGATAGAATGATAGGCACAAAGCCACCTCTCTCGGTTGTCTTTGTTGCCAATCCAGAGAAGGAGGCATTTATTACAGAAGACAACCAAGCAAGCTTCATGATATCTGATATTAAGCTCTATTGCGCAGGTGAGGAAATCATCAACGACACAGAGAAAAACATTGCCTTTTATCTCGTTCAATTTGGAAAGTGGGCAGAGTCGGAAGGTGAGGCATTTTTCAACGGTGATCGTTTAGCCGGAGTGAAGCTTGATTACCAGTCGGAGCACAAGGAAGAAATGGAAAATGCGCGCCAGCAAGGATTTGGAATTATCGATCACTTGAGTTCGATGATAAGTACAGCTTATAAACAACATACAGTTTACGAGAAGCGAGTCATCGCGCTAGATACTGCTGCTGACCCGGAAGTATTTTCGGTTGAGATTCCAGATGGATACAGTGGGGATAACCTTCCGCTTTAGCAAATTGAGCTTAAATCGAATACGGACTATGTTATCAACAAATAAAACCAATCCGACGACGATTTATTTATCCAAAAATCGTCGCCCAATCTTCTCTCAATTGTTAATAGCCTACACCCATGAATCATCCAACATCATAGAACAACGTTGTATTCTTGCTAGCATTTAAAGTGGGAGCAGATTTTTTAGAAGTTTATCCGCCCACTTGAAATCATCACAAATGCGATCGCGGCATCTGCTATTTATTTTCGAGATCGCAAGTTTCGAATTAATTTGTTTCGATCGATACTTTCAGAATCTGCAAAAGCCAGCTCATCGAATAACTCAAGCGCAACTGAACTGTGTTCTCCAAAAAGCTTTCTATCCATATGCTTTAGGAGTGAGAACCGCTCAACGTAAAACTTCAAACCTTCACCTCGATCCGTGAGGCAATTCATAAATATTAAGCTCAGTTCGGCAGAACTCAACTGAGCGCGTAGCATATTTGAGTAGTTCCGCTGAGAATTATAATTATCCAACCATACTCGCATATTTGCCCTAGAACCTGGCCGAGACATTCTTAGAGGGTCGAGACCAAAGCTATCAACCTGCTTTAATAATTGATACAAATTCCTAAAATAATGCGAAAGGGAGTTTTGGTACTGCGTCGATACAGTTTTACTGCGCACCAAAATTTTTTCAACATAATTTTTTGGCCGACTGCTACTATGCCCTATTGGAAAGTAATTTTGTTCGATAAAAACAAACGCTCGAAGTCCAACATAAATATCGTTTATCGGCCTACCAATATTATCCACTCTTGACACTTCAACCGTCATTTCATTCACAAGCCGCGAATGAATATCAAGCAACCGAAAGAAAACAGACTCAAAATTTTGCCGCTCAAATATCAAACTTTGTTGAGCTTGAATACGTTGATTCTCTTTAGCGTCGGCCCTAGCCAGGGCTAGCTCCTTATTTTGAGCGCGTAAACTATACAGAACGGCAATCAGTGCTGTAAAACTCAAAAGAGGATTTAGTATTCCGCCAACAAAATCACCTATCTGCCCCCAATATGCAGCAGTTTCCGTTCTCTGCAATGCAACAAAAGGGATATCTTCGCCACTAATAAAATGTAAGTAAACCGCGCCAGCAACACCACCTATTGATGCTATTGCCATCACTGCAATCATGATTGGGATCATAAATGTTAAAAAATTATCAAGCTTTACCAACAACAATTTCAACAAAAAACCACGCCCAGCTATCCTACTATAATAATAGTTATGCTGAAACTCTGAAATAATCTTTCTCATATATAACCCAGGAATAAAATGGCAGCTTGCCATCATATCGAACACCTGCATTAATCAGCAACATTTAAATTTCCCCGCCTTAGCGTTGAGCCTCCCCCAAAGTTAAACTTTTAGCTGATATTGATATCACTTCGATCCGCTTCTAACCGAATGCCACCATGAATCTACTCTACTCATCCGTTCTCCTCTTCTGGAGAAGCGACTGAACTGCCACCCAATCAAAGGTCAAAAATAACTACGCTCATCTCTAAATAGTTAGGGCCGAGCTAATCTCGGCAACACCACCCCCTCCGCCAACCTCTCCACCCCCAACCTTACCCTCTCCCCACCCTGCTCAATCACCACCCCATCCCCCTCCACCGCCACCAACTTCACCCCAGGCCCCACCTTCTCCCCCTGCAAAAAACTCCTCGGCGGCCCATCGTTCAGACTCAATATCGCCACCGCCCCCCGACTCCCCGCCATCACCCCGCTCACCTTGATGTCCACCGGCGCTGTTTGATTGGAAAACCACTGCAACGCCGGGCTATCACTCCGCGCCGCCAGCAATTGCGGGGCCGCTGCCGGGGTGTGGGATTCGGCGGAGGTCAGCAGCAGCGACGACCACGTCGCCACGCCGACCAGCGCTGCGAGCAGCGCGAGGGCCTGGACCATTTGGGGTGGGAAAAAGCGTGTGGTGAAGGTCATGGGTTGAATCTCCTTTTTATCCCTGCTGTCAGCCTACGCGGCAATTCTCTCCGTTTTATTTCACACGCCTTACATGTTGGCCGTGCACGATGGCGCAGGACGCAAAGGAGCTCGCGCGCGATGAACAGGCAAGAGGGTTTTACGCTGATCGAGTTGATGGTGGTGCTGGTGATCATCGGCATCGCCAGTGCGGCGATCAGCTTGAGTATCAAGCCTGATCCGTTGCAGTTGCTGCGCAAGGATGCCGAGCGTGTGGCGCATTTGCTGCAGGTGGCGCAGGCGGAGGCCCGCGCGGATGGCCGGCCGATTGTGTGGGTGAGTGATGCCAAGGGGTTTCGGTTTAGTCGGCGCAGTGACAGTGGCAAGGGGTTTGATCATTTCGCGCAGGATCCGCAGTTGCGACCGCGTGCCTGGCAGAGTCCGAAGATGGAGGTGCGGGTGGAGCCGAAACAGAGGGTCGTGCTGAACGCTGAGTGGATCAATCCGCCACTGCAATTGACGTTGTCGGATGGCTTGAATCGCTTGAGTGTGCTGCGTGATGGCAGTGGAAGGATCAGCCTGCAATGAAGCGCCAGCAGGGGTTTACGCTGATTGAGGTGATGGTCGCGATTCTGTTGATGGCGGTGGTGAGTCTGATTGCCTGGCGGGGGCTGGACAGTGTGACGCGGGCGGACAGTCATTTGCAGGCCAGCAGTGAGCAGAGTGACGCTTTGTTGCGGGCGTTGAATCAGTTGCAGCGGGATGTGGAGATGCGGGCGGGGATTGAGTTGACCGAGCCGAAGAAGGTTGGGGTGGATGATGAGCCGCCGAGCGCCCCGCCCGCTCTGACTGTGCGCAGTAGCGACAGTAAGGGTTTTCGGCTGGATATTATTCGGACGGCGGCGGATCAGCCGGGGGCTTTGCAGCGGGTGCGCTGGTGGGTCAAGGGCGACACGTTGTATCGAGCGGTGGCTGAGGCGCGGAGTCAGTATCCGTTGCCGGCGCCTGGGAATGGGGTTGCTGTTTTGAGTGATGTCAGTGATGTGCAGGTGCGGGTTTGGGAGGTGGATAAGGGCTGGCGGCAGTTGAGTGGGAATCGGCGGGAGGATCCGTTGGGGTTGGAGATATACCTGACCCGCCAAACACCCCAAGGGCCTGAAAAATACCGTCAAGTGATTGGTCCACTGCAATAAACCAGCATCACCGCACAAGTCCGAGGGAGCGGGCTTGAATTCCTCACGCCCTTCGTCTTGGAAATGTCACTACGTTGACGGGCCGACGAAGACCGAGCTGGCCTTCATGGACTGACCGGCGTCATAGGCGATTACAGGATGCCGCTCAGCACTTCTTCCAAGCTGTCACCATCTGAGTTCTCAAAAAGACCGCCCTCACCAAACAACACCTGAATGTTGGCCTGTTTGAAGAAGTCCGCTGCTGCAAAATCTGATGCTGTGCTCGCCGGCAGCACCAATATGAGCTTGGTATCAATATCTCCGAAACGATGCCGGTAGTAGGCAAGCTGGCCAAATCCAGCGTAGAGCTGTGCTGACATGGCGCTGCTGGTTTTGACCTCAAAAATCACCTTGGCCTTTTCTGTGGCTCTGCTGACTAGCGCCAAATCGACACGGTGCTTGCCAACCTTGAGCTCGGAATTTCCCTTAACGAGTTCATCCAGCTTGCGATGGAGGGCATTACAGAGCGGTCCGTGTAGATACTGGTATTCGCATTTGTCCTGCCTAGGTACATAAGACTTGCTGCCCTCAAACTCTTCTTGCTCCCGCCACTTCGAGCTAGATTCGACTTCAACTTCATCTTCGTCGTAGGGAGCCGGAACTGGGTTCTCGGCATAATCTCCCAACTCCGCCTTCCTTTGCTCCTTCAGCCGCTTCACCTTGAAGAGGAACTCGGCAATGTCATTTGCGATACTCGGGGAGTTTGTTGAGGACACAGCGATTACGTCCGCATTCCTACCGTCGTCTTCTACCTCTATCAACCAATCCTGAAAGTGCTCAAAGGCGTATGTGCGGGGCACCCGGCCACGGAATGCCGTGAAGGTGCCGCGATGACCGATTAGAGTTTCGCCGTCAGGACCAGCTATCAAAACCCCTGAAACCTTGCGGTTGAGGCCGTCAGGAATGTTGATCTCAGCGTCCGGAGAAAGTGTTCCGCCCTCAAAACCCAGCTTGAATAGGTGTGCTTGTCTCCCATCCCAGGGCGGAGGAATAGCGAATAGCATTTCCCCCAGATCGGTTTCCAATGCATAGGTAAGGCAAAGTGCTTTATCTCCACTCGGAAATGCCCACACCTCTTTCCCGCGGGGCTTTGCCTGATCGATCAGAACCTTTTGGAAAGATCGAATGCCTCTACGAAGCCGAGCGTTCACTGTAATGACCTGCACCACTCTTTCTCCCCGTTCACCTAGGAGGCCACGGGATCCTCGAAAGAATCAGTGGCCATCAAATCTCGGAATGCTAGCACTTTGACACATCGCTGTATCACCTGCTGTACCGCAATTCGAGAGCTGTATTAGGCCAGTTCACCTGCTCGAGTAAGACGTGGCCCCGCTGAAGAAGGTATGACTGCAGTCAGTTGGGGATCGGTTGACTGAGAGGCCGCCTTCGCGAGCAGGCTGGCTCCCACAATTGGATTGGGGGTAGTTAGTTGGGGATTGGTTGGCTGGTAGGTCGTCATCGCGAGCAGGCTCACTCCTACAATTGGATCGGGTGCAGTCTGCGAGAGATTGGTTGGCTGGAGGGCCGCTTTCGCGAGCAAGCTCGCTCCCACAATTGGATTGGGGGTAGTCAGTTGGGGATTGGTCGGCTGGCAGGCCGCCTTCGCGAGCAGGCTCGCTCCCACAGTTTTTAATCTGCGTACACCGCAGCGGCAAAGCCGCCCCACTCAACAGGATGAGCGTTAGCTCGGCTGCGGCTTTTGATCTTGATCCACGGGCGACGTCGGAAGGCTGAGTGGAGGGATTCATCCGGGGGTGGGAGCGCAGCGACCGTTTGGCGCAGCCAAATGCATCGAGAGGAGGTGCAGCGAAGCAAACCGTAGGCGATGCGCCCGGATGGAGCCCGGAGCGAAGGAACCCCGAGCCCCAGCGAGCGGGCCGCACGTAGGAGCAAGCGTTTTTGGTTACTTTTGAGGCGTTTGTCAAAAGTGACCCGCCGTAAGGGCGGAACCCTAAGCAGCCATAACCGCAGCAACGGATATGTCCCCAATAAAACCCATTAACTCAAAACGACAACGCCGCCAGGCAGCTCAGTGCATTTGACGCCATAAGCATCGCGAATCAGCAATGCAACGCCAGCAAGTTGATCAAGGCTAAAACGCGCCTGCACCCGCCGCTGCCCAAGCTCACGGTTGAGCAGCAACAACATCCCCGGCCGATACCGATTGATCTCATCAATCATCTGGCTCAGCGTAGCGCCGTTAAACACCAGCACCTGCTGACGCCAATTCATCACCGCCGCCGTGTCGACACTCTGCACACTGCCAACCTGCCGCGCGTCGTAAGTCACCTGCTGCCCCGGTTCAAGACGCAGGCTACGACCCTCAACATCCACCTCAACCGCGCCATCAAGACAAGTCACACAGACTTGCTGATCAGTATTACGCAAGTTGAACCGCCCCTGACTCGCACGCAACCACCCTCCCCCAGCCTGCATCGCCAACGGCAACCGCGCGGTCTGCACTTCAACTTCACCACTGACCAGTTCAAACCCCTGCACACCGTCAGACACCGCACGCTGATTAATCCGCGTCTGAGTGTTCAGCTCCAGACTCACACCCTGCACCGGTTCGAAACGACGCTGCTGGCCAACTTCAGTGATGTAGTCCGCGCCCAGCCCTTCAAAACCACCAGGAATCGTCCCGCGCACCAGCAAAAACGCCGCCGACGCAGCAATCGCCCCACCGAGAAAAGCACGTCGACCAAACCCACGCGGCGCCTGCATTTGCTCCACGGCCGGTTGCAGGTTGTGCCACAACACCTTGGCCTCTTCGAACGCGCGGGCATGCTCGGCGCTCTGCGCGCACCATTCGCGCAGGGCGCGGGCATCGGCCACGGTGGCGCGGCCAGAGGTCAGCAGGACCAGCCAGTCGCGGGCTTCGCTGTGCAAATTGTCGACCGCCGATGGCTCGGCAGGTGTCAGTCGAAAGATGTTCAAACGCGCAGATTCTCAACGAATTGATCGGGCACTATTCAGAAGACGGTTTTCCGGCCCCGCGACCGAACCGCTGAAACACTTTTCTTTCCAGTTTCGCGGCGCAGAAGCCCAACGCGGCTTTGATTTCCTTCTCGACCATGCGCGTGGAAATGCCGAAGCGCTGGGAGATTTCCAGATGCGGCGCCTCTTCCAGACGCGCCGCGATGAAGATCTTCCGGCGCCGTGCGGGCAGCTCGTACAACGCACTGAGCAGCGACTGGATTTCCTTCTGCCCACCCACTACTCGCGCCGGATCGAGGGCTTCGTCGCCGATTTGCAGCAGCTCCTCGACTTCCTCGCCGGTGAGCAGGCGCGCATCGGCCTGGCGGCGGTCGGCGGCGATGTTCAGGGCCATGCGATAGAGGTAGGCATTGGGCCGCAGGACGTTCGGCGGCGTCTCCATGCGGTCGACCCGCAGGTAGGTTTCGTGCAGCACGTCGTTGGCCAGATCTTCCGAACCGAGACGCCTGCGCAGGCGCACCCGAAAGTCCTCGTAGGAGGCCAGGAACAGTTGGACCATCGAACCTTGTCCGGCGTCTTTCATCCCCCGGAAACTCCTTCCCATTTGGTGCATTCCATGCGTTTCCCTGACGACTCCGGTAACAACAGCAACGTGACCGGCTGACGCAAGGCGCTGGGCGTCGGCCGGTCGATTTTGAGGTTGCGAAAACTTTCCACCAGCGCGTTGTCGCGCCGTACATCACCGGTCGAAGTGACCAACCGGTTGTGCTGCACCAAGCCGTCGCGGCCGACCCAGACCTGCAACACCGCGCGATAACTGCCCGGCCGGGTCAGCGGCGAGCGGCACAGGTTGCGCTCGATCGCTGCCTGCACCGCCGTCGCGTAACTGCGGTTGACCGCCACGCTCTCGGGCGTCTGTTTTTGCGGCGGCGCCGGCACGTCTTCGACCTGCGCCACTTGCAAGGTAAACGCATCGTCGCGGGCGTAACGCGCCATCAAACCACTGCCGCCGAGCAAGCGACGCAGGGCATCGGCGGCGGTGTATTCACCGTCCACCGCCAACGAGCGGCGACCGCGACTCAACTGACTGTCGACCAGCACCGCAACGCCAGTGGCATGGCTGTACTGATCCAGCGCGTGCGCCAGATCCTGTGCCGGAATGTGCAGCGTCATGCGCAAGTCCGCCGGCACCGCGTCAGCCATGGCCTGGCCCGCCGCACAGCCAAGCAGCCACCCCAGACACATCCGGCGCACAAGCCTCGTTGAACGCTGAAAACCGTCCGTGGAATTGCCTCGCTGCACGGCTGACGAATCCTTGGAAATCGTCATCCTGAGGGCTGTTTATGAATCTGGTGTGACGGGCGGTGCAAAAAAACCATCACGGGAATTGCGCAAGGCTTGCACTAGACTCAAGCCATAGCGCGGCCCCGTCGGGCCGGCCAGGAGGCGAGCATGAACACACTGTGGCGATTGAGCCTTGGCGGGCTGTTGTTGATGGCGCTGTCGAGCGCTTATGCCGAGGAACCGTTGGGCTGTGTCGAGGTGACGGTCGGCGGTTACAAGGCGCCGAATTACGATTGTCTGAGCCAGCAGATGGGCAACAACCCGGAAGGCGCTGCGGCGGCGGAAAAGAATCGGGAGGCGCTGAATGTGCCGGTGAACAAACGTCCGCCGAATCAGGTTGGACTGGCGACGCCGGCCGCGACCAGTACGCGGATGGGCAATACCTTCGGCACCTCGGTGAAACCGCAACGCCCACCGCAATGACACCCCACCGATCGTTCCCACGCGCAGCAAAGGAATGCCTCAACGGACGCTCCGCGTTCGGCTCTGGAGGGGACGCGGAGCGTCCCGGCTGCATTCCCACGCAGAGCGTGGGAACGATCAGGGCAGGCTCAGTCGCTGGGGGTTTGGCGGAAGCTCACCGCAAGGCGATTCCAGCTGTTGATGGTGGTCACGGCCATGGTCAGGTCGACCAGTTCGCCTTCGCTGAATTGCTCGCGCGCTTGCTGATACACCTCATCGGGCACCCGGCTCTCCGCTAACAACGTCACCGCCTCCGCCCAAGCCAACGCCGCACGCTCACGCGGGTTGAAGAAATTGCTGTCGCGCCACACCGCAATCGCATACAAACGCCGATCACTCTCCCCGGCCCTCCGCGCATCCACCGAGTGCATATCGGTGCAGAACGCGCAGCCATTGAGCTGTGAAGCACGGATGCGGACCAGTTGCAGCAGCGGCTGCTCGATGCTGAGGTTGGCGGTCAGCGCCTCCATGGCAATCATCGCTTTCATCGCTTTGGGCGAAGCGTTGTAGTAATCCAGGCGCGGGGACATGGGCAGGTCTCGGTAGACGGAATAATGAGTTCACCGTAAACGCCGACAGCGGCGCATTACAGCCCCAATTTGTCGAATTGTGGGTACACCACTGAATCGCGGATATACACGATACCTGTGGGAGCGAGCTTGCTCGCGAAAGCGCCAATCCAGACACCCTATTTGGCGACTGACACACCGCATTCGCGAGCAAGCTCGCTCCCACAGGGGATCTAGGCCAATTTCGGGTTTTTCGGGTAGGCAACTATTGCCGATCCCGCAACAGCGGTAATCTGGCAGGCACGCCAATTAGCCCCAGGAGCCTCGTCGGTATGGAACTTCACGTCGTGATCAACGGCCGCAAGGATCTTGCCGGTCAGTTGTATCAGCAACTGCGCGGGGCCATTGAATCCGGGCGTCTGGCCGCCGGTACGCAATTGCCGCCCAGCCGTCTGCTCGCCGAGCAACTGGGCATCTCGCGCAAGACCATTTCCGATACCTACGCACAGCTAACCTACGAAAACTTCCTCACCGGGGTGATCGGCAAAGGCACTTACGTCAACGCGCGTCCGGCGCAGATCCAGCGCAAACAGAGCCACACCGAACTGGCCGGCGCCGAGGTGATCGAGAGCTGGCGCAATCTGCCGGTGTTTCTGCGTCACCCGACGCTGGAAGGTTCGCTGCGCTATGACTTTATCGGCGGCGCCACCAGCAAGGGCCAGTTCCCGCAGGATGACTGGCGCCGCTGCGTGTCTCACGCGATGCGGCAGATGGCGCAGTCCAAGGGTTTCTATAGCCTGCCCGAGGGCTTGCCGGCGCTGCGCAATGCGATTGCCCGGCACATCGCGTTTTCTCGCGGGATCAACTGTCAGGACGAAGACATCGTCGTGTGCAATGGCGCGCAACAGGCGCTGGACCTGATCACCCGCGTCTTGATCAGCCCCGGCAGTCTTGTAGCCATGGAAGATCCCGGTTATCCGCCGGCACGTTTGCTGTTCGCCACCCATGGCGCCGAGGTGGTCGGGATTCCGGTAGATGCCGAGGGCATTCAGGTCGAACACATTCCCGAGGGCACGCGCCTTATCTATGTCACGCCGTCGCACCAGTTCCCGCTGGGCATGCCGATGAGTCAGGCGCGCCGTGAAGCCTTGCTGGCTCGCGCGCATGAGTTGGGCGCGATCATCATCGAGGACGACTATGACAGTGAGTTTCGCTATGAAGGCCGGCCCACTGATTCGCTGTTCAACCTCGACCAGCGCGGCATCGTCGCTTACGTCGGCACCTTCTCGAAAACCCTGCTGCCGGAGCTGCGCCTGGGTTATGCGATCCTACCGCCGGCCATTCTCGAAGCGGTGATCCGCGCCAAGCAGCTCACCGACCTGCACGCCTCGACCTTGCCGCAATGGGCGCTGGCCAAGTTCATCGCCGAGGGTTGCCTGCTCAAGCACATCCGCCGCTGCCACACCATTTATGCGCAACGCCGCGAGCGCATTCTGGCGCGCATGGCCGACGATCTTTCGCCGTGGCTGCAGGCGGTGCCGCCGAGTGCCGGGTTCCACATGGCGGTGTTCTGCAAGGTGCCGATCGACCTGCCGCTGGTGATCGAACTGGCGAAAAAGGTCGAAGTCGGCCTGTATGCGATCAACGGTTTCTATTACCAGCAAACGCCGAAAAACGGCCTGTACTTTGGCTTCGGCGCCATCGAGACCCTCGATATCGATACCGCGCTGGATCGTCTGCGCGACATTCTGCAACAAGTTGCCTGAATGATTGGTCTGGGCGATTAACCGCCGATTGGTTATTGGTGATCGACAGGTGCAGGCCTATTCTGCACAGGCGTTATCCCTCAATGAGCAGGATTCGTCCGGCCTGATTCAGGAGTGTGAGCAATGTCCAACGAAGTGATCAATACGGTGCAGGTGCAGGCTGCCGCCGGCCGCTCGGATGAACTGGGCAGGCAACTGCAGAAGATCGTCGAAACCCTGCGCGAAACACCGGGCTGCGATTCCTACCTGGTCGACCGCTGCCCCGAGGACGGCCACCGCTGGACGGTCAGTGCCCGCTGGCAGTCGGAAGCGGCGATGCAGGCGCATTTCAACCGGCCCGAGGCGCAGGGGTTTATTGACTTGATCGATAGTCGGCTGGCCAATAGCGTCGACTTCAATAGCTTCCCTATCGTCTGATCTGACGCCTTCGCGAGCAGGCTCGCTCCCACAGGGTTATTGGTTGTTCACAAGATAGGTGAACAACCGCAGAACCTGTGGGAGCGAGCTTGCTCGCGAAGACGTATTCCGCCACACCAATAACCTTTCTGACGCCCCGCAAATTGGTCACCTGATCTTCCCGAATATTGGCCGTTTGAATGCTTAGCCCTGCGGACTACTGTGATCAGCAACACCCCGATCATCACAGGTAACCCCCCATGAAAGCCCTGCCATTCTTCGCCGCTGCCCTTGCCCTGAGCCTTTGCACTTCGGCCGTTTTCGCCCACGACCCGTCGGAAAAAGTCACCGTCCTGCAAGACCAGATGCTGAAAAACGCTCCCGGCAAAAAAGCCATGATGATCGAGGTTGATTACAAACCCGGCCAATCCTCGATCGCCCACAAACACGACGGCACGGCGATGGCTTACGTGCTCGAAGGTGAAGTGATTTCCCAAGTGAAGGGCGAACAGGCGATTACCTACAAAAAGGGCCAGTTCTGGTACGAGCCTGCTGGCTCCGAACATCTGGTGTCGAAAAATGCCAGCAAAACCAAATCGGCCAAGTTGCTGGTATTCATGGTGCTGGCCCCGGACGAACAAGTGTTGATCCCGCTGAAAAACTGATGGCTGTTTAACCAGCCATAAATAAAAAAGGCTCAAATCGTTGATTTGGGCCTTTTTATTGCCCGGGGCAATTAACCGCGCCGGGTTACAGCAAATGAACCTAATCAACTGCTGTTAGCTCAGCAAATTGTCAGGTTGGCGGGTTTAGTCTGAATTAACGGTCGTGATTTACGACCTTTAAACTTTCCGACTGATGTTGTTTCACGGGAGAAACACCATGAAACTTGCCTTTGCCAGTGTACTGGCGATATCGGTTTTAGCTCTGTCAGCCTGTTCGGTACCCACCGCGCCCCAAGCCGTTTCCTCACTGGACACCCTGCTCCCCCATCCCACCGGCCGCAGCAGCGCCACTCAGGTTAAAAGCGGTCCCGGCGTGTCGCTCGGCGTGGTCTACAGCCCAAGCACTCAGACCAACCGCGAATACCTGCGCGACTACCAGGCCAACGCCGGCACCGGTTTCGGCCAGAGCCTGTTGGTGCAACCGATCCATGACGCCTACGTCGCCAGCTCGAAACCGGACATGGCGGTGGAATGGGTCAACGCCTCGCTGCAGCGTCAGTTCGGCTCGGTGACGGTGTATCCGGACATGCAAAGCCTGCGTGCGGCCAGACCGGATGTGGTGGCGATCATCGATACCCACAGCCAGTTGATCACTTCGCGCAGTTCCGACATCAAGGCCGACGTCAGTGCCGATTTTTATGATGCGCAGTTGAACTATATCGGTACGGCGAAAGGCTCCGAGGCAAGAGAGCTGACACCGGTGTGGGCGGACTTCAAGGGTTCGGAGGAAATTGTGGCGGATATTAACCAGCAGCAGGATGTGCAAGTTCGGGCGTTGCAGAAGTTTGACCAGTCGCTCAACAATTTGGTCGCGCGGCCTGCGGACAAAGTGTCGATGCTGGATAGTAAACAGTCATCTAAGTTGTATTGATACCAAGGGACCCTTCGCGAGCAAGCTCGCTCCCACAGGGGGAATGCATTTCAAATGTGGGAGCGAGCTTGCTCGCGAAGGGGCCGCAACAGGCACCACAAAAACCCTCAAACATAAAAAAGCCCCGGCATCTCTCGACACCGGGGCTTTTTCATTCAGCGCTTACTTATGCCAGTTCAAGCTCGGCATTCGCAGCCACCGCAGGCACTACCGCTTGCCCGCTCAACGCCAGATCCAGCAGTTCACGGTTGGCCACGGCATACATGGCGTAGTCCGTGCCGCTTGCCGCGCGGATTTCCACCAGCATGGCGCGCCAGCGCGAGATCATGCTTTCGTGCTGTTCCATCCACAGCGCCAGACGTGCTTCCACGTCTTGAGTGCCGTCGCCCTGTTGCAGGACGGAGATGGTGATCGCCCGTTGCTGCCAGTCGACGTCATCACGGAACGCTTCACGGGCCAGGGCTTGCCAGTTGTTTTCAACCGGCAGCGCGCTGATCTGTTGCAGGTACCAGGTGATGTCCAGCGCACTGCCCACGGCGAAGTAAGCCTTGGCCACTTCAGCAGGGTTCTGGCCAGTCACGTCGGACGCTTCGATGATCGGCAGCAAGGTGTACAGGTGCGAGGTGCCCGCCACCATACGCGCCAGCAACTCCGGCACACCGGCTTCGACGTAAGCCTGATAACGCGCCTGCCAGTTTTCGCGGATTTCGCCGCTCAGCAGTTCGTCGAGCTTCAAACCCAGCTCTTTCAGGTGCGGACCGAAGTGCGCGGTGTCACGGGCAGCGTTCTGCTCGTTGCGACGGGCACGCAGGAACCAGCGCGTAGCGCGGCGACCCAGACGCATCAGCTCGTCCATCAGCTCCAACTGCACGTCAGCGCTGACTTGGTAGTCCAGCGCTTCGATCTGACGGAACCAGTGCGGGAGGTGGAAGATGTCACGCACGATCACGTAAGCACCGGCCACATTCGCCGGGCTCATGCCGGTCGACTCTTTGAGTCGTTGAACGAAGGTGATGCCCATGTGGTTGACCAGGTCGTTGGCGATCTGGGTGCTGACGATCTCGCGCTTCAGACGGTGACGACGCATGGCTTCGGAGAACTTGCTGACCAGGGTCGGCGGGAACGCCGTTTCCATGTCGCGGGTCAGGTAATCGTCGTCCGGTACCAAGGAACCCAACAGCTGCTCTTTGAGGTCGATCTTGCTGTACGAGATCAGTACCGACAGCTCAGGACGGGTCAGACCGTGGCCTTCGGCAATGCGCTCGTTGATCTGCTCTTCGGTCGGCAGGAACTCGATGGCACGGTCCAGCTTGCCACGGCCTTCCAGATCACCCATCAGACGCTTGTACTCAGCGATGCGTTCGTAAGCACGGCGCGCCGCCAGGGACAGGGCCTGAGTCTGCTTGTAGTTGTTGCCCAGCACCAGATTGCCGACTTCGTCGGTCATGCTCGCCAGCAACTGGTTGCGTTGCTTGTCGGTCATGTCACCGGCCTGAACCACTTCGTTCAGCAGGATCTTGATGTTTACTTCGTGGTCGGAGCAGTCGACGCCACCGGCGTTGTCGATGAAGTCGGTGTTGGAACCGCCGCCATTCAGACCGAATTCGACACGACCCAGCTGGGTCATGCCGAGGTTACCGCCCTCGCCCACGACTTTGCAGCGCAGCTCGTTGCCGTTTACGCGCAGTGCATCGTTGGCCTTGTCGCCGACATCGGCGTGGCTTTCGGTGCTGGCTTTGACGTAAGTACCGATACCGCCGTTCCACAGCAGATCCACCGGCGCCTTGAGCAAGGCGTTCAGCAGTTCGGTCGGGGTCAGTTTGTCAGCCTTGATGTCGAAGCGTTCCTGCATCTGCGGGGAGATCGCGATGCTCTTCGCGCTGCGCGAGAAGATGCCGCCACCTTCGGACATGATGCTGGTGTCGTAGTCGGTCCAGGCCGAACGCGGCAGGTCGAACATGCGCTGACGCTCGACGAAGCTGGTTGCCGGGTTAGGGTTCGGGTCGATGAAGATGTGCATGTGGTTGAAGGCAGCGACCAGTTGCAGCTTGTCGGACATCAACAGGCCGTTACCGAACACGTCACCGGCCATGTCGCCGACGCCGACAACAGTGATGCTGTCTTCCTGAACATTGATGCCGCGCTCGCGGAAGTGACGTTGTACGCCAACCCACGCGCCTTTGGCGGTAATGCCCATTTTCTTGTGGTCGTAACCGGCCGAACCACCGGACGCAAACGCGTCACCCAGCCAGAAGCCGTAATCGATGGCGATGCCGTTGGCGATGTCGGAGAAGGTCGCAGTGCCCTTGTCCGCTGCTACTACCAGGTACGGGTCATCGTCGTCATGACGCACGACGTTGGCCGGCGGTACCAGCGCGCCGTCTTTCAGGTTGTCGGTGATGTCCAACAGACCGGAAATGAAGATGCGGTAGCAGGCGATGCCCTCGGCCGCGATCTCGTCACGGCTGCCGCCCAGTGGCAGACGACGCGGCAGGAAGCCGCCCTTCGCGCCCACCGGCACGATGACCGAGTTCTTCACTTGCTGGGCTTTTACCAGGCCGAGGACTTCGGTACGGAAGTCTTCTTCACGGTCGGACCAGCGCAGACCACCACGCGCGACGTTACCGAAGCGCAGGTGCACGCCTTCAACGCGTGGCGAGTAGACGAAGATTTCGAACTTCGGCACTGGCTTCGGCAGTTCAGGGATCGCGTGCGGGTTGAACTTGAAGCTGAAGTACGACTTGTTCTGGCCGTTGGCGTCAGTCTGATAGAAGTTGGTCCGCAGGGTGGCTTTGATCAGGTCAAGGTAACGACGCAGGATGCGGTCTTCGTTGAGCACCTGAACGTCGTCCAGTGCGGTCAGAATCGCTTGTTCCAGACGCTGTTGCTTGTCTTCCAGATCGTCGTCGCTGAGCTTGCGCGCCAGATAGAAGCGGGTCTTGAACAACCGGGTCAGCTCGCGAGCGATGTCGGTGTGGTTGTTCAGGGTGCTGGCGATGTAACCCAGATCGAAGCCCAGACGAATCTGCTTCAGGTAACGCGCGTAAGCACGCAGCAGCGCCACGTCGCGCCACGGCAGGCCGGCGGTCAGCACCAGACGGTTGAACGCATCGTTTTCGGCGTCGCCGCGAACGATGTGGACGAAGGCGTCCTGCAGGGTGTCGTTGAGTTGCTGGATGTCGAGGTCGAGGCCTTCAGCGGCAGTGAACGCGAAGTCGTGGATCCAGAACTCGCGGCCATTGGTGTGACGCAGACGGTACGGGAATTCACCCAGTACGCGCAGACCGAGGTTTTCCAGGATCGGCAAGACGTCGGACAGCGCCAGCGGCGTGTCGGCGTGATACAGCTTGCAATGCAGCTCGCGCTGGCCGGAGACCTGACCGAGCGGCTGATAGAAGCTCATCACCAGCGGATTTTTTTCGTTGAGGCTCAGCAGGTGCTGCATGTCGACGACGGCCGAATGCGCAGCAAAACGCTCGCGGTAGCCGGCCGGGAAGCCTTTCGGGAAGTCGGCCAGCACGTTGGTGCCGTGGGCTTCGCCGAAGCTCTCGACGGTCAGTGCGGCGTAGTCGTCCTGCCAGCTGCGGCAGGCTTGTACGACTTCTTTTTCCAGCAGCACGGTGTCGATGTCGAGACGGTTTTTCGGGTCGACACGCAGGATCAACTGCACGCGCGCCAGTACCGACTCAGAGAAGAATGTCCAGAATTCGCAATCGGAAGCCTTCAGGCGCTCCATCAGCACTTGCTGGATCTTCTGGCGAACTTCGGTGGAGTAGATGTCGCGTGGCACGTAGGCCAGGCAGTAGCAGAAACGACCGTACGGGTCTTTGCGCAGGAACACGCGGATCTTGTTGCGTTCCTGGATCTGCACAATCGACATCACGGTGGTGAACAGTTCGTCGACCGGGGTCTGGAACAGGTCATCACGCGGCAGTACTTCAAGCACCTGCGCCAGTTCCTTGCCCAAGTGAGCCTTGGACTGGAAGCCGGAGCGACGCTCGATTTCTTCGACCTTGCGGCGGATGAACGGGATGACCCGCACGCTCTCGCCATACACCGACGAGGTGTACAGGCCCATGAAACGGTGTTCCTTGATGACTTTGCCGTCGGCGTCGATCTCACGGATCGACACGTAGTCCGGGTAGGCCGGACGGTGAACACGGCTTGGGTGCGCAGCCTTGGCGAACGACAGCAGGGTCGGTTCGCGCAGGTAGCTGACGGCGTAGTCTTCGATGCGCAGGTCATCGTAGGTCAGGCCGGTGCGCAGCAATTTGGTCAGGCCGAGGAAGGAGTTCTGGTCGTACTCGATGTGGCCGCCATCGGCCTGATCGGTGACCACGAATTCTTCGTAGCCGAGGAAGGTGAAGTGGTTGCCCACCAGCCATTCCAGGAAGCTTTTGATTTCGTTCTTTTCATCGGCGTCGACGGCGAAGGCGCTGTTGTCGAGCTGGGTGAGGATGTCCTGCACCTTGGCTTTCATCGGTTCGAAATCGGCGACCGCGACGCGGACTTCACCGAGAACTTGTTCCAGCTCTTTGCTCAGCACATTCAGTTCGGCCGCGTTGGCGCAGCGATCGATTTCCAGGTACATCAGCGATTCGTGCAACACGCCTTCGCCGGTGCTGCCCTTCGGCAGGATTTCCAGCAGCTCGCCCTTGCTGCCACGACGTACGCTGAGCACGGTGGTTTGCAGGGTGTGGATGCTGTAGCCGCGACGGTTCAGCTCGGTACGGACCGAGTCGACCAGAAATGGCAGGTCGTGGTGCAGGACTTCGACCGCGGTGTGGGTCGACTGCCAGCCATGACGCTCGTAATCAGGGTTGTAGACGCGCACTTGCGGTTGCGCGTGATCGAAGCGCTCAAGCAGGCGCCACGCAGAAAGAGTACAGCCAGCGAGGTCGGAGAGGCGACGTTGAGTCAGCTCGTCCAGAGAAATGATGCCGAAGAATTGTTCAGCGAACAGCGCCACTTGTGGCAGTGCCTGTTCACTGATGTGCTGCGCCAGTGCCGCTTGCAGTTGGTGCTGGAAGTCGGCTTTGCTGGCTGCGGTGAAGAACGCCATCTGTGGTACTCCGCTTAAGCTTGTTATTGATGGAAAGCGTCGCGTGCAACACCCCTTTCGGGGCTTGTGTCGCCCTGTTCCTGATTCTCGGGCAGAGGAAACAGGGGGACAGGTGGGTGAAGCTGGACGGGACACTCAGGTCACATTCACCTTCCATAGAATGAGCATCTGCAAAAGCGACTGCCAGCGGTGCCGACAATGCCTTTACGGGTGCTCATCCGTTGCGCAGCTTAAAGGGTGCGACAATGTGTCTGCTTGCGGTGCTGCGACATATTCGGTCATTGGCACGTAAACCGAGGGTCTGGCACCGGTAAACACTAGCAGTCGTGGCGGAAAATGTTGGTCTGAATGCCCGTTTTTACGGTACATGCGTGCCAGAAATGACCATTGATCCATGTCGCGTTCACGACACATCCTCTGACACTCTCACATGCAGAAATTCCCGAGGACTGGCAGAATCGCGCCCATTAGCGACCAACACGCCCCCAGAGGCAGGAATTGACCATGCAAATGACCACCGCCCTACTGATCGTCAACCCGTGCGATGACGAAGAAGACAACATGGCCATGCTCTGCTGCCACAGCGACAAGGGCGACATGTTCCTGATGAGCCGCTACCCGGACGAGGATGAGCTGGAGATCACTCTGGATGGCGAGCCTTCGACGCTGGACGGGGTGAAAGTCACCCTGACCTCGAACCTGTTGAAGATCGAGATTGGTGCGGCGGATGCCGATGCGTTGAACGGGGATGATGTGCTGGAGATCAGCTTTAACCCGGATATGGTTGATCTGGATGAGGTGGTCGAGACCTTGACGAATATCCTTGATGGGACGGGTACCTTCATTAACGAAGTTTGATGGTGTCTGAATAGGCCTCTTCGCGAGCAAGCTCACTCCCACATTGACGGATGTACGCCGCTCAAATGTGGGAGCGAGCCTGCTCGCGAAGAGGCCCGAAAGAACAGCGCCCTTCCCCGGCACTACAAAAATCCAACAAATCCCCCAGTCATTTCCCGCACTTTGCGCAAAATGCCGTTAGTCGCCACCCCCCGCGATGGATTAAAGTAACGCCCCCAGCCCCGGCGTTATCCGAACGCCTGTGGCCACCCCTTTCCAGGAACAGTCACCGATGGAACATCGTGAAGCGCTGCTGGCGCTGCGAACCTTTCTTTCAACGCAGATTCTCGGCCAGGAAAAACTCATCGAGCGTTTGCTCATCGCCCTGCTCGCCGACGGCCACATGCTGGTCGAGGGCGCTCCGGGTCTGGCCAAGACCAAAGCGATCAAAGAACTCGCCGAGGGCATCGAAGCCCAGTTCCATCGCATTCAGTTCACCCCGGACCTGCTGCCGGCCGACATCACCGGTACCGAGATCTATCGCCCGGAAACCGGCAGCTTCGTGTTCCAGCAAGGGCCGATCTTCCACAACCTGGTGCTGGCGGACGAAATCAACCGTGCCCCGGCCAAAGTGCAATCGGCGCTGCTCGAAGCCATGGCCGAGCGTCAGGTCAGTGTCGGCCGCAGCACGTATGAGCTGTCGCCGCTGTTTCTGGTGATGGCCACGCAAAACCCGATCGAGCAGGAAGGCACCTATCCGCTGCCGGAAGCACAACTCGACCGTTTCCTGATGCACGTGAAAATCGGTTTCCCGGACGCTGCCGTCGAACGCCGCATCCTCCAGCAGGCCCGTGGCGAAGCGCTGAACGGCGAGACCAAGCCTGAACGCCGCGTCAGCCAGCAGGCAATCTTCGCCGCGCGCAAGGAAATCCTCGGTCTGTATATGGCCGACGCCGTGGAGGAATATCTGGTGCAACTGGTCATGGCCACGCGCAACCCGGCCAAGTTCGACCCGGAAATGGCCGAGTGGATTGCCTACGGCGCCAGCCCGCGCGGCTCGATCGCACTCGACCGCTGTGCCCGCGCCCACGCCTGGCTGGCCGGTCGCGACTTCGTCAGCCCGGAAGACATTCAAGCGGTGCTATTCGATGTGTTGCGTCACCGCATCATTTTGTCGTTTGAAGCCGAAGCCGCCGGCATCGATCAGGATCGGGTGGTGCAGCGGATTCTCGACGTCGTAGCCGTCGCTTGACCCCCATGAACGCCCCCCTGCCGTCCGAACCCGGTATTCGCGTCAGCCTCGCCGAGCTGATCGAGATGCGCCACCGCGTGCGTGAAGTGCAGCTGTTTTCCACGCCGAGCCAGCGCAGCCCGCTGATCGGTCTGCATCACTCGAAATTCCGTGGTCGCGGCGTCGACTTCGATCAGGTGCGGGTCTATCAGGCCGGCGACGATGTGCGCACCATCGACTGGCGCGTAACGGCGCGCACGCAAGAGCCGCACACCAAGCTGTTCCATGAAGAACGCGAGCGGCCAATTTTCATCATGGTCGAGCAAAGCACACGGCTGTTTTTCGGCTCGGGGCTGATGTTCAAATCGGTACTGGCAGCGCAAGTAGCGGCGCTGATCGGCTGGGCCGCACTCGGCCATAACGACCGGGTTGGCGGGCTGGTGTTCGGCGACAACGAGCACTACGAAATCAAACCACGGCGCAGCAAACAAAGCCTGCTGCAACTGCTCAACCGTTTGGTGAAGGTTAATCAGTCGCTGCACAGCGAGCGCGAGCCGGATCGCGATGCGTTTGGCGTGGCGCTGCGTCGTGCCCGTGAAGTATTGCGCCCGGGCAGTCTGGTGATCGTCATCTGCGACGAGCGCGCGTTGTCCGACAGCGCTGAACAACAATTGAGCCTGCTCTCGCGCCATTGTGATTTGCTGATGCTGCCGCTGTCCGATCCCCTCGATCACGCCCTGCCCGCCGCCGGTCTTCTCCGATTCGCCGAACGCGGCGCGCAACTCGAACTCGATACGCTGAATTTCGACCTGCGCCAGACCTATCGCGCCCAGGCCGAAGCACGCATCGCGCGTTGGGAATTGCTCGCGCAAAAATTGCGGGTATTGCTGATGCCGCTGAGCACGCAAAGTGAAATGGTCGAGCAGATGCGCGAATTCCTCAATCCGCAGCGTCCGGGGAAAGGTCGATGAACGGCCTCGAACAACTGCAACCGCTGATCTCGCCGCCACCGATTGCCTTCTGGCCACCGGCTCCGGGCTGGTGGCTGCTGCTGTTGTTATTGCCGCTGCTCGGTTTCGCCGTGTGGAAGCTGCGCCGTTTCATCCCGATGAAGAAACGCCCGATCGTCCGTGCCGAACAGCCGCTCGACCCGGTGCGCATCGCCGCCCTCGCTGAACTCGCACAAATGCCCAAACCCTACGACGGCGCGCCGGCCGGGGCGTGGTTGCAGCAACTCAACGGCCTGCTCAAACGCCTGTGCCGCAACCACTATCCCTACAGCCAGAGCCACACCCTCAATGGGCGTAAATGGCTGGCGTTCCTCGACAACCGTTGCCCGGCTGCCGGCCTCACCCGTTGGATGGTGCTGGTTGAAGGCGCGTACAAACCGGAATGCAAACTCGACGACAAAGCCATCGCCGGCCTGACCCAGGCTGTCGACACGTGGATTCGCAAACATGTTTGAGTTCGCCTGGCCGTGGATCTTTGTGCTGGTGCCGCTGCCGTGGCTGATGCGCCTGGTGCTGCCAGTGGCGGACAGCGGCGAGCCCGCGCTGAAAGTCAGTTTCCTCGCCGACCTCGAAGGTCTCGCCCGCCGTCGCGCTCGGGCTAATCTGCCGGCGTGGCGTCAACAGGCGCCGTTCATGCTCTTGTGGCTGTTGCTGCTGACCGCCGCCGCGCGCCCGCAATGGCTCGGCGAGCCGCTGCCGATTGCCGCCAGCGGGCGTGATCTGCTGGTCGCGGTGGATGTGTCCGGCTCGATGGATTTCCCGGATATGCAGTGGCAGGACGAAGAGGTCAGTCGGCTGACGCTGGTGCAGCATCTGCTCGGTGATTTCCTTGAAAGCCGCGATGGCGACCGTGTCGGCCTGATCCTCTTCGGCAGTCAGGCTTATCTGCAAGCGCCGCTGACGTTTGATCGCCGCACCGTGCGCGTCTGGCTCGACGAAGCGCGGATCGGCATTGCCGGCAAAAACACCGCCATCGGCGACGCCATCGGTCTGGCGCTGAAACGCCTGCGCCTGCGTCCGGCGCAAAGTCGTGTGCTGATTCTGGTCACTGACGGCGCGAACAATGGCGGCGAAATCGATCCGCTGACGGCGGCAAAACTGGCCGCCAGCGAAGGCGTCAAAATCTATCCGATCGGTATCGGCGCCAATCCCGAGGACAGCGGTTCGACCGGTTTGCTTGGAGTCAATCCAAGTCTGGACCTCGACGAACCAGCGCTCAAAGCCATCGCCGAAGTCACCGGCGGCCAGTACTTCCGTGCCCACGACGGCAAAGAACTGCAAGCGATCAAGGACACCCTCGATCAACTCGAACCGGTCACCCAGCAACCGACCCAGGCGCGTCCGGCGCAAGCCTTGTATCACTGGCCTTTGGCGCTGGCGCTGTGGCTGAGTCTGTTGCTGGTCGCGCGTGAATTGTGGCCGGACAACCCGCTGCAACGCCTGTTCACCAAGGAGCTGTATCTGCAAAGTCCGCTGCCTGACTGGCGTGAGCGCCTTAAGCGCTTGCGTCTGCGGAGGCGCCGATGATCGCGCTCTGGCCGCACTGGTTCCGTCCGTGGTGGTTGCTGTTGCTACCGCTGCTGGGCTGGCTGATCTGGCAACTCTGGCATCGGCAGAAGCGCGCCGGGCGCTGGCAGATGATTTTGCCGCCGGCGTTTCATGCCACCCTGCTCAGTGGCGGCAATGGTCGTGACAGCAAACTGCCATGGGTTGCCCTTGGCGTGGCGTGGCTGCTGACGGTTCTGGCGCTGCTCGGACCGAGTTGGGAGCGCGTCGAACAGACCAGCCAGAAACCCGCCGATCCGTTGGTGGTGGTACTGGAGCTGACCCCGGAAATGCTCGCCACCGACTCGCCGCCGACACGACTGGAACAGGCCCGGCGCAAGCTGTTCGACCTGTTGCAGGCGCGCAGCGATGCGCAGACCGCCATCGTCGTCTACGCCGGCAGCGCGCACACGCTGGTGCCGCTGTCGGATGACCTGGCGACCAGCCGCAATCTGCTCGACGCGCTCAAACCGTCGCTGATGCCGGAAAGCGGCCATCGCGCTGATCTGGCCGTGAGTAAAGCGCTGGCCCTGCTGAAACAGGGCGCGCTCGGTCAGGGGCGGATTCTGCTGATCGGCTCATCACTTAATGAAGACGAACGCCAAGGCATTCGGCGCGCCCTCAACGGTGAGTCAGCACAACTGTTGATGCTCGGCGTCGGCACCGCCGAAGGTGCGCCGATTGCCCAAGAGGACGGCAGTTTCCTCAAGGACGAGCAAGGCGCGATTCGCGTGCCGCAACTCGACAGTCCGGGCCTGAGCGCGTTTCTCAACAGCGTAGGTGGCGAATACCACCCTGCTCGCCTCGACGAAGCGGATCTCGGCGCGCTCGGCCTGCTCAACGGTCCGCGCAGCCTGCGCGACGACGGCCAGACCGTGCGCCTCGATACCTGGGCCGATCAGGGTTACTGGCTGCTGTTGCCGCTGTTGTTGCTCGCCGCTTGCGCCGGCCGGCGTGGGTGGTTGTTCTGCCTGCCGCTGCTGTTTTGCTTGCCGCAGCCCAGCTACGCTTTCGACTTCGAAGACCTGTGGCTGCGTCCCGACCAACAGGGCCTGCATTTGCTCAAGCAAAAGCGCCCGGTCGAAGCCGCCCAACATTTCGAAGATCATCAGTGGCAAGGGGTGGCGTTGTACGAGGCCGGCGACTACAGTGGCGCCGCCCAGCGCTTCGCCGAAGGCAGCGATGCCCGCGCCCACTACAATCGTGGCAACGCCTTGGCGAAAAGCGGTGAGCTGGAAGCGGCAATCGACGCCTATGAACAGGCACTGGAACTGCAACCGGATTTACGTCCGGCGCAGACCAACAAGGCGCTGGTGGAAAAACTGCTCAAGCAGAAAAACACACCGCCGCCCGCCGAGCCGGACACCAAACCGAGCGAACAGCAAAGTCTGCCGGGCGACGAACCACCGCCCGCGACCACGCCACCGCCCGCCGTGAACAGTGAAACCCAGAGCCCGTCGCAGCCCGTCGAACCAGCCGGCGAACCGCCACCGACCACACCGCCGCAGCCTGGCCCCAACGAGGTGCCGGGCAGCGACGAAGAAGAACAAACGGACACCGTGCCGACGCTGCGCCCGAGTGAAGACAACCTCGAAGGCGAGCAACGTCAGGCACTGGAGCAATGGCTGGGCAAGATCCCGGATGATCCGGGCGAACTGCTGCGACGCAAATTCTGGTACGAACAGCAACAACATCAGGATCAGGAAAACACTCGATGACCCGCTTCACCGCTCTCTTGCTGCCCCTGCTGCTCTGCACGGCCACCGCCCAGGCGGCCGAGCTGACCGCCAGTGTGGATCGCAGTCGCCTGAACTCCGGCGAGACGGTCGAACTCACCCTCGAAACCAGCGACGTCACCCAGTTCGGCAAACCCGACCTGACCGCGCTGGAAGCGTTGTTCGAAGTGCGCGGCACGCGGCAGGTCAACCAGCTCAACACCCTCAATGGCGACAACCGCGCGACCACGCGCTGGATCATCACCCTGCTGCCGAAAGAGAACGGCAGCGTGGTGATCCCGCCGCTGCAACTGGGCGACGCGCAGAGCCAGCCGATCACCGTACAAGTGGTCGAGAGCGACACCCGCGAGAACCAGAACAGCCTTGATCCGGTGTTCATCGAGGCCAGCCTTGATCAGTCCAGCGTCTATGTGCAGGCGCAGGCGATCCTGACCCTACGCATCTACCATTCCGTTTCGCTGTACGACGACAGCAGCCTGACCCCGCTGCAAATCGCCGATGCGCGCATCGAGCAACTCGGCGACACGCGCACCTACGAAAAAGACCTCAACGGTGTGCGCCATGGCGTGATCGAAATGCGCTACGCGATCTACCCGCAGCACAGCGGTTTGCTGACCATCGCGCCGCAGACCTTCAGCGCGACACTGGTCGATACGCAGCCGTCACAGGATGCCAATGCGCAGGGGCCAAAGCCGGGCAAACTGATGCGCGTCAGTTCCGCCGAAATTCCCCTGACCGTCAAACCCAAACCGCTGACCTATCCGGTCGACGCGCCATGGCTGCCCGCGCGCAGCCTGAGCCTCAGCGAAAGCTGGAACCCGGAACCGGAACACACGCAGGTCGGCGACTCGATGACCCGCAGCCTGACCCTGAAAGTCGAAGGCCTCGCCAGCTCGCAACTGCCAGCGCTGCCCGCCACCGAGGTCAACGGCCTGCGCCGCTACCCCGACCAACCGGTGCTGAGCAACCAAAGCACCGACCGGGGCATTGTTGGCAGCCGTGAAGAACGCGAAGCCTTGGTGCCGAGCCGCAGCGGCGCCATCGAATTGCCGACGGTGGACGTGGTCTGGTGGAACACCTTCGAAGACCACCTGGAACACAGCAGCCTGCCCGCACGCACGCTGCAAGTGGCCAACAACCCGAGCCTGCAAGTCGACACGCCGGCCGGCACTCTGCAAGTGAGCGCCGTCGATAACGATGTGCTGTGGTGGTGGAAACTCAGCACCCTGATCCTCGCCTGCACCACCCTCCTCGGCTTCGGCCTGTGGTGGCGCGCACGCTGGCAACCAGCGGTGCATCGCGCCGCCCAAACCGGCCCGAGCCCGCGCACGTTGATGGATGACATCAAACGTGCGAGCCAGGCGAATGACCCGCAGGCGACGCGGCAGGCACTGGATGCGTGGGCGCGGCAGCAACCGGAGACATTGGCGGACATGGCGGCGCGGTTTGTGCCGTTGTCGGATGCGCTGGATGGGTTGAATGGTGCGCTGTACAGCGAGACGGGGCAGCATTGGCAGGGTGAGGATTTGTGGCGGGCGATCCGGACTATTCCGGCGGCGGAACGGGTGCAGGATCCAGTGGGTGATAGTGGGTTGCCGCCGCTTTATCCGAAGTAAAAGCAAAAGATCGCAGCCTTCGGCAGCTCCTACAGAGGGTATGTGTAGGCGCTGCCAAAGGCTGCGATCTTTCGATTTTGCTTTAGGGATAAAAGGCTGAAGACAATCGGAATCAATAGTCGAATTTCGTTTTCACTTGTTCGCCTTCGCGATAGGAGAGAACAAATGCCTTCCAGGGCTCACCGCGAGCGACTGCATGCTCGTGTAATTTTTCTACAAGCCCATAGATTTTCGAATGGTTGAAATCAGTTTCAGCGTCCCAGATTTCTAAGCCATTTTTTTCAACGGCGAGGTCTGCCTCCATATAGTTCCCCCCCCATTCAACGCGGTATCGAAAGGCGTCATAACCGTGAACAATTCCGGCCTCAACCAGCTGAAAAATGGCTGTCACAAGTTCAAAATCTTCAGCAATCACTCTCTCACCTCCGGAAATTGATTGTTCCAATCATCCCCTCTTCTAAGTGGATCCCTCAGGGACAGGATCCCTCAGGGACAGACCACGTTTTTACTTAAACGAGGTCTGTCCCAGTATCCTCAGTGATCAAACACAGAACGAATATGTTCCGTGAGTCCAATTAAATCCTCGTATGCCACTGGACCAAGTAAAGGTTCATGAATGGACAAATAGGCCGCTGCCGTCATGTTTGCTTGCAAAGCACATTCACCCACGTCCCACAACCTTGACGGTGCAATCATCCAGTTAATCCCAGGTAGCCCTTCTCGTGACCGGCCAACAAGCGACCATGGTAAAGCCCCCTTGTAGCCTTCCACGGCGGCCTTCAACTTGTCGACATCAACCTTGCTAATACACTCAAACCTGAAAGCGATGAAGGGTGGCAGTGCAGAATGATCCTCCCGCTGCATTTCATTCCCAACCCTTACTTTTGGAAAACGCTGTTGATACTTTTGCCACTCCAAGACGCCACTTTCAGCAATAACATTCAGGAGATGGCCTTCTTCATTCACAACTGTCATAAATTAAAGACCTTTGATCCCTCGAGACAGACCACGTTTATTTAAATGTGATCTACCCCATTACCCCCTCTGAGAAAAAAACAGGTCGCAGAAGCTTTTAAAGCTCATTATAAACCGCCACTTATTCAATCATCTTCTTATACACCACAAGATCGTGATCCCTAACGGCGTATATTGATTCATATTGAAAGGACAGCAGAAAACGGTTATTCATGGCCCCTGCCAACGCCGCCATGAACTCATCCAGATCATTTGCACTTTCTGCCAATGTACTTATCGGGCAATGCACAACCAACCTTGCGCCTATTCGCCAACCCAAGGGATCTACTTGATCTGTGCCTATATCCTCCAGAGTGGCATGCTGGGTGTATACAAAAAAAGCATTTGATTCTGGAAAACTCCCGGAGAACTCAGAATCATCAGCGTCGACTGACGCTCCCAGTGCTCTCAGGACATCTATTAGTTGCTCGACACGGGGGCAACCCTCAAATTCGAACACCATCATTATGCTCATGGCTTGTGCACCTCAATTACTCTGAACTGGCCATCTTTCAACAAATAAAGTTTCTTAAGATCTTTCACTGGATACTCCGCTATATTTTTTTGTATGTCATCGAAACCTAACGGCGAATCGGCCAGATTCAGAACAACAGTTTTAGCCTGCTTAATAACTTTATCATTAATCGTCTTCCATACCGAAAGGAGGCTGCCAGTCTGAGGCGACGCCACATCGGCTACTTCTCCATTGATTTTAAGATCCGGATTCGCCCTATTCTTTGCAACATTAGGCAGTTGCTCCACATCATACCCTGCTTTTGCCAGAGCCTTTGCAGCCTCGTTCTGCCTTTTAATGGACCTTACCATTTCGATAGAAGCATTCTTCGGGGGTAGTTCGGCTTCCCCCAAAAGAGATCCGATTTTAGGTAATGTCGAGAAGCCTGCCTCGCTGTCAGTCAACCCACCCGTCGCAGGAGGCTTGGAGTCAAGCACAGGCACATCCGTATCACGTACGACAGTCTGCAACTTATTGATCTGACTTTTGACAAGGTCGAGATCAAACGACGCGCCTATTTTCTTGACTGTATCAACCGATACATCAATCCCCAGTCGCGAAAGGGTCAACGCGCTATTTGCAGAACTGCTCCCACCGCCCGCCAGCAGTTGAACCACGAGCGCCACGGCTTGCCCCATTTGCCGGCCGAGGTTTTCTGCGTTGGCATCGCCGCCTTCGGTGAGCGCTTGGCCAATCTGATCAATCTGGGATTTGAATGCAGCGCCAACTGCTTTACCCAGCAGCGCCTGGGCCTCATCAGAGCCAGCGAACTCCACGACGGCGTCCCAACTCTGTACAGGGTCCCTCATCAACATGACGGCGCTATCCAAAGTCCCTAGACCCGCTCCCGCCATCCCATCGGTAAAGCCTTTAAGAACCCCCGATCCGGTCAGCAAATCCTGCCGCAGAATCGGGGACAGACCACGTTTATTTAAACGTGGTCTGTCCTATTTATAGCTTCCTCGACCTAACACAACAGCGTACCGACTGTTCATCAAATCCTTACCGATTCTAATCTCAGCCCCTTTCCTCCGTTTCAGTGATGACCTATGGCAATTTCAGTATCACGACCTCGTCAGAACCATCCGGCAATTCGAGAAGCCACTTCCATTGCTCCAGAACTTTCCTCCACTCCTGCAACGTAAACCAGCTTTGCGGCTGCCCAGTCCAGTCATCGTTGACCAGAATATCGACCTGTACTCCCTCATCACTCATATTCAACAGGACATCGTTTCCCCCGTCAGTGATTGAAGGTTGCACGCCCGCCTCTACAGATGAAATAGCTGCCAGCAGACGATCACAATCCTCCGGAACTTGTGCGATGGCATCAAGAACGCTGCACACATAAAGCTGATAGCGTTCAGCGTCTTCCTGATCAGAATTCACTTCAACGATCGCGTGAAACAACTGTCCTTGGGGGTAGGTACCGCCGGCGGTTTGATAAAATTTCAGTTCCATAAATGCCTTGGAATTTACGACTACTCCTCAGTTCGTACGCTGAGGGTCTACATTTTCTATGTCAGTTGGACTAACACAACCTCATCTGACCCCTTGGGCATCTCCAAGAGGTACTTCCAACTTTCAAGAATTTTTTGCCATTCCTGCAAGGTGAACTTGCTTTCAGGCTGACCGATCCAGTCGTCATTGATCGATATGTCAACCTGCACACCCGTGGTATCAATATTCAATACAACGTCGTTTCCACCCGCACAAATTGATTGCTCTGTGCCATCCAGTACCGACGCCAGATACCCAAGCAGCCGGTCACAACTTGCGGGGGTTTGTGCGACGGCATCCAGCACACTGCAGACATAAAGCTCATAGCGTTGAGCCCCTTCCTGTCCAGGACTCACTTGCGCCATGTCGTAAAAGACCTCACCCACAACAGGATGAGGACCGGCTGAATGATGAAAAAACTTCAGTTCCATGAATGCGTCCGATACGTAAGGTTCATAGACGGAAAAAACCGTTGTGCGCGAATCCCCTCAGAATAAAACCACACTGCCCGTTAATTCGCGCTTTTTCCATAATCAAACCCTTCAGGAATATCTGGCCAGACTGGTTTTACGAGCAGCGCATCCAGATCGTCAAAGATGTCCCTGAAAAAATTCGCGAGATCCATGAAGTTCATCCGTGAATGCACCAGCGCCGCCGTCAACATGACATCATCGCCACTCTCCCTGGCGGAGGCCATTTTAGACATACTGAAAAGAGCAATCTCGAGCCTTTCCGCCAACTCGGACTCCCAGTTCAGTTTGTAATCAGCCTCCCAGCTATCGCCATCAAAATCACCGGTCTTTTCTTTTACCAATTGGATGATAAGGTTTTTAACCGACTCGAAATAATTCATCTCAACGTTCTCTTTTTGCACACGGGTATTTTTAGATAGAACCGGGACAACGCCCGGTTCAAACGTTATCTGCCTCCGTTTAACCCGCATGAACCGAACGTAAAAGCCAACGTTATAAAAGGACTTCAATCAAGCGGCGCCCAATACCCACGAAAAGAAGGATCGGGCGCAACCAAACGCCAGACCACTGCGCTGTCGGTGCATTTGTACCAACACTCATCAAACCCCGGACCGGCGAAGCTGTCTGTTACCGGAACGCGTTCCGCAGCCCCACTACTTGATGATTGATCCAAACCACAAAACGATCATATTCGCCCAGCGAATAGAACTGCTCGATTACACACCATTCGCAACCCACCGTGCGTACTCCCACCTGACACGAATATTTTTTGAAGCTTGTCGGACAACCACCAAGTGCTCGGCTATCTGAAGACAGAACCGGGACAGAACCTCCCTCCACGCCAGATTCACACCGCCTAAGGCCCTTCGGAAATGATGTCCAACTCGTCCCACAGCATTGAAAGCCCCAGGCTTTTCATGTAAGTACCAAAATCCATAAAAGGTTCAACGCCAACTTTCTCAATTGCAAACCAGATGGCGTCACACTCTGGACATATAAATAGCTCAGTCCCGGTAGCCCTGATACTGGCACCGACAATGTGGTCCTGCTAGCACCTCGGGCAAAGTATCTTCACTGTCCGTATTCTCCGGGCGGAAAGCCTGCCAACTTACTATCAATCATCTCTTCACCTGATAAAACGTAACCACCGGGCCGTAATTCTCATCGGAGTTCGACACCTCGACACTGAATAACTTGTCCGGGAATTTTTCCTTCAGCACCATGCGCCAGGCAAACCCAATGACCTCGCACAACTGAAGAAATATGGCGGTCGACACGCCATCCCCGTATTGACCAAAAACATCGTAGAGCTTCACATAATTCAACAGCCGTTCAGCCTCTGCCATGTCGTGAGAGGCCAGGCTCAAGCAGCGCGCCAACGTTTCTACTGAAAAATTTCGCTCTAGAAAAACGCCCCCTTGAGACAGGACGAACGTCGGGAAGAACAATGTCGAAAACACCAGCATCTGTTCCGGGTGGCATTGATCATTGATATACGAATGCATATCCAACCCCTCCTGATTCGACCACTGTTTCTTCCAGGCATCATATTTTTCAGTGTCGGTAACCGGGGGAATAGAGTTGATCAGTTGCACTGCGTTTGCTCCATGCGGTCGAGGCAATATCAATATGATGGCCAGATACTAGATAGCCGCCATTTGGGCGTCAATGAAGGGATTCATCGATATGCCCTGTTGTACCCTGACCCGACAAGCCCCACTCGCGCAATAATCTGTAAACTCTCCCCTCTTTCGCCGCCCCTCATTTCCTCGCGGCCATCACCTCTTAAATGTTGCGGAGTCCACCTTGCGTCTGTTCCACACCTCCGACTGGCACCTTGGGCAAAACCTGCACGGCCAGGAGCGCGATTTCGAGCATGCGTGCTTCCTCGAATGGCTGCTGCGCCAACTGCAACTGGCGCAGCCGGATGTGCTGCTGATAGCCGGGGACATCTTCGACACGGTCAATCCGCCGGTCAAAGCCCAGGAACGCCTCTACGATTTCATCGTCAGCGCCCACGAACAGCAGCCGTTGCTGACCATCGTGATGATCGCCGGCAACCACGACTCCGGTTCGCGGATTGAATTGCCCGCGCCGTTGATGCGCCGTTTGCGCACCCATGCGCTGGGTCGGGTGCTGTGGCTGGATGACGGGCAACTGGACGCCGACCGCTTGCTGTTGCCACTGCCAAATGCCCAAGGCGAAATCGCCGCGTGGTGCCTGGCGCTGCCGTTCCTGCGTCCGGCGGAGGTGACGGGCGCGCATCTGGGCGACAACTATCTGCGCGGCATCGGTCAGGTGCATGAATGGCTGATCGAGGCTGCCAACGCCAAGCGCCAACCCGGTCAGGCGCTGATCGCCATCAGCCATGCGCATATGGCCGGCGGTTCGGTGTCAGAAGACTCCGAGCGCAGCCTGATCATCGGTAACGCTGAAGCCCTGCCCGCCAGCCTGTTCGGGCCGAGCATCAGTTATGTCGCCCTCGGCCATTTGCACAAGCCGCAGAAGGTCAACGGTGAAGAGCGCATCCGCTATAGCGGTTCGCCGATTCCGTTGTCGTTCTCGGAGATCAGCTATCAGCACCAGATCCTCGACGTCACCCTCGACGGCGAAACCCTGGTCAGCGTCGAGCCGAAACTGATCCCGCGCTCGGTCAATCTGCAGCGCATCGGCCCGGCACCGCTGGCCGAAATCCTGCTGCAACTGGCGGACCTGCCGAACATCGACCTGCTCGCCGAAACCCAACGCCAGCCGTGGCTGGAAGTGCGCGTAACCCTCGACGAGCCACAGCCGGATCTGCGCCATCAAGTCGAAAGCGCCCTGCAAGGCAAAGCTGTGCGCCTGGTGCGCATCGCCGCCGAGTACGCCGGCAACCGAGGCGCTGACGGCGTCGAAGACGGCACCGCACTGATCGAACTTGACCAACTCACCCCGCAAGAACTGTTCAGCCGCGCCTGGCTCGACAACTATGGCAGCGAGGTCGACGAGCAAACGCTGAAGGACTTCGCCGAACTGCTGCAGGACGTACAACTGGAGGGCGAGCAGCCATGAAGATTCTCGCCATTCGTTTGAAGAACCTCGCCTCGCTGGCCGGGCCGTTCGAGATTGATTTCACCGCTGAACCATTGGCCAGTGCCGGTTTGTTTGCGATTACCGGCCCGACCGGCGCGGGTAAAAGTACTTTGCTCGACGCCTTGTGCCTGGCGCTGTTCGGCGCGGTGCCGCGCCTGAACAACACCGGCCGTGACGCCAAAGTCCCCGATGCCGACGGCGAAATTGCCACCGGCGACCCGCGCACCTTGCTGCGTCGCGGTACCGGCGAAGGTTATGCCGAAGTGGATTTCGTCGGTGTCGATGGCCGTCGCTATCGGGCACGTTGGGAAGCTAATCGCGCCCGCGAGAAGGCCGGCGGCAAGTTGCAGGCCAGCCGGCAGAGCCTGCGCGACATCGATCAGGATCAACTGCTCGCCAGCCAGAAAGGTGAATACAAAACTCAGCTGGAAGCTGCACTCGGCCTGAACTTCGAACAGTTCACCCGCGCCGTGTTGCTGGCGCAGAGCGAGTTCAGCGCGTTCCTCAAGGCCGACGACAACGACCGCAGTGAACTGCTGGAAAAACTCACCGATACCGCGCTGTACACCCGTCTCGGCCGCCGCGCCTTCGACAAGACTAAAGAAGCCCGCGAAGCGCATAAGCTGTTGCATGATCAGGCGACCGGCGTGACCCCGTTGGCGCCCGAAGCGCGGGCCGAGTTGGATGAGCGCTTCAACGCCGCGCAACAGCAAATGAAGTTACAGCAGGCGCAGCTCAAACAGCTTGAGCAACAGCACGGCTGGCTCAAGGATTTGCGTGTGTTGCAGGACGCGCAGCAAGCGGCCGCCGAGCAATTGCACAGCGCGCAACAGCATTCGGAAAGTCTGGCCGGCGAGCGGGTAAAACTGACGCGACTGGAGCAGCTCGGCCCGCAGCGACACCAGTTCGCGCGCAAAAGCGAACTCGATGCCCTGCTGACGCCACTGGCCGCGCAAATTGCCGCGCACACCCGGCAACATGCCGAACTGACCGAGCGCCAGACGCAACTGGAGCAGAATCTCGAAGCAGCGAAAGTCGCCCTGAGCGAAGCGCAACAACGGCAAAGTGAAAACGCGCCGCTATTGCGTCAGGCCTTCGAAGAGCAAAGCACCCTCGCCCGTCTGGCCAAGGATGTCGCGCAAAGTACCGAAGCCAGGCTCAATGCGCAGCAGGCTTGCACCGAGGGCCAGAATGCCATTCAAGCCTTGCTGGATAAACAGACCCAAGTCGCCGAACGCCTGCAACGCATCGCCGCTGAGCTGGAGCAAAGTACCCATCTGGCACCACTGAGTGATGCGTGGAATGCCTACCGCGATCGCCTGCAACAGTTGATGTTGATCGGCAATCGCTTGAACAAGGGGCAGGCGGAACTGGCGAGCCTCGAAGAAAACGCCACGCGCAGCGCCGCAGAGCTGACCACGCAAAAGCAGCAACTGGAAGTGCTATTCAAGGAGGCCGGCGCCGAACCCGATGCCGTCGCCGAACAGATCGGCATTCTCGGTACGCTGCTGCAGGACAACCGCAAGCAACTGCGCGCCTTCGAAGACCTGTCGCGTCTGTGGGCCACGCAACAGGATCTGGACAAACGCAGCGCCGAGTTGCAACAGCGTCAACTCAACGCCCAGCAGGAGCGCGAGCGGCTGACTCAGGACGGCGTGAAAACCAAGGCTGAACTGACCGTCGCCGAGCAAACTCTCAACGTCACTCGCGAACTGCTTGAACGCCAGCGTCTGGCGCGCAGTGCCAGTGTCGAAGAGTTACGTGCGCAGTTGCAGGACGATCAGCCGTGCCCGGTCTGCGGCAGCAACGAGCACCCGTATCATCAGCCTGAAGCGCTGCTGCAAAGCCTTGGTCGTCATGATGAAAGCGAGCAGGCCAACGCCCAGAAAGTCGTCGATCAGCTCAAGGAAAAACTCATTGAGCTGCGCGCCGAAGTCGGTGGCGTCATTGCTCAGCAGAAAGAACTGCTGCAACAGCAAGAACAACTGGCCGCCCAGCAGCAAGCGTTGGCGCCGAGCCTCGACGCGCATCCGCTGTCCACGCAGTTGTTCAATCAAGACGCCGACAAGCGCGATGCCTGGCTCGCCCGGCAAAACGAGCAACTGAACCAGAGCATCACTCAGGACGAACAACGCCAGAACGCCCTGCTCACCTTGCAACAGGATGCCGCGCGGCTGACCCAGCAATTGCGTCAGGCCGAAACCGCGCACCAGCAAGCCGCGCAGCACCTGAGCAATCAGCAGCGCGAGTTGAGCAGCGACCGTCAGCGTCTCGATGAAGAACTCAGCGCGTTCGGCAATCTGCTGCCAGCCGACACCCTGGAAGCCTTGCGCCAGGAACCAGCCGCGACGTTCATGCAGCTTGACCGGCAGATCGCCGAGCGCCTGGCGCAAGTCGATCAGCAGAAAGAAGAACAGGCCGAGCAGCAACAGCGCCAACAGACGCTGGAGAAAGAACAGGATCGCCAGCAGACCCGTGCACAGCAGTTGCTCAGCGCCGAACAGCAATTCACGGCACTCACCGAGCAACAGCAAGCCTGCCAGCAAAAACTCGCCCAGTTGCTTGGCCAGCACAGCAGCGCCGAGCACTGGCAGCAGCAGCTCGAGCAAGCGGTCGAACAGGCGCGCAACGCCGAAACCGCTACCGCGCAGGAACTGCAGAATGTGCGCACGCAACTCGTGAAGATCGCCGCCGAACTCAGGGCGCAGCAAGAGCGTTTGCAGGCACTGGAAAACGAAGAGCAGGATCTGGCTGGCAAGATTGCCGACTGGCGCGCCCGCCATCCGGAGCTGGATGACGGTGGCCTCGAAGATCTGTTGCGAGTCGATGACGGGCAAGTCGCCGAACTGCGCCAGCGCTTGCAGCACAACGAAAAAGCCATCGAACAGGCCAAGGTGTTGTTGCAGGAGCGTGATCGCTTGTTGCTCGATCATCAGGCGCAGCACAACGGCAATCTCGATGCCGAACAACTGGCCAGCGCCCTCGCCGAGCTGCAAAACCAGTTCAACCTCAGCGAGCAACAGTGCGCCGAACTGCGTGCCGAACAGGTCGAAGACCAGCGCCGGCAAAACGCCAATCAGGCGCTGGCGCAGCAGATCGCCTCGGCCTATGCCGAATATCAGCGCTGGGCGCGACTGAGTGCCTTGATCGGCTCGGCCACCGGCGACACCTTCCGCAAGATTGCCCAGGCTTACAACCTCGACTTGCTGGTGCATCACGCCAACGTGCAACTGCGCCAACTGGTCAAACGCTATCGCCTGAAACGCGGCGGCAGCATGCTTGGCCTGCTGGTGATGGACACCGAAATGGGTGACGAACTGCGTTCGGTGCATTCGTTGTCTGGCGGCGAAACTTTCCTCGTATCGTTGGCGCTGGCGTTGGGTCTGGCATCGATGGCGTCGAGCACGCTGAAAATCGAATCGCTGTTTATCGACGAAGGCTTTGGCAGCCTCGACCCGGAGTCGCTGCAACTGGCCATGGATGCGCTGGACGGTTTGCAGGCGCAGGGCCGCAAAGTTGCGGTGATTTCCCACGTGCAGGAAATGCACGAGCGGATTCCGGTGCAGATTCAGGTACAGCGTCAAGGCAACGGTTTGAGCACACTGGAGGTGAAATGAACACGCTGTACTCCTTCCGCCGCTGCCCTTACGCGATGCGGGCGCGGATGGCATTGCGTTATTCGGGTGTGCCGGTGGACATCATCGAAGTCAGCCTCAAGGCCAAGCCGGCCGAGATGCTGGCGATCTCGCCCAAGGGCACTGTGCCGGTGCTGGATGCCGGTGGGCAGGTGATAGACGAGAGTCTGGAGATCATGCGCTGGGCGTTGGCGCAGAATGATCCGCAGGATTGGTTGCTTGATGGCGACTCGCGGATTGCTGAATTGATCGAAGCAAATGATCAAGGGTTCAAAGTGCATTTGAATCGCTACAAGTACGCCGAACGTTACCCGGAGCAACCGATGGAGATTTATCGGGCTGAGGGGGCGCTGTACTTGCAGAGGCTGGAGGAGCTGCTGACCGATCGCGATTACTTGCTGGCTGATCATCCGAGCCTGGCGGATATCGCCCTGCTGCCCTTCGTTCGGCAGTTTGCCCATGTTGATCGTGAGTGGTTTGCGCAGACGCCTTATGTTCGCTTACAGGCCTGGTTGCTGCGCTTCCTCGAATCCGAGCTCTTCACTTCGATCATGAAGAAATAACCCTTACCTTCCTGCTTTGACCGTTCCCCACGCTCTGCGTGGGAACGATCAACTCCTACAGGGTCAAGCCAGTGCTTGGCACATGCCCAGTGCCATGCAATCTATCTCGAACGGCCCGAGAAAATCAGCCGAGACTTTTACCGGTGGATTGCCGGCCATCAGCCCCAGGGTATTCGCCCGTTCGATGTTGTGCGCGATGGTGTGATTGGCCTCTATGGCGCGGGCCAATGCACCTACCGAACCTTGGCCGATACCCAATAATGAAGCGCCGTTGGTGAAGAACGCTAAACCGGCGACAACCCAAAGTCTGTAGCCTTTCATGCTCCGCCAACTCCTGCGAGTTCAGCCCGGTCGACCATCACGCTTTGCGAGCGAACTTCGAACTGCACGCCGGGGTGGGCAACTTGAATCGGCGCTTCAAAACTGTGTTCCATCTGCGAGGCGATGCTGACGACCAACACCACGGCCAGGTAAAGACCGATGGCCAGATAGGCGCCGCGTTTGGCTGAATGAAGGATTGCGCTGGCCATGGTGTTCTCCCGTGGGCATGTTTCGATGCCCACAGAATCAATCAAAAAAACCGTGGCAACCACTCAGGGTTTGCCATAGTAAACATCAGCTTCGTTGATTATTTAGCCAGTCTATTTACGTGTTGAAGAAAACCTATCAGGCCCATTTTTCGATTCGCCCACACACAAAAGCTGCCGAAGGCTGCGATCTGTTGAGTTTGCTGTACGGATCGTTCCCACGCTCTGCGTGGGAATGTAGCCCGTGACGCTCCGCGTCACTGGACGCAGAGCGTCCCTAGAGGCATGCCCACGCAGAGCGTGGGAACGATCAACAAATTCAACAGATCGCAGCCTTCGGCAGCTGTGGTCGAGGCGAAGATTTCAGTGTTGGGCTTTGTGATCCAGAGCGGCGTAGAAGTTGGCGCTCTGTTGCAGGTATTTCTGGGTGTAGCTCTGGGTGTGGGATTTTTTGCTGTTGATTTCAACGTTGGCACTGGCTGGCAGTACAACGGTAGCGGAGATGGCGGAAGCGGCAATCACGGAGAAGAGATTGAAGTTCATGGCGGTAACCCTCGTGTTCGGTTGGCTTGTTTGCCCGGTTGGGCCGTGAAGCAAACTTAACGCTCGAGGGTTGATCGCTTGAAATGCTTTGTAGCATTACCCGATATCAGCGCGATTAATACAAAGAGGCAGGCCCCGTAAACCGGGGCCTGTGGCTTATTGTCGCACTAGAAACTTGAGGTCGCTCGGCGCGTCCATCGGCAGTTTCTGCACGGTTTTGCCGAGCAGACCGGTCTTGCCATCGCGCTCGACGACGACAATTTCGTTGCTCTTCTGGTTGGCGATCAGCAGGAACTTACCGCTCGGATCAAGGCTGAACTCGCGCGGGTGATCACCTTCCACCGAGCGCTTTTGCAGTTCCTTGAGCTGGCCACTCACCGGATCAATCGCAAAGACCAGCAGTTGATTGGCGGTGCCACGGTTGCTGACGTAGAGGAACTTGCCATCCGCCGAGGCGTGCAGCGCCGCCGCTGCCTTGTCCGAAGTCGGTTGGCCGGCGGCCAGATCGACCAGTTGCGTCTGGGTCAGCACGCCGTCGTGGTAGTCGAACACCGCGACCTGCGCGCTCATTTCCATGGTCAGCCAGGCGTGTTTACCGTCAGCACTGAACAGCAGATGACGCGGGCCGCTGCCGGCAGGCAATGCCACGGATGCGGTTTTCGCTGGGGTCAGCGGCAGCTCCGGGTTGGCCTTGGGATCGAATTGATAAATGAAAACCTTGTCCGCGCCCAAGTCATTGGAGAACACGTAGCGGCCGTCCGGCGAAGAGACCGTCGAATGGACGTGATTGGAGGCCTGGCGCTCCGGGTTGACGCGGCTCGCCGGGTGCGCGCTCATCTGCACCACAGGTTTGAGTTTGCCGTCAGCACCCACCGGCAGTACCGCCAACGTTCCACCCGGGTCTTCCACCACCGAGTAGTTGCTGACGAACAGATGGCTGGCATCGCCACTGAGGCTCGAATGAGTCGGCTCGTTGCCCAGGCTCTGCACCTGATTGATCAGGCTCAGGGCGTGAGTCTTCGGGTCGATCGAATAGCTGCTGACACGCCCGACCGGATCTTTCTGGCCGGGGCCGTTTTCATTGACCACGAACAAGCGATGCTGGTCTTTGGACAGGGTCAGCCACGACGGGTTTTCGCTCTTCACCACTTGCAGCGGTTTGGCGGCGATCTGGCCGGTGGCGCTGTCGAAGTTCATGCGATAGAGGCCCTGGCTGGTGCCAGCGGTGTAGGAGCCGACCAGCAACTGGAAGCTTTCGGCGTACACCGTGGACAGGCCCATGGCACCGACGCTGCCGGCCATCAGCAGCGGCCAGAATTTACGCATTTTCATCAGTGTCATCCTCGTCGTCGCTGCTGCTGACTACATCGCCATGACAAACCAGGTGGTGTTCGCCAGAATCGCCGACGATCAGCCAGCTCTGCAGGGAGTCATCAAACGTTGCTGCTGCAACCTGCGCCGGCGTGAATTCCCAATGCTTGGCCGCTCGGCCATCGATGCACTCGATGTGCAGGTTGTCGTCTTCGTCGAGGGCGAATTCGAAGGCATGCAGGCCGTCGATTTCGACCATGCCGCAGTGTTCGAGGGCGTTGAGAAGGGTTTGGGCAGTCATGGCAGTAAAGTCTTTCAGGGGGGAAACCGGCAATGATAGCTCATTGTGGACTCAATCCCTGTGGGAGCGAGCTTGCTCGCGAATGCAGTGTGTCAGTCGACAAATATGTTTCTGATACTCCGCATTCGCGAGCAAGCTCGCTCCCACAGGGGATATTGGCTGTCAGTTACAACGCGTCGCGCGAGGGCTTGCCGTCGACGAGGCGCTGGATGCGCAGCGGGTTGGCGTTCTTCAGCGGCTCGGGCAGCAAGCTGTCCGGGTAATTCTGGAAGCACACCGGACGCAGGAAACGGTCGATGGCCAGCGTGCCCACCGACGTGCCACGGGCATCGGACGTCGCCGGATACGGCCCGCCATGCACCATCGAATCGCACACCTCGACACCCGTCGGATAACCGTTAAGCAGGATCCGCCCGACCTTCTGTTCCAGCAACGGCGTCAGCTCAGGGAAACGTTCAAAGTCCGCCTGCTCGCCAATGATCGTCGCGGTCAGTTGCCCGTGCAGGCCATGCAGCGCAGCGCTGAGTTGCGCCTTGTCCGCCACTTCGACAATCACCGTGGTCGGGCCGAACACTTCTTCCTGCAGCACTTCATCGCCATCGATCAACAGGCTCGCATCGGCCTTGAACAATTGCGGCTGTGCCTGATTACCCTGCTGCGGATTGCCGGCCAGATGCTCGATGCCGGGATGCGCCAACAGCTTCTGCAAACCTTTGCCATAACTGCCGAGGGTGCCGGCGTTGAGCATGGTTTGTGCCGGTTGATCGCCGATCAAACCCGCAACCTGCTGCACGAACGCGCTGAACTCTGGCGAGCGGATGCCGATGACCAGGCCCGGATTGGTGCAGAACTGACCGCAGCCCTGCACCACTGAAGCAGTCAAGTCGCGGGCAACCGTTTCCGAACGCTCGGCAAGGGCCTGCGGCAGGACGATCACCGGGTTGATGCTCGACATCTCGGCAAACACCGGGATCGGTTGCGGGCGCGCAGCGGCCATGTCGCACAGCGCACGTCCGCCTCTGAGCGAACCGGTGAAACCGACCGCCTGAATCGCCGGGTGCTTGACCAGCCATTCACCGACGCCCCCGCCGTAGATCATGTTGAACACACCGGCAGGCATCGCGGTTTTTTCCGCTGCACGAATCACCGCGTCAGCGACCAGCTCAGCCGTGGCCATATGACCGCTGTGGGCCTTGAACACCACCGGGCAACCGGCGGCCAGCGCCGCTGCGGTGTCGCCGCCGGCCGTGGAAAACGCCAGTGGAAAGTTGCTTGCACCGAACACCGCGACAGGACCGAGGCCGATGCGGTATTGGCGCAGATCAGGACGTGGCAATGGCTGGCGATCCGGCAACGGCAGATCAATCCGCGCACCGTAGAAATCCCCCCGACGCAGAACCTTGGCGAACAGACGCATCTGCCCGCTGGTGCGTCCGCGCTCGCCTTGAATGCGTGCGGCGGGTAACGCCGTTTCGCGGCAGACCACGGCGACGAAATCATCACCGAGGGCATCCAGTTCATCGGCAATTGCATCGAGAAACTGCGCGCGGCGTTCGGCGCTGAGGCTGCGATAGGCCGGGTACGCGGCAGCGGCAGCTTTGGCCGCTGCGTCGACTTCCTCAACCGTGGCCTGAATGAAATCGTGCGGCAACTGTTCGCCCGTCGTGGCATCGACGGAGTGCAGTTTGACGTCGCCAGCGGCGCTGCGCTGACCACCAATGTAGTTGTGACCGAGAATCTGAGTCATGGGATCTCCTTAAAGGGTGCCGATGCTGTCCGGTTCAAATGCCGCTGGAACCGGAACGATGCCATTGACCAGCGGCGCGCCGAATTCGGCCTGGCTGATTTCGAAGACGTCGCCCGGCTGGGTGCGGATGCCATCGGCGAACGACAGGGTCGCGGTGCCGAAGAAATGAATGTGCACATCCCCCGGACGCAGGAACTGGCTGTACTTGAAATGGTGGTATTCGAGGTTGGCGAGGCTGTGGCACATGTTCGCCTCGCCGCTGAGAAACTCGTTCTGCCAGAGCACTTCGCCGTCACGCAGGATGCGACTGGTGCCTGCCAGATGTTGAGGCAGTTCACCGGTGCGAAGTTCCGGGCCGTAACTGCAACTGCGCAATTTCGAGTGCGCGAGGTACAGGTAATTCTTGCGCTCCATGATGTGATCGGAGAACTCGTTGCCCACCGCAAAGCCCAGGCGATAAGGCTTGCCGTCGTTGCCAATGAGGTAGAGGCCGGCCATCTCTGGTTCTTCGCCAGCGTCTTCAGCAAACGGCGGCACCGGGAACGGCTGACCCGGGCGAACGACGATACTGCCGTCGCCCTTGTAGAACCATTCTGGTTGCACACCGGCCTGCCCCGCCGCCGGTTTGCCGCCCTCCACGCCCCATTTGAAGATGCGCATGGTGTCGGTCATCGCCGCTTCGTCGCCGGCCTGCTGGTGCATTTTGTCCCGCGCCGAGGCGCTGCCCAGGTGGGTCAGGCCGGTGCCGCTGATCAGCATGTGCGCCGGGTCCGGATGATCGAGAGGCGGCAGAATGCGCAGTTGCGCGAGCAGTTCGGCGTAGTCGTGGCTGATGCCGAGGCCGAGGATCTGCACTTGCTGTTCCAGCGTGTTGCCGGCTTCGATGGCGGCGAGCGCCAGATCGCGCACGCTGCGCGCGTCTAGCACTTCGCGCACCAGATCGTTGTCGACCACGCCGACGCGGCGTTCGCGGTTGCTTAATTCGAATTGAACCAGATGCATGATTTTCTCCTATTCCATCAAAAACGCCGCCGTTCCACTGTGGGAGCGAGCTTGCTCGCGAAAGCGGTGTATCAGTCACTCACAATGTTGAATGTGATGGCCTCTTCGCGAGCAAGCTCGCTCCCACAAGGGATTTGCGTGAATTCCAGCAGTCAGGTGCGGGTGGCGCCACGGGCGCTGGCGGCGAATTGATCAACGGGCAAGACATGTTTGCGTTCCAGCACACGGTAGACGATGCCGGTCAGAATCAAACCGAACACCATCACGCCCGACAGGAAATACAGGCCGGACGCGAGATTCCCGGTGTACTCCTTCAACGCCCCAATCACGAACGGCCCGATGTACCCGCCCAGGTTCCCTACCGAGTTGATCAACGCGATCCCCGCCGCCGCACTCGCGCCGGCAAAGAAGCGCCCCGGCAAGGTCCAGAACACCGCCGTGCAGGAAAACAGCGCAAACGCCACCAGACACAACGCCGCCAGTTGCGCCACGGGCAACGACAGCCACGCACTCAGGAACAGGCCAATCGCGCCCAGCACATACAGAACAGCCAGATGCCCGTAACGATCATTCAAACGATCGGAACTGCGCGGCACGATCAGCAAGCCGATGATCCCGAAGATATACGGCACCGACGACACGAAACCGGTGACCAGATCGCTGCCGCCAAACTGTTTGATCAGCGTCGGCAGCCACAGACCGAGGCCATAAATGCTCAACGTCACCGGCAGATAAAACAGCGCCAACAGCAACACACGTTTGTCTTTCAGCGCATGCAGCGGATTGCCGTGGCGGGTCTGGCCGTACTCCTGCAGATCCTTTTTCAACTCACCGGTCAGCCAGTCTTTCTCGGCTTGATCCATCCATTTCACTTGTTGCGGGCCGTCAGGCAACCAGCGCAGCACTGGCCAGGTCAGGAGGATCGCCGGGGTGCCGATGACGATGAACAGCCACTGCCAGCCATGCAGGCCAAGGACGCCGTCCATGCCGAGTAAGCCGCCGGACACCGGGCCGGTGATCATCATCGCGATCGGCTGGGAGAGGATGAACAGGCCAAGGATCTTGCCGCGATGGCGCACCGGGAACCATTGGGTGATGTAGTAGAGAACGCCGGGGAAGAACCCCGCCTCGGCCGCGCCGAGCAGAAAGCGCATCACGTAGAAACTGTGCGGGCCCTGAACGAAGGCCATGCCGATGGTGATCGCGCCCCAGGTGATCATGATCCGCGCGAACCAGCGCCGTGCGCCGAAGCGTTCGAGCATCAGGTTGCTGGGGATTTCGAGAAGGAAGTAGCCAATGAAGAACAGCCCGGCGCCGAGGCCGTAGGCGGCGTCGCCGATACCGATGTCGGCGCCCATGTGCAGCTTGGCAAAGCCGACGGCGGAGCGATCCACATAGGCGATCAGGTACAGCAGGATCAGGAAGGGAATCAGTTTCAGCGTAATGCGCCGGATTAGCCGCAGTTCCTGGCTCATGAGATCGGTCTCCGATTGTTGTTTTTATAGAACCTCGGGGGACGCCTCTCACGGAAAACCGCCAGGGCCATCCCTCCGTCGAAAACGACTATATAGTATTACTAATTCACCAACAACACTTCCAAACCTAGGATTTTGCGCTTAGATTAGGCCGTAGCTGGAACACTATAGTCATACAATAAGAGAATCGATCATGTCTGATAAGAAACCCACCCTGCGCTCCGCCCAATGGTTTGGCACGGCCGACAAGAACGGCTTCATGTACCGCAGCTGGATGAAGAATCAGGGCATCGCCGACCACCAGTTCCACGGCAAGCCGATCATCGGCATCTGCAACACCTGGTCGGAACTGACCCCGTGCAACGCGCACTTCCGCCAGATCGCGGAGCACGTCAAACGCGGGGTGATCGAGGCCGGTGGTTTTCCAGTGGAATTCCCGGTGTTCTCCAACGGCGAATCGAACCTGCGCCCGACCGCCATGCTCACTCGCAACCTGGCGAGCATGGACGTTGAAGAGGCCATTCGCGGCAACCCGATCGACGGCGTGGTGCTGCTGACCGGTTGCGACAAAACCACCCCGGCGCTGCTGATGGGCGCGGCCAGCTGCGATGTGCCGGCGATCGTCGTCACCGGCGGGCCGATGTTGAACGGCAAGCACAAAGGCAAGGACATCGGTTCCGGCACCGTGGTCTGGCAGCTCAGCGAGCAGGTCAAGGCCGGCACCATCACGATTGACGATTTCCTTGCGGCCGAGGGTGGCATGTCGCGTTCGGCAGGCACTTGCAACACCATGGGCACGGCGTCGACCATGGCCTGCATGGCGGAAGCACTGGGCACTTCCCTGCCGCACAACGCGGCGATCCCGGCGGTGGATGCGCGACGTTATGTGTTGGCGCACATGTCCGGTATGCGTGCAGTGGAGATGGTTCGCGAAGACTTGAAACTGTCGAAGATCCTCACCAAGGAAGCCTTCGAAAACGCCATCCGGGTCAACGCTGCCATCGGCGGTTCGACCAACGCGGTGATTCACTTGAAAGCTATCGCTGGACGCATCGGTGTCGAGCTGGATCTGGATGACTGGACGCGCATCGGGCGCGGCATGCCGACCATTGTCGATCTGCAACCGTCGGGGCGTTTCCTGATGGAAGAGTTCTATTACGCCGGTGGTTTGCCGGCAGTGCTGCGGCGTCTCGGTGAAGCCAATCTGATCCCTAACCCGAATGCACTGACGGTGAACGGCAAGTCGATCGGCGAGAACACCAAAGATGCGCCGATCTATGGCGAGGACGAGGTGATCCGCACGCTCGACAATCCGATTCGCGCCGATGGCGGGATTTGTGTGTTGCGCGGTAACTTGGCGCCGCTGGGTGCTGTGCTCAAACCGTCCGCCGCGACGCCGGAATTGATGCAGCATCGCGGCCGCGCGGTGGTGTTCGAGAACTTCGACATGTACAAGGCGCGGATCAACGATCCGGAACTGGAGGTCGATAAGGATTCGATTCTGGTGATGAAGAACTGCGGGCCGAAGGGTTATCCGGGCATGGCCGAAGTCGGCAACATGGGCTTGCCGGCCAAGTTGTTGGCCCAGGGTGTGACCGACATGGTGCGCATATCTGATGCGCGGATGAGCGGCACGGCGTATGGCACCGTGGTTTTGCACGTGGCGCCGGAAGCGGCGGCCGGCGGGCCTTTGGCGACGGTGCAGGAAGGCGACTGGATCGAGCTGGATTGCGCCACCGGGCGGCTGCACCTGGACATTCCGGATGCCGAACTGGCGGCACGCATGGCCGATCTGCAGCCGCCGCAGCAGTTGTTGGTGGGCGGCTATCGTCAGTTGTACATCGACCATGTGCTGCAGGCGGATCAGGGCTGTGACTTCGACTTCCTGGTAGGTTGCCGAGGCGCTGAAGTGCCGCGTCATTCTCACTGATCACACAAATCCCTGTGGGAGCGAGCTTGCTCGCGAAGGCGGCGGTACATTCAACAGTTATGTTGTTTGACCCACCGCTTTCGCGAGCAAGCTCGCTCCCACAGTTGTTCTTTACCCGCCTCAAGATTGCGCCGTGCCTGCTATGATGCGCGGCATCTCCATCGCTCAGGATCGCGCCACTCCCCATGGATTACCGCAAACCCTCCGACCGTAAAAGCATGCACTCGCGCATCGTCCAGGAACTGGGCATGCAGATCGTCTCCGGACGCTTCTTGCCCGACGACAAACTGCCCGCCGAAGCCCTGCTCTGCGAGGAGTACGCGGTCAGCCGGCCGGTGTTGCGTGAAGCCACGCGGGTGCTGGTGGCCAAGGGGCTGGTGTATTCCAAGCCTCGGGTTGGCACGGTGGTCAAGGCCCGGCGCGAATGGCACATGCTCGACCCGGACGTGCTGCACTGGCTGATGCAAAGCAGCCCGCAGAATGAGTTTTTCAATGTGCTGACCAGTGTGCGCAGCATTATCGAACCGGCGGCTGCCGCTCTCGCCGCTCAACATGCGACCGAGGCTGATATTGCCGCGATTGGCGAGGCGTATCAGCGCATGGAAGCGGCGCCGACACCGGAAGCGTTGTTGCAGCCGGATCTGGATTTCCATAGCCGGATTGCCGATGCGACACACAACGACTTGTTGGCGAACCTGTGCAATATGTTGTCGGTGGCGATTGCCGAGGCGTTGAAGCATTCGAATCAGCGGCCGAATCTGCATGAGCTGGCGTTGCCGCGGCATAAGGCGATTCTTACCGCCATTGAGAACCGTGATGCCCTTGGTGCTCGGCATGCGACGTTGGTGCAGTTGGATGATGCGCGTAGTGCTTTGAGTGTTGTGCTTGGCGCTGAACTCTCCTAAGGCTGGAGACCGCTTACCCTCACCCTAGCCCTCCCGAAACGTCGGACCGCCCAGAGGTAGAGGGAACCGATTGGGGGATATTCGAGATTTACGCCGACTTGAACGATTTGCTGTGAATCCATAATCGACTCGGTATTTCAGGTCGATGTATCAAGCAGCACACCTCGGTCAGTCCCCTCTCCCTCCGGGAGAGGGTTAGGGTGAGGGGCTCTTGATCTTAAAACACAAAAAAAGCCGCAACCCTAAGGTTGCGGCTTTGTCGTTTCAGCCCTTCAGATCAATGCGCAAACAGTGAATTGCCCTTCTGCCCCGCCAGCTTCTCAGGCTTGATCAGGAACTTCGCCAGTGCCGGCAACAGCCACAGCGCACCGAACATGTTCCACAGCAGCATGAAGGTCAGCATCAGGCCCATGTCGGCCTGGAACTTGATCGCCGAGAAGATCCAGGTGCACACACCGATCGCTAGGCACAGACCGGTGAACAGCACGGCTTTACCGGTGGATTTCAGCGTTTGGTAATAGGCTTCCTGCAACGGCAGCCCCGCGCGCAGGAAACTCTCCAGTCGGCTGTAGATGTAGATGCCGTAGTCGACACCGATCCCCACACCCAGCGCCACCACTGGCAAGGTCGCGACTTTCACGCCGATGCCCATGAACGCCATAAGCGCGTTACCGAGTACCGAGGTCAGCACCAGCGGCAGGACGATGCACAGCGTCGCCGCCCACGAACGGAAGGTGATCATGCACATCACTGCCACGCAGATGTACACCAGAATCAGGATGGTCAGCTCAGCCTGCTTGATGACTTCGTTGGTGGCCGCTTCGATCCCGGCGTTACCGGCGGCGAGGATGAATTCCAGACCGTCCTTGTTGTTGTCCTTGGCGAATTCCTGCACCGCGTGTACCGCCCGATCGAGGGTTTCAGCCTTGTGATCGTTGAGGAACACCAGCACCGGCGCCAGCGAGCAACTGTTGTTGTACAGACCGTCGGCGCGAGCAATCGAGTTGTTCAGCACGTCCGGGTTGCGCGACAGGGTTTCCCATTTCAGGTTGCCCTCGTTCATGCCCTTGATCATCTGCTTGGACACGGTCACCAGCGAGATCGCCGACTGCACGCCCTCGGTGTTCTGCATCTTCCACATCAGCTCATCGATCGGCGCCATGGCCTCATAACGCGAGCAACCTTCAGCCTTGGTCTTGACCATCACCACCAGCACATCGGAACTGGTTGAATAGTTGTTGATGATGAAGTTGTTGTCCTTGTTGTAGCGCGAGTCCGGACGCAGTTCCGGCGCGCCTTGGTCGAGGTCGCCGATTTTCAGGTTCTGGCTGTACCAGAGGCCGCCGCCGAAGGCGATCAGCGCCAGCACCACAGAGACGCGTGCGACTTTCGGATTGGCGAAGTTCGACAGCAGGCGCCAGAACGGATGTTCGCGGTTGGCGTCCTTCTTGCTCCTGGCAATCGCGCGTTTACTGATGCCGACATAGGAGATGGCGACCGGCAGCAGAATCAGGTTGGTGAACACGATCACTGCGACGCCGATCGACGCACCGATGGCCAGTTCACGGATCACGCCGATGTCGATGATCAGCAGCGTGATGAAGCCCACCGCATCCGCGAGAATCGCGATCATCCCCGGCAGGAACAGTTGCCGGAAAGTGCGCCGCGCTGCGGTCAACGCGTTGTCGGCCTCGCTGGATTGCAGGGCGATGCCGTTGATCTTCTGCACGCCGTGGGAAATACCGATGGCGAAAATCAGGAACGGCACCAGCATCGAATACGGATCGAGCCCGAAACCGAAGAAGTGCATCAAGCCGAGCTGCCAGACCACCGCCACCAGCGTCGTACTCAACACCGCGATGGTGCTGCGTACGCAGTTGGTGAACCACAACAGCAGAATCAGGGTGATGACAAACGCTATGCCGAAGAACAGTACGACCATCACCAGACCGTCGATCAGGTCGCCGACCTTCTTGGCGAAACCGACGATGTGGATCTTGACGTTGGGATTCTGCGCTTCGAACTTGTTGCGGATCTTGTCTTCGAGTTCATGGGAGAACTTGCGGTAGTCCAGCGCGAGCAACTTGCCCTGATCTTCCGGGTCCGGGTAGGACTCCAGCAGCGGGATGTCGACGATGCTCGACTTGAAGTCGTTGGCCACCAGCCGCCCGACCTGGCCGGACTTGAGCACGTTGTTGCGCAGCAGATCGAGACTGTCTTGCGAGCCGTTGTAGCTCTGCGGGATCACTTCACCGCCGGCGAAACCCTCTTCGGTCACTTCGGTCCAGCGTACGCTCGGGCTCCACAGCGACTTCAGGCCAGAACGGTCGACGCCGGAAATGTAGAACACCTCGTCGTTGATCTGGCGCAGAGTCTCCATGTACTCCTTGGAGAAGATGTCGCCGTCCTTGGCTTCCACCGAAATGCGCACGGTGTTGCCCAGGTTCGCCAGATCGTTGCGGTGCTCCATCATCTTCTCGATGAACGGATGCTTGAGCGGGATCATTTTTTCGAAACTGGTCGACGGCCGGATCAACGTGGCCTGCCAGAACAGGAAAATACTCACCACCAGGCAGATGAGGATCACTGCCGGACGGTTGTTGAAGATCAGGCGCTCAAGAAACGTCGCCTTGTCCTGCTGAGGAGTGATCAAGGAAGTCATAGCCCCGCCTTCTTATTATTGATCTCGGCACCGTTTGGCAGCGTGGTGTGAACGCCACCCTGCCCGCTCAGAATCAGATTGCCGTCGCCGGCAGCGGTGACCGACGACAGGGAAATACGATCCGGACGGTTGAACACGCTGAAGGTCTCGCCGTTGTCGCTGCTGCTGATCACCGAACCGCCGTTGCCAACGATCACGATCGAGCCATCTTCAAGCAGGGTCGCGCCGGACAGGCCGAATTCCAGCGATCCGCGCGCAGCTTTCAGCTCGACCTGCTCCCAGGTGCTGCCGAAATCCGTCGAGCGATAAAGGTTGCCGCGCAAGCCGTAGGCCAGCAGGGTCTGCGGTTGCGCCGTGCCGATCACGCCGAACAGCGAGCCTTCGTACGGGCCTTCGAGTTTTTCCCAGGTCTGGCCGTCATCGGCGGAGCGAAACATGCTGCCCGACTCGCCGACGATGAACAGCCCAGCGTCCTTCACCGCCGCGATGGCGTTGAGGTGGAACTGGTCTTCGTTGTCGAGGCGGTCGCTGACGTCTTCCCAGTTTTTGCCGCCGTCGGTGGTTTCCAGCAGTGCACCGTACGCGCCCACGGCGAGGCCGCTGTTGACGTCCTTGAACCAGACGTCGAGCAGCGGCGATTCGCGTTTGAGGTCTTCGAATTGCTTGGTCCAGGTCAGACCGCCGTCTGCGCTGGCGAGGATTTGCGCGTCGTGGCCGACCGCCCAGCCGTGCTTGTCGTCGACAAAGTACACAGCCGTCAGCAGTTGCCGGCTCGGCACTTTGGCTTGCGTCCAGGTTTTGCCCTGGTCATCGGAATAGAGAATGTGCCCACGATCGCCGACCGCGACCAGGCGTGCGCCAGCGTGGACGACATCGAGAATCAGGCTTTTCGCGGCTTTGGCGGATTCGGTGGCATAGACCACATCGGCTGGCGCCTCGGCAGCAATCACAGGTGCCGATAACGTGGCCAAGCCCAGCATGGAGAGTGCTGTGGCCAGCAACGCGGTGTTGCGTAACGCCGGCGGGCGGCAACGACTCATAGACCTTCCCCTATTTATTATTGTTAGGCCATTGGCCTTCAAGGGCGCCGCAAGTGTGCTCCGCTGATGACTGGTCAGAAGCATAGTCCTGAAACCCGCAATCCAGAGCCACTTCGGAAGCTGGCTCATCCTATCGGGCTTTCGAAACGTCTGACAATCGGCGCCACGTTATCTTTTGTTAACCGCATTGCCGACGGATTCCCCCCTGTAGGAGTGAGCCTGCTCGCGATAGCGGTGTATCAGTTAGCAATTGCTCAGCTGACACACCGCTATCGCGAGCAGGCTCACTCCTACAGGGAGTTGTGGGGGCTTTGGGATTTGAATACATGACCATTCGCCGGGGTGATGCGGCAAAAGTTACCGGAGGGACTTGCACGATCGGTATTATGGTATACCATCAGACGCACAGACACTCTCAATCCCCCTACGGAGCAGCTCATGAGTTTCGAAATTCGCAAGATCGTCAGCTATGTCGAAGAAACCTTCATTGAAGGCGGCAAGGCCACTGACAAGCCAGTGACCATGGTCGGCCTCGCCGTGGTGATGAAAAACCCTTGGGTGGGCAACGGTTTCGTCGAAGACCTCAAGCCGCAGATCCGTGCCAACTGCTCCGACCTCGGTGCGCTGATGGTTGAACGTCTGGTCGGCATCATCGGCGGTGCGGAAAAAATCGAGGCCTACGGCAAAGCCGCTGTGGTCGGCGCTGACGGCGAGATCGAGCACGCCTCCGCCGTGATCCACACCCTGCGCTTTGGCAATCACTACCGCGAAGCGGTCAACGCCAAGAGCTACCTGAGCTTCACCAACAAGCGCGGCGGCCCGGGCACGTCTATTCAGATTCCGATGATGCACAAGGACGACGAAGGTCAGCGTTCGCACTACATCACTCTGGAAATGCAGATCGAAGACGCACCGCGTGCCGACGAAATCGTGGTCGTGCTGGGTTGCGCTGACGGTGGCCGTCTGCACCCGCGCATCGGCAATCGCTACATCGATCTGGAAGAACTGGCCGCCGAAAAAGCCCAGTAATCACAATAAAAAGGCATTGCAGGAGCGCTCCATGATTCGGCTCACCGCTGAACTCACCCCGACTGGCACCAGTTACCTGGCGACCGGCCAAGGCCAGCCCGTGGTTTTGATCCACGGCGTGGGCCTGAACAAAGAAATGTGGGGCGGGCAGATCGTCGGTCTGTCCAGCCAATACCGGGTGATCGCCTACGACATGCTCGGCCATGGCGCCAGCCCGCGACCGGCCAGCGGCACCAACCTGCTCGGTTACGCCGATCAGTTGCTGGAGCTGCTTGATCACCTCAATCTGCCGCAGGCAGCGGTGATCGGTTTCTCCATGGGCGGTCTGGTCGCGCGGGCCTTTGCCCTGCATTACCCGGAGCGCCTGCAAAGCCTGGTGGTGTTGAACAGTGTGTTCAACCGCAGCGAAGAACAGCGTGCCGGCGTCATCGCCCGTACCGCGCAAGCCGCCGAACATGGCCCGGACGCCAATGCCGAAGCGGCGTTGTCGCGCTGGTTCAGCCGCGAGTATCAGGCGGCCAACCCGGCGCAGATCGCCGCATTGCGCCAGACCCTCGCCAATAATGATCCTCAGGGTTACCTGACCACCTACGAATTGTTCGCCACCCAAGACATGTACCGCGCCGACGACCTGGGCAGCATTCAGGCGCCGACGCTGATCGCCACCGGTGAACTCGATCCGGGTTCGACCCCGGAAATGGCCGAGCAACTGGCCCGACGCATCCCCGGTGCGAAGGTTGCCGTGCTGGCCGAGCAACGGCATATGATGCCGGTAGAGTCGCCGCGTCTGGTCAACCAGACGCTGCTGGAATTTCTGCAATTCGCACACTCCCGACAAAACCATATAAAGGGGATCGTTGCATGACACTCGCACGCTTCCAGATGTGCATCGGCGGAGAATGGGTCGACGCCCTCTCCGGCAAGACCTTCGAAAGCCTCAACCCGGCCACGGCGCAAGCCTGGGCCGAACTGCCCGACGCTGATGAGGCGGACGTCGAACGCGCCGTGCAATCGGCACAGACTGCTTTCGACAGCCCGGCATGGCGTGGCCTGACTGCCACTGCGCGCGGCAAACTGCTGCGTCGTCTCGGCGACTTGATCGCCGAAAATAAAGAACAACTGGCGCAGCTGGAAAGCCGCGACAACGGCAAGCTGATCCGCGAAACCCGTGGCCAGGTCAGCTATCTGCCGGAGTTTTTCCACTACACCGCCGGCCTGGCCGACAAGCTCGAAGGCGGCACGCTGCCGCTGGATAAGCCCGACCTGTTCGCCTACACCGTGCACGAAGCAATGGGCGTGGTCGCCGCGATCATTCCGTGGAACAGCCCGCTGTACCTGACCGCAATCAAACTCGCCCCGGCCCTCGCCGCTGGCAATACGATTGTGATCAAGCCTTCTGAGCACGCTTCGGCGACCATTCTTGAACTGGCACGTCTGGCGCTCGAAGCCGGGATTCCGCCGGGCGTGGTCAACGTCGTCACCGGTTACGGCCCAAGCACTGGCGCCGCCCTCACCCGCCATCCGCTGATCCGCAAGATTGCCTTCACCGGCGGCGCGGCGACAGCACGGCATGTGGTGCGCAGCAGCGCCGAGAACTTCGCCAAGCTGTCGCTGGAACTGGGCGGCAAATCACCGAACATCATCTTCGCCGACGCCGATCTGGACAGCGCGATCAACGGCGCGATCGCCGGGATCTACGCGGCCTCCGGACAGAGCTGCGTGTCGGGTTCGCGACTGTTGGTGCAGGACGAGATCTACGACGAATTCGTCAGCCGACTGGTCGAACGCGCCCAGCGCATTCGCATCGGCAACCCGCAAGAAGACCACAGTGAGATGGGCCCGATGGCCACCGCGCAGCAATTGGCGGTGGTCGAAGGTCTGGTCGCCGACGCCATCGCTGAAGGCGCGCGTTTGCGCACTGGCGGCAAGCGCCCGGCGGATCTTGGCGAAGGCTGGTTCTACGAGCCGACGCTGTTCGAATGCGACCGCAATTCGATGAAGATCATGCAGGAAGAAGTCTTCGGCCCAGTGGCGTCGGTGATTCGCTTCAAGGATGAAGCCGAGGCACTGGCGATCGCCAACGACTCACAGTTCGGCCTGGCGGCTGGCATCTGGACCCGTGATCTGGGCCGTGCCCATCGTCTGGCGCGCGATGTGCGCTCCGGGATTATCTGGGTCAACACTTACCGTGCGGTGTCGGCAATGGCGCCAATCGGCGGTTTCAAGAACAGTGGCTATGGACGCGAAAGCGGCATCGATTCGGTGCTGGCCTACACCGAACTGAAAACGGTGTGGATCAACCTTTCCCAGGCACCGATGCCTGATCCGTTTGTGATGCGCTAGGAGTCCTGCGAAATGATCGAACCCGGCATTTACAAAGACGTCATGAGTTCCTTTCCGTCCGGCGTCACGGTGGTCACCACCCTTGACCCTGAGGGTGGGATCGTCGGCATCACCGCCAGCGCTTTTAGCGCGCTGTCGATTGACCCGGCGCTGGTGTTGTTCTGTCCCAACTATGCTTCCGACACTTACCCGGTGCTGCGTGACAGCAAGAAATTTGCGATCCATTTGCTGTCGGCTGACCAGACGGCTGAGGCCTATGCTTTCGCCAGTAAAGGCAAGGACAAGGCCAAGGACATCGCGTGGCATTTGAGCGAACTCGGTAACCCGATTCTGGCCAAAGCGACGGCGATCATCGAGTGCGAGTTGTGGCGGGAATACGATGGTGGCGACCACGCGATCATTGTTGGCGCGGTGAAGAACCTGATCCTGCCCGCGCAACCGGTGACGCCGATGATTTACCACAAAGGCAAGCTCGGGCCGTTGCCGACCCTGGCCTGACGGATTCACACAAATCCCCCTGTAGGAGTGAGCCTGCTCGCGATAGCGGACTGACATTCAACATTGATGTCGACTGATCCACCGCTATCGCGAGCAGGCTCACTCCTACAAGGGATCGTGGTCACAGGAGGAATGATGAGTAACGAAAAGTATGAGAAGGGCCTGAAGATCCGCACTCAGGTGCTCGGCGAAGCCTACGTGCAGCGTTCGATAGAGAACGCCGACGACTTCACCCGTCCGCTGCAGGAAATGGTTACCGAATACTGCTGGGGCCATGTCTGGGGGCGTGAGGGTTTGTCGCTCAAGGAGCGCAGCATGATCAACCTGGCGATGATCTCGGCGCTCAACCGTCCGCACGAACTCAAGCTGCATGTGCGTGGCGCCTTGCGTAACGGCCTGAGTCGTGAGCAAATACGCGAAATTCTGCTTCAGGTCGGCATTTATTGCGGCGTTCCGGCAGCCGTGGACAGTTTCCGGCTGGCCCGTGAAGCCTTTGCCGAAGCCGACGCCGAGGCCTCCAGTTAACCCCTCGGCTGTTTAGATGCCCGTCTGGCATGGACAGCCAACCGAATGAGCGGACCCCATGAAACGCCAGCCACTCGACGACAGCTTCAAGGTCAATCGCAACCCCGTTACCCTGCGCGAAATCGTGCTGGATAAACTGCGTAGCGCGATCATGAATTTCCAGCTCATGCCCGGCGATCGTCTGGTCGAGCGCGATCTGTGCGATCGCCTCGGTGTAAGCCGTACGTCGGTGCGTGAAGCCTTGCGTCACCTGGAATCCGAAGGTCTGGTCGAGTTCGCCGATGCCAAAGGCCCGCGCGTGGCGATCATCACCCTCGCCGATGCGGTCGATATCTACGAGCTGCGCTGCGTACTTGAAGGACTGATCGTGCAGTTGTTCACTCTGCGCGCTAAAGCCAAGGACATCAAAGCCCTGGAAAAAGCCCTCGACGACAACCGCAAGGCGTTGAAGGACGGCGAGTTGCAGCAGGTGATCGACTCGGTGCAGGGTTTCTACGACGTGCTGCTCGAAGGCTCGGGTAACCACGTGGCGGCCACTCAGTTGCGTCAGTTGCAGGCGCGCATCAGCTACCTGCGCGCGACTTCGGTATCGCAGGAAAACCGTCGCGGCGCGAGTAATCAGGAAATGGAAAAAATGGTCGAAGCGATCAAGAGCGGTGATCCGCTGGTGGCGCATCAGGCCTGTGTCGATCACGTTCGCGCCGCTGCTGCCGTGGCGCTCGACTATCTCAAGCGCAAGCAGGAAGAGACCGGCGCAACCCCGGCCATGACCCTGCCCATCGCGCTGAAAGAACCCCGTATAGGTCACTGATATGTTCAGCCCGAGCTATTGCCCGAAATGCGGTGGCCCTGACCTCGGTCAGCAGATACCGGCGGGCGATACGCACGAGCGCCTGATTTGTCGCGGCTGCGGCTACATCCATTACGTCAATCCGAAGATCATTGCCGGCTGCATCATCGAGCAGGACGGCAAATACCTCTTGTGCCAACGCGCGATCCCACCGCGCCCGGGCACCTGGACGCTGCCCGCCGGGTTCATGGAAAGCGGCGAGACCACCGAGCAAGCGGCCATCCGTGAAGTCTGGGAAGAAAGCGGTGTGCGCGCGGAAATCGTCTCGCCGTACTCGATTTTCAGCGTGCCGAAGATCAGCGAGGTGTACATCATCTTCCGTGCGATCGCGCTGCAGATCACCGGGCAGTACGGGCCGGAGACTATGGATTACAAGTTCTTCGCGCCGGAAGAGATTCCATGGGAACAGATCTATTACCCGGCGATCCGGCAGATTCTCGAGCGCTATATCGAAGAACGCCAAGCTGGGGTGTATGGGATCTACATGGGCAATGACGATAGCGGCAAGATTCACTTTATCCGCTGACAACGCAACCCGCTCTTTGTAGGAGTGAGCCTGCTCGCGATAGCGGTGTGTCAGGTAGAGAATTGCCGACTGACACACAGCTATCGCGAGCAGGCTCACTCCTACAGGGGTTTAGTGGTGTTGCTTAAATTGGGGCGATGCCTTCAACGATGATGATTTCCGCCCTCGCCCATTCCTCGCGATAACGTTTCGCTTCCTGATACGCCGCTGAGTGGTAGCACGCCACAGCCTTCTCATAGCTCTCGAACTCGATCACCACGCTGCGCTGCGGCGTCTGGCGCCCTTCCATCGCCTCGCTGCGCCCGCCTCTGGCCAGAAACTTCGCGCCAAACACAGCGAACGCTGCCGGCGCACGCTGGGTGTATTGGCTGTAATGATCGGCATCGGCTATATCCACGTGAGCAATCCAGTACGCCTTCATAGTGACCTCTTTGTTGATTTTGTATTATGGTATACCAATATATTTCCAACGAACCCTGAGAGTCCAGCATGGCCTTCAACAACATCGAAGAAATCATCGAAGATTATCGTCTCGGCAAAATGGTCTTGCTGGTCGATGACGAAGACCGCGAAAACGAAGGCGACCTGCTGCTGGCCGCCGACCGTTGCACGCCCGAGGCGATCAGCTTCATGGCCCGTGAAGCGCGCGGGCTGATCTGCCTGACCCTGACCGACGAACATTGCCAGCGTTTGGGCCTGGAGCAAATGGTCCCGGCCAATGGCAGCGTGTTCAGCACTGCGTTTACCGTATCGATTGAAGCAGCGGTGGGCGTGACCACCGGCATCTCCGCAGCAGATCGCGCTTGCACCGTGGCCGCCGCCGTCGCGCCGAATGCCCGCGCTGAAGACTTGGTGCAGCCCGGCCACATCTTCCCGCTGCGCGCCAAGGAAGGTGGCGTGCTGACCCGCGCCGGCCACACCGAGGCCGGTTGCGACCTGGCGCGTCTGGCCGGTTTTACGCCGGCCTCGGTGATCGTCGAGGTGATGAACGACGACGGCACCATGGCCCGTCGCCCGGATCTGGAAGTGTTCGCGCGCAAGCACGGGATCAAGATCGGCACCATCGCCGACCTGATCCACTATCGCCTGAGCACCGAACACACCATTGAACGCATCGGCGAACGGGAGCTGCCGACGGTGCATGGCACGTTCCGCTTGATCACTTTTGAGGATCGCATCGAGGGCGGCGTGCACATGGCGATGGTCATGGGCGATCTGCGCCGTGAAGAACCGACGCTGGTGCGCGTGCATGTGATCGATCCACTGCGGGATCTGGTTGGCGCGGAATATAGCGGGCCGACGAACTGGACGCTTTGGGCGGCGTTGCAACGGGTCGCGGCTGAGGGGCATGGGGTCGTGGTGGTGCTGGCCAATCACGAGTCTTCGCAGGCGCTGCTGGAGCGGGTGCCGCAATTGACCCAGCCGCCGAGGCAGTTCAGCCGTTCGCAATCGCGGATTTATTCGGAGGTGGGGACCGGGGCGCAGATTCTGCAGAACCTTGGGGTTGGCAAGTTGCGTCACCTGGGCCCTCCTCTGAAATACGCCGGGTTGACCGGGTATGACCTGGAAGTGGTCGAGAGTATTCCGTTTACCGAGTGAAGCTGCCCTCACCCCAGCCCTCTCCCCGAGGGAGAGGGAGCCGACCGAGGTGTTTAGTCGCTATACGCCGACCTGAAATACCGAGTCGAACTCAGGTTTTGGACAGCCTCCAATCGGCCCCCCCCTCCCGAAGGCAGAGGGCTGGGGTGAGGGGCTGGATCTGACATTCACAAAAAACATCCAAGCCGAACGCATCAAATAACCGCCCGGCCAGATAACCGGTAAGGCAAAGTGCTTGCACAAAGTTTGGAATACCATAATATGATATTCCATAGACCGGACATTCCAACGAAGGTCCATCTACTGCTCCCGACAGGCGGGCAACAACGCAAGCCCGCTCAAAAACACAACAATGAGGGCGTAAAAATGGTGTTGAACAAAGCTGCAACCGCGATCTTTTTTGCGGGACTGCTCAGCGTTACCGGCCAAGCTGCAATGGCTGCCGAGAGCGTGAACTTCGTCAGCTGGGGCGGAAGCACCCAGGATGCGCAGAAACAGGCCTGGGCCGATCCGTTCAGCAAGGCCAGCGGCATCACCGTCGTGCAGGATGGCCCGACTGACTACGGCAAACTCAAAGCCATGGTCGAGAGCGGCAATGTGCAGTGGGACGTGGTCGATGTCGAAGCCGATTTCGCCCTGCGCGCCGCCGCTGAAGGCCTGCTCGAACCCCTCGATTTCAAAGTGATCCAGCGCGACAAGATCGACCCGCGTTTCGTCAGCGATCACGGCGTCGGCTCGTTCTTCTTCTCCTTCGTCCTCGGCTACAACGAGGGCAAACTCGGCGCCAACAAGCCACAGGACTGGAGCGCCCTGTTCGACACCAAAACCTACCCCGGCAAACGCGCGCTGTATAAATGGCCAAGCCCTGGCGTGCTCGAACTGGCGCTGCTGGCCGACGGCGTGGCGGCCGACAAGCTCTACCCGCTGGATCTGGATCGCGCCTTCAAAAAACTCGACACCATCAAGAAGGACATCGTCTGGTGGGGCGGCGGCGCGCAGTCGCAGCAACTGCTGGCGTCAGGTGAAGCGAGCATGGGCCAGTTCTGGAACGGTCGCATTCACGCCCTGCAAGAAGACGGCGCACCGGTCGGCGTGAGCTGGAAACAGAATCTGGTCATGGCCGACATTCTGGTGATTCCAAAAGGCTCGAAAAACAAGGACGCGGCGATGAAGTTCCTCGCCGCCGCCAGCGGCGCCAAAGGCCAGGCCGACTTCTCCAACCTGACCGCCTACGCCCCGGTCAACCTCGACAGTGTGGAGCGTCTGGATTCGACGCTGGCCCCCAACCTGCCGACTGCCTACGCTAAGGATCAGATCACTCTAGATTTCGCGTACTGGGCCAAAAACGGCCAGGCCATCGCGACACGGTGGAACGAATGGCTGGTCAAATGAAAATGGCGGCCACCGCGCCCCGTCCCTCCACTGCCACCGGGAGCGCGACCAGCGCTGCCGGTTCGGCCCACGGAACACAGGCGGTTGCGATGCAGCAAGCCCCATCCCTCAGACAACGCTGGCGCGGCGCCGGCAACCTCGCTCCGGCACTGTTGTTCATCGGCCTGTTCTTTCTCGCGCCGTTGATTGGCCTGCTGTTGCGCGGCGTGCTCGAACCGACCCCGGGCCTTGGCAACTATGAACAACTGTTCGCCAACTCGGCGTATGCCCGAGTGCTGCTCAACACCTTCTCGGTGGCCGGGCTGGTAACGCTGTTCAGCCTGTTGCTGGGCTTTCCGCTGGCCTGGGCGATCACCCTGGTGCCGCGCGGCTGGGGTCGCTGGATTCTCAACATCGTGCTGCTGTCGATGTGGACCAGCCTGCTCGCCCGCACGTATTCGTGGCTGGTGCTGCTGCAAGCGTCCGGCGTGATCAACAAGGCTCTGATGGCGATGGGCATCATCGATCAGCCGCTGGAAATGGTGCACAACCTCACCGGCGTAGTGATCGGCATGAGCTACATCATGATCCCGTTCATCGTGTTGCCATTGCAGGCAACCATGCAGGCCATTGACCCGATGATCCTGCAGGCCGGCTCGATTTGCGGCGCCAGTCCGTGGAGCAACTTCTTCCGGGTGTTCCTGCCGCTGTGTCGGCCGGGTCTGGCCTCCGGTGGCTTGATGGTGTTCGTCATGTCGCTCGGTTACTACGTCACCCCGGCACTGCTCGGCGGGGCGCAGAACATGATGCTGCCGGAGTTCATCATTCAGCAGGTGCAATCGTTCCTCAACTGGGGCCTGGCCAGTGCCGGCGCTGCGTTGCTGATCGCGATCACTTTGGTGCTGTTCTACTTCTACCTGAAGCTTCAGCCGGAATCCCCGGTTGGCGCCAGTAACGCGAGGTAAGCCGACATGCTCCTGACCCCCAATGCGATGAGCCGGCGCATGCGCTTCGGCTTGTATGCAACCACCGGGCTGATCGGTCTGTTCCTGCTGTTGCCGATCGTGTTTATCGTGCTGCTGTCGTTCGGCTCTTCCCAGTGGCTGGTGTTTCCGCCACCGGGCTGGACGCTGAAATGGTACGGCCAGTTCTTCTCCAACCCCGATTGGATGAACGCCGCAGCGGCCAGCCTCAAGGTCGCCGTGCTGACCACGATCTGCGCCGTGGCCCTCGGTCTGCCGACTGCGTTTGCGCTGGTTCGCGGGCGTTTTCCCGGTCGGGAAATGCTCTACGGCCTGTTCACCCTGCCGATGATCGTGCCGCTGGTGATCATCGCCGTGGCAGTGTACGCGCTGTTTCTCAAGCTCGGTTACACCGGGACGATGTTCGCGTTTGTCGTCAGCCATGTGATCGTCGCGCTGCCGTTCACGATTATCTCGATCATCAACTCACTGAAGCTGTTCGATCAGTCGATTGAAGACGCGGCGGTGATTTGCGGTGCTTCACGCCTGCAAGCGGTGTTCAAAGTGACATTCCCGGCGATTCGTCCGGGCATGGTCGCCGGCGCCCTCTTCGCCTTCCTCGTTTCGTGGGACGAAGTGGTGCTCAGCGTGATGATGGCAAGTCCCACACTGCAAACGCTTCCCGTGAAAATGTGGACCACCTTGCGCCAGGACCTGACGCCAGTGATCGCCGTCGCTTCGACGCTGCTGATCGGCTTGTCGGTTTTGGTCATGGTCATCGCCGCCGCGCTGCGCCGGCGCAACGAAATCAGCGCCTGAGCGCCCAGGAGTACGACATGAGTGCCGTGATCAAAGACGCTTCCCAGCAGAATGACAAACCCCTGGTCAGCCTGCGCAACCTGAACAAGCACTACGGCGACTTTGCTGCCGTCGACAACATCTCGCTGGACATCAAGGACGGTGAATTCCTGACTTTCCTCGGCTCCAGCGGCTCGGGCAAGAGTACGACCCTGTCGATGCTCGCCGGCTTTGAAACGCCGAGCAGCGGCGAGATCCTCGTCAACGGTCAGTCACTGGTGAATGTGCCGCCGCACAAGCGTGACATCGGCATGGTGTTCCAGCGTTATTCGCTGTTCCCGCATTTGTCGGTGCGCGACAACATCGCCTTTCCGCTGGCGATCCGCAAACTGGCCGCCGCCGAACGTGACAAGCGCGTCGACGCGATGTTGAAACTGGTCCAGCTCGAACAGTTCGCCCATCGCCGCCCTTCGCAACTGTCTGGCGGCCAGCAGCAACGTGTCGCCATTGCCCGGGCGCTGGTTTACGAACCACGCATCCTGCTGATGGATGAACCGCTGGGGGCGCTGGATAAAAAGCTGCGTGAAGATCTGCAGGATGAGTTGCGCCAACTGCATCGTCGCCTGGGCATCACCATTGTTTACGTGACCCACGACCAGGAAGAAGCCATGCGTTTGTCGCAGCGCATTGCGATTTTCAGTCACGGCAAGATTGTTGGTCTGGGCAGTGGTTATGACCTTTATCAGAACCCGCCGAATGCGTTTGTGGCGTCGTTCCTGGGTAATTCGAACTTCCTCAAGCTCAAGGCGCAGGGCAATGCGGCGGCTTCGTTTGAAGGACAGTCATTGTCGATTCGCCTGACCGCTGGGTTGCATACGGATCAGGATGTGTTGCTGATGGTGCGGCCGGAAAAAGCCTTGGCGTTGAGCGTGGCGCAAGCGATCAGCGAACCGCTGCCGTCGGGGTGGAACGAGGTTTCAGCGAAGGTGGTGGAGGTGTTGTTTCTGGGTGAGAGCCAGACTTGCAGTGTGGTTACGTCGGGCGGCACATCAATGACGGTGAAAGCGTTGTCGGCTGCTGGCATGCCGCTCAAGGCTGGCGATCCGGTGCAAGTGCGCTGGGCCACCGCAGACGCCTGCGTTTACACCGAATGGACCGACAGCGACCTGAACAAGGCTGCCGGCGCTCACTGATAGCGTGTTGTCTGTGAGATTTACCCCCTCACCCCAGCCCTCTCCCCCAAGGGGGGCGAGGGGGAAAGGGAGTAGATCGGGGGCTTTTCAGGACCTGAGTTCGACTCAGGACTTTCAAGTCGATGTATAACGCCAAAACAACCCGGTCAGTCCCCTCTCCCTCTGGGAGAGGGCTAGGGTGAGGGAAACAGTCGACGCGGTATCAGACAATAGCGCGGTAGCCTTCAATCTCATCTGGCCACGCGGTCAAGATCTCAAACCCCGTCTCCGTCACCGCCACCATATGCTCCCACTGCGCCGACAACGAGCCATCCTTGGTCAGCACCGTCCAGCCATCCGGCATATTCTTCACATGACGCTTGCCGGCATTGAGCATCGGCTCCACGGTAAAAATCATCCCGGCCTTGAGCTTCATGCCCTGATTCGGAAAGCCGTAATGCAGGATCTGCGGCTCATCGTGATAGACCTTGCCGATCCCGTGCCCGCAGTACTCGCGCACCACGCTGAAGCCTTCTTTCTCCGCCAGGCTCTGAATCGCATGGCCGATATCGCCCAGCGTGGCGCCCGGCTTCACCACTCGAATACCCGCGCACATCGCCTCGTAGGTGGTCTTGATCAGGTGCTGCGCTTCAGGTGTCGCCTCACCGACCACGTACATGCGGCTGGTATCACCGAACCAGCCGTCCTTGATCACCGCGATGTCGAGGTTGACGATGTCGCCATCCTTCAGCGGCGTGCCCGATGGGATGCCATGGCACACCACGTCGTTGACCGAGGCGCAGACGGTTTTCGGAAAGCCGTGATAACCGACGTTGGCCGGCACTGCTTTCTGCACATTGACGATGTAGTCGTTGCACAGCTGATCGAGCTGATCGGTGGTGACGCCCGCCTTCACATGCGGCACCAGCATGGCCAGTACTTCAGCAGCGAGTTTGCCGGCAGCACGCGATTGGGCGATGTCGGCCGGGGTGTTGATCTTGATCTGGTTTCTCATGCGCTGACGGCTTCCTGAGTCAGTTGTTGCAGATCCAGCCCGCCGTTCTGTTCGGCGCGGATCAGCAAGCGGCAAATGGCGCTGTGGTCGAGGTTGGGGTGCAGTTCGGCGAGCATGCCGATGCGCATCCAGTGCTCGGCCTGCGCGTTGATCGAGCGGCTGAGGGCGTTGCTGGAGATACGCAGGTTCTCGTGCATGTCCTCTGAAATCTTTACGATGCCCATATATGAATCCGATACGATGTGTATATGGATCGTATATTAGCCAAGGCTTAAGCGAAATTGCAAATCAACCCAGCGCCGCGTCGAAAAACGATGAGATGAGCCGACTGGAACGCCGCTCCGCCAGGCAGTACAGATAAGTCTCGGTGAACAGCTCCTCTCCCTCGATTCTGATCGTGCGGATGTTCGGGTCGGCAATGAACTCCGCTTCTGAAACCACCCCCAACCCCAGCCCACGCACCACCGCCTCACGTAGCGCCTCGCGACTGCCGATTTCCATGGCGATGCGCGGTTTGACCTGCACCGCATTCAACGCCTGTTCCAGCACCAGTCGTGTGGTCGAGCCTGGCTCGCGTTGCAGGAGCCGCTGCCCTTCCAGTTCCTCCAGCCGCACGCTGCCACGATTGGCCAGTGGATGTTCATGGTGGGCGAACAAGATGATCGCGTGCCGCGCATAACGCACCGAACACAACGCCGGATCATCCTGACGCCCGGCCAGCACGGCGATGTCGGTCACATAGTTTTCCAGGTCCGACAATACCTGCGCCGAGTTGCCGACGCGGATCGACACATCGATATTCGGATGCTGTTGCAAATAGCTGTCGACCATTTCGATCACATGAAACGGCCCCACCGCACCAACCTTGAGCTGGCCGCTGTCGAGCCGTCCGGAGTCGCGCAGCAGGTTGTGCGCTTCCAGTTCCAGCAAGGCAATCCGTTGCGCGATCGGCAGCAACTGCCGCCCGACATCGGAAAGCTCGATCCGCCGCCCGCGCCGATGGAACAGCTCAACATTGTGCTGGCGTTCCAAGGCTTGTACTTGCGTGGTCAGGGTCGGCTGGCTCAAGCCTGACGCCCGCGCCCCGGCACTGAAACTGCCGTGACGGGCGACGGCGAGAAAGGCCCGCAGTTTGGCGCTGGACATCCATAGACTCCATCAATAGTTAGCTGTCGTTTCGCATATTGAATTGATTGAATGACTGTCACGTGACAGACCTAGCCTGTGGCAACTCCCAACCACACCGTGGAATGCCATGAAAACAATCAAACAGTTTCTGCGTGTCGCCAGCCTCACCGTCATTGCCCTCGGCGCCAGCCAGGTCTGGGCCAAGGACAAACTGACCATTGGTTTGATCCCCTCGGAAGATTCCCAGGCGATGATCGAATCGAGCAAACAGGTGCTCGACGATCTGCAAGCCAAAATCGGCATGCCGGTGGTGCCGTTCGTGGCTACCGACTACAACGGCATCATCGAAGCGCTGCGTTCGGGCAAGCTCGATGTCGCCTACCTCGGGCCGTTCTCCTACGTGCTGGCGACCTCGGTGGCGGATGTCGAGGCGTTCTCGGTGGCGGTGACCAAGAAGACCGGCCAGAGCGCGTACAAAAGCGTGATTCTGGCGCGCAAGGACAGCGGCATTCATTCGCTGGCCGACCTCAAGGGCCATACGTTTGCATTCGTCGACCCGAGTTCAGCGTCCGGGCATCTGTTTCCCAAGGCTGGCCTTGAGCAGGCCGGTTTTGCCCCGGACAGTCTGTTCAAACGGGTGATTTTCTCCGGCTCCCACGACGCCAGCATCCTTGCGGTCGAGAACAAAAAGGTCGACGCCGCCGCTGTCGCCGACCGCATCTTCGCCAGCGCCGTGGCCAAGGGCGTGGTGAAGCAGGATGACTTTGAAATCGTCTGGAGTTCCAAGCCGATTCCTGAGTCGCCGATGGTCTGGCGCAAGGCGCTCGATCCGCAACTGAAGAAGAAAATCGCCGACGCGCTGGCTTCAATCAAGGACGTGCCGTGGGGTGATCAGGGCGTGCTCAATGGTTTCCAGCCGACCACCGACGCGTCGTATGACGTGGTGCGCGAAACCGCCAAGGTGCTCGATCTCGATTTGCGGAGCATGAAATGATCAGCATCCGCCAACTGACCAAACACTACGGCAGCAACCCGGTGTTGCGCGGCATCGACCTTGAAGTCGCTGCGGGCGAATTCGTCGTGGTGCTCGGTCAGTCCGGCGCTGGCAAATCGACCTTGCTGCGTTGTATCAATCGCTTGGCGCAGGCCGACAGCGGCACGCTGAACGTGGCCGGCATCGACGCCCTCGCCTGCCCTGACACCAGCGTTCTGCGCCGTGAAGTGGCGATGATTTTTCAGCACCACAACGTCGTGCCTCGCTTAAGCGTTTTGAAGAATGTGCTGACCGGTCGCCTCGGTTCCGTCGGCACCCTTGCCTCGATTCTGCAGCTGTTCCGCCGTGACGATGTGGCGCTGGCGATGCAATGCCTGGAGCGCGTCGAACTGGCGCACAAGGCTGGCGAGCGCACCGATTCGTTGTCTGGCGGACAAAAACAGCGCGTCGGCATCGCCCGCGCCTTGGCGCAACGACCGCAGGTGATTCTGGCCGATGAACCGATTGCCAGCCTTGACCCGAAGACCGCGCGCCTGGTGTTGCAGTACTTGCGCGATGCCACCCGCGAACTGGGCATCACCGTGCTGTGCAATCTGCATCAGGTCGAATACGCCCGTGAGTTCGGCGACCGCGTGGTCGGCCTCGCGCACGGCAGTCTGGTGTTCGATGGCAAAGCGTCGAGCATGACTGAAGCCGATCTGGCGCGAATCTATCCGGGGCAATCAACAGAGTCCTCCGCTGACGTCCCGACGATCACCCTGTCCTACCGCACTGCATCGAGGGCCTGAGCATGCAATCGCAAAACTACCAGTGGGTCGGCGACCGGCCCCGTGGCCCGCGCAGTTGGCTGACCACCGGCGCCGTCGTCCTGATCGTGCTGTGGACGCTGAACTGGAGCGCACAAGGCGCGCAGCTCAGCCTCGGTGAACTGGCCGCCGGGTTGCCGCAGATCGGCGACTTTCTCTCGCGCACCTTTCCGCCGGACCTGAGCATCCTGCCGCGTCTGATCGCGCCTGCGGTGGAAACCTTGCAGATCGCCATTTGGGGAACCCTGCTTGGCGTCTTACTGGCGATTCCAATGTCGTTTCTCGCCGCGCGCAATTTGAGCCGCAACCGCTGGCTGTTTCACGCCACCCGCCAGGCACTGAATTTCACCCGCAGCATCAACGAACTGATCCTCGCGCTGATCTTCGTCTCGGCGGTTGGCCTCGGCCCGTTCCCCGGCGTATTGGCGCTGGCTCTGCATGGCCTGGGCATGCTCGGCAAATTCTTCGCCGAGAGCATCGAAGAGATCGACCAAGGCCCGATTGAAGCGCTGCAAGCGACCGGAGCTCGGCCGCTACAGGTGATCGTGTTTGGTGTGCTGCCACAGGTCATCACCGCGTGGATTGCCGTGATCCTGTACCGCTTCGAGGTCAACCTGCGCTCGGCCACGGTGCTGGGCATGGTCGGTGCCGGCGGTTTGGGGTTCGAGCTGGTGAGCAGTCTCAAGCTGTTCAAATATCAGGAAACCGCGACCTGCATCATCGTCATCACCTTCATGGTGATAGTCGCCGACGCCATCTCCAGCCGCCTGCGCGCGGCGATCCAGAGCGGTTCGGCGCACTAGCGTAAAGCTGCTATCGGCTCAGCCGATTCAAACCTGCGATTTATCGATTTGTGCCGTTGTCGGTCGCCCTCGACTATGTGGCCACACGACAACAACAAGAAGGATTGACCATGACTGCCCGCTTCCAGAACCCCGTCGATACCCGTTTCGGCTGGGGCAGCCTGCAAGACCTTGCCGCCATCACCGAGCAGCAGCGCGTCGCCCTCGTAACCTTCCCTGAAGCCCGAGGGCTGGGCTTGGTGGACCGTTTGCAAAGCTTGCTCGGCGAACGCCTGATCTACGTTTTCGAAGACGTCCAGCCCAACCCCGACGTCGCCCATCTGCGCAGCACTTACGAGCACTTCTGGCAACACGCCGCTGATTGTGACGTGGTCCTCGCCGTGGGCGGCGGCAGCGCCATCGATACCGCCAAGGCGTTGATCGTCGGCACCGAATCCGGCCGTTTCGATGAACTGCTGAGCCTGCTGGCGACAGGCAAACCGTTCACCCCGGCCCGTTGCAAACAACTGATCGCCGCACCAACCACCGCCGGCACCGGCAGCGAAGTCACGCCGTGGGCGACGATCTGGGACAGCGCCAGCCAGAAGAAATACTCGCTGCACCTGGATTGCACCTGGCCACGGGTGGCGATCATCGACCCGCAACTGATGCTCACCGTGCCGGCCGGCGTGACCGTTTCCACCGGGCTCGACGCCCTGTCGCACGCGCTGGAGGCGATCTGGAACGTCAACGCCAACCCGGTCTCAGACACCTTTGCCATTTCCGCAATTGAAGACATTCTCGAATGCCTGCCGCGTTTGCACAAAGATCTGTCGAGCCAAGAGTTGCGCACGCGCATGGCACTGGCCGCACTCAAGGCCGGGCTGGCGTTTTCCAACACCAAAACCGCGCTGGCGCACTCGATTTCCTATGAGATGACCTTGCGCCACGGTTTGCCCCACGGCATCGCCTGCTCCTTCACCTTGCCGCTGGTTTTGGGTTTGGCCTGGGGCCACGACGCTACTCGCGACCGTACCTTGCAACGGGTATTCGGCGCGGACCTGAGCAAAGCCCAACAGCAACTGCGCGAGTTCCTGCACAGCCTCGGGGTGAAGACCGAGTTTGCCGATTACGGCGTCTCGGCCAAGGACGCCGAAGCCATCATCCAGCTCGCAATGCAAGGTGCGCGCGGCAAGAACTTCATCGGTTCACAAGCCGCCTGACGCCTGATAACACCCGAGTCACCCAAGCACCACCAGCGGCATGCAGCCGCGGTGATTTCCTGTCGCACCAAAAAAGAGTGCACCCCGCCGACGACACCCGGCGGGAACCGACAACAATAAGGAAAAGATCATGAATCGTGCCGAAACAATGCCTGGTCTCGCCGTACGTTCTGCCTCGTTCCGGGTCGCCCAGTGGCGCATGCTGCTGGCAGCGATGTTCTGTTACCTGTTTTTCTACACCGGTCGGCAGACCTTCGGTTTTGCCATTCCGGGGATTCAGGCCGAGTTCGGCCTGAGCAAGGAAACCCTCGGCTGGGCCTCTGCAGCGATGCTCTGGGCCTACGCGATTGGGCAGGCGATCAACGGCAACCTCGCCGATAAATTCGGTGGCCGACGGATCATGACGCTGGGTGCGGTGCTGTCCTGCGGTGCCAACTGGGTGACCAGTTTTGCCGGTGGGTTCACCAGCCTGATTCTGCCGTGGGGCGTCAACGGTTACTTTCAGGCCTTGGGCTGGGCGCCGGGTGGTCGACTGATTGCCAATTGGTGGGCAGCAGGTGAGCGCGGCAAGGTCTATGGTTTTTACACCTTCGCCGCCGGTTGCGCGTCGATTCTGTCGTACGTCACCTCTATCGTCGTGCTCGAAGTGCTGCAACTGGAATGGCGCTGGATCTTCCGTTTGCCCGTGCTGCTGATGCTCGCCGGCGGGATCATTTTCTATCTGGTCGCCCGCGAACGCCCGCAGGATCTGGGCTTCGAACCGGTGGGTGATACCGGTGTGGCCAACGCTGACGATAAACATCAGGAAGCCGCGCAAGGCGAAGTCGAGTCCTCGGCACAACGCTATAAAGCGGTGCTGAAGAATCCCCGCCTGCTGATCGCTGCGCTGTCCCTGGGCTTTCAGAACGCGGCGCGCTACGGCTTGATCGTCTGGGTGCCGGTGCACTTTCTCGGCGCCAACTGGAAAAGCGGCGACAGCATGGTCGACCCGAAATGGATCACCGTCGCCCTCCCCGTCGGCATGGCGGTTGGCGCGTTGAGCAATGGCTGGGTGTCGGACAAGTTGTTCGGCTCCAAGCGGTATCTGGCGATCATGCTCTATATGGTGCTGGGCGCGGCGACCAGCCTGTGGATGTGGAGCCTGCCACCACACAGCGTCATCGGCCTGATCGCCCTGTTCCTGTGCGGCTTCTTCGTCTACGGCCCGGCCTCGAGTTTCTGGGCGCTGTGCCCGGATCTGGTCGGGGCCAAACGCGCCGGTACCGCGACCGGAATCATGAACTTTTCCTCATACCTGTTCGCCGGCCTGGCCGAGCCGATGATAGGTCGTTTGCTTGACACCACGGCAAACACGTCTCTCATCTTCATAGTGGTCACCAGCGCCTGCCTGTGCAGCGCGGCAGTGGCATTGTTCATTCGACGCTGACGGGGCTTGCATGTACCAGTATCACAAGTGGTTGCGTTCGTTTCATGCGGTGGCCAAGACCGGCAGTTTTACCCTTGCGGCGGAGTACCTGAGCGTCGGTCAGCCGACCGTCAGCGAACAGGTCAATGCGCTGGAAAACACCTTCTCGGTCGAGCTGTTCCATCGCCGTGGCCGCTACATCGAAATGAGCGCCGCCGGGCACAAGCTCTATGCGATCACTCAGGGCCTGTTCGGTCAGGAGGATGAAGCCGTGCAACTGTTGCAGAGCTTCAAGCAGCGCAAGACCGGAATGCTGCGCCTCGGCGCGGTGTCACCGCCGATTGCCATGAACCTGACCTATGAGCTGATGCAGCGCCATCCGGATATCGAACTGGAAACCTCGTTTTCCTCGGAAAAGGACACCCTGGCGCGGTTGTTCAACTTTGATATCGACGTGGCGATTCTGGCCTTGTCGGAATTCGATGAGCGCTTCCACACGCGGTTGTATCACCGCTATCCGATCATCGCCGTGGTGCGTGATGACCATCCGTGGGCCCGCCAGGCGCAGGTTCACATCAGTGAAATCAGCCGCGAGAAATGGGTGATGCGCGAATCCAGTGCGCGCACCCGGCAACTGGTGGAAGAAAGCTGCAAGCGCCTCGACATCGCACTCAACTGCGTCATGCAACTCAACAGCCGCGAAGCCATCGTGCACGCGATCGTCAAAGGCATCGGTATCGGGTTTGTCTCGGCGGTCGAGTACGCCGAAACCCCGGGCACCACACCAATCACCTTTGTCGATCACCCGTTTTTCATCGAATACCACCTGTGCTGCCTCGGCATCCGCCGGAACCGGCCAGTGATTGCCGAACTGTTTGATGCGAACCCACCGCTGACCTGATCAGCACTGACCCTTGAACCGCCTACCTCATTGCCGAGGGACGGCCCACGCTTACCCGAAAACGGAGATTGACCATGCAATATCAGCAACCGACTTACCTGCAAGCCGCGATCCTTGACTGGGCCGGCACCGTTGTCGATTTCGGCTCGTTTGCGCCAACGCAAATCTTCGTCGAAGCCTTTGCCGAGTTCGGCGTCGCGGTATCGCTTGAAGAAGCGCGCGGGCCTATGGGCATGGGCAAGTGGGATCACATCCGCACCCTGTGCAACCTGCCGCAGATTGCCGAGCGTTACCGCGCGGCGTTTGATCGCTTGCCGAGTGACGACGATGTAACGGCAATCTACGAACGTTTCATGCCGCTGCAGATCGAGAAAATCGCCCTGCATTCGGCGCTGATTCCGGGCGCGCTCGAAGCCATTGCAGCATTGCGCGACAAGGGTTTGAAAATCGGTTCGTGCTCGGGCTACCCGGCGGTGGTAATGGCCAAGGTTGTCGAACTGGCGCGGGAAAATGGCTATGTCGCCGATCATGTCGTTGCCACCGATGAAGTGCCCAATGGCCGGCCGTATCCGGCGCAGGCGTTGGCCAACGTGATTGCCCTGGGCATCGATGACGTGGCCGCCTGCGTCAAGGTCGACGACACCTGGCCGGGAATTCTCGAAGGCCGCGCCGCCGGTATGTGGACGGTGGCGTTGACCTGTTCCGGCAACGCACTGGGCCTGACCTATGAGCAATACAAGGCGTTGCCGTCGGATCGACTGGCGGAAGAACGCGCGCGGATCGGCAAGATGTTCGCCCCTTCGCGCCCGCACTACCTGATCGACACCATCGCCGAACTGCCCGAAGTGATCGAAGACATCAATGCGCGCCTGGCCCGGGGCGAAACTCCGCAGTCCTGCTGATTGATCGTCCGCACCCCGCGCTGATCGTTCCCACGCTCTGCGTGGGAATGCAGCCCGTGACGCTCCGCGTCACTGGACGCGGAGCGTCCCTAGAGGCGTTCCCACGCGGAGCGTGGGAACGATCAACAGCCAAATCGCGGGCAAAAAAAAGCTGCCAAAACTGGCAGCAAAAACTTTAAGAACACGCGATGTATTGACCTCAGCATAGACGCCGGATAATGACAGTGTCGTGACAGTCGCAAATTCATTCAATCGCCCCGCCCCCGTCATCAGGATGTCATCAAGATCACGGCAGAATCCTCGCAAACCGTCTTGAGCCTCGCGACGGATGCTCTGCAAGGATTCCCATGAAAGACGACGCCTCGCTGTTTGCCGCCATCGACCTGGGTTCGAACGCCTTTCGCCTGATGATCGGCCAGTCGGTGCGCAGCCGCAAAGGCTTGCAGATTCAGGAAGTGAAAACCCTGCGCGAACCGGTGCGCCTTGCCGAAGGCTTTGACGGCGGTGCGCTGGATGCACTGGCACTGGATCGCGGCTGGCAGGCGTTGGCGCGGTTCGGCAAGAAGCTGCGTGGTTTCGAGGCCGGCCGTGTTCGTGCGGTGGCCACCAGCGCGGTGCGTGAAGCGGACAACGCGCAGCTGTTTCTGGCCAGTGCCGAGCGGCATCTGGGCTTTCCCATCGACGTCATTTGCGGCCATGAAGAGGCGCGGCTGGTCTACGCCGGCGTAACTCACGCCTTGCCCAGCGCCGACGACCTGCGCCTGGTGGTCGACATCGGCGGCGGCTCCACCGAGCTGATCCTCGGCCAGGGCTCACAACCCTTGTTAACCGAAAGCATCGCCATCGGCAGCGGCACCTTGAGCACGCGATTCTTTCGCGGCGGCGATGTGTCCGCCGGCGCGCTACAGGAGGCCGAACGCTTCGCCATCCTGCAGTTTGAAAAAGTTGCCCGGCGCTACCGTGCTCAGGGCTGGCAGCAAACCATCGGCTCTTCCGGCACCGCGCGCATGCTCGCCAAAGTACTCAAGACCAATCGCCTCAACGACTTCGGCCAGGACGGCATCACCTACGGCGGCCTGCTGCGCCTGTCGCTGCTGTTGTTGAAGGTAAACAACGTGCAACAGCTCAAGCTCGCAGGCCTGCAACCACACCGCCAGAGCATTCTGCCCGGCGGTCTGGTGTTAATGCTGGCGGCATTCAAAGTGTTCGGTATCGCACAAATGCTGCCCTCCGAACCGGGCCTGCGTCTGGGCGTGTTGCACGGTTTGATGAGCCAGCACTAATCCTCGCCGCAACAGATTCGTCTCCCCTTCAGCGGCTTGATCGACTAACATGCCGCCGCTGGTTCCCGAACGGGACTAATAGGGAATCCGGGGTGCTTGCACAGCATTGACCGGAACTGCCCCCGCAACTGTAGGTGCCGAGCCTGCTCCACGACTGCCACTGGGTGAATCCCGGGAAGGCCGGAGCCAGGCGATGACGCATCAGTCAGGAGACCTGCCGGCACAGTGATTACTAACCGGCGGGGTGTCCGGGAAGGACATCGTGCCGTGCGCGTCTTCGTTGGCTGCCCGGCCTTGCGCTGTTTTCCTGACCGCGTTCGATGGTGTGTTTCCAGACCGTACTCTCCCGCTCCCCGTACGGTTCCCCTGGAGACTGCCCCATGCTGCTGCCCCGCGTTGCCACCCTCATTACCGGCCTGAGCCTTGGCGCCCTGGCGCAGGCGGCACCGACTGTCTATCCACTGACGATCGAGAACTGCGGCAGCACCCTGACCTTCCAGCACGCACCGACGCGCACCGTGACCATCGGCCAGGCCGGCACGGAGATGCTCTACGCCATGGGCCTGGGCGACAAAGTCGTCGGCACCTCACTGTGGTTCAACAATGTGCTGGCCAAATACAAAGCGCAGGATGACAAGATCGAGCGTCTGGCTGACAACGAGCCGAGTTTCGAGTCGGTAATCGGCAAGCGTCCGGAACTGGTCGCCGTGGAACTGGAATGGATGGTCGGCCCGCAAGGCGCGGTGGGCACGCGCGAGCAGTTTCATGAACTGAAGATTCCAACGTACCTGCTGCCTTCCGATTGCGAAGCCAAGGACAACCTCGTCGGCGCCGATGGCACGCGACTGGCGCCGTTTCGCATTGACTCCATTTACAAGAGCGTGAGCCAACTGGCGCAGATCTTCGATGTTCAAGAGCGTGGCCAGCAGCTCAATGATCAACTCAAGGCCAGTCTCGCCAAATCGATTGCCACCGCCCAAGGCAAACAGCTCAAAGACGCCAGCGCGCTGGTGTGGTTCTCCAGCGCACAAATGGACATCGAGCCGTTCGTGGCCGGGCACAAAGGCGTTCCCGATTTCATGCTCAGCACCCTCGGCGTGCGCAACGTGGTGGCGTCCGATGAGGAGTGGCCAACCGTCGGTTGGGAAACCATCGCCAAGGCCAATCCGACCTTCCTGGTCATCGCGCGCATGGATCGTCGACGTTTCCCCGCCGACGACTATGAAAAGAAACTCGCCTTCCTGCGCAGTGATCCGGTGACGCGCAACATGGACGCGGTGAAACACAACCGCATCATCATTGTCTACGCCATGGCCCTGCAGGCGAGCCTGCGCATGTTCGAGGGCATTGAGCAATTGGCCACGGCCATCAACGGCTATGACCTGTCGCAATGAGTGCCAGCCTGATCCGCACGCTCCTGGCCCTGGCGACCCTGTTGATTGCAGTGGTCGCCGGCGTGGCCATCGGTGAAACCTCGATTGCACCGGACGTGGTGTTGCAAGTGCTGGCGAACAAATTGTGGGGCGCCGGGCATGTCCTCGACCCGATCGATGAAGGCATCGTCTGGAACTACCGCCTGACCCGGGCATTGGTCGCGGCCGCATGCGGTGCAGGGTTAGCGACCTGCGGAGTGATTTTACAGTCGCTGCTGCGCAATCCGTTGGCCGATCCCTATCTGCTGGGCATTTCTGCCGGCGCCTCGACCGGGGCCGTGATGGTCGCGCTGCTTGGCGTAGGTGCCGGGATCATCTCACTGTCAGTCGGTGCCTTCGCCGGCGCGGTCACGGCGTTTGTGCTGGTGATTGTGCTGGCGCGGGTCAGCGGCTCGGCCAGCGGTACCGGGCAGATCATTCTCGCGGGGATCGCCGGTTCGCAGCTGTTCAATGCGCTGACGGCGTTTCTGATCACCCGCTCGGCCAGCTCCGAGCAGGCGCGCGGGATCATGTTCTGGTTGCTGGGCAATCTTGGCGGCGTGCGCTGGCCATCGGTGTGGCTGGCGGTGCCAGTGGCCGTGTTGGGGTTGGTTGTGTGCCTGTGGCATCGGCGGGCGCTGGATGCGTTTACCTTTGGTGCGGATTCGGCGGCGTCGCTCGGCATTCCGGTGCGGCGTGTGCAGATTCTGCTGATCGGTTGTGCAGCGCTGGTGACGGCAGTGATGGTGTCGATTGTCGGCTCGATCGGTTTTGTCGGTCTGGTCATTCCTCATGCCGCGCGTCTGTTGCTGGGCACCGGTCATGCGCGGTTGCTGCCGGCCAGTGCGTTGGGTGGCGCGGTGTTTCTGATAGCCGCCGATGTGCTGTCGCGCACACTGATCAAGGGCCAGGTGATTCCGGTCGGGGTGATTACCGCACTGGTCGGCGCGCCGGTGTTTGCCTTGATTCTGGTCGGCCGCAGGTCGGCACGATGAACAGTGTCTTGAGTTGTTCCGGCCTGAGCTTCAGGGTGCGCGGCGCCGAGTTGCTCAACGGTGTCAGCCTTGAGGTTCAGCGTGGCGAAACCCTGGGCATTGTCGGGCCGAATGGCGCGGGCAAATCCACTCTGTTGAAGTTGCTGGCCGGGCTGCGTGAACCGAGCGCTGGCCAGGTGCTGCTTGAAGGTCAACGCCTGGGCAAAATGGCCCGACGGAGCATTGCGCAACAGCTCGCGGTGGTTGAGCAACAAGCTGATACCGACGATGGCATTCGCGTGTTCGACGCAGTGGCGTTGGGGCGTACGCCGTGGTTGTCGGCGCTGCAACCGTGGTCGCAGGCCGACGACGCGATTGTTCAGCAGGCGCTGACCGACGTTGACGCAATGCACCTGCGCACGCGTCTGTGGCGCAGCCTGTCCGGCGGTGAACGGCAGCGGGTGCACATCGCCCGGGCACTGGCGCAGCGGCCGCAGATTCTGTTGCTCGACGAGCCGGCCAATCACCTCGACATTCAGCATCAACTGACCATTCTCAACGTGGTGCGGGCGTTGCCGGTGACCACGCTGATCGCTCTGCATGATCTCAATCAGGCGCTGAAGTGTGATCGTCTGGCGGTGCTGGAACGCGGGCGGCTGGTGGCGTTGGGCGAACCGTTGGCGGTGCTGACGCCGCAGCGCTTACAGGAGACGTTCGGGGTCAGGGCGCATTACCTGACGGACCCGTTCGATGGGGCGCAGATTCTCAGATTTCACTCATGACGTTGTGCATGTGGGTTGTTTGCCAGACCGGGTCAGCGTCGACGTCGATAATCTTGAAGCCTTGGCGCTGCCAGAATTCGATGGCGCCCGGCAGAAATGGATGGGTGTGCAGGTAGATCACCTCGACGCCGTCGGCGAATGCCAGGTCTTTGAGTGATCGGTACAACGCCGCGGCCAACCCGGAACGCCGTTGTGAAGGCACGACGAACAGGCGCACGATTTCCACTACCTTGCGGCCGGGATAATCAAGGTTCGGGAAGCGTCGGTCGTAGGAGAGATAGCCGATCGAGGCCACGATCTGCCCCGCATGACGAGCGATCAGAAAGCGCCCTGCCCCACGCAGATAAACCTCGGCAAAACGCGCCAGATCGTCGGGTATGCCGGTCGCGCTGAGCTTAGGGAAAAGCTCGGCGCGGGCGTTTAGAACAAAATCAAGAACTTCAGGAATGTCGGCGTCGGACACGGCCTGAATGATGTATTGATGATTCACGTAGCGGCAAACACCTAGGATGCGGTTGGTCACATTAGCAATAACAGATCCCGTGAGGCCATCCAGAATTTCATGACTTGCCCAAAACCCTGTGGGAGCGAGCTTGCTCGCGAAGGCGGCAGATCATCCAACATTGATGTTGACTGAAAGGACGCTTTCGCGAGCAAGCTCGCTCCCACAAGTGTTGTATTTCATGCAACCCGAGCGTTATGCCAACTCTTTGCGCAGTTGCCGGGCGGCGGTAACCATGTGCACCAGCGCCGCTTCGGTTTCTGGCCAGCCACGGGTTTTCAAACCGCAATCCGGGTTGACCCACAGCCGCTCGGCCGGAATCCGCTTGGCAGCCTTGCGCAGCAGATTAGCCATTTCCGAAGCATCCGGAATGCGTGGCGAGTGGATGTCGTAGACGCCCGGGCCGATTTCGTTCGGGTAGGCGAAGGCTTCGAAGGCATCCAGCAACTCCATGTCGGAACGCGAGGTTTCGATGGTGATCACGTCGGCATCCATCGCTGCAATCGACTCGATCACATCGTTGAATTCGCTGTAGCACATGTGCGTGTGGATCTGCGTTTCGTCGCGCACACCGGAGGCGCACAGGCGGAACACTTCTGTCGCCCAGTCCAGATAAGGCTGCCACTGCGCCTGACGCAACGGCAGACCTTCACGGAACGCCGCTTCGTCGATCTGCACGATCTTGATACCGGCGGCTTCCAGATCGACCACTTCATCGCGGATCGCCAGCGCCAGTTGCCGGGCCTGCACTTCACGGCTGACATCTTCACGCGGGAACGACCACATCAGCATGGTCACCGGGCCGGTCAGCATGCCTTTCATGACCTTGTCGGTCAGACCTTGGGCGTAGCGAATCCATTCGACCGTCATGGCTTTCGGGCGGCTGAGGTCGCCGAAGATCACCGCCGGTTTCACGCAACGCGAACCGTAGCTCTGCACCCAGCCAAACCGGGTGAATACGTAGCCATCCAGTTGCTCGGCGAAGTACTCGACCATGTCGTTACGCTCGGCCTCACCGTGCACCAGCACATCGAGGCCCAGACGTTCCTGGATTTCCACCGCGTGGCGGATCTCGCTGTGCATGGCTTCGGTGTACTCGGCTTCGGTCAGCTTGCCCTGTTTGAATGACTGACGAGCGAGGCGGATCGACGCGGTTTGCGGGAACGATCCGATCGTCGTGGTTGGGAACATTGGTAGATCAAGACCCGCGCGCTGTTTGGCGATGCGCTGGGCAAACAGCGACTGACGCTGGCTGTCCTTGGCCGTGATCGCCGCAACTCGCGCCTGAACCGCAGGTTTGTGAATGCGCGGGGAAGCTGCACGTGCAGCCTGCACCGAGCGACTTTCAGTCAATGCACGTAGCACTTTCGGCGCTTCCGGCTGATTGACGGCATGCGCCAGAATTGCCACTTCTTCACACTTCTGGACGGCAAAGGCCAGCCAGCTTTTCAGTTCGGCATCGAGCTTGTCTTCACGACCCAGATCCACCGGGCTGTGCAGCAGCGAGCAGGACGGCGCGACCCACAGGCGATCACCCAGACGCTCATGGGCATGGCGCAATGTCGCCAAGGCGTTTTCCAGATCGCAGCGCCAGACATTCCGGCCATTGACCACGCCCAGGGACAACACTTTGTAGGCCGGCAGACGATCGAGAATGGTCGGGTACTGCTCCGGTGCGCGCACCAGATCAATGTGCAGACCATCGACAGGCAGGTTGGCAGCCAGACCAAGGTTTTCTTCCAGACCACCAAAGTAAGTCGCGAGCAGTTTCTTCAGTGGATCACGCTGAATCTGGTTGTAGGCACGCTCGAACGCGTTCTTCCATTCCTGCGGCAGATCAAGGACCAGAATCGGCTCGTCGATCTGTACCCATTCCACACCTTGAGCGGCGAGGCGCGCGAAGATCTGGCCGTACAGCGGCAGCAAACGATCGAGCAATTCCAGCTTGTCGAATTCCGCGCCCTTGGCCTTGCCCAGCCACAGATACGTCAGTGGGCCGATAATCACCGGTTTGACGTTGTGGCCCAGCGCACGGGCTTCTTCGACTTCTTCGAACAACTGCTCCCAGCCCAACTGGAACTGTTGATCCGCACTGAATTCCGGGACCAGATAGTGGTAGTTGGTGTCGAACCACTTGGTCATTTCCTGGGCGTGCGCACCGCCGCAGCAACTGTCGCTGACGCCACGAGCCATGCCGAACAGGGTTTGCAGATTGGCTTTGCCATCGTGCGGTCGGAAGCGCTCAGGGATTACGCCAAACATCAGCGAGTGCGTCAGGACCTGGTCGTACCAAGCGAAATCGCCGACCGGCAGCAATTCGATACCGGCGTTTTTCTGCAGGTCCCAGTGGGTCTTGCGCAGCTCGCGACCGACTGCACGCAGACCAGCCTCGTTCAGTTCTCCTTTCCAGAACGCCTCTTGCGCTTTCTTCAGTTCGCGGTCGCGACCGATGCGCGGAAATCCAAGGGAATGGGCCAGTGCCATAACAAACAACTCCAATGTCCTGTTGATGGCGGCCATTGTCGGCATCGGTTACTGGTGAGACAAACTCATTTTAATCGCGATCAACACGAGTTTCCCTCATGATCAAAAGATTGCTGCTTGTCGCTTGTAAACACTCCGGAGCCGAGAGCGCGCGTGAAGGATGAACCGTTTTTTGCGCCAGGGAATTTCTCGCCAATTCAAGCTGTTCGTCGCCATGAAGACGCCCTTTGGAAACTCAATGACGCCTCTGTGTAAACGCACTCGAACTCGCCCCGGCAGGTCTCTGATTTCAATCTATCGTTAGATCGAAATGGCAGCATTTGCGGCCGACTAAAGGTTGCGACAGCTGATGTCTGAGCCTATGTTGCACGCGAGTCTTTTCCCCGCGATTGGAACGCGATCAACACCATTAAGAGGTGAAGAAATGTCAAAGGAATCACGCCCTGCCGTACTTGGGCTGATAGGCAACACTCCGCTGGTTCAAGTCACTCGTTTCGATACTGGCCCGTGCACACTGTTTCTCAAGCTCGAATCGCAGAACCCCGGTGGTTCGATCAAGGACCGTATCGGTCTGGCCATGATCGACGCTGCCGAGCGTGATGGTCGTCTGCAACCCGGCGGCACCATCGTTGAGGCCACCGCCGGCAACACCGGCCTGGGCCTGGCACTGGTGGGCCGCGCCAAAGGTTATCGCGTGGTGCTGGTGGTGCCAGACAAAATGTCCACCGAGAAAGTCCTGCACTTGAAGGCCATGGGCGCCGAAGTGCACATCACCCGTTCCGACGTCGGCAAGGGTCATCCCGAGTATTACCAGGATGTCGCCGCCCGTTTGGCGAAAGACATTCCCGGCGCATTCTTCGCCGACCAGTTCAACAACCCGGCCAACCCGCTGGCCCACGAATGCAGCACCGCGCCGGAGATATGGGCGCAGACTGAACATGATCTGGACGCGATCGTCGTCGGTGTCGGTTCGGCCGGTACGCTGACTGGCCTGAGCCGCTTCTTCAAACGCGTGCAGCCGGATCTGGAAATGGTCCTCGCCGATCCGGTCGGTTCGGTGATGGCGCAATACAGCCGCGACGGTTCTCTGCCCAAGCCCGGTTCATGGGCGGTGGAAGGCATCGGCGAGGACTTCATTCCGTCGATCACTGACCTTTCCAGCGTGCGCCACGCCTACTCGATCAGCGATGAAGAAAGCTTCGCTCACGCCCGTCAGTTGCTCAAGGCCGAAGGCATTCTCGGCGGCTCGTCGACCGGCACCCTGCTCGCTGCGGCGCTGCGTTACTGCCGCGAACAGACCGAGCCGAAACGTGTGGTCAGCTTCGTTTGCGACACCGGCACGCGCTACCTGTCGAAGGTTTACAACGACCAGTGGATGACCGATCAGGGCCTGTTGCAGCGCAAGGGCTACGGCGATTTGCGCGACTTGATCGCCCGGCGTTTCGAGGACGGCCGCGTGATCAGCGTAGGCCCGGATGACACCCTGCTCACCGCATTCCAGCGCATGCGCCTGGCCGATGTCTCGCAATTGCCGGTGCTGGTGGAAGGCAAGCAACTGGTCGGGGTGATCGACGAATCAGACATCCTGCTGGCGGTGCACGAAGACGCCGCCCGCTTCAGCCAATCGGTGTCCAGCGTGATGACCGACAAACTGCAGACCCTCGCCCCTGGCGCCAGCCTTGCTGAGCTGGAAGCGGTGCTCAGCCGTGGCCTCGTCGCGATCATTGCCGATGCATCGGGCTTCCATGGCCTGATCACCCGCACCGACATGCTCAACCAATTACGGAGATCCCTCGCATGAGTCAGCACGACGATAAATCCCAAGGCTTCGCGACCCGGGTGATCCACGCCGGGCAGGAACCGGACCCGACCACCGGCGCGCTGATGCCGCCGATCTACGCCAACTCCACCTATCTGCAAGACAGCCCCGGCGTGCACAAGGGTTTCGATTACGGGCGCTCGCACAACCCGACGCGTTTTGCCCTGGAGCGTTGCGTGGCGGACCTGGAAGGCGGCACCCAGGCGTTCGCGTTCGCCTCCGGGCTGGCAACGATTTCCACGGTGCTCGAACTGATCGATGCCGGTTCGCACGTGATCTCCGGCAATGACTTGTACGGCGGCACGTTCCGCCTGTTCGACAAGGTACGTCAGCGCAGTGCCGGACACCGTTTCAGCTACGTCGATCTGACTGACCTGGCGGCGTTCGAAGCGGCGCTGCAGGACGACACCCGCCTGGTGATTGTCGAGTCACCGACCAACCCGCTGCTGAGCCTGTCGGACCTCGCCGCTATCGCCGGTATCTGCCGCGCTCGCGGGATCATCAGCGTGGCCGACAACACCTTTGCCAGCCCTTATATCCAGCGGCCGCTGGAGCTGGGTTTCGACATCGTGCTGCACTCGACCACCAAGTACCTGAACGGTCACTCCGATGTAATCGGCGGCATCGCCGTGGTCGGCCAGAACCAAGAACTGGCCGAGAAGCTGGGCTTCTTGCAGAACGCGGTCGGTGCGATTGCCGGGCCGTTCGATGCATTTCTCACCCTGCGCGGGGTGAAGACTTTGGCGCTGCGCATGGAACGTCATTGCAGCAACGCACTGGATCTGGCGCAGTGGCTGGAGCAGCAACCGCAGGTCAAACGGGTCTACTACCCGGGGCTGCCGTCGCATCCACAGCATGAGTTGGCCAAGCGCCAGATGCGTGGTTTTGGCGGGATGATTTCGGTTGATCTGAACAGCGATCTGGACGGTGCGCGGCGCTTCCTCGAGAACGTGAAAATCTTCGCCCTGGCGGAAAGTCTGGGCGGCGTTGAAAGCCTGATCGAGCATCCGGCGATCATGACTCACGCGACCATTCCGGCTGATACCCGGGCGAAACTGGGGATTGGCGATGGCCTGGTGCGTCTGTCGGTGGGCGTCGAAGACGTCGAAGACCTGCGTGCCGATCTGGCGCAGGCGCTGCAAGCGATCTGACCTGGCAGGAACGACAAAGCCCGCTTCGTGCGGGCTTTGGTGTTCGAGCAGGCGGCCAGTGCTGGTCTCTGGCTTACAAGGTTTATCGGGCTTCCCACAGTACCGGGCCAAATTGAAAAGGTACGGCCTCGGCTGCTTCACACGGCATAAGGGCTGGATCTCAGCGCGGAGATCTTTCTAACCGTGTACCTTTCGGAGCGCGCCCCACGCCCCCTTGCTATCCGATTGCGCATCAGTCTGCGTCTTCGCCTACATCTTTGAGCCTAGCAAAGGCTCGCCGACGCGGGTCAGTGTTTTTAGACTGATTCGAGCTTTGCCCGAATCGGGCAGGAAGAGAAGCGCCTAACGGCCGTCGCCCCCCCCCACTGCACTAGCACATTTGTGCTAATCGACCGCCCTGTCCGCTGGCGTTATATTCCCCCGCACCCCTCGATGCTCCTCAACGTTGCCTGTTCGCAGCGTACGGGATCGTTGTGCCTGGAAATCAGAACAACACCAAGGAAGAAACACCATGAAAACCCTGATCGCAACACTCACCCTCAGCGCCCTGTTCCTCACTGGCTGCGCCACGCCGAAACAATGGGAAGCCACTGGCGGCAGCAAAAACGATGGCGTCGTCCAGGTCTCCTATGAACTGGGCCAATTCGAAAGCGGCCAGACCAGCGCCGAACAAGGTCTGACCGTCGCCGCACAACGCTGCAAGACCTGGGGCTACAAAAACGCCGAAGTCACTGGCTCCGAAAAAAACATCTGCCGGACCATGGGCCAGTACAACTGCCTGCAGACCACCATCACCCAGGATTACCTGTGCAAGCGCTGAACAAGCACTAACTTTGTAGGAGCTGTCGAGTGCAACGAGGCTGCGGTCTTTTGATTTTGATCCTGAAAATGAAGAGCAAAAGATCGCAGCGTGCCGCAGCTCCTACACGGTTTGGGTTTCGCAGTCACGCAGGGCTCGTAGGGTCGCGCGCAGTTCGGCCGGGCGTACCGGTTTGGACAGAATGGCGATCTGGCGGTCGTGCAAAGCCGCCTGGATTTTTTCGACGTCGTGCCCGGTGATGATCATTGCCGGAACCGCCCAGCCTCTCCGCTTGCGGACATCGTCAATGCACTCGATGCCAGTGGCGTGGGTGCCGAGGTCATAGTCGGCAACGATGATGTCGCAGTCGGTCATCAAATCCTGCCCGCTCAGTTCCGCTTGAACTACACAGCCCCAACGCTCCAATAGCGCCGAAGTCGCGAGCAATACGTTGCGATCATCCTCCACCAGACATACCTTCAACCCGGTGAGCAAACCGACCTGACGCGCCTCGTCGCGATTGACCGTTAACGGCGCGGGCGCAGCGATTGACAGGCCGTACAAGGTTACTGCCGTTCCCCGCCCAAGCCGCGAACGCAGGTCAACGCCGACACCGATCAACTCGCCCAGACGCTTGACGATCGACAACCCGAGCCCGACGCCTTCGACGTCTTTGTCGCGCACTTGCCGCACCCGATAAAACTCCTCGAACACCTTGGCCAGATGCGCTTCGGCGATGCCGTTGCCAAGGTCATAGATCACGATGGCCAGCCCCGCTCCGCGCCGGCGCACGCCGATCAGCACCGGCCGCTGCGCTCCGTATTTGAAGCAGTTGGAAAGCACGTTCTGCACCAGGGTCGCCAGCAACGCCGGATCCGTGCGCACCCAATACTCACAGGGGCGCAACCGCAGCTCGACTCCGGCCCAACGTGCTGCTTCAGCGTTCTGGCGAATCAGATCGGCGAGCCACTCACCTAAATTAACGGTTTGCAGTTTGGGCAGAACCCGGCCGTTATCGAGGGTGTACAGATCGAGAATCGAGCGGAACAGTTGCGAAACATTGAGCAGCGATCGGTCGATGTTATCGACTAGACGCCGCTCCTCATCGCCCAACCGTGATTCCCGCAGGCAAGCGGTAAACAGGCCGATGGAATGAATCGGCTGACGCAAATCATGACTGGCCTGGGCGAGAAACCGCGACTTTTCCAGATTCGCCGCCACCGCTTCTTCGGAGGCCTTGCGCGTGCGTTCCAGCAACAAGTGCGCATAGAACGGAATCACCGTGCTGGTGAGCATCAGCATCAACACCATGAAAGGTTGCGCTTGCCACACCGGCGACAGGCGATACACACACAGCAGCGCGAGCAACGCCAGCCCGGTGGCAATCGCTAGATAGCGCGAGCCGTAGCGCATGCCGTTGCCAAGGTTGACCCAAATGATCACCGTATACAGCGGCAACGCCGCCTCGCCACCGACCACCAGACCGAAACAGGTGCCGGTGTAATCGTGGACCATGGAAAAAATCCGCCGCGCCGGGTAATGCCCCGGCCAGCGTGCAATCGCCTGACGCAAACCGATCGAGGCCAGCAAAAACAGGCCAATGTAAGTGATCACGGGCAAATACGTATCGAAGCGCTGTCCCGGCAAAAAACCGAGGACGAGCATGTAAACCACGGCAATCGCGGCGATGATAATGCGCAGATTGGCCTGGTCCAGTTCGGTGTTTTTCTCGAACTTCATGGGAAACGTCCTTGTGCGGTATTCGTCAGATTCAGAAGCAGCCTACAGGCAACCCTTGCGCTCGGTGCTAATGTGCAGGACTTGAGCAACGCCTGACCCAGGGAGGGTCATGCCATGACATGCCGAATTATCATAGCCGACGATCACCCGCTGTTTCGCGAGGCAATGTTGCGCACGGTGCAGCGTTTACTCCCCGCAGCCGTCATCGACGAAGCCGGCGATCTCGACACGGTGCTGACGCTGCTGCTCTCGGGTGAAGAGCCCGACACCCTGATACTCGATCTGCGTTTTCCTGGACTGACCTGCGTCAGCCAGCTCGCCGGGCTGCGCCAGCGCTTGCCGCGCACCACGCTGATTGTGGTGTCGATGGTCGATGATGAGTCGCTGATCAGCGAAGTCATGGCCGCCGGTATCGACGGTTTTATCGGCAAAAACATCGCTCCGGACGAAATCGGTCAGGCAATTCTGGCAATTCGCGAAGGTGATGTACTGGTGAAGTTCGCGCCGTCAGGCCTGCTGCCGCTGGAAACCGGCGCCGCTCTCACGCCTCGTCAGCAAGACGTACTGCGCTTGATTGCCCAAGGCAAGACCAACAAGGAAATCGCCCGCGAACTGGAGATCTCACCGTTCACGGTACGCATTCATGTGTCTTCTTTATTACGCACGCTGAACGTGCCCTCCCGGGCAGCCGCCGCCGTGAAATACACGGGGGCTCTGTAGCTGCAGCAATTCCATGGCCGCAGAGGAAAATCGGTAGGTCTTGTCACTCCCAAGCACGATCAGCCCCACTTCCCCCAGACGCTTGAGCACTTCACGCACACTGACGAACGACAGCTCGGGCGATGAAGACTCGACAAACGCATGTACACCATTCACCCCGATCCCATGTCCATCACGGCCGGCCACCACCAGTGCATTGATGACTTTGAAGCGGATCAGACTGGTGCGCAGCTCAAAGTGGCGCAGCAGTTCGCGAATATGCGCATTGGCGCTGCGATCACACTCAAAAGCCAATGGGTTGTTCGCTGTCCGAAAAGCCAACGGTGCATTTACCGCCCCCACGCCTGGGTTGTTAAACATGGCGAATACTCCTTTTCTGAAAGGTTCAGGCGGACAGCAATTGCTGCCCGCCTGCCGGACCACGTCTCGGACAGCCAACGTGATCGTGAAACTATATATAGAAGGAAAATCGGTAACCGCCGTTGGCGACCGTTACGCCCTGCCCGTTCACATCAGAAATCGACCGTGGCCGACAACTGCAAGGTCCGTGGATAACCCGGAGAGAATGCGCCGTAGGACGCCACGCCCGACCAGTACTCACGATCGAAGACGTTCTGCACGGTGGCGCGGAACGTGGTGGGCCGGCCTTCGATTTTGGTCGCATAACGCGCGCCGGCATCGAAGCGGGTCCAGGCATCCAGTTCCTGAGTGTTGGCCTGGTTGACGTACTGGCTGTCGGTGTAAATCGCACCGCCGGTAAGGGTGAAGCCTTCAAGCCATGGCGTGTCCCATTCGGCCCATACGTTGGCTTGCACGTCCGGCACGCCGACCGGTTTGTTGCCACGGTTGGCCTTGGTCGCCGAATCGGTCAGCTCGCCGTCGAGCACGGTCACGCCGCCCATCAGGCGAGTGCCCGGTGCCACTTCGCCGAACATGCTCAACTCGACACCACGGTTGCGTTGTTCGGCCTGCACAGAGAACACGTTGTCGGCACCGACTTCACCGCTCGGCTTCTGGATCTGGAACAACGCCAGCGTGGTCATGAACGTACCGTGCTCGTACTTGACGCCAATCTCATGCTGCTTGGATTCGTACGGGGCAAAGGTTTCGCCGGCATTGGACGCCGTGCCCGGGGCGATGTCGCCCTTGCTCAAGCCTTCGACATAATTGTAGTAGAGCGAAACGTCTTCCCAAGGCTTGACCACCACGCCGACCAGCGGGCTCGTGGCGTTGTCCTTGTATTTCGAACTGACCGCACCGGCCGCGTTGTAGTTACGCGATTCGATGTCCTGACGACGCACGCCGAGGGTCAACTGGAAGCGGTCATCGAGCATCGACATTGTGTCGGTCAACGCCACGCCGGACAGCTCCGATTCGGAAACGCGCAACACTTTTGGCGAGTTGATGTACTGCTGCGGTCTGTCGATCGGGTGGTAGATATTCGACAGGATAGCCGTGCCGTTGTTGATGCCGCGTGACAGCTCATCCTGATAACGGGTCGCCATGACCGTGGTGGTGTGAGTGATCGGGCCAGTGGCAAACACACCACGCATACCGACGTCAGCCGTCGAGCGATCAACGTTGAATTTGTAGTAACCGGGAATGTTGCTGGTATCGCCAGCGTCGTTGAGGATTCTCGGCACCTGGTCGGACAGGCGTTTGACGTCGGACTTGCCGCCACCGGCATGGGCGAACACGGTGACGTTGTCGGTCAGGTCATATTCTCCACCGAGCAACGCCGACTGCTCTTTGGTATCCGACCAGCCCCAGTCCTGCGAGTGGTTGGTGCGGCCGTTCGGCGCAGACGGCACATCAACGCCCGGCGCAATGGTGAAGGGCCGCGAAGCGCCCTCCCAGCTTTCTTTCTGGCTGATGTAATCGAGGTTCAGGCGCAGACGCTCGCCGCGATAATCCAGGGCGATCGCGCCGACACCGAGGTCGCGATGCTGATCATCGACGGCGGTATCGCCCCCCTGCAGGTTGCCGTTGAAACGCACGCCGAACTGGTTTTCCGAACCGAAGCGCCGGCTCAGATCCAGATGCCCACCGACCTGAGAATCCGAGGCATAGGTGCCGGTGAACCGGGTCAGGTCTTCATCCAGCGGACGCTTGGGCACGATGTTGATCACGCCGCCGACGCCGCTGTTCGGCGAGATGCCGTACATCAACGCACCCGGCCCCTTGAGCACTTCAACGCGCTCGGCGTAGTCGGTGAACACCCGATAATTCGGCGCGACACCGTAGACGCCGTCGAACGCCAGCTCACCAAGGTTGCCTTCGCCAATCGGGAAGCCACGGATGAAAAACGAGTCGACGATACCACCAGTCTGCCCGGTCGAGCGCACTGAAGGATCACGTTCCAGCGCATCGGCGACGGTCACGGTTTGCAGATCGGCGAGGGTTTTGGCGGTGTAACTGGTGACGCTGAACGGCGTGTCCATCACGTCTTTGTTGCCCAGCATGCCCAGCCGTGCGCCGCGCGCCACCTGACCACCGGCGAGGGTTTCCGGCAAGGCAGTCGCACCGTTGTAACGGGCGTTGACGTTGGTGGTGTCGAGGGTCAGCGCGTCCGGCGCGGCGTTCGCAGTCGGGTCGGCGGCAACGCCTGGTTGCTCGGGGCTGGCGGCCCAAGCGTTGGCGCTTCCTGCGACTAAAACGAAATTCAGCATGGCGGTACGCACGGCGAGTGCTAACACCCGCTCACCGCAAGGACGACTGACAACAGGCATGACGTGAGGATCCTTTTCATCGAGGGAAAATGGTAATCACTCCTATTGCCAGTCGATCTGCGAAAAAGTATCACCCGCAGTAAAGTTTTTTTCCGTCGCCCGATCAGGGTCAGGCGTAGAGGCGCTCCAGCGGAATCGCGATCAGCGGCAGCGCGGGGTCAAACGCGTGCCGGGTGGTCTTGTACGGAAAAATCTCGCCGCGAGCGATGGTGGTGAAAATCCGCGCCACCTCGAACGCTTGTCCGGTTTGCCAATGCCGCACACAGACGCGCGGATCGGAGTAGTCGAGCTGGATGCACGGCACCCGTCTCAAGCCCAACTGCAACGCGGCGGTGAAACGGTGATTGCCGTCCATCACGATGCCGCGCGAACGCTCGACGATGATCGGTTCCAGCCAATGCCCGGCACGGACAATCGACTCGCGCAGCAGCGTCACGTTTGCTGGATCAACCTGCTCCGACTGCAACACTTCGCAAAGTGGCCGCAGCGCAATCTGATAACCGTGGTCCATGGTGATCTCCTGATTCGCCGGGGATTCAGCAGGCATCGGCGCGGGCCAATGGCGCATGCTGACTGGCCACATCGAGCAGGCGTTGGGCGTGTTCGATCAGCGGCAAGTCGACCATCTCGCCGTCCACCTGCACCGCGTGACTGCCCGTGGCCACCGCTCGCATCACTCGATCGGCCCACGCCAGTTGGCGCGAGTCCGGCAGGAAGGCGCACTGCACCGTCGCCAGTTGCCCGGGATGGATACACAGCTTGGCGCCGAAGCCCAGCGAACGCGCGTATTGCGCGTCTTGGGCAACCACCGCCAAGTCGTTGATTGCCGGCGTCACGCCGTCGATCGGCGACGGCAGATCCGCCGTGCGCGACGCCAGCACGATGCGGTTGCGGGCAAACAGAAACGCCTCGGGCACTTGGCTGCAGTTGATATCGAGCGAGAAATCCAGCGAGCCAAACGCCAGCCGCGCCACGCCCGCAATCGCAGCGATCGACTCGACCTGCTGCAGACCTTTGGCGGTCTCGATGATCGCGACGATCGCCAGCGTCGGCTGCCACTCCAGCAAGCGCTCGACCGCCCGCGCCAGCGTCTCGGGACATTCGGCCTTGGGCAGGAAAATCCCGCTGCAACGCTCGGGGTAACGCATGTCGCTGAGCCAGCTCAGGTCCTGGCGAAACAGCGAACTGCTGACGCTGTTCAGACGAATGTAACGCTCACAAGCAACGCTCGGCGTTTTCTCCTGCCACGCCTGGATGGCGTCACGGGCGGCGGCTTTGCTGTCAGGATGAACGGCATCCTCGAGGTCAAGAATGATCGCGTCCGGCCCTGCTTCGCAGGCTTTGGAGAAACGCTCGGGACGGTTGCCCGGCACGAACAGGTAGCTGATCGCGAGTGGCGCTTTGCGGCTGAGTCGATCGGATTGCATGGCGTTGCTCCTTTGACGTGAACCCGTCGTGGTTTGTGAAAATTTTCAGGCCCGTTCAACGGCAGATTTGCCTGCCGTTCCGAGGCTTATCGCAACAGCCCTTAACGCCTTATTGATCAAGCAATTAAGAGACTTTTTAATCTAGGGACGAACGAGTCCTTGAGCGTGTAAATACACGTTCATGGATTCGCCTTGAGCAGGTCGGTATTGAAAAATATTTGAAAACCTTACTTGATAATCGTTCCTGTTCGCAATATTGTTCACGCCGCCAAGAGGAACTATTCTCGTTTCAAAGCAAGTCATCGGTATCTGCAAAAGTACCTGTCAGTGATGTCACTTAAACATCAGCCACAGGCTGTTACAGGGCAATGGCCAGCAACTAATGGCCATTCAATACACCCGCGAAAACCTTATGGGATGGGGTTCTCATGCAATTGTTTTGTGAACCATTTATTACGATCAGGGCTACAGATCCAATAGCGGATTTCACTTGGCATCCGCCTCCAAGTTGTTTAAAGCCTCGACGCTGACGAGCAAAAAAGACGACCTGCATCGATAACGATCGGTGATCGAACTATCAATGGCGACGTAACTTTCGACGCCAGGGGTTAACTATGCCTACAACAAATAAATCTGCTGTTGAGCAGCCGTATAAAGTTCATCACCCGGAGATGTTAACGCCGCTGATCGACCCGGTTATTTCCTCGTTTATCAACAAGTTCCCGAACAAACTTACAGACTTGGTGGAACAATATGGCTCGCCGTTAAATCTGGTCTGGCCCCATGCGTTTGAATTAAACACGCAAGCGCTGCTGAACGTGTTGAAGCAATACCAGGTTCCCCATGCCATTTTCTACGGGGCCAAGGCCAACAAGTCGCAAAGCATGCTCGGCGCTGCAGCGAATTCGGGGATCGGCGTCGATGTGTCGAGCATTCACGAGTTGAATGCTGCCCTGCGCACAGGTGTGCCGGGCACCAAAATCTGCGCCACAGGACCGGCCAAAACAGCCGTTTTCCATCAAGCGCTGATCAGCGCCGGTTCATTGATTTGTGTGGATTCGCTAGAGGAATTCGATCACCTGCATAGCGTGATCCCCACACAACCAGGTCCGACGAAAACCAGAGTGCTACTGCGTCACAGACCGAAAAGCAGTCAGAACAGCCGATTCGGGATGGGCTCGCAAGACCTGTTGCAATGCCTGCAACGGTTGACAGAAAAACCTGAGCTTTTTCATTTTGAAGGTTTCCATTTTCACCTCGGCGGCTATGGATTCGAATCCCGCGCACAGGCCTTCCGTGAGGTCAGCGGATTTATCGAGGCGGCCAGGGAAATGGGCTTGAATCCGCAGATGATCGACATCGGTGGTGGCTTGCCGATTCGTTATGTCGAACCTCAGACCTACGCTCAGTTCCTGCAAAATGACAATAACCCGAGCCACTATTACAACCAGAAAGTTCCCGCCACTTATTACCCTTACGGCAGTGAACTGACCGCGACACAATGGCTGACGTTATTGCTCGAAGCCGAGCATTCGCAAGGTTTGTCGATTGCCAATTACTTGCAGACTCAGAATATAACGCTCGCACTCGAACCCGGCCGAAGTCTGGTCGATCAAGCCGCCATGTCAGTATTTCGCGTCACGCGAAGCAAACAATTGGCTGACAATAAAACCGTGATCTTCGTGGAGGGCAGCAGTTTCAGCGCTTGCGAAACCTGGTTTGCCTCGGAATATCTGGTAGATCCGATACTTATCAGCACCACACACCAGCCACACCCCCCGATTCAAGCTTATATCGCCGGCCATAGTTGCCTGGACGATGACGTCATTACCCATCGCCTGATCAACTTTTCGACGGCACCGCAAGCCGGTGACTTATTGATTTATATCAATACCGCCGGTTACCAGATGGACTTGCTGGAAAACGAGTTTCATCGCCACCCCCTGCCCCGGCGGTTGACGGCGACCTGTTGTACGGAAGGTAACTATGCGTTTTCACCTGACTACTAAAGGGAACAATTGCAATGATCTTGAATAAAGTCTCTGACCTTATTGGTAATACACCGATGTTGGGCATCGATGTTCCGGATACCAACGCGCGTTTGTTATTGAAGATTGAAAAGAACAATCCCGGCGGCAGTATCAAAGACCGCATGGCGCGCAACATGGTGCTGGCGGCGCTCAAGTCCGGTCGCCTGAAACCCGGCGGTGTGGTTGTCGAATCGTCGTCGGGCAATACCGGGATTGGCTTGGCCATGGCCGCAGTCGAGTTCGGCCTGCATTTCATTGCCGTGGTCGATCACCACGCCGCGCAAGACAAGATCGCCGTGATGAAGGCCCTCGGTGCCGACATTCGTTTCGTCAAAGGCACCTATCGCGAAGACGAAGTCGCGGTGGTCGAGCGCCAACAGATGGCTGCCGAACTGGCCAGCGAGATTCCCGGCGCGGTGTTCATGAACCAGTCCGACAATGCGGCCAATGCCGGCGGCTACAGCGATTTCGTCCGCGAAACCATTGTGCAGGCTGAAGGCGCGGTCGGCGCTTACGTCGGCTGCGTCGGCACCGGCGGTTCGATGACCGGCATCGCACGCGGCTTGAAAGTGCACAACCCGGACACCGTCACCGTCGCGGTGGAACCGGCCGGTTCGATTGTCTTCGGCCACCCCGGCTACCCGTACTACCAATCCGGCACCGGTACGCCGGCCGGCGACACCGTGGGTCTGGTGCTCGACTACAGCTGCATCGATCTGGGCGTGCAAGTCAGCGACTCGCAGGCGTTCGAAACCGCCCGCTACATCGCGCGTAACTTCGCCCTGCTAGTCGGCGGCTCCACTGGCGGTGCGATTTTCAAGGCACTGGAGTTGATCCACAAAGGCGTGCTGAGCGGCAACGTCGTGGTGCCGATTGCCGACGGTGGGGAGAAATACCTGCACACCGTGTTCGACGACAAGTGGCTGCAGGAGCGCGATCTGATCGACCCGAGCATCGCCCCGCAACTGGACGCCTGGCTGGGCAAGACCCACTGGCTGGACAGCGTTTCCGCGCCGCTGCAACTGAGCGTCGCATGACCCACCCCTCACACAGGAACGCCTCTCGATGAATCTGTTGAAAGTCGCCATCTGTGGTGGCGGCAGGACCGGCCATCTCAACGCCATCCTGTTCAAGCAGCTACCCAATGTTCAGGTTTCGATGCACACCCATAATCAGGAGGTCATCGAACAACACGCTCGCCAGACGCCGATGCAGGCGCTGCTGCCCGACGGCTCGACCCTGAGCGCCCGGTTGGATCGGGTGACCAGCGACGCGAAAGCCGCGGTGGAAGATGCAGACATCGTCATCATCACTGTGCCGGCCCATGCGCGCCCGCAAACATTGAAAGATATCGCGCCGCATCTGACCACCAGCAAACCAGTGTTCATCGGCGCTATTCCAGGCTTCTGCGGTTTCGACTGGCTGGCCGAAGCGACCCTGCCCGACCGACCGAACGTGGTGATCTGGGGCATGAAAGATGTGCCGCACACGGCGTTCGAATTGACCCCGGGACGCTCGATCAAAATGGGCGGCGGCAAAAGCCAGTTGTACGTCGCTACCCACGCCCGGGAGCCACAAACCGCGCGCCGCCAATTGGAAAAAATACTCACGCGACTGTACGGCCCGTGCGTGACGATGCTCGAGCATTTTCTGGAAATCACCCTGACGCCGGGCAACCCGATCATGCACAGCTCGGTGATCTACGGCCTCATCGGCCCCTACGGCCAGTGGCACCGCAAGATCTTCCCGCAGCGCATGTGCTGGTGGACCGAATGCCCGGAACTCGGCGCGTACTTCCTTGAACGCATGGATCAGGAAAGCCAGGAACTGTGTGCGGTGATCAGCCAGCGACTGGGCATCGACCTGTCTTCGGTGAAATCGCTGAAACAGGAAATTGTCGAGGCTTACGGTGAGCAGATCCGCGACCCGAGCAGCATGCTGTCGATCCTGCGCACCAATCAGGCCTACAACGACATCCTTGCGCCGATGGTACCGGCCGCGGACAACCGCGCCGGTTACGTGATCGAGCGCGAGAGCCGTGCCTTCAACGAAGACGTCGCCTACGGCCTGGTGCTGCTGGTGGAAATGGCCAAGCGTTTCGACCTCAAGGTGCCTTACATCGAGGAAGTCCTGCAGTGGAGCGTGGCCTACATGGAAGGCCTGCGCGACTCGGCACTCGACTATTTCCCGCGCCAATGGCCGCACACGACAAGCGCCGCCGCTTGATCTTCTTATTCAATTTTCGACGAGCAGACCGCTGATATGGATGACTTCAAGACACTGATCGCCTACTCCCGCAAAAACGCCATGCGCCGTCTGGTGCGTTGCCTGTTTGCGGAAAACATCCTCGACCGAGCGGCCCTGAGCTTTTCCGTCGAGGGCCACCAGGCCACGTATCCGCTCAAGGGCGGCCGCGCCCACCTGGCTTTTTCCGACATCGCCAAAGGCCCGGCCGATACCGTGGTCAACGACGGCGACGTGGTGTTGGTCACCGATGAAGGCGTGCGCCAGGTGATCACCAGCCACCAGGACATGCTCGATGTGCTGCGCGACAGTTTCGACTTCGCCCCGACCGACGAAGGCGTGGCCGGGCTCAAGTCCGACATGGAAAACAGCCTGACCAACGACGCCCACGCCCGTCAGCATCGCCAGCACTGGAACGCCCGACTGGCACAAGCCGCCAAGGATCAAGGACTGCACAGCTTTACTGATTACTTGCGCCAACACGCCAAAACCAAGGACGCCGCGATCCTGCTCGACCAGTGGGGTTCGCTGGAAGGCCACCCGTATTACCCGACCTGGAAAGCCCGCCCGGGCCTGACCGATGAAGAGGTCGAGCAACTGTCGCCCGAGTTCAACGCACAGGTGCCGCTGCGCATCGCCGCACTGCGCGCCGACAACGCGAAAAGCGAAAGCATGCCGCACGTGATCGATTACCGCGCCTGGTTCGCCGAGCATTTCCCGACGCAATGGGCGCAATGGAAAGCCTCGCTCAACAGCAAGGGGCTGGACGAAAACCAATGGCTGCCCTTGCCGATCCACAGCTGGCATTTACAAGCCTACGTGCTGGAAACCTTCGCGCAGGAAATCGCCGACGGCATTCTGATCACCGATGGCCCGGACCTGCCAACCCTGCCGACCATGTCGTATCGCACGATGATGCCGCTACTGGACGAATCCGCGCCGCTGATCAAACTGCCCATCGCGGTATGGATGACCAGCGAACTGCGCAGCCTGCAAGCCAAGTCGATTCACATGGGTCCGCGCATCAGCACGGTGATTAGCAAGATTCTCGAGACGGAAAACGGCTTCGATCAGCGCCTGGAAATCTTTCCGGAAGAAATCGGTGTGCGTTACAAAAACGCGGTGACGCAGGACGATCACCCGGGCCGTCATCTGTCCGTGGTTTATCGCGCCAGTGCGCCAGCGTTTGAACGCAACGATGAATGCCTGCCGATAACAGTGGCTTCACTGTTCACCCGTTTGCCCGGCAGTGGTCGTCCGCTGTTCACCGATCTGATTGAACGTGACGGTGTGCGCGCCAATGCTGCGCAGGTCGAGAGCTGGTTCCGCGAGTACGCGAAGGTGGTGACTCACCCGGTGGTGGCGATCTACTTGATGTACGGCATCGGCCTTGAGGCGCACCAGCAAAACACCATGGTGCTGTTCTCCCCGGATGGCAAAGCACGTAGTCTGCTGATCCGCGATTTCGGCGATGGCCGCACTTACGCGCCGTTGCTCGAGGGCCGTGGTTACAGCCTGCAACCGCACGTGCAGCCGGGTATTCTGCCGACAGTATTCTCCGGTGATATCGAGCCGGTGCGCATGTTTGTGCTCGACGCGGCGTTCCTCACGCACCTGCATGAAATGGCCTTGTGGCTGAACAAGGAATACGCTTTCAACAACACGCGGCTATGGCAAATCTTACGCGAAGAAACCGACCTTGCCTTCGAAGCGGTGCGTGACCGGGTCGCGGCAGACGTGTGGGAAACCGAGCACAAGGCGTTCGTCGAAGAGCCATGGCCAACCCGTTCGCTGTTGCGCATGCACTTGATGCAGTACAGCAACTATCGTTTGCAACACACCCTGACCAACCCGCTCGCTAGCGTTTAACCGAGGCTGACTCATGTCCCAAGCAGGTGCCATCCAGGGTTCGAGAGTAAGAATCCTGATTTATCTTCTATTTGCGATCCAGTTGGTATCGATGGGCGCGATGGAAATGAGCGGGCCGTTCTGGCCTGTCCACCTGCGTGGGCTGACGACGTCAGAGTCGCTTTTCAGCTTCGCCAGCATCGCCGTGTACGTCGGGCCGATGCTGGGCATTATTCTCACCAGTGCATTCTGGGGCCGGATCGGTGATCGCTACGGCCACAAGTTGATGATGATCCGCGCCCTCGCCGGCTTGTCGTTGACCCAGCTTGGGCTGGCCCTGTTCAGTGATATCTGGATCATTCTGATCCTGCGTTTTCTGCAAGGTGCGTTTGCCGGCTATATCGCGCCGGCACAGGCCTACGGTGTCAGCATTGAAGCGCCGTCGCGGCGCGCACGGCTGTTCGCCATTCTGCAAATCTCGACCAACGTCGGCTCGCTGCTGGGTGCGGTGGTCGGCGGTTTGATCCTCGATTACGCGACGTTCTTCTGGATCAACATCATCGCTTCGGCGCTGTGTGCGGTGTGTACCGTGATCGCCGCCGTGACCTTGCCGGACGTGCCGCCGGTAAAGAAAGCCGTGGCCGTCGACAAAACTGCACCGGCGCGTTCCGGCAGCCTCTGGCAAGGCTCACCATTGCTGTCGCTGCTCGGTGTGATGGGCATTCTGTTGCTGGCGCGGATGCTGCCGCAGACCTCGTTTTCGCTGTATGTCAGCTCGGTGTTCGAGGTCAGCAATTCGGTGGTCGGCCTCTGCTACGGCTTGCTGGCGCTGGGCTTCATTCTGTCGGCCACGGCGTGGTCGCGTTATTTCGAACACCGTGGTCAGCAGGACACCTTGCAGCGCATGACTTACGTGGTCATCGGCTGCATCGTCCTCACTGCGGTGGCGGGAATCACTCACAACCCGCTGGTGTTCGTCATTGCCTACTTCATTTGGGGTGTGTTGCTGGGTGCGACTACACCGGTGTTGATGGCGCTGATCTCGAAGACCGCCGACAGCTCGCAACAGGGTCATGTACTGGGCATCGCTCAGGGCACTGCGCAATTCGCTTCGATTGCGGGGATTTCCGCCGGCGGCCTGCTCAGTCAGGTCTACGGTTTGCAGTACACCTATCTGTTTGTTTGCCTGGCTTACGTCGTCGCACTGATCCCGATCGTCGCGTTGCGCTACTGGCCGGCGGTGATGCAACCGAGCCCAGCCCCAGACGGGGAATGATCAAGGAGTCTGCTTTTGAACATTGAACAACTGCGCGCCGACACCCCCGCCGTCGCGCAACTGATCCACTTCAACAATGCCGGCGCGGCGCTGATGCCCGCGCCGGTGATCGAAACCATGACCCGTCATATTCAGCTTGAAGCGAATCTGGGCGGCTACGAAGCCGCCGGGCAACAATCGGCCGAAGTGGAAAATGTCTACGCCGCCATCGGGCAATTGATCAACGCTCAGCCTGACGAAATTGCGGTGATCGAGAACGCGACCCGCGCCTGGGACATGGCGTTCTATTCGTTGCCGCTGAAACCCGGCGATGTGGTGCTGACGTCGACCACCGAATACGCCGGCAACTACATTCCCTATCTGCAAATGAAGCAGCGGCGTGGCATCGAGATTCGGGTCATCCCCAACGATGAACACGGCCAGGTTTCCCTGTCGGCGCTAACGGCCATGCTCGACGATGATCGGGTCGCGCTGATCTCGCTGCCGGTGATCGCCACCAATGGCGGCCCGGTGCAACCCATCGAGCAGATCGGCGCCCTCGCCCGTTCGGCTGGCGTGCTGTTTCTGCTCGATGCCTGTCAGGGTGTCGGGCAGATGCCGATCGACGTGCAGAAAATCGGCTGCCACATGCTCGCGGCCACCAGTCGCAAATACCTGCGCGGACCGCGCGGGATGGGCTTCTTGTATGTCGAAAAATCCCTGTGCCAGAACCTGGAACCGGCATTTCTCGACTTGCATGCCGCCTCATTGCAGGACGCCCAGACTTTCAAGATCCGCGCCGATGCCCGACGCTTCGAGAACTGGGAATGCAACGTCACCGCCAAACTCGGCCTCGGTGCGGCAGTGGAATACGCGCTGGCGCAAGGCATCGAACCGATGTGGCTGCGGATTCAGCAACTGGCTGATTACCTGCGCCGACAACTGACAGATATCCCCGGTATCACGCCGCGAGACCTCGGGGTGCAGAAGTCCGGCATCGTCACGTTTACTCATCGCGACAGCAGCGCCACGCACGTTCAGCAGTGGCTGACCGGCCAGGAAAAGCGCATCAACGTCAGCACCTCGACGGTCCGCTCGACCCTGCTCGACATGCAGCACAGGGACTTGCTGGAGGTCAGCCGTGCGTCGGTGCATGCGTACAACACTGAGGCGGAAATCGACACAATGGTTGCTGCACTGCGCGGTTTATAGGGCGCCTGAACAGGACGCCAATCGGCGCTTGCGTCAAAGAGGGGTTGTAAACTAGCATTGGGAATACTTCTCAATTGCATGAAAATCTGCAGCCATGAGCGAAACCCTTCCCGCGAATAATGCCAATCACCTGCGCGCGATCGAAGCCCTGTACAGCGGCCATCACGGCTGGCTGTACGCGACGCTGAGAAAAAAACTGGGAAACGCCATGGATGCGGCGGATCTGGCGCAGGACACCTTCACCCGCATCCTCGCCTCGCAAGTCACCGTCATTGAGCAGCCACGCGCGTATCTGAGCTGCGTGGCCAAGGGCATTCTGGTCAACTGGTATCAACGCAAGGCGCTGGAACGTGCCTATCTGGAAGCCCTCGCCCATGTGCCGGCGCCGGAAGTGCCTTCGCCAGAATTGCGTTTCATGGTGCTGGAAACCCTGCACGAAATCGACGCGATGCTCGACGCCCTGCCGCCACTGGTCAAACGCGCCTTTCTGTTGTCGCAGATCAGCGGGCTGAAATACGACGACATCGCCGAGCAGTTGGGCGTATCGCTGATCACCGTCAAACGCTACATGAAGCAAGCCTTCGTGCAGTGCCTGTTGCTGGTGGAGTGAATGCTCAGCCGCCGCCATGAGCCGCATCTCGATCACCAGGCCTTGGAAGAAGCCGCCGACTGGTTGATCCGCATGAGTGAAGGCGAACTCAGCGACAGCGAACGCGGCGAATGGGAATACTGGAAAGCCAGCACGCCCGAGCGCGGTCGTGCCTGGGCGCGGGCGCAGTTGTTGCAGAGCAAACTCGGCGGCCTGCCACCGTCACTGGCGATGTCGGCGCTCGATCGCCCGAGCAGCCCGGAGCGCCGTGTGGCGCTGGGCAAACTGGCGATGATTCTGGCGATCCTGCCGGCCGGCTGGGGCAGCTGGAAGCTGGCCGAAACCCAACAATGGTCAGCCGACTATCGCACTTCCGTTGGCCAGCAACGCGAGCTGACCCTGGCCGACGGCTCGAAAATCACCCTGAACACCGACACCGCCATCGACGTGCTGTTCGACGCCGATCAACGCCTCATCCACCTGCGCGAAGGCGAAATACTGGTGCAGACCGCGCCGGACATTTCACCGTTGGCGCGACCGTTTCTGGTCAGTACCCGTCAAGGTCGGATGCAGGCGCTGGGCACGCGTTTCACCGTGCGCGAACGGCAACCGCGCACCCACCTCGCCGTGCTGGAAGGCGCGGTCAAAGTCGAGCTCGCGGACAATCGCCAGACCACGCCGCTGATCGTCAACGCCGGTCAACGCACTGATTTTTCTTCCTACACCTTCGGCCAGCTCAGCGTTGCCGACCGCTACGTCGGCGCCTGGAGCCAAGGCATGTTGATGGCTGACAAGATGCGTTTGGCCGATTTTGTCGACGAACTCACGCGCTATCGCCGCGGCTTCGTGCGCCTCGATCCGGTGATTGCCGATCTGCGCATTTCCGGCGCCTACCCGATCAGCGACAGTCAACGCACCTTGAACATGCTGGCGCAAACCTACCCGATCCTCGTCAGCGGCCATTTGAATGGCTACTGGGTCATGCTCTCCCCGGCCTGAGTGAAAAAATAATTGCCGCTGCGGTGATACTTTTTTCGATCTCGACTGGCTATTGGGGAGAAACACCTTTTCGTCCTGTTTATAGGCTCATTCATCCATGCTTGCCGCACGCCATCTGCGCCCAGAACGTCAGCTCAAACCCGTTGTTCGCAGTGCGTTGCTAAGCCTTGCCCTGATCGGTGCCGTTTGCCCGTTTGCCTTGGCCGCCGTGCCGGTGCAACTGGACGCTGTCGCGGTTCGTGCCTACTACATTCCCGCCGGGCCGCTGGGTGCGACCCTGTCGAACTTCGCCGTGGACGCCAACATTGCCCTGTCTTTCGAGCCCTCGCTGGCCGAAGGCCTGACGAGCGCTGCGCTGATCGGCAATTACTCGACGCAGGAGGCGGTCAATCGCTTGCTGGCAGGCAGTGGCCTGGACATGGTCTTGCGCAGCGACGGCAGCTACACATTGGTGCAGCGCCGGGTGACGCTGGATGAAACATCGATCATCGGCACCGAAAAGCGCGCCGATTCCCTGCCAGAAGTGTATGCAGGTGGACAAGTGGCCAACGGCGGGCGCCTGGGCATTCTTGGCAATACGGATGTGATGGACGCGCCATTCAGCGTCAGCACCTACACCTCGGCGCTGATCAAGGATCAACAGGCCGTCACCGTCGGCGATGTGCTGGAACGTGATTCTTCGGTGCGTTCCACTGGCCAGACCGGAGGGATTGTCGACTCGTTCTTCATCCGTGGCTTTCCCGTCGGCGAAGGCAACCTCGGTGAACTGGCCTTCGACGGCGTTTACGGTGTGGCGCCCAACTATCGGGTTTTCACCGAATACGCCGAGCGCATCGAACTGGTCAAAGGCCCCGGCGCCCTGCTCTACGGCATGTCACCCAACAACGCGGTGGGCGGCGTGATCAACGTGGTGCCGAAACGCTCCCTCGATGAAGACCTGACCCGTTTCACCGCCAGTTACGCCATGGATGCTCAGGCCGGTGGCCATCTCGATGTCAGTCGACGTTTCGGTGAAGAGCGTCGTTTTGGCGTGCGCTTCAACGGCAGTACGCAACTGGGCAACACGGCGATCGACGATCAATCGCGGCATGTCGATATTGGTGCGATCTCTCTCGATTATCAGGGTGAGCGCCTGCGCACGACCTTCGACTGGCTTAGCCAAAAAGAAAGCTTCGACGCTGCCTCGCGGCCATTTCTCATTGCTTCGGGCGTGGACATTCCTTCCGCCGCCAACGGTCGCAGCAACGTCAGTCAGGATTGGGGCTGGTCGAAAACCCGTGACAAATCGGCGCTGCTCAGCGGCGAATATGACCTCAGCGACGCATTGACGGTGTTCGCCCATGCCGGCGGCGGCAAATCGGATGTGGCGCGAATGTCCGACCAGACGCCGACCATTATCAATGCCGCTGGCGACACCTCGTCGATCCCCGGCTACTACAAGTTCGAAGTCGAGCGTTACACCGTTGATGCCGGTGCGCGGCTGCGCTTCGATACCGGGCCGATCAGTCACCGCACCACCGTGCAAGTCAGTCGCTATCGCGATGTATTGTCGCGCGGGATCATTTCCGGCGCACCGATTCTGTCGAACATTTATCACCCGGTGGATCGCCCGAAACCTTACATCCCCAAGCCGGATACGCCGAAAGTCTCGCAGAGCGAGCTGACTGGAGTGGCGCTCGCCGACACGCTGTCGATTCTCGATGACCGCGCGCAGGTAACCCTGGGCTTGCGCAAACAGAACATCAAATCCGACAACTACAACGCCGCCGGCGTGGTGACCACGTCCTACGACGACGGCCGGACGACCCCGTTGTTCGGCGCGGTGATCAAGCCTTGGGATCACGTTTCGTTCTACTACAACTACCTCGAAGGGCTTAGCAAGGGCGACATCGCGCCTTCCACCGCGTCCAACGCTGGCGAGATCTTTGCCCCTTATGTTTCCCGCCAGCACGAACTCGGGGTCAAAGCCGATTACGGCACGTTCACCTCCACCATCAGCCTGTTTCAGATCACCAAACCCAGCGGCGAACTGGCCTCCGGGGTGTTCTCGGTGCAGGGCGAACAACGCAATCGCGGGCTGGAGCTGAACGTGTTCGGCGAAGTCACGCCGGGCACTCGCCTGCTCGGCGGCGTGACCCTGCTCAATGCCGAACTGACGAAAACCGGCGTGGCCGCCAACCGCGGCAACAAACCGGTCGGCGTGCCCGAGGTTCAGGCCAACCTCTGGGCCGAATGGGACACCTCTTGGGTCGAGGGGCTGACACTGACCGGAGGCGCGATCCACACCGGCAGCCAGTACGTGAACCAGGCCAACACACAAAAACTCGATGACTGGACCCGCTTCGATGTCGGCGCCCGCTACAGCACGCGCATCGATGATCGACCGACCACGTTTCGCGCCACCGTGCAGAACGTGTTCGATCACGAGTACTGGTCGGGCGTCGCTTCCTACGGCGCGTTCTCCCAAGGCTCACCGCGCACCTTATTACTGTCGGCGACTGTCGATTTCTGAAACGTTCAGCAGGACAGCGGTGTGAGCCGTTGCCGAACTGACCTTTGCAAAGGCTTTGACCATGGTGATTTTCGATCGACGCAGCCTCGCGATGGCTGCGCTGTTACTGGCAGGACTGCTGAGCCTGTCTGCGCTGGCGCCGCGCAATGCAAACGCCAGCGAAGCGGATACGGCGCGCACCGAAGTGACCGATCTGCTCGGGCGCAAGGTCAAGGTGCATCTGCCGGTCAGACGGGTCATCCTCGGTGAAGGCCGGCAGTTGTATCTGCTCGCCGCACTGGACACACAAAACCCGATCGAACGCATCGTCGGCTGGCGCAAGGACCTGGTCCAGTCCGACCCGGACACCTACAATGCCTACCTGCGACAATTCCCCGGCATTGCCAAAATCCCCACCTTCGGCGGCTTTGAAGACGGCACCTTTGATATCGAACAGGCGATCTCGCAGCGCCCGGACGTGATCATCCTCAATATAGAAGCGCAGCACGCCACCGAAGATGCGCGCTATATCGAGAAGCTCGACGCTTTGGGCATCCCGGTGGTGTACGTCGATTTTCGCAACAACCCGATGCAGAACACCGAACCGACCATGCGCCTGTTCGGCAAACTGTTCGGTAAAGAGCAACGCGCCGAAGCCTTCATTGATTTTCGCAACCAGCAGATTCACCGCGTCACCGACGTCATCGAGAAACAGCACCCACCGCGTCCAAGCGTGTTCATCGAGCGCATCGGCGGCTACACCGACGATTGCTGCCTGAGTTTCGGCAACGAGAACTTTGGTCTGTTTGTCGACATGGCCGGCGGCAACAATATCGCCCGGGGGATTATCCCGACCACGTTTGGCCAGTTGAATCCCGAGCAGGTCATCGTCGCCAATCCGGCGCACGTGGTGGTCACCACGGCCAACTGGGAAGCCTTTGCACCCGGTGGCCATTGGGTCGGTGTCGGGCCCGGCGCCGACATGAACCAGGCGCGGAAAAAACTCGCGTGGTATACGCAGCGTCCGGCCTACGCCGGGATCAAGGCTCAGGAGACACAAGCCTTCCACGCCATCTGGCATCAGTTCTACAACAGCCCTTACCAGTTCGTGGCCATTCAGCAGTTGGCCAAATGGTTTCACCCGGAGCTGTTTGCCGATCTCGACCCGGACGCCTCATTCCGTGAACTGCACGAGCGTTTTCTGCCCGTGCCGTATGAGTCGGGCTACTTCGTCAGCCTGCGCAATCCTGAGGTCAAACCATGAGTTCATTGACCGACACCGTCGAGGTGCAGCGCGAAACCTATCGGCGACTGGTGTTGCGTAAACGCCTGATCCTCGCCGGGCTGGTGATTCTGCTGTTGTGCAGCGTGCTGCTCGACCTTGCTTTGGGGCCAGCGAGTTACAGCTTCAGCGAAGTGCTCGGCGCATTGTTTTCACCGGACAGCGCGTCTCCACAAGTGCGCGTGGTGATGTGGGACATTCGTCTGCCAGTGGCGTTGATGGCAGTGGCCGTTGGCGCGGCGTTATCGCTGGCCGGCGCGCAGATGCAGACCATCCTCAATAACCCGTTGGCCAGTCCGTTCACCTTGGGCATTTCCGCTGCCGCCAGTTTCGGCGCGGCGCTGGGCCTGGCGTTCGGTGTGGCGTTGTTCCCGCTGGCCGCGCAATTCATGGTGCCGCTCAACGCCTTCATCATGGCCATGCTCTCGGCGCTGTTGATTCACTTTCTGAGCATGCGTCGTGGCGTCACTGCCGAAACCATCGTGCTGCTCGGCATCGCGCTGGTGTTCACTTTCAATGCGCTGCTGGCGCTGGTGCAGTTCTTCGCCACCGAGCAAGCCGTCGCCGCCGTGGTGTTCTGGACCATGGGCAGCCTGACCAAAGCTACTTGGCCGAAACTCGGGGTGATCTGCCTGGTGATCCTGATCACCCTGCCGATCTTCGCCAAACGCGCCTGGGCCCTGACCGCCCTGCGCCTGGGCGACGACAAGGCTGCCAGTTTCGGCATCAACGTGCGCAGCCTGCGCTTTCAGACGCTGATCATGGTCAGCCTGCTCGCCTCGTTTCCCGTGGCCTTCGTCGGCACCATCGGCTTCATCGGTCTGGTCGGGCCGCACATCGCGCGCATGCTGATCGGTGAAGATCAGCGCTTCTTTTTGCCGGCCTCCTTGCTCACCGGCTCGTTGATTCTCTCGGCCAGTTCGGTGGTCAGCAAGACCTTGATCCCCGGTGCGATTTTCCCTATCGGCGTGGTCACCTCGCTGATCGGCGTACCGTTCTTCATTTCACTGATTCTCGGCGGGAAGAAAAACTCATGGTGACGCTGCAACTGGACAATCTGGGCGCGCGCTACGGCCAGCGCGAGATCATTCGTAGTGTCTCGACGGCAACGTTTTCTGGCGGTCAGGTGGTTGCCGTGGTCGGGCCCAATGCGGCCGGTAAATCGACCCTGTTCAAACGCATGGCCGGGCTGATCGATGGCCCCGGGCAAGTGATTTTGCAGGACTCAAAAAAAGGCCCGAGCGGCATCAGCTACATGCCTCAAGGCCTGAACGCCAGTGCGCGTTTGACGGTGTACGAATCCGTGCTGCTGGCGCGCAAGCAACTGACCCCGGGCTGGGTGGTCCACGATGATGAGCTGAAACTGGTCGACGAGATTCTCGCCGCGCTGGGCATCACCGGGCTGTCGTTCCGTAACCTTGGTGAACTCAGCGGCGGTCAGCAGCAGTTGGTCTCCATCGCCCAGACGCTGGTGCGCGAACCGGAAATCCTGCTGATGGACGAACCGACCAGCGCCCTCGACATGCATCGACAAGTGCAAGTGCTGAATTTCATGCGCAACCTCGCGCGCAAACGCGAGGTGATTGTGTTCATTGCCATCCATGATCTGAATCAGGCGTTGCGCTTCGCCGATCAGGTGCTGGTGATTGCCGATGGCACCAGTCAGGGCAGCGGCCCGAGCAATGAGGTGATCACCGAGCAGATGCTGCGCGAGGTCTACAAGGTCGAAGCACGCATCGAGCAGTGCAGCAAAGGGCTATCGCATATCCTGATCGACGACATCGTCTGATCTCCCCGCCCCTGTAGGAGCTGCCGAAGGCTGCGATCTTTGTTTTTTAAAAGACAAGATCAAAAGATCGCAGCCTGCGGCAGCTCCTACACGGTGGGGTGTGTTATGGATCGACTTGTGCCATCAGCTCTGGCACCGATTCCGGGCGCTTGGCGTAGCGCTGAGCGAGCACCGCACAGACCATCAACTGGATCTGATGGAACAGCATCAACGGCAGGATCAACACGCCAATCGTGCTGCCGGCAAACAACACCTGCGCCATCGGCACGCCGGTGGCCAGGCTCTTTTTCGAACCGCAGAACAGAATGGTGATGCGGTCTTCCTGGCTGAAGCCAAACGCCTTGCCCAACAGCGTCGACGCCAACAGCACCAGCGCCAGCAGAATGCAGCAGACCACCACCAGCCCCAGCAGCTCGATGAGCGGAATCTGATGCCAGATGCCTTCGTTGACCGCCTCGCTGAATGCGCCGTAGACGACCAGCAAAATCGAACCCTGATCAACAAACTTCAGCCAGTTCTTGTTGCGTCCGACCCACGCACCGATCCAGCGACGGGCGATCTGCCCGGCAATGAACGGTAGCAACAATTGCACGCTGATTTTCAGGATCGCATCCAGCGTCGAACCGCCATCACCGTGTACGTCGAGCAGCAGCGTCACCAACAGCGGAGTGAGGAAAATCCCGAACAGACTCGACGCCGCCGCGCTGCAAATCGCCGCCGGAATATTCCCCCGCGCCAGCGAGGTGAAGGCGATCGCCGACTGCACCGTGGCCGGCAATGCGCACAGGTAAAGCATGCCCATGTACAGCTTGTCGCCGATCAGCGGTGACAGCAGCGGTTTCAGCGCCAGGCCCAGTAGCGGGAAAAGGACAAACGTCAGGCCAAACACCAGCAAATGCAGGCGCCAGTGGCCGGCGCCAGCAATGATCGATTCGCGCGAGAGCTTGGCGCCATGCAGGAAAAACAGCAGCGCGATGGCGAGGTTGGTCAGCCAGCCGAAGCCGACGGCGACCTGGCCGCTGGCCGGCAGGAAGCTGGCCAGCAACACGACGCCGATCAGCGTCAGGGTGAAGTTGTCAGGCAAAAAGCGGGGGCGAGTCATGGTCGGTTCATCCGGGGGTTGCCAGTGCGTGCCGACGACTCTAACTTGACTGCCAATTACCGACTAACGCCGAAGGGTCACAAGATGCCGCCTAAAGGACATGAGAAAAGCGTCCGTCGCAGCATTCCCGGGCTGCCCAGCCTGCCGCGTCCACTCTACGGACGCACCGAATCGCTGCCCAATCGCGCCCTGACCCGACGCCACAGCCACCCTTGGGTGCAGTTGTCCTACGCGATTCAGGGCGTGCTGGAAATCCAGACCAGCGCCGGCCGCTTTGTCGCTCCGCCGGAGCGCGCCGTGTGGATCCCGGCGGGCGTGCCGCATCGGGTGTTCAGCTCGCCGCACACGGAAATGCGCAGTCTCTACATCGATTGCAGCTACGCCGGATGGGCGCTTGAGCGCTGCCATGTGCTGGGCGTCAGCGACCTGCTCCGGGAACTGATTCGCGCGTTCAGTGAGGTTCCGGTGGAATACGAGCAAAGCGGCCCGCACGGACGTCTGGCCCAAGTCATCCTCGATCAATTGGCCGAGGCGCCGCAGATCGATCTGATGCTGCCGTTGCCACAAGACGCCCGCTTGAAGCAGATCTACCAGAGCCTTGAGCAACACCCGGAACAGCAGACCACACTGAGCCACTGGAGCGAGAAGTTCGGCGTCACCGAAAAGACCCTAACCCGCCTGTTTCAACGTGACACCGGCCTGACCTTCCGCGCCTGGCGCCAGCGTTTGCGCCTGCTCGGTGCACTGACACCGCTGGAAAAAGGCGAACGCGTCACCGACGTTGCGCTGGCCTGTGGTTACGACTCGACCTCGGCGTTTATCGCTGCGTTTCGCCAACAGTTTGGCGAAACGCCGGGGGAGTTTTTTCGCTGATCAGCGATCCGCCAGTGCTTCCAGCAAGTCCGCTGACGGCACGAAATACAGGCTGCCAGTGACGGCGGTGCTGAAATCCAGCAACTTGTCGTAATTACCCGGTGGCTTGCCGACAAACATGTTTTCCAGCATCTGCTCCATCGGCTCCGGCGAGCGCGCGTAGCCGATGAAGAAGGTGCCGAACTCCCCTGCCCCCGGCCGGCCGAACGGCATGTTGTCACGGAGGATTTTCACTTCCTCGCCGGCTGCGTTGGTGATGGTGGTCAGTGCGCTGTGCGAGTTGCTCGGTTTGACCGCGTCATCCAGTTCGATATCGGAGAGCTTGGTGCGACCGATAACGCGCTCCTGTGCTTCAACACTCAGGCCGTTCCACGCGGTCATGTTGTGCTGGTATTTCTGCACCAGCACGTAGCTGCCGCCGCTGAACTCGGGGTCTTCGTCACCGACGATGGTGAAGTTGACCGCTTTGCGCCCGACCGGGTTTTCCGTGCCGTCGACAAAACCGATGATGCTGCGCATGTCGAAATAGCGAAAACCTTGCACTTCGTCGACCACCGTCACCGCATCGCCGAGAACCGCCATGATCTGCGTGGCCAGTTCAAAACACAGATCCATTTGATCGGCGCGAATGTGCAGCAGCAGATCGCCCGGGGTTGCCGGCGCGTGCCGCCCTTCCTCGCCAAACTCGCGAAAACCGTGCAGCGACGCCGGGCGCGGATGGCCAAACAGACGATCCCAGGCGTTCGAGGAAAAGCCGCAGATGCAGGTCAGATTGCCGGTCGGTACGCGCTTGCCAACCGAACGCACCAGCCCGGCGACATCGCCGCACCAGTCTTTGACGGTTTGCGCGGTTTCAGGCCCGGCATTCAGCGTCGCGACGATGAAAATCGCACTGCTGGTGATCGGACTGCACACCGCTTGAGGTTCGAGAATGTCGGTATTCATCGCTGAAAACATTGCTCCGTAAAAAATGCCCGAGCTGATAACGAGGGCAGATAGTTCGTTTTTATCGAACTGTTGCGTAGAAATAAACGATTTTTCTTTGCCGCAAACTCGTCGCTAGCATGGCCTCGTCTGACCCCAATCCAAGAATAGACAGGGAGCGTGACATGCCAGCCACCAACATCAATATCGGCGAACCGTGGATGTGGGCCGCCTTCATCGTCTTCGTGCTTGCCATGCTGGCATTGGACCTGTTTGTCTTCGGTGGGCGCAAGGCGCACCGGGTGTCGGTTCGCGAAGCCTTGTCCTGGGTCATCGCCTGGTGCCTGCTGGCACTGAGTTTCGCGGCGCTGCTCTGGTGGTATTTGCACGGTGCGTTCGGCGCTGACATTGCCCGGCAGAAAACCCTCGAATTCCTCACCGGTTATCTGATCGAGCAATCGCTGTCGATCGACAACATGTTCGTTTTCGTGATGATCTTCAGCTACTTCGCCGTACCGCCGGAGTTACAGCGACGGGTGTTGCTGTACGGCGTGCTCGGGGCGATCGTGATGCGCGCGGTGATGATTTTCGCCGGCGTGTGGCTGGTGTCGCAGTTCGAGTGGCTGCTGTACGCGTTCGGCGTGTTCCTGATCATCACCGGGATCAAGATGCTGGTGTTTGCCGACCACCAGCCAGACTTGGACAAGAATCCGTTGCTGCGCTGGGTGCGCGGGCATATGCGCATCACCAGCAGCTTTCATGGCGAACGGTTTTTCGTCTTGCAGAATGGCGTGCGCTGGGCCACGCCGATGTTTCTGGTGCTGGTGCTGATCGAGGCCAGTGACCTGATGTTCGCGGTCGACAGCATCCCGGCGATCTTCGCCGTGACGACTGATCCGTTCATTGTCTTCACCTCGAATATCTTCGCGATCATGGGCCTGCGCGCGCTGTATTTTCTGCTGGCAGATATGGCGGACCGCTTTCATCTGCTCAAGTATGGGCTGGCGATTGTGTTGGTGTTTATCGGCGGCAAGATGGTGTTGATGCCGTGGTTGCACATGCCGGTGGAATGGTCGCTGGCGGTGGTGGGTGGGGTCATCCTGAGTTCGGTTTTGCTGAGCCTTGTCATCACCCGAAATGCTGAACGCAGCACCGAATGACACCCTACATAAACCTGTGAGAGCGAGCTTGCTCGCGAAAGCGGTGTGTCATTCAACGATGATGCTGGATGATCCGACGCCTTCGCGAGCAAGCTCGCTCCCACAGGGATTTCGTTCAGCCCATATCTATTTGTCAGACTTGATACTGGTCCACACCCGCGTACGCACGCGCTCGAGCTTCTGCGGCAACGGCTGCACGACGTAGAGGTTTTTCAGTGCTTCCGGGGTCGGTGTAAGGTTCGGGTTACCGGTGATTTCCTTGTTGATCAGCGGCATCGAATCCTTGTTCGCATTCGGGTAGCCGAGGAAGTCGCTGATCGGTGCGATCACTTTCGGATCGAGCAGGTTGTTGAGGAATTCATGCGCTTCGGCGACGTTCTTCGCGCTCTTCGGAATCGCGAAGGTGTCGAACCAGATCGGCGCGCCTTCCTTCGGCAAGCGCCAGTCGACCACCACACCGTTGCCGGCCTCTTTGGCGCGGTTGCCGAACTGATAGAAGCTGCCGGAGTAACCGATCGCCACGCAGATGTCGCCGTTGGCGATGTCGGTCATGTACTTGGCCGAGTTGAAGTAGGTCACGTACGGGCGAACCTTGAGCATCAGCTCCTTGGCCTTTTCATAGTCGGCGGGGTTCTGGCTGTTCGGGTCGAGGCCCAGGTAATGCAGGGCCAACGGCAGGATTTCCGTCGGCGAATCAAGCATCGCTACACCGCAGGATTTGAGTTTTTCCATGTTCTCCGGTTTGAACACCAGATCCCAGCTGTCCACCGGCGCGTTGTCGCCCAGTGCCGCTTTGACTTTGGCCGGGTTGAAGCCGATCAGCACAGTGCCGACCATGTAAGGCACGCCGTACTGGTTGCCCGGATCGTTCTTGCCCAGCAGTTTCAACAGCTCCGGATCCTGATGGCTCCAGTTCGGCAGTTTCGATTTATCCAGCTTCTGAAACACGCCAGCCTTGATCTGCGTTTCAAGGAACTGGTTCGACGGCACCACCAGGTCGTAACCGGAGTTGCCGGTCAGCAGCTTGGCTTCCAGGGATTCATTGGTATCGAAGGTATCCCAAGTCACTTTGATGCCGCTTTTTGCAGCGAAATCCTTGGGCACGGACGGCAGGATGTAGTCCGCCCAGTTGTACACGCGCAGTTCGCGTTGCTCAGCCTGGACAGCGCCGGCCAGCAGCGTCAGCCCACACACAGTGGCACCCAGAATGCGTTTCATCGTGACCATGGTTGTTCCCCAAAAGGCAGCGTGAGTTCGATGGTTTTTATGTTCTGTACACGGCAGCGGCTGTAAAGGTAGCCAAGGGTAAAAAGGGTCGAGCGTCTTGTTGTGGTTTTGATTCTTGCTGACAGCGTAGCTGGAGCACAGTGGGGGATGGGCCAAAAGGGGATCGATGTGGCCAATTTGATTGACCGCCAGGATGCGGAAACAACAATGCCCGGCACTTGGCCGGGCATTGTTGAGTAACGGATCAGCTCAGTCGGTGTAACCCAACCTCGCCGCCCTGCTCTGCTGAGTCTGGCCGCGTGTCGCCAGGCAGTAATACAGCGGCACGGTGACAACCAGGCCCACCAGCCAGGACAAGTCCGCGCCGTCGACCAGATTGGCGTACGGTCCGACATACAGCGACGTGTTGGCGAACGGCAACTGCACAATAATGCCGATGAAGTAGGCAATGATCGCGTGCAGATTAAAGCGCCCGTAAACCCCGCCATCAGCGCGGAAGATCGAGGTGATGTCGTAGCAGCCGCGCTTGATCAGGTAGAAGTCGATCAGGTTGATCGACGCCCATGGCACCAGCACCAGTAACAACGCCAGAATCAAACCGATGAACTCGGAAATGAAATCCGCCGACGCACCCAGTGCTACCACGCAGCAACCCGCGAGCACCACGCTCGACAACACGACGCGCACCTTGATGCTCGGCGTCCATTGGCTGGCGAAGGTCTGGATCGAGGTGATGATCGACAGCACCGCGCCATACAGATTCAGCGCGTTGTGGCTGATGATATTCAGCAGAAACAACACCATCAGAATCGGCCCGAGCCACCCGGTCGATTGCTTGACCGCGACCATCGCTTCGGTACCTTCCGGGGTCGCCAGCACCGCAACCGCACCGAAGCTGAACGACAGAATCGTCCCCAGCGTCGCGCCCAGATAAGTCGCCCAGAACGGCTTGGCAATGCCAATGTCCGCCGGCAGGTAACGCGAGTAATCGGACACGTACGGCGAGAAACTGATCTGCCAGATGATCCCCAGCGATACCGTCGCCAGCCAGCCGGACAAGTTAAAACTGCCGCGAGTGAGAAAGTCCGCCGGCAAGTCATGGGCAAAGATATAGATGAACCCGGCGAGCAACGCGCTGCCCATCACCCAGGTGCCGATGCGGTTCAGCGTATGGATGAAGTTGTAGCCGATCACGCCAATCGCTGTGGCCGCCAGTGCGCCGATCAGAATGCTCAACGGCGCCGGCACCGACGGCGCAATGCCGACGATGGATTTGCCGGCCAGGACGATGTTGGAAATGAAAAAGCCGATGTAGATGATCGCCGCAAAAAACACGATCAACAGCGCGCCATAACGGCCGAACTGGCCGCGACTCTGGACCATCTGCGGAATGCCCATGCGCGGGCCTTGCGCCGAGGCCAGCGCGATCACCACGCCGCCGATCATGTGCCCCAGCGCAATCGCCAGCAGCCCCCAGAGCAAATCGAGATGGAACACCTGAACCACCATGGCGCCGGTGACGATGGGCAGTGGCGCAATGTTGGTGCTGAACCAAAGAGTGAATAGGTCGCGGGCCTTCCCGTGGCGTTCCGCGAGTGGGACGTAGTCGACCGTATGGTTCTCGATCAACGGATCTTGCCGGGACATCTGGGACATATGCATGAACTCGAGTTTGTCTGTTCTTATCGTTGTATGAAGCCAAACCGGGGGGACTCTCTGGCCGCCCCTCAGATGCAGACCATATTATGGTATTCCAAACAATTCACAAGACTGATCCGTAGTTTACGACGCCAGCTGATACGCCATCCTCGCTGAAACCGTGGCCTGCAGACCAGCCGAAAGCCCCGTAAATGCTGAGTTTCCGACGAACGCGGCACGTTTATCGGTTCAGCTTAAAAGGCCTTGCAAAGATCGAATACTGGTATACCATCAGACCAACAAACACATAAAAATAGCAGCACCACACCCGAGGACCGACCAATGATCGATGCCGCCATCTACAAACAAGTCATGGGCTCGTTCCCGTCCGGCGTAACCGTTATCACCACGCTGGACGATGACGGCCAGATCGTCGGCCTGACGGCCAGTGCGTTCAGCTCGCTGTCGATGGACCCGGCGCTGGTGCTGTTCTGCCCCAACTACAGCTCTGATTCCTACCCGGTGCTGATCAAGAACAAGCGCTTTGCCATTCACGTTCTCTCCGGCGGCCAGCAAAGCGAAGCCTACGCCTTCGCCCGCAAAGGCAAGGACAAGGCGCAAGGCATCGAATGGACCTTGAGCGAACTGGGTAACCCGATCCTCGCCAACGCGACAGCTATCATCGAGTGTGAACTGTGGCGCGAATACGAAGGCGGCGACCACGCCATCATGGTCGGCGCGGTGAAGAACCTGATCGTTCCCGAGCAAATCGCCGGCCCGCTGGTGTATTGCCACGGCAAGATGGGCGCCCTGCCCGTCCTGGCCTGATCGTCAGCCCCGCACAAATCAACTGTAGGAGTGAGCCTGCTCGCGATAGCGATTTATCCGATTTCGATAAGTTTTCTGACACACCGCCATCGCGAGCAGGCTCACTCCTACAAGTTTTGTAGCCTCAACAACAAAAGATCCGAGGAAGCGTCATGAAATTTTCCCTGTTCATCCATATGGAACGCTGGGACGAAAGCGTCAGCCACCGCCAACTGTTCGAAGACCTCACCGAACTGACCCTGATGGCCGAAGCCGGCGGTTTCAGCACCGTGTGGATCGGCGAACACCACGCCATGGAATACACCATTTCGCCGAGTCCGATGCCGCTGCTCGCCTACCTCGCCGCCAAAACCACCACCATCCACCTCGGCGCCGGCACCATCATCGCGCCGTTCTGGCACCCACTGCGGGTTGCCGGTGAATGCGCGTTGCTCGACGTGATCAGCAATGGCCGCATGGAAGTCGGCCTGGCCCGTGGCGCCTATCAGGTTGAATTCGATCGCATGGCCGGCGGCATGCCCGCCTCCAGCGGTGGCCAGGCACTGCGCGAAATGGTCCCGGTGGTCCGCGCCCTGTGGCAAGGCGACTACGCCCACGACGGCGACATCTGGAAATTCCCCACCTCCACCAGCGTGCCGAAGCCAATCCAGAAGCCGAACCCACCGATGTGGATCGCCGCCCGCGACCCGGATTCGCACAACTTCGCCGTGGCCAACGGCTGCAACGTGATGGTCACGCCGCTGATGAAGGGCGACGAAGAAGTCCTCGACCTGAAGAACAAGTTCCAGACTGCGCTGGATAACAACCCGGATGTGCCGCGTCCGCAATTGATGGTGCTGCGCCACACTCACGTGCACACCGCTGATAATCCGGATGGCTGGAAAGTCGGCGCGAAAGCTATTTCACGCTTCTACCGCACTTTCGATGCGTGGTTTGGTAACAAGGAGACGCCGGTCAACGGTTTCCTCGCGCCGAGCCCGGAAGAGAAGTTTGCCGGGCGTCCGGAGTTTGAGCTGGAGAGTTTGCACAAGACGGCGATGATTGGTACGCCGGAAGAGATCATTCCACGGATCAAGTACTACCAGGAATTGGGGGTGGATGAGTTCAGTTTCTGGTGTGACAACAGCTTGCCGCATGAGGAGAAGAAGAAATCGTTGGAGCTGTTTATCAAGCATGTGGTGCCGGCATTTCGGTGAGCGTCCGAAATTTAGTGTTCGATAAATGCAAAACGCCCCGGGTGATTTGGGGCGTTTTTTGTTTTGGCCGGAGTCGCTCGAGTTAAACGTCAGTTCATGAGCGCTGGCGACACTCCGCCACTGTCGAAGAGCTGCTTGAATATCTCCACGACAATCTCAAAATTTGAGCAGATGGCTGAACCAGCAACGGCGTCGCCTTGGATATGCATGATTCCGCCACGATTTTTATCGCCGCAAAATACTTTGACATCGTAGTCATCGCCATCATCAACGCCGAGCGTCAGTGCGTACTTGCCTGTCTCTGCAACAACCTGCAATGTCAAGAGTTCGAAGCCTGCTAATTCTTCAATATCCAGGGTTACACTCCCCAAATTTCGGCAGGACTCTTCAAGGTGCGCAACGATATCGTTCCAAGATGGATCTCTTTGCGTGCCACCTTCACAGGTTCTGCCAAAACCGACCGTCCAAGAGAGAGAGCGCTTCATACCAACCCACCTTTATTTTGTTCTTTCCTGAACCCCAACAAAGCGTTTTACCTGTCGCGAGTTCTTAAATAAATGGGACAGACCACATCACCCATAGTGCTTTTGATAATGCGTAATAGTGTCCGACCCAAAATTTCGTCTGTCAGCCCAGCACGGGCGATTGCAGAACTCGCCGACACGTCAGCTACACCAGTTGCCTTTGCACGGTCGCTTTTCAGCAATATTTCAAATCTTTATTGCTCCATGTACAACGGGATTGAAACCGCTTGGCCAAACAGTTTCGCTGTCATACTTAGCGCCAGACAAATCAGACTCTTCTATATGCTCGACCACGAAATAAGCACCGCATAGATTAGCTCCTTTAAAACATGCACCTCGCACACCTAAGCTCTTTAGATTAGACATCGCAAGATTTGCACCAGCAAAAATTGCACCAACAGCATTAGCGCCCGAAAGGTCTACACCTTTCATTTCTGCACAAGTCAATGCGGCATTCATTAATGCTGCATTGCTCATTTTGGAGTCATTCAGGATAGCAAAGTCAAAAATAGCATTTCTTAGATTTGCGTTGGCAAAGTTCGCATTACTGACATCCAATCCTTGAAATATAGCACGATGCAAGTTAGCCGCACTAAAATCCAGACCGACAAAACTATCGCAAGCGTACTGCAAAGTTTCACCGCTTTCAAAATACAAAGTTATCATTTATTACCCCAGTCAGCCGGATCAACTTTGACATCAAATATAGATTTAGTAACGCCAACTTTGTTGGGTGGTAGAACCCAAGGTACCACGTCAGGCTGTAGCCCCAGTATTTTGGCAGCAATATATCGATGATTCCCATCAACAATTACATTACCATCCATTTTGATTGCCGGAGCTTTATCTCCAGCAAGAAGTCGATCAACGTATCTCTGAATGGCAGGTAGCGATACAAAATTTTGTGCACTAATAGTCGAGTCGCCCTGTGAAGAAAAGGGGACAGACCACGTTTTCACTAAATGATCGATTTTTTTGGCCGTCCCGGGCTCCCTCGCTGCACGCGACGACCGATCATTTCCTCGACATCAACAGCAAACTTTGAACCGCCAAAAACATTATTTCCATTGGTCGCGTCACGAATCTGGTCAACCAATTCTGACTCTAAATCATTTTTGAACAGTTCGCGGTAAGCTTCTGCCGGCTGCCTTCCCTGCCCTCCAAGCGCCAAATACTGAGCATGAGGGGTAACAATGTGTGATCGCTCTGATTGTGCGTTAACACGGTAACTTGACCAGCGATATTCTGCCGGATGATTTACCATTTTCGCTCTGACGGGATTCATTTCGATGTATCGATAACAGCACAACAAATATCGTTCACTCTCAACAAGGCATGAACGATACCGGCCTTCCCACAAACTTCCGCTGCGACTATACGCACGATTTATGTATTGGACGTATCTCTGGCCGACACCTTTCATCAGCAGGCTTGCGCTGTTGGCATAATGAGGACTGACTAACAAGTGAACATGATTGGTCATTAGGCACCACGCATGAATATCACATTCATTTTTAGAAGCCTGTTCGTCTAAAAGCTCCAGATAAAAAAGATAGTCTTCGTCGGTAAAAAAACACACAGACCTATTGTTTCCTCGCTGAATCAAGTGCAACGGAACGCCTGGTATCAAAACTCGTGGTCTACGCGGCATCGATGAATCCTTTCAATTGGTCGAACTGAAAGCTTAGCGGGCCGCAAGGCACAAATGACGGCAAATTTTTACGTATTGTTGCAGCCAACTACATTAAAGTGGTCTGACCCCATTTATCCATTAAAGTGGTCTGACCCCATTTATCCTCCATTTATCCTCTTGTTAAGCTGCCTCCAGTATATCCATGCTTTTTCAGAAATTCCGTATCCTCATCGCTCCAGTTTTCTATGACGGTTGAACTTATACCAACACCACACTCATCTGTGACCCGACCATTATCATTTAATTTACCAACAATTGCGCCTAGTTCCTCAGGATCAAGGGATTCAAGCCACTCAGTATTTGCCTGCATCATATTAAAAATATCCTATTGGTTGAATCGAAGTCATACTCAAGCTTTAGTTTATCGAGATTTCCTCCAACTCAACTCCCTTCAACTGAGTTTCCTCTAGCACTGAAAAATCATCAGAATTGTCATGCAACCCATGGGATACTACAAAACTCTTGCCACCTGAAAAACTAAAACGTAAGCCAACTTCGCTTGGGCGCTGGCTCTCAACCGCATTCATGCGCACTCGCTTAAGTATCGTTACGTTGCTCACACAACTGCCGATCAATCGCCTCCAAAAAACAGTAGAGAACTTTCCAGATCCACAGATAGCGAATAGTTCTTCATCACTATCCAAAGAGGCCGGACCTTGACCCGCAACCCTCGCTGCTTCATCCCAAACGATGACACTATTCAGAGACGGGTCACTCGAAAAGCCAAGAATTACGCCATCCTCAAAATAGACAGCTAAAGGTCCGGCAGTTAATGAGAAGGCTAATTCATCCTCGACACCACACTCAGCAGAAACTTCCGAGGCAGGCCACCAGCTATATCTAACAAGCTTGGAGACTCGCTTGCCAGTGAGCCGTCGAAGAAGCTCAATTGTCGTAGACGGTATCATTGAGGTCATATGCTTAGCACCTATTTAAATGGACCATTCTTCTGTGCTGCCTGAATCAACAAATCGATCATTCGAAGATTATTTTTTGATGGTGCAGCGTTAAAGTTAACGGCAAGCGGATCAGCAACCACGACACGCCCATCGTTGCGAATCAGGAACTGCAGGTCGTTGATCTGGATATTATTATTTACGAGTTTATCTCGAATACCTTTCAGATCTGAAATGCTTTGCTGATTGAGGAGTGGCGAATCGCCAACAATTTGTACTTTTCCGTCCATCAGCCTCACGACATCTTTTGACCCTTGAGCAAACTGGTCCATCAGCATGCCGGGGACTCCGTCAACACTCACGGCTTGAGGATTCACTGTCGGAATTCCCGAATCATGCAGCTTTCCGAGCATATAAATTTCATCGGAAATCGCCTGCGAATTCGTTCCATTACGCAAGACGCCAACAGCTTGATTGTCTCCATAGCCATAAACATCCTTATTGCCGCCGCGTCCTAGCAAGTCTCCAAGATCAGCACGACCAATGTTCGAACCTGCAATGGCATCAGTACTTTTTGCGCCTGTCGCTGCCGGCCCAACGATTGCCGCAATCTGCTCAGGCGTTAGCTTAGCCCCAGTTTTCGCTTCGATCTCCATCAAACCGCGAAGATCACTCAGTTCCTTGGTCGCTGCGCCTCCGGCTGCGACCCCCAACCCGGCAGGAAGTGCTTCCGACATCCCTGCATCAGCAGCCCAGATCGTGACTTCGTTAGCGCACAACACTGGATTGGCTGCGCAAGAGGCTGCAGCTCTCGTGGTCAACTGTCCAAGCAAACCAATCGCTTCCGGCGCAAGAGCAATGATCCCCGCTGCAGCCAACAATTTCACCGCATTAGCCGGGTCCCCTTTCGGAAGGTGGTCAAGGACAGCTCGCGTCCTCGCATTGGTGGAGTCGGCGATATTGCTATGGAGGAATTGATCCGTAATCCCCGTTTTGTCATTTTGCCAAAGTTTGTTTAATTCACGAGAGCCTTCATCAATCTCAGCCTTGATCTCCTCGCAATCACCGGTCGCCCAACAGTTATTGAGCCGCGCCGTGTTATCCGCATCACGCTTGGCAAACTCAGCTCGAACCGCATCACAGTCGTCTTTACATTCCTTGAGCGCCTTTTCCAGGTCTTCTACATCCTGGTGGCTCAAGTAGTTGTATTGAGTACCACTCTGTGCGATCGATGACCCTAGCTGCAGCTTGTCGGCATCTGCGTTCGGGTCCTGCACAGCGGTCGTCAAAACCCCGATCAGTTGCGAGTTCATCAGCAACAATCGATCTCTGTCGTCCTTCGACATCCCGGAATACGCCGACGCCAAATCGTCAACGAACGCTTCGTTGACTCCAGCTGCCAATGCGCCCGTTTTGAAGTCCCCACCCGCTGCCAGTGAGCTCAAGCCTCCCATTAGCGCATGTAGGCCTATCTTCTCCAGACCACCGTCCTCCAGGTGGTTTCTCACCCCGATATCACCCACCAGGTTGAAACCATAGGCGGTAAACGCATTCACCAGGCTTTTTTGCACGGCATCACCCAAGCTGCCTTCACGGCCCAGGGCTTTGTTGAGCAACGCGGAGGTGGAGTTTTGCAACAACTGGTTTTCGGTAAAATGCGCGATACCTTGCAAGCTGCTCAGACCACCGGAATCGGCGACGATAACTTTTCCGGTGTTGGCCAATGCGCCTTTGGTGGATTCCGTCAACGCGGGGGATGTACCGGTCGTACTCGAGGTCCAGTCATTGAAGAAACCGGTGGTCAGACCCGCGGTGCCTCCGGCCACAATGTAATTTTTCAGGTTGTCAGCACTGAAGGTTTCTTTGAGCGCCGCTCCGAGATTGCCTTTGTTGTTAATGGTGCTGACGGCCGCCGTGCTGGCTGCCGAAGTGATCATGGCGGTGAGTGCCGCGTTCGCCCAACCTGCTGCCACTGCTTCGCTGGTGGCTGTCGCGGCTAAACCAGCCGACATTGCTGTGCCGGAACCAGCAGTCGCACCTGCACCCACAAGGCCTGACGCCGCACCAGCGGTGAAGTAGGTGACGATGATTATGATGATGATCATCGCAGGGCCACCCAACCCGGAATGGCTTTCATCCCAGCGGTCATGCAGCTCCTGGACTTGACGCCAATCCACATCAGTTCGCGCTTCAGCGTCTTTCAACCAGGCCATACTCGGGTCGGCCTGCACCATGGCGTCGATTGCCTGACTGACGCTTTGCTGGTTGATCTGTTTGATGTCTATGTGAAGCCCATCAACAGCTTTAACGAGCGTCTGACCTTTGGCAGTCAGTTGGTTTTGGCGCAGTGTTTCGTCAACCCGGCCTTTGCTCTCCATACTGGTCCAGGCAGCGCTACTGCTGCTCTTGTCGTGGCTTTCCTGATGCGAATCCTTCACTGCCTCAAAGGTGATGCTGCCACCGCTGTCCAAGGTCAGATTTTTACCACTGTTGAGCTTGGCGCCCTGATAGCGTTGATCACCCTCGCTGACCAGCGTGAGATCGCCCCCAGTCTTGATCTCGCTACCCACATGAGTGATCTGGGTAACCTCGTCGCGCTTCATTTTCTTGGCGCCGAAACCACCCTTCTCCTTCATGTCGTAAAGGGTGTAATCCTTGTTCTGCGCGGCCAGCAAACTCAGGTCGTTGCCGGCGTAGACGTACGCTTCGTTACCCGCGCTGATCTTGCTCGCGACCAGTGTGGTGTCGCGGCCGGAGTTGGTTTTTACATCGCCGCCGGCGATGAATTCAGCGACTTTCTGGACAGTGTGGTTATCTTCTTCGTGGACGCGTTTCTTGCCGTCCTTGCTGTGGGTTTCGACGTTGTTTTCGTCGCCGGCCGAGGACATGAAAATGTCGCGTTTGGCGTCGGCGGTGAGGTTGCCTTTGGATTCGGCGGAGCTGGCGACGACGTTGATGTCGCGACCGGCGTCGAGCTTCAGGTTGCCGCCAGTCTTGACCGTCGACGCGAGGTTTTCGACAGTGGTGTTAATGACGGAGCGATGGCCGCCATTGAACACTTCGTGCAGTTCGTTTTCGTTGCGCGTCGCCAGCAGGTTGATGTCGCGGGTGGCGCTCAGGCTGGCGTCGCCGCCGCTGCTGATTGAGGACGAATTGACCAGATCATTGCCGGACTTAATGGTCAGGCTATCGCGCGCAGTGATGTTGCCGCCCTCATCGACGAGGGTGCGCATGCCGTTGCCATCACGCACCGCGATGGCGGTACGATCGTTGACGATGTCGCCCTTGAGGCTGGTCAGTTCGACCTGGTTGCCACGGATTTCGCCGGCCAGTGCGTTGCGAATGCTGTCGGTGGCCATCAGCTTGATGCGCTCATTGGCTTCGACCAGGCCGCCCTGATAGAGGCTGCCCTTCACATCGACAGAAACGTCTTTGCTCGCGCTCAAGGTACCGACGTTGACCAGATCGTTACCGGCCAGCAGTTCCAGATCGCGGCCCTGAATCAGGCTGCCGCCACGCACGTTGCGCGATTCGGCCTGGGCCAGGTAGAGCACAGGCACCAGCACTTTCTGACCATCGACGACGCGCTCTTCCATCCAGACGATGTCGTGGGTCAGTGCGGCAACTTGCGCGGAGGTCAGGCTGACGCCGACCGCCAGGTTCAGTTCGTTCTTGCTGGCGAGCGCGTTATCCATCAGGTAACGGAATTGCTCGTAGTCGTTCTCCAGGCCATTGGCGAGGAAACGCTGGCCCGTCTGGGCCATCACCGCATCACTGATCAGACGCGATTCGTAGCGACCATCGCCGAGGCGGCGTGCGGCTTCATCGGCGCTGAAATTGAGTTTGCCGAGCAGGTAGTCGGAACTCATGAACGCCGTGGTCTGGGTCAGCTCCGGGTTGGTTTCGATCAGGTAACGGCTCTGCGGATTGGTGCTCTGCACGAACATGCCGTATGGGCCTTTCGGCAAACGGAACGTCGAAGACGCCGTCGGATCAACCGCCGCAAACGGCACACCTTTGAAGTCGGCCGGAACAAAGCTGATCTGCTTCACGCCGTCGGCATCGACATGCTCAATGCGAGTTACGGCGGTCGGTGCCTGGACACTGGCATCGGTGCTGCGCTTGCCCAGATTGATGTTGATGCCACCGACCGCATCGGTCTGGTCGCTGGACAACGAGCCGGTCAGTTGGCCATAAGTGTTCTCGTACAACGTGCCGTTCTGAATGCTGTTGGTCACATCCAGCTTGACCTTGCCCCCGGCCTGGAGCACCGCCGCGTAAACGTTGTTGCCGTTGTCATTCCAGGTGGTGACGTCGCTGGTTTGAGCAAAGCGCGAATCGCTGGAGCGGCTGACCAGTTCTTCGAAACGAGCTTCATCGAAATTGCCCGCCGCAGTCGCCGCGTTGAAGGCCGGGATATCGATGAACTCCATCTGATCCCACAGGCTGTTGTCGATGTGCCCCGGCGTGCCGATCTGCACCACGCGATGGCCCGAACGCGACACCGCGCCTTTGTTCAGCAGGCTGTCGGCCGTAATGCTCAGATCACCATTTGCTGCCAGCAGGCTGTAACGGTTTTCCACCTGATTGGCGTGAATGGTGAAGTTCTTGCCGGCGACGAAACGCGCCGCACGGGAGTCTTTGAGGACCCGGTCGTCGAAGTCGGTGGTGATGGTGATGTAGCCGCGTTTCCAGCCGTCACCGCCGCCGCAATGCTGACCGCAGACCCAGCTGAGGCTGCCGGACGACTGCCCTGAGGTTATCTCGAATTCCGCCTTGGCGTTTTCCACCGAGACCGCGTTGATGTCGATATCACCCTCGCCTTCGACGGTGCCCGACAGGTTGCTGAAGACTGCAGCACGACCACCACCGACCGCATCGAATGTCAGGTTGCCGCGGCTGTAGATGTCGCCATAGAAGTTGTTCAGGCTGTTGCCGTGCAGCTTCATCGTGCCGCCGCTGAACAGCAGCGTATCGGCGTCGTTGTAAATGCCGTTGGCGGCAGTGAATTCGAGGTTACCTTGGGCGCCGAGGGTGCCTTTGTTGTTGATCTGCGCCGCCGTCACCATGAGGCTCTGGTTGGCGATGAGGCGGCCGAGGTTGTCCAGCGTGCCGCGCAGGGTCATGACGGTATCGCCACCGCTGACCAGTCGACCGTCCTGTTGAATCACGTCGTTGGCGTTGATCGTAAGCTTTTGCTGCGTCGAGACTTTTCCGCTGTTGAGCAGGTTACCCCCCAGGTTCAGCGTCAGGTCACCATCGCTTGCCAATTGCCCGGCGTTGTTCAGGTTGGCGACATTCAGATTCAGTGTCGAAGCACTGGCGATCCGGTCGCTGGCGTTGAGCATCAGGTCCTGCGCGCTGGTGTAAGTCAGCCCGCCGTTGAGCTGCCAAGTGCCAACGCCATTGACCGCGCCGACATCCCACACGCCCTTGCCCAGACCGGTGAGGCTGCCCTGGCTGCCGATCAGTTGGCTCAGGTCCAGATCGAACAGACCCTGCGCCGCGTGGCGCACGTTGCCGCTGAGGTTATTCAGTTGCGCGCCGGACAGCACCAAGTCCTGGCTGCCGATTTCGATCACGCCGCTCTGATTGTTCAGGTTCCCGGTCAGTTTGATCTGACTTGCGGCGCCACCTAGCGCACGGATCTGGCCGCCAGCGCTGTTATCCAAGCCGCCGGCAGTGAGTTTGAGGCTGTTGGCCGATTCGATCAGGCCGCCCTGATTGAGAATCTGCCCGACCGCTTCGAGGCCCAGTTGATTGCCACTGATCTCGCCGCCGGTGTTGTCCAGGCTGGTGCCGGTGAAGATCAGCTGATCCTTGCCGAACAGTTTGCCGGCGCGGTTGGTCAGACGGGTTACGGTCAGCGTCAGGTCATCGATCAGGCTGGAAATCAGCCCGGCCTTACCGTTGACTGCGCTGTTGTCGAGGTCGGCACTGGTGATGTCCAGCGAGTCGGCTTGCAGGGTGCCGCCCTGGTTCCGCAGGCTGCCGGTGCCCAGCGCCAGTTCGGCGTGGCTGCCGTTGGCGAGGATGATGCCCTGCTGATTGAGCAGGATCTTGCCGGTGATTTTCAGGCCATCGCTGCCGGCGATGATTTGCCCGCCTGCGTTGTTGTTGATTGCGCTGCTGGTGATGTCCAGACGCTTGCCTTGCAGGGTGCCGCCACGGTTGTCCAGCGAAGTGAGCTGATCGAGCAGCAGACGCTGATCGCCGGCATCGACCACACCTGTCAGGTTGCTGAATACACCGGCAATGTTGAGGACAACATCACCGCCGTTGCCGACGATGCCGCCCTTGTCGTTGTTGCTCAGTTGCGTGGCGTGGATGTCGATGGTGTTGCCGAGCAGGACGCCGGCGCTGTTATCGACGACGTCGCTTTCGATGTGCAGGTCGGCGTCGCTCTGGATCCGGCCCTTGTGGTTGAGCAGTTGCGATTGGCCCGGCGCGGTTTGCTTGAGGATCAATCGCGCGCCATCGGCACCCGCCGCCAACAGGCCGCCGTCACTGTTATCGAGGCTGCCTGCTTGCAGCTTGAGACCGTCGGCGATCATGCGCCCGCCACGGTTGTCGACGTGGCCGTCCTTCGCCACCAGCAACAGTTGTTTCGCGGCAACCACACCTCCACGGTTGTCGACCGAACCGGCCTGAATCTCGACGTCCGCCTGACTGGATTGCAGCCGTCCCAAAGCGTTGTTCAGGTGCTGTTGGACGACCAGCGTGAGCTGGGCGGTTTCGGCGCTGATCGTGCCGTCTTTGTTGCCTGTGAGATTGCGCAGGTTTGCATCGACCACGCCACCGAGCAGTTTGCCGCTGGCGTTTTGCAGATCCTGCGCGGTCAGATTGAGGCGATCAGTACCTTGAATCAGACCCTGGCTGTTGTCCAGGTCTGCGCTGGTGATCAAAGTGTCAGCGGAGGAAATCGTGCCTTGGGCGTTGTCGAGCGCGCCAACGTTGGTCACCTCAAGGGTCTTGCCGGTCAGGCTGGCGTTGCGGTTGTTGATGCTCTGCGCGGCCACCGTCAGGCGTTCCGACGCCTGCACTTTGCCATCGTGGTTATTCAGATCCTGCGTCAGCGTCAGTTCGGCTGTACCGTTTTCGGCACTGATGACACCTTTGTCGCTGTTATCGAGGCGCGCCGCGGTGACCTTGATCTGGTCAGCCGCCAGCGTACCGCCCTGATTGAGCAATTCGCCGCCAGACACTGCCAGTGTGGTTTTCGCCTGAAGCTTGCCTTTGCCGTTGTCCAGACGCTCACGGGCGACCACTTTGGCGTCGCTCTGGCTGGCGCCGATCAGGCCGCTGCTGTTGTCGAGTTGACGGGCATCGATGTCCAGGCGCCCGGCAATGATTTTGCCGTCGGTGTTTTTCACATCTCGGGCATTGAGCTTGAGACTGCCATCAGCGATTTCAATACGCCCGTGACGGTTGTCCAGGCTGTCGACGATCAGGCTCGCCGCTTGCCCATCGGCAAAACGGATCAGGCCGTTGAGGTTGACGATGGCCGGAGCGCTCAAGGCCAGGTGGGTCTCACCGTAAATGCGTGAATTCAGCCCTTGGTTGACCAGGCGCGCAGCGTTGAGCGTGACGGTTTTTGCCTGAACGATGCCGTTCTGATTGTCGAACACGGTCGCAGCGGTGGCGTTCAGGGTGCGGCTGGCCAAGACACTACCCGTGTTGCTCACGGCGGCGCTGTTGATCGACAGATCACCGGCGGCATTGCGGCTGTTATCGGCGTTGACCCCGGCTTCAATCACACCTTGGTTGGTCAGCTTGCTGCCGCTGCTCAGGCTGACGCTGTCGCGGGCGGCCAGGCTTTGGCGGTTGATAAGTTGTTCGGCGGTTTGCACGACCAACTGCGTACCGGCGTAAACCGGCCCCTGGGCATCGAGGCTTTTCGCTTTGACGGTGATGGCATTGCTGGCCGTGACCTTGGCAATGCTCAACTGGCCATTGGCGTCGATCTGGATGTCACCGGCGCTGGCCGCCAGATCACCCGCCAGCTTCACGCCGACGCCCTGCTCGGTCCCCACCAGTTTGATCGCCCCGGCATACATCCCGCCGAGCGCCGAAGAGTCGATGGCCAGTTGCGGTTTGGCGCTGCCATCATCGGCGCGCGCGGTGGCGTTGAGGGTATCGGCGTTGACGTCGTTGCGCCCGGTGGTGATGTTCAGGCGTTTGGCGTGAATCTGCGCGTTGATTTGCGTACTGCGGGTGATGATTTCGAAGCTGTCGACAGTGCTGGCATCCAGGCCTTGGCCATCGATGGAAACGCTGCCCTGATCAACCTGAAAGTGATCGAGCCGACCGTCGTCGAGTACCGGTCTACCAGTGGTCAACGTCACTCGTGGCGCATTGATGAACCCGCAACCGTTGCAGGTGATGCCGTAAGGGTTGGCGACGATCACTCGCGCCGATTGCCCCGCCACTTCGGTATAACCGCGCAGCTGACTCGGGCTGCCGCCGTTGACTTCGTTGAGGATAGTTTGTGCAGCTGCACCGCGCAGGTTCGGGTTACCGAGAATGATCCCGCCCAGTTGCGACTGCTCTGTGCGTGCCGTGACGTTGTTGAGAATTACGCCCTGCGCACCGACGTTGTAATCGTGGAACTGGTTGTGCGACAGGCCGCTGGCATTGGGCGTGGCGATATTGATGATCGGTACGCCATTGCCGGCGCGATCCAGCGAGGTATTCGGATTGGCGACGACAATGCCGTCAGCCTGCGCCCACATCGGTTGCCAGAACATGACGTTCGCCAACAGAAACGCCAGCCCGCGTTTCGGCATGCCGAGGAAGAGTTCGCGGTTTTTTTCGGCAGCAGCAGGCTGGCTGGCCAGAGGGGCCAGTTGACGAATGTCCATTTCAGAATCTCGGGGCGGGCGGTATTAGAGGAAGAAATCCAGGCGGAAGTAGATCGGTGCTTCACGCTCGGTCAGCGCATCCGGGCGTTCCAGGGAATGAGCAAACGTCACCCCGGCGGACAGGTATTTGCCACGGGCAAACAGGTCCAGCGAGTTGCTCGACATGCGCCCGTGCTGATCGCCGTTGTAGCGACCGTTCTGGATCACACCCTGGTCGTAACCGAGGCTGGTGCCGTATTCGGAGAACACCGGTTGCAGCCATTCGATGGTCACCGGGCGCGACCAGCGCAGATCGTTGCGCCAGTAACCACCGCTGTCGCCCGACAGCGACTGATCCTTGTAACCACGAATCGACGACGAGCCACCAAGGCTGGTGCGTTGCGGGCTGAACAACACATCTTCACTGCGCTGGCCGGTCATCAGGCTGCTGAAGCTGAACGACTCGCCCCACAACTTGAACGGCTGCAGGTAGCTCAGGGTGGCGGTGTATTTGCGGTAGCGTGCATTTGGCTCACCCGGGCCCGGATCGTGACTGCCCTGCGCGTCGAAGGCGCCAATGCCTTCTTGCATGCCCGCGTCAAAGTTGACGAAAGCACTGCCGACCCGACGACCGTGGTTGAAGCCAAACTGCGCTTCGCTAATGCGGTTGCTGCTCAGTTTGAGTTTGCTGTCTTCGATGAAGTTGTTGGTGCGCAGGTACGACAGACCGGCGCTGAGCGAGGTCTTGCTGACGGCGTCGCGGTGGATCACCCGCTCGGCGCGCAACTGATGGTTTTCGCTGTCGCCGGTCTGCTTGAAGTTGTAGAGGTTGGCGGCGATTTGCGAGCGGTATTCGCTCTGGCTGTAGGTGTAGCTGAAGGTCCACCAGCCCCACGGCAAGCTGTAGTTGAGCATGGCGTTACGCGAGGTGTGCTGATGATCGGACATCGCATCGTGACCGCCGCGCAGGCTCAACTGATCAGCCAGACCGAGCGGGCTGTCCCAATCAAACGTGGTGCCCCATTGCTGTTCGCCGGTGCTGCGCTGGCCGTCGTTGTTGCGCGACAGCCCGACTCGCCATGGCTTTTGCGGGGTGTTGGTGACCAGCACTTCGCTGCCACCTACATTCTGGCCGGGCGCCAGCTCCATTTTTGCCTGATTCGATGGCAGGCGGTTGAGCTGATCAACCATTTGCTCGATCTCGCGCAGGTTGACCAGGTCACCGGTTTTGCCGGGAAAGGCCATGGCCAGTTCGCGCTCCGAGAGCTGGCTGTTTTCCGCGCCCTTCATGCCTTCAAGTTTGCCTTCGACCACCAGCACTTGCAGATGCCCGGTGGACAGATCTTGCTGCGGCAAGTAGGCGCGGCTGGTGACCAGGCCTTTCTCGATGTAGTGATCGGTGATGACCTTTAGCAGCTCGTTGAGCTGCGGCACGCCCAGGCATTCGCCGATGTAGGGTTTGAGCAGGCGAGTCTTGTCGCGCTCGGAAAGGCTGTCGGCGCCCTTGAGCTCGATGTCTTTGATCGGGAAACAGCGAGTATCGGTGGGGGCTGCCGGTTGCGCAGGTCTGGCATCTTTGCCGGGCAGATCCTTGAGTTCTTCAAGGCGCCGCTGCTGCTCTTCGAGCAGGCGGTTCTGGCGATCACGGATGAGGTCGGTGTCGCCGGGTGTAGGGGCGGCAACGGCAATCTGGAGTGGAGACAGGCACAGCAACGCTACGCACAACCTCGCCACGAGGGCGGGTGAGGACATGTTCGATCCCTCGATACGAAAGTGACATCAAAATAGTGGCGCGATATTAGATGGCCATCATTTTGACGTCAAACTATCGTTTAAACCTTTTGTCGGGTTTGTATCGAAAAATGTACGACGGGGTTCGGTGCAGCGAGGGCCCGTTTGCATTGATCTGGCGGCAGCCCCGCCTTTCAGTGTTCAACACCCAGTCGCGTCGCGACCTCCTCCGGCGCCAGCGCGCGACCATCGGCCGCGATCAATTCCAGCTTGCGAATCGGCTGACGATTCTTCGCATCGACCATCACCGAACCCGGCTCACCCGGCGCGTACATGAATTCACCGCCCCACTGCGACAGCGCGACGATCACGGTCTGCAAGGCTTTGCCGCGCTCAGTCAGCACGTATTCCTTATAAGCCCCGCCGTCGGCGGCTGGCAGCGCTTGCAGAATCCCCTGCTCCACCAGACCTTTGAGGCGGGCGCTAAGCATGTTCTTGGCGATATCCAGACTCTTTTGAAAATCATTGAAACGCCGGATGCCATCCAGCGCATCACGAATGATCAGCAACGACCACCAGTCACCGATCAGGTCCAGCGTGCGGGCAATCGGGCAGGCATTGCCCTGCAGACTTTTGCGTTTCACGTAAACGTACTCCCTCGATTCAGTGGGCGACCGGGCGGCCTTGAGTTGCATCATACAACTCTGGCGCGGATCCACGACCGAGCCGACCTAAAACCAGCACCTGCATACAAGTAGCCGGATCGCTTTGCGTTGATAGTGAATGTCGCCATTTCGGCATCACTCGCGATCCCTGACGCAGGAGTTTCCATGAGCACCTTCACCACGCAAGACGGTACCGAGATTTACTACAAGGATTGGGGCAGCGGTAAACCTGTGCTGTTCAGCCACGGCTGGCCGCTGGATGCCGACATGTGGGAATACCAGATGGAATACCTGAGCAGCCGTGGCTATCGCACCATTGCCTTTGATCGTCGCGGTTTCGGCCGTTCCGATCAGCCGTGGACCGGATATGACTACGACACCTTCGCCGATGACATCGCGCAGCTGATCAACCATTTGGACCTGCGTGACGTGACGCTGGTGGGCTTTTCCATGGGCGGCGGCGATGTCAGCCGTTACATCGCCCGTCATGGCAGCGAGCGCGTTGCCGGTCTGGTGTTGTTGGGCGCAGTGACACCGCTGTTCGGCAAGAAAGCCGACTTCCCGCAAGGCGTCGATACTTCAGTGTTTGACGGCATCAAGGCCGGCCTGCTGCAGGATCGTGCGCAGTTCATCGCCGACTTCGCCGCGCCGTTCTACGGCACCAACCAAGGCCAGAAAGTCTCTGACGGCGTGCTCACGCAAACGCTGAATATCGCCTTGCTGGCCTCGCTCAAAGGCACCGTGGATTGCGTGACCGCGTTCTCGGAAACCGACTTCCGCCCGGACATGGCGAAAATCGATGTACCGACGCTGGTGATCCATGGCGACGGCGATCAGATCGTGCCGTTCGAAACCACCGGCAAACAGGCTGCCGCACAAATCAAAGGCGCCGAGTTGAAGGTTTACGCCGGGGCGCCGCATGGCTTTGCGGTGACGCATGCGCAGGCCTTGAACGAGGACTTGCTGGCGTTCCTCAAGCGCTGAAAACTCAGCGCAGCAAAGTCCGTCAACATCCGTTTGACGGACTTTGTGCTCCCCTCAGTCTCAGCTAAGTTTCCCTCGTTAATGTCTCTCCTGCGCACCTTCAGCGCTGCTCAGGAGAGGCCCCCGCCCATGAATTCCGCGAAAGCCGGATGGCTCAACAAAGTACCCGAGGTCACCCTGGCCTTCTGGGTGATCAAGATTCTGTCGACGACCGTCGGTGAAACCGGTGCGGACTTTCTCGCCGTGGACGTCGGTTTTGGTGCCGGCCCGACCAGCCTCGGCATGGCGTTGCTGCTGGGCGGCGCGCTGTTCCTGCAAATGCGCAAAGTCACCTACACGCCGTGGATCTATTGGCTGACCGTGGTGCTGGTGAGCATCGTCGGCACGCAGATCACCGACATCATGACTGACATGCTCGATATCAGTCTGTACGTCAGCACCGCGGTGTTTTCAGTGCTGCTGGCGATCAATTTCGTGCTCTGGTATCGGGTCGAACACAGTCTGTCGATCCGTGAAATCAACACCCCGCGCCGGGAGCTTTCCTACTGGACCACGGTGCTCTGCACGTTCGCCCTCGGCACCGCCGCCGGTGACCTGGCCACCGAAGCACTGGGCCTGGGCTTCACCCTTGGCGCGGTGATTTTCGGCGCGTTGATTGCCGCCACCCTGATCGCCTGGCGCATGGGGGCCAATGTGGTGTTGACCTTCTGGGTCGCCTACATCCTGACCCGTCCGTTCGGCGCGTCTCTGGGCGATCTGCTGACCCAAGCGAAAACCTACGGCGGTCTCGGCATGGGCGCGGCCTGGACCAGTGCGATTTTTCTGACCGTCATCGTTCTGCTCGTGGCTGTCGCACAAATCAGCGTCGGCACCCGCAAATCCCTTACTCAGTAACCTTCAATATCTATTCGAGGAATCATCATGCGTCCCTTTCAAAATACCATTCGTCACATTGCCATCGTCACCTCGATCTTTCTGCTGGGCATCGCCGCCGGCTGCTCGAAACCGGCGGACAAACCGGCGGGCGGTGCCGCCACGACGTCAATGAGCGCGCCGACGCAATCAGGCTCGAAGCTCGGCGACCTGAGCGAGTTCCGCAGCATCGCCGCCGACGTCGCCGCCCTCGTCGATAAAAACGACCTGCCCGGCGCCAAGGCACGCATCAAGGATCTGGAATCGGCCTGGGACTCCGCCGAAGCCGGGATCAAGCCACGAGCAGCAAGCGACTGGCACGTGCTAGACAAAGCCATCGACCGAGCACTCGACGCCCTGCGTGCCAGCTCGCCGAAGCAGAGCGACTGCAAAGCGGCGATCGACGACGTGCTCAAGGCATTCGATTCGATGAAAGGTCAATCATGACCATGCGCTGAGCGGGTGGCGGACAAACGCCGGCTCAGGTGCTTCAATACAGGCGCGACGGTCTCGACCGTGGCGCCTTTTTTTGCGGAGCGAGACATGCGGATATTGCTGGTCGAAGACGACCCGATGATTGGTGATGCGATACACGGCGCACTGGACGATGCGAGCTACGCCACCGACTGGGTGAAAAACGGCCTCACCGCCCTCGCGGCGCTGGATACACAAGCCTACGACATGGTGCTGCTCGACCTCGGCCTGCCCGGCAAGGATGGCCTCGATGTGCTCGACAGCATTCGCGCGTGCAACAATCCTGTGCCGCTGTTGATCATCACCGCCCGCGATGGTCTTGATGACCGCCTGCGCGGACTGGATGGCGGTGCCGACGACTTCCTGCTCAAACCTTTTGCCATGGCCGAACTGCTCGCGCGCATGCGAGCGGTGTTACGGCGCAAGGGCGGCAGCGCGCAGTCGGTGCTGGACAACGGCGTGGTGTCGCTGGACTTGCTATCCAAACAAGCGCGCACCGCCGAGGCGGACGAGGTGCAACTTTCCGCCCGTGAATTTGCCCTGCTGCAAGCCCTGCTGATCCGGCCGGGGGCGATTCTGTCGCGCAGCGAACTGGAGGATCGAATCTATGGCTGGGGCAATGAAGTGGAAAGCAACGCGGTGGAGTTTCTGATCCATGCATTGCGGCGAAAACTGGGTAACCACGTGGTCAAGAACGTCAGGGGAATGGGATGGATGGTTTCAAAAAGCGTCTGAACGATTCGGTTCAGCTGCGATTGTCGGTGACGCTGTCCGTTGCCATCCTGATTGTTGCGGTGCTGGCCGGGGTATTTGCGTTTTTTTCCGCGCTTGACGAAGCCCACGAAATGCAGGACGCACACTTGCAGCAGGTGGCCATACTGTTTGACCGCCAGCAGATGACCCTGCGCTATCCCGCTGCCGAGCCGTTGGCGGGTGACGATGAGGAATCACGCGTCATCATCCAGTACCTTGCCGACGGTCGCCTGGCGCACGGCAACGACGACAACGCCATTCCGCTGCCCTTTCCCGCCACCCTTGCCGATGGCTTGTCGACCGTGAACATTGCCGGTGAAGATTTCCGCGCGATGGTCAGAACCACCGCCCGTGGCGAGCGCATTGTCGTTGCTCAGGAAACCGGCATTCGTAACCGCGAGGCACGGGAAAGTGCCTGGCGAAGCCTGTTGCCGTTTTTGATTCTGTTTGCCGTATTGCTATTGGTCGTGGGCGATCTGGTGCGCAAGCTATTCCGACCGATCGCCGCCCTCTCCGATGAGATCGACCAGCGTGACCAGCAAGCGCTGCACCCTATCGACGAACAACATCTGCCCAGCGAAATCCGCCCTTTCGTGGTAGCCATCAACCGCTTGCTGGGACGGGTCGCGACGTCGATGGAAAGCCAACGCCGCTTCGTCGCTGACGCCGCGCACGAACTGCGTTCTCCGATGACCGCGTTGTCGTTGCAGGCCGAGCGACTGGCGACCAGCGACATGCCGACAGCGGCTCGCGAGCGCTTGCTGCCACTGACTCAGGGCATTGAACGCAGCCGCCAACTGATCGATCAACTGCTGGCATTGGCGGCAGCGCAGTCGAGCCTGGAGCGGCCACAGACACGCATGTCGGTGCATGCAGTGTTTCGCCGAGTGCTTGAAGACTCAATGCCGTTGGCCGAACGCAAAAACATCGACATCGGCGTAGAAAGTGTTGAAGACGTGCAGGTCTTGATCAATGACATGGACCTGACGATGCTGATCCGCAATCTGCTCGACAATGCAATCCGCTATACCCCTGAGGGCGGCCAGATCGATTTGTCGGTGACGTGCACCGCAGAGGCTGCGGTCGTGCAGATCAAGGACTCCGGACCAGGTATCAGCGCCGAAGAACAACAGCGTGTGTTCGATCCGTTTTATCGCAGTCTGGGCACCGAACAATCCGGCTCCGGGCTGGGTCTGTCCATCGTCAGGGCGATAGCCGAGCGCACTGGCGCTGAAATTCGTTTGAGTTTTACCGATGAAAGCAACCGGCGCGGGCTGTGCGTGACGGTCCACTTCAAACGCGCCTCGAAAACCATCACGTCGTTTTGACATTTTTTTCCCAATTCGCTTCGTAGGGTGCGTTATTCGACTAATCAGGAACCCGCTCATGACCTCTTCCGCCCCTGACGAAATGGACGAAGACATCCTTACCCAAGCCGCCGATTGGTGCATGCGCTTGCACGACGATCATTGCCCGTCTGATGATCGCCGGGAATTTCAGGACTGGATCCAGCTCGACCCGCGCCACGCTTTTGAATACGCAAAAATGCTCGAAATCTGGGATCTCAGCGGCCAATTGCCGGAAGAACCCGGGACGGCGAAAAAGCTCCTGACCGGTGATGCATCGATGCACAAAGGCAGTCGCGAAATGTAGGGACAGGTTTTGCCCCTCCTACTCCCCTTCATAGCGTTCAACCCACCGTATTCAAAGGCTTTCGCCCCTCTGCATCAGAATTTTATCTTCACATCCCAGCTTAATAATATTTTACCGATACCCCCCTCCTCCCTAGTCTGACCTCAAGCCAAACGGACAAGCCAACAGCGGCCCGAATCCCACTGCCTTGCTAGGAAGGATGTAGAGATGACCCCTGAAATAATAAAAACAGACACGCTGATCGTGGGTGCCGGCCAAGCGGGCGTGGCGATGAGCGAGCACCTGAGCAAACTCGGTGTGCCGCACCTCGTGCTGGAGCGCAATCGCATTGCCGAACGCTGGCGCACCGGGCGCTGGGACTCGCTGGTGGCCAACGGCCCGGCGTGGCACGACCGCTTTCCCGGCCTGGAATTCGATGACGTCGATCCCGACGGTTTCGCCCCGAAAGAACGTGTAGCTGACTACTTCGAAGCCTACGCAAAGAAATTCAATGCACCGGTCCGTACCGGCGTTGAGGTGAAAAGCGTGGTACGCAATGTCGGCCGCCCGGGTTTCACTGTCGAGACCTCCGAAGGCGTGATCGAAGCCAGTCGCGTCGTCGCCGCTACCGGACCATTTCAGAAACCGGTGATCCCGGCGATTGCCCCGCAAGACGAACGTCTGTTGCAGATCCACTCCGCAGATTATCGCAACCCGCAGCAACTGCCGGCAGGCGCAGTGCTGGTGGTCGGTGCCGGTTCTTCCGGCGTGCAGATCGCCGATGAGCTGCAACGTTCCGGCAAACAGGTTTACCTGTCGGTCGGCGCCCATGACCGCCCGCCTCGCGCTTATCGCAACCGCGATTTCTGCTGGTGGCTCGGCGTGCTCGGCGAGTGGGACCAAGCGGCGATGAAGCCGGGGCGCGAGCACGTGACCATCGCGGTCAGCGGTGCCCATGGCGGTCGCACCATCGATTTCCGTGGTCTGGCCCATCGCGGTATGACCCTGGTCGGCGTCACCGAATCGTTCAATAACGGCGTGGTGACCTTTAAGCAGGACCTGGTCGGCAACCTCACTCGCGGCGACGAGAATTATCTGGCGCTGCTGGATGCCGCCGATGCCTACATCGAGCGCAACGGCCTCGATCTGCCGGAAGAACCGGAAGCGCGCGAAACCTATCCCGACCCTGAGTGCGTGAAAAATCCATTGGCCGATCTGGATCTGGCCGAGGCCGGCGTCACTTCGATCATCTGGGCCACCGGGTTCGCCGTGGATTACTCGTGGCTGCAGGTCGCGGCGTTCGATGACAAGGGCAAGCCTGTGCATCAGCGCGGCGTGTCGAGTGAGCCGGGGGTGTATTTCCTCGGTCTGCCGTGGCAGTCGCGCCGGGGTTCGTCATTTATCTGGGGGGTTTGGCACGACGCCAAACACGTCGCCGACCACATCGCCACCCAGCGCAAGTACCTCGACTACCGCGATGCCGAACAGCGCGAGGCCGAGTTGCACCAGAACAGCCACAGCAAAGCCGCCGACACCGTCGACGCTTGACAGCCCTTTACGCCCCGGCGCCGATTGCGCCGGGCATACCTTCTTCAGGAGCTTTCCATGAGCCAGCCCACCCACACTCGCATTCGCATGTTCAACACCAAGGACACCTACCCGAACCAGACGCTGGACAATGACCTGTGCCAGGCCGTGCGCGCCGGCAACACGGTGTATGTACGCGGTCAGGTCGGCACGGATTTCGACGGCAATCTGGTCGGCCTCGGAGATCCACGCGCGCAGGCTGAACAGGCCATGCGCAACGTCAAGCAACTGCTCGAAGAAGCCGGCAGCGACATGAGCCATATCGTCAAGACCACCACGTACCTGATCGACCCGCGTTATCGCGAGGCGGTGTATGGCGAAGTCGGCAAGTGGCTTAAAGGCGTGTTCCCGATCTCCACCGGACTGGTGGTGTCGGCGTTGGGGCAGCCGCAGTGGTTGATGGAGATTGATGTGATTGCGGTGATTCCTGAGTAAGGCATCACACCGAGTCGCGGCCTTCGCGAGCAAGCTCGCTCCCACAGGGGAATGTATTTCAACGTAGGAGAGAGCCTGCTCGCGATGAGGCCAGTCCAGACACACAAGGAGTTCAATAGATGACCTTTTCAATCGCAGCCCGCTGCGCCGAAACCGGCCAGTTCGGTGTCGCCATCAGTTCCTCCAGCATCGCCGTCGGCGCCCGCTGCCCGTGGCTGCTGCCGGGTGTTGGCGCGGTGTCGAGCCAGAACATCACCCTGCCGTCTCTCGGCCCGGAAGTCCTTGCGCTGATGGAGCAAGGTCTAGCGCCGGACGATGCGCTGGACAAAGTCCTCACGCGCAACGGCTACAGTCAGTACCGGCAGATCACCGCGATCAACCACCTCGGCCAGACCGCACATTTCAGCGGTGCGCAAACCCTCGGCGTGCACAATGCCGTGAGCGGCGAACAATGCGTCGCCGCTGGCAACATGCTCGCCGGGCGTTCGGTGATCGAAGCCATGGTCAGCGCCTTCGAGGATGGCGAAGGGCAACTCGCTGATCGTCTGCTCAAGGCCCTGCACGCCGCGCAAGCCCTCGGTGGTGAAGCCGGCCCGGTGCATTCGGCCGCTGTCGTGGTGGTCGGCGAGCAGACCTGGCCGATCGTCAATCTACGCGTGGATTGGGCTGATGAAGACCCGATCGGCGAGTTGCAAACTCTCTGGGATGCCTATGCGCCGCAGCTTCAGGATTACATCGACCGCGCCCTCGATCCGGCCAAGGCACCGGGTTATGGCGTGGCCGGTGATGACCGATGAACAGCGTCGAGTTGCTCAAGACGTTGGTGGGTTTCGATACCACCAGCCGTGAATCCAACTTGCAGCTGATCGAATTCGTCCGCGATTACCTCGAAGGTCTCGACGTGCCATGCGCGCTGATCTACAACGATGAGCGCAGCAAAGCCAACCTGTTCGCCACGATCGGCCCGGTGGATCAACCGGGCATTGTGCTGTCCGGGCACACCGATGTGGTGCCGGTCGATGGCCAGCCGTGGACGCTGCCGCCGTTCGAACTGACCGAGCGCGACGGCAAAGTGTTCGGCCGTGGCACGGCGGACATGAAGGGCTACATCGCCTGTGTGCTCGCCCTGGTGCCGTCACTGGTTAAAACGCCGCTGCGCATGCCGGTGCACATTGCTTTGTCCTATGACGAAGAAGTCGGCTGCCTCGGCGTGCGTTCGTTGCTCAAGGTTTTGCAGCAACACCCGATCAAGCCATTGCTGTGCATCATCGGCGAACCGACCGAATTGAAACCGGTGCTCGGCCACAAGGGCAAACTGGCAATGCGCTGCGATGTGCAGGGCCATCCGTGCCATTCGGCCTATGCACCGCTCGGGGTCAACGCGATTGAATACGCCGCCGAACTGATCGGCGAACTGGGTCGCCTCGGTCAGCAACTGAAAGCGCCGGAGCATCACGATGCGCGCTTCGATCCGCCCTACAGCACGGTGCAGACCGGTGTGATCAGCGGCGGCAAGGCCTTGAACATCGTGCCGGCCGATTGCCGTTTCGATTTCGAGATCCGCGCCCTGCCCTCGCAGGATCCGGCGCTCGTTGCCGAAGCGCTGCAAGCCTACGCCGAACGCGAAGTGCTGCCACGTATGCGCGCGGTCAGTGCGCAGAGTGATATTCGCTTCAGCGCCTTATCGGCGTATCCGGGGCTGGCCACCGATGCGCAAAGCCAGGCCGCCGAGTTGATCTCTGCGTTCTGCGGTTCAACGGATTTCGGCACCGTGGCCTTCGGCACTGAAGGCGGGTTGTTTGATGCGGTGGGCATTCCCACGGTGGTCTGCGGTCCAGGCAGCATGGATCAGGGTCACAAGCCCGATGAGTTTGTCAGCCTCGATCAGTTGCAGGCGTGCGATCAGATGCTTCAGCGCATGCTTGCGTTTATCAGTGATTGAACCCCGGCCCGACCGCCCTCACGGGTGCACTCGGGCCAGTTCTTCGCGGCAATGATCGACAAACAACTGCGCCGGTTTGGTCAGTTGCACCCGCCGCAGCCAGGCCGCCGACAATCCCGAACCGGTGACGTTTTCCACCAGCGGCACGCACACCACTTGCTGGCCGTCGTAGGTGTAGTCGCTGAACGGTTTGGTCACCAGAATCGAAAAGCCGAAACCGTTACCGACCATACCGCGCACCATCTCGATCGACGGTGAGCTGAAGACGATGTTCGGCGTCAGTCCGCGTTCCTCGAAGATGCTCACGAAATAGGTGCGGCTCGGCACCACGTCGAGCAGGATCATCGGTTCCAACACCAGATCATGCAGCGAGACTTTCGCCTGTTGCGCGAAGCGATGGCTGGCCGGCAGCAACGCATAAGGCTGTTGCGGCGGCATCAGCGGCGTGGTTTCGATGGTGCTGTCCAGGTCGTGCTCGAACATCATTGCCACGTCGATGCTGCCGGCGGTCAGGGCCTGCACCAACTCTTGTTGTTCGCCATCACGAATGCGGATTTCCACCCCCGGCCAGCGCGACTTGAAGCCGGCGATCAAACGCGGCAAGTACAGTGGTGCGACGGTTTCGAAACAGCCGATATCGATCTGCCCCGCGACCACGTCATTGTCAGCCAGCGCATTTTGTTCGAACTCGTGAGCCACCCGCAGCAACTCCAGCGCCTTGCGATAGAACCGCGAGCCACTGGGCGTCAGCGAGACGCCTTGGGCGTGATGGCGGATAAACAACTGCACGCCGAAGCTTTCTTCCAGATGCTTGATCGCGGTGGAGACCGACGGCTGCGCGATGTAGAGCTTGCGCGAGGCCTCGGCAACGCTGCCGCAGTCGGCGGTGGTGACGAAGTATTTGAGCTGGCGCAGGTTATAGGCGGCCATATGAGTCTCCCGAAGAGCGCGAGTGTTCGCCCTGTTTCCCTGGCGCACGATCAAGCTTGAACATACCGGACGCAGGCGTCAGCCGAAGCATATTTTTTTTAAGGTCTGTAGCAACAAACTTACTAATTTATCTATCCCGACGCTTTGCACATGATCACTTCAACAAGAAATGCGCCGCCCGTGCCGGCGCTTGCCGAAGTACGTCCACGTACTCATCCTTGCCTTGGAGTTCGTCATGGCTACCCCAACAGCATCCTCCGCTCCGCTGATTGAAAAACACACGATAGGATACGTGCCCCCCGAAGATCGCCACGGAAAGGTCAGGGATCTGTTCACGCTCTGGTTCGGCGGCAATATCGCGCCGTTGCCCATCGTCACCGGTGCACTGGGCGTGCAGTTGTTTCACTTGAATCTGCTCTGGGGCATCGTCGCGATTCTCGTCGGCCATCTGGTCGGCGGCGTGTTGATGGCGCTGCACTCGGCGCAAGGCCCGCAGATGGGCATCCCGCAGATGATCCAGAGCCGTGCGCAGTTCGGCTCCCTCGGCGCGCTGTTGGTGGTGTTGATTGCCGGCGTCATGTACATCGGCTTTTTCGCCTCCAACATCGTGCTGGCCGGCAAGTCGCTGCATGGCGTGGTCGACAGCGTTCCGGTGCCGGTCGGCATCGTCATCGGCGCAGTCGGTTCGGGAGTCATCGGCATCATCGGCTACCGCTTTATCCACGTGCTCAACCGCATCGGCACGTGGGTGTTGGGGATCGGCATCGTTGTCGGTTTCGGCTACATCTTTACCCACATTCAAACCGATGATTTCCTCACTCGCGGCAGCTTCAACCTGTCCGGCTGGCTGGCCACTGTGTCGTTGGCGGCGTTGTGGCAGATCGCGTTTGCGCCTTACGTGTCTGATTATTCGCGTTACTTGCCGGCGGACGTTAAAGTCTCGTCGACGTTCTGGACCACGTATCTGGGTTCAGCGCTGGGGTCGAGTCTGGCGTTCATCTTCGGTGCCGTCGCGGTGCTGGCAACGCCCGTCGGCATGGACACCATGGACGCGGTGAAACTCGCCACCGGTTCCATTGGCCCGCTGATGCTGGTGCTGTTTCTGCTCAGCGTAATCAGCCACAACGCCCTCAACCTCTACGGCGCGGTGCTGTCGCTGATCACCCTGGTGCAAACCTTCGCCTACCGCTGGATTCCTACCGCCAAAAGCCGTGCGGTGATCTCGATCATCGTGTTGCTGGCCTGCTGCTTTGCCGCTGTCGGCGCCTCGAAAGACTTTATCGGCCACTTCGTCGACATGGTGCTGGTGTTGCTGGTGGTGTTGGTGCCGTGGACGGCGATCAACCTGATCGACTTCTACGCAATCCACAAAGGTCAGTACGACATCCAGTCGATCTTCCAGGTCGACGGCGGCATCTACGGCCGCTACAACCCGCAGGCGTTGCTGGCTTACGCGATCGGCATCGCCGTGCAGATCCCGTTCATGAACACGCCGCTTTACGTCGGCCCGGTGTCGGCGCACATCAACGGTGCGGACCTGTCCTGGCTGGTGGGGCTGCTGGTGACCTCGCCGCTGTACTTCTGGCTGGCCAATCGGGACACCTCCTATCGTCGGCGGATGATGGGCGGGAAACTGGCGAGCAGTCTGTGATTTTGACCTGATGAACAACCAAGGCCCGCCCAGTGCGGGCCTTGTCTATTGCGGTGTGGTATTACTTCAGGCCTGACGATTATTGGGTAAGGGAAATCCAATGCTGCGAATACTGGGTAAAGCCTCATCGATCAACGTGCGCAAAGTCCTGTGGACTTGCGCTGAACTGCAGATTCCTTTCGAGCGTGAAGACTGGGGTTCGGGATTCAGATCGACGCACGATGCGCAGTTTCTCGCGCTCAATCCCTGTGCCATGGTGCCGGTGATTCAGGACGGCGACTTCACGTTGTGGGAATCGAACACGATCATTCGTTATCTGGTGTCGCGTTATGACGGTTTGCACCTTTATCCGACTGACGCGCAAACCCGGGCGCGGGTTGATCAGTGGATCGACTGGCAGGCATCGGAGCTGAATCGCTCGTGGTCGTACGCGTTTCTATCGCTGGTGCGCCAATCGCCGGAACATCAGGACAGCGCCGCATTGTCAGCCGGTTGCCGCGACTGGGCGCGAAACATGGCCATCCTCGACCGGCAATTGGAAAAGACCGGCGCTTACGTCAGTGGCGAGACGTTTTCCCTGGCGGATATTCCCATCGGGCTGTCGGTGAACCGCTGGTTCGAAACCCCACTGGCTCACCCGGATTTTGCCGCTGTGAAAGCCTATTACGAACGTTTGAGCCAGCGCCCAGACTACTTACTGCACGGTCGCAATGGCACGCCGTGATCGCGGTTATTTGCTTTTGAACGCCTCACGCCGCGCCTGCCGTTCGGCGGCGTAGGCTGCTTGTGGCTGGCTGACCAAATCTTGCCGACGCAACGGTTCACCGCAGTGCTCGCACAGCGGCCCGAGACCGGCGCTGTGGTTGCAGTTTTTGTGGGTCATGTTCACCGCCAGCCCCTCCTCCGGTGATTTGCACCAAGTCTCTCCCCACGCACGCAACGCGATGATCACCGGATAGAACGCCTCGCCCTTCGCGGTGAGGTGGTATTCGTAGCGTTTCGGCCGTTCGTTGTACAACCGGCGCTCGACCAGCCCATCCGCTTCCAGACTTTTCAGACGCGCGGCGACCATTTGCGGCGTGCCGCCGGTCTGCGCCTGAATCTCGTCATAGCGATGATTGGCCATGAACAACTCGCGCAAAACCAGCACGGTCCAGCGGTCGCCGACGATCGTCTCGGCCCGGGAAATCGGGCACAGCGTGTCGGGAAGGCTATCGTTTACTGCCATCAGGGCTTGCCTCTTTTACAGTTACTATGATTATCATATCTACACGATGCCGGGACAAGCCCTGTGCACCGATAATCCCATTGCCGGAGCAAGCAGCCATGTCGAATATCCCCTATCCGCTGGACAGAACCGCCTACCTGTTGGTCGATCCGTACAACGATTTTCTCTCGGAGGGTGGCAAGATTTTCCCTTTGATCAAACCCATGGCCGAGCAGAACGGCCTGCTCGACAACCTGCGCAAACTCGACCGCACGGTGCGCGACCTGAACATTCCGGTGGTCATCGTACCCCATCATCGCTGGGAAAAAGGCGACTACGAAACCTGGGACCACCCGACCCCGACCCAATGCAAAATCATGCACATGCATCATTTTGCCCGGGGCGAATGGGGCGGCGAATGGCACCCGGATTTTGCGCCGAAGGACGGCGACATCGTGGTTCAAGAACACTGGGGTTCCAGTGGTTTCGCCAACACCGACCTGGATTTTCGCCTGAAGCAGCAAGGCATCACCCACGTAATCATCGTCGGCCTGCTGGCCAACACCTGCATCGAAGCCACCGCGCGCTATGCCTCGGAACTGGGCTACCACGTCACCCTGGTCCGCGATGCAACAGCGGCCTTCAAAGCGGAAATGATGCACGCCGCCCACGAACTCAACGGCCCGACATTCGCTCACGTGATTGCCAGCACCGACGAACTGATTGCCAACCTCAAATCCCAAGGTGAATCGAAATGAGCCTGACCGGCCATTTGCTGATCGGCGCGGCGGATGTCGCCGCCACCGAAGGCACGATGAAAGCGCTGAACCCGGCCACCGATCAACGGATAGAACCGGACTTCGCTTTCGGCGGTGCGGCCCAGGTTGATCAGGCTGCAACACTCGCCGATGCCGCGTTCGACCACTACAGCCACACCTCGCTGGCCGAGCGTGCCGCGTTTCTCGAGAGCATCGCTGACAACCTCGATGAGGTGCGCAGCGAACTGACGGCACGCGCGGCACTGGAAACCGGGCTGCCCGAAGCTCAGCTTGAGGGCGAAGCTTTGAGAGCCGCGATCCAGTTCCGCCAGTTCGCCGATGTGGTGCGCCGGGGCCGCTTTCTACAACTGGCGATCGACCCGGCACAACCCCAGCGTCAGCCGCGTCCACGGATGGATCATCGCTTGCAAAAAATCGCCATCGGCCCGGTGGCGATTTTCGGCGCGAGCAACTTCCCGATTTCCTACTCGGTGGCGGGTGGCGATACCGCGTCAGCATTGGCGGCCGGCGCTACCGTGATTCTCAAGGCGCACAACGCCCACCCCGGCGCCTCGGAAATCCAGGCGCGAGCCATTCGTAAAGCCGTGCAGGCGCATGGCTTGCCCGAAGGCGTTTTCTCGATGGTGCGTGGCGGCGGCAATGCCATCGGCGAAGCGCTGGTCGATCATCCGTTGATCAAAACCGTGACCTTCACCGGCTCCGAACCGGGTGGCATGGCGCTCTATCGCCGTGCGCAATTGCGCCCCGAGCCGATCCCGGTGTTCACCGAAATGACCAGCGTCAACCCGACCTTCATCCTGCCCGAGGCGCTGGCGGCTCGCGGCGCCGAAATCGGCGACGGCTTTATCGAGCGCATGCTGGTCAACGTCGGGCAGGCCTGTTTGTGTCCGTCGATCCTGATCGCCATCCGTGGTGCGGGGTTTGAAGAGCTGCGCAACGCCATGTGCAAACGGGTCAGCGCGGCACCGGCGCGAACAATGCTGACGCCGGGCATTCATGGTGCCTACGTCGAGGGTCTGATTGCGATGGAAGGTGCCGGCGCGCAGGTGATCGCGGCAGGCACGCCGGCCGATGCCACATTCGCTGGACGCGCTGTGTTGCTGGAAGTCGAGGGCCACCAATTGCTCAGCGAGCCGGGGTTGGCCCACGAAGTGTTTGGCCCGTCGGCACTGTTGGTATCGGTCAGTGATGAAGCTGAGCTGCTGGCAATCGCCCGTTCGTTCAAGGGACAGCTCAGCGCGGCGATTCACCTTGAAAGTGTCGATCTGGGATTGGCGCGGCGCCTGCTGCCGATTCTCGAACGCCGCACTGGACGCATCGTGGTCAACGCCTTCGCGCATCCACAGGAAGTGACCTTTGCTACGGTGCACGGCGGCCCTTTTCCGGCTACATCGGACAGCCGCTTCACTTCCGTGGGCATGACCTCGATCGAGCGCTTCTTACGGCCCGTGGCTTATCAGGGGTTTCCGGATGAGTTGTTGCCAGAGGTGTTGCGCGAGAGTAATCCGCTGAATCTGCCGCGCAGCATCGACGGGCAATAACGGCAACCCAGTGCGCGGCAGACGCGATCATGCATCTGCACGCACCACCCCGCGCTCTTCCAGCAAGCGCACAAACATACTCAGACTGCGCGATACCGTGCCCCGCCGCCATACCAGCCACGTGGTCAGATAGCGAAAATCCGCCGCCAATGGCCAGACGCTGACGGTCGCGCTGCCGGGCATGCTCTGCAGCATTTTGCGCGGCATCAGCGCCAGCCCGGCGCCTGCACTGACGCAGGCGAGCATGCCGTGATAGGACTCCATTTCGAAAATCTTGCCCGGTACGGCGGCGTCGGTGCTGAACCATTTTTCAAAGTGGTGACGGTAGGAACAGTTGGAACGGAAGGCATAAATATTCTCGCCGTTGACATCCGCCGCGCGCTTGACGGGCGCGTGGTTGAGCGGCGCGATGATGACCATTTCTTCCTCGAATGCCGGCACACCTTCCAGCGTCGGATGCAGCACCGGGCCGTCGACAAACGCTGCAGCCAGACGCCCGGACAGCACGCCGTCGATCATCGTGCCCGAGGGGCCGGTCGAAAGGTCGAGATCGACCTTGGGGTGCAACTGGTTGTACGCCGCCAGCAACTCGGGAATGCGCACCGCTGCCGTGCTTTCCAGCGACCCCAGCGGAAACGCGCCTTGCGGTTCCTCCCCCGCCACCGTTGCCCGGGCCTCTTGCACCAGATCGAGAATCCGTCGCGCGTATTCAAGAAAACTCCACCCGGCCGGCGACAGGCGCAAACGGCTTTTCTCACGGATAAACAGATCAACGCCCAGATCCTGCTCAAGCTGCTTGATCCGCGTGGTCAGGTTCGACGGCACGCGATGAATCTGCGTGGCGGCGGCGCTGATGCTGCCGTGCTCGGCAACGGCTTTGAAGATTTCCAGCTGCACCAGATCCACAGTCATTCTCCAATCGTGAAAGAAACGATCTTTATTATTCAGTTTCCAGAAAACAAACACCACCCTACTCTAGGCCCATCCGACGAACATGCAGGACGATGCCATGAGCCAGATTTCCAGCCAGACCCACGCCATCTCGATCAACCCCGCCACCGGCGAGCAGATCGGTCACTACGCGTTTGAATCCGCCACTGCCCTTGACGCTGCGCTGACCCGCGCCGCCTATGGCTTTGGCAAGTGGAAGCGCAAGCCGCTGCAAGATCGCTCGCGCTTGTTGAGCGCCCTGGCCGGTGCGTTGCGTGAAACCAGCGAAGCCATGGCCACGATGATCACCCAGGAAATGGGCAAGCCGATTGCTCAGGCCCGTGGTGAAATCGAGAAATGCGCCAAGCTCTGCGAGTGGTACGCCGAGAATGGCCCGGCCATGCTTGACGCTGAACCGACCCAGGTTGAAGGCGGCAAGGCGCGCATCGAATACCGTCCGCTCGGCCCGATCCTCGCGGTAATGCCGTGGAACTTCCCGATCTGGCAAGTGCTGCGCGGTGCCGTGCCGGCGCTGATCGCCGGCAACACTTACGTGCTCAAACATGCGCCGAACGTGATGGGCAGCGCCTATCTGCTGCGCGACGCCTTCACCCGCGCAGGTTTCGCCGATGGCGTGTTTGAAGTGATCAACGTCACCCCGGAAGGCGTTTCCACTGCCATCGCCGACTCGCGTATCGCCGCCGTGACCCTGACCGGCAGCGTGCGTGCCGGCATGGCCATCGGCGCTCAGGCCGGTGCCGCGCTGAAGAAATGCGTGCTGGAACTCGGCGGTTCCGATCCGTTTATCGTGCTCAACGACGCCGATCTGGATGAAGCCGTGCAAGCCGCTGTGATCGGTCGCTATCAGAACTCCGGTCAGGTCTGCGCAGCGGCCAAACGATTGATCATCGAAGCAGGCGTGGTTGAAGAGTTCACCCGCAAGTTCGTCGAGGCTACGCGTAAATTGAAGGTCGGCGATCCATTGTCCGCAGAGACCTACATCGGCCCGATGGCACGTTTCGACCTGCGTGACGAACTCGATCAGCAAGTGCGCGACACCCTGGAAGAAGGCGCCACCCTGCTGCTCGGCGGCGGCAAGTCGCAAGGCCCGGGCAACTACTACGAGCCGACCGTGCTGGCCGACGTCACCGACCGCATGACCTCGTTCAAACAGGAGCTGTTCGGCCCGGTGGCCTCGATCATCACTGCCCGCGATTGTGCGCACGCCGTGGCCTTGGCCAACGACAGCGAGTTCGGTCTGACCGCGACGATCTACACCGCCAACGTGGCACTGGCCCAGCAACTGACCAGCGAACTGGAGACTGGCGGCGTGTTCATCAACGGCTACTCCGCCAGCGACCCGCGCGTGACCTTTGGCGGCGTGAAAAAGAGCGGTTTCGGACGTGAACTGTCGCACTTCGGCGTACGCGAGTTCTGTAACGCGCAGACCGTGTGGCTGGATCGTAAATAATCCAGACACCGGAAACCCCTGTAGGAGTGAGCCTGCTCGCGAAGAGGCCGGCCCAGTCAACATCTCCATTGTCTGACTCACCGCTTTCGCGAGCAGGCTCGCTCCCACAGGGATTCGCAGACAGATTGAAAATAGCTGGCTTGGCACAATCCAAAGTGGGAGCGAGCTTGCTCGCGAAGAGGCAATATCAGTCAAGACATCCGTTGCTGACTCACCGCTTTCGCGAGCAGGTTCGCTCCCACAGGGATTCGCAGACAGATTGAAAATAGCTGGCTTGGCACAATCCAAAGTGGGAGCGAGCTTGCTCGCGAAGAGGCAATATCAGTCAAGACATCCGTTGCTGACTCACCGCTTTCGCGAGCAGGTTCGCTCCCACAGGGATTCGCAGACAGATTGAAAATAGCTGGCTTGGCACAATCCAAAGTGGGAGCGAGCTTGCTCGCGATGAGGCAATATCAGTCAACACATCCGTTGCTGACTCACCGCTTTCGCGAGCAGGCTCGCTCCCACAGTGGGTTTATGCTGCAGCCTGTTGTGGCTCGGCGACGCTGCGATCTTTGCTCAACAACCCCAGCACCACCGCCGCCGATGCGAGGGTGATCACCGTCAGGATGTGCAGCAGATACTGAAACGCCGCCGCATAACCTTGCACCAAACGTTCATTGGCCAGACCTGGCACGGTGTTGATCGCATGCGCCATATCGCCGGTGGTTACCCGGTGCGCGGTCTCGGCGATCAGCGACGCCTCAGCGCTGCCTGTCACTGCGTGCAGGGCACTCGACAGATCGGCGTGCAGCAATGACGCCAGCAGCGCCGCGACAATCGCCAATGCAATCCCCTCACCCGCCACTCGCACAGTGCTGAAGATGCCCGCCGCCATGCCGGCGCGCTCTTTCGGCACGACACTGACCGACAAACCATCCATCAGCCCCCACGGTAAACCGGCGCCCATGCCGATCAGCAGCATCGGCACCACCAAGGCGATTTTCGGCTCACCGACGTTGTACAGACTCAGCCAATGCAAGCCCACAGCGGCCATCAGAAATCCGGCACCGGACAAGATGCCGGCGGAAACGAAGCGCGCCAGCGATGCGGCCAGCATCGGCACCACCAGCATCGGCGCCGACAACGCCAGTAACAGCAGACCGGCGTCGATCTCGCTCAGCCCCTCAACGCCGATGAAGCGCAGCGGTAACATCACCACCAGCACGATGTAGCAGAAACAGGTGCCGATCGGCAGCATCTGCACGCCGATGAATCGCGGATAACGAAACAGCGTCAGATCCAGCATCGGCCGTTCGACACGCATCTCGACGATCACGAAGGCGGCCAGCAGCACCGCCGAAGCGCACAGCAAACCGAGCACAAGTGGACTGTTCCAACCACTGTCCGGCGCCTGGATCAGGCCAAACGTAAACAGCGCCAGCATTGCGCTGAACAGCAGCGTGCCCGGCCAGTCCAGCCCTTTGGCGTGCGGATCGCGGGTTTCACGCATGCGCGGCACACCGAAAACCAGCGCGATGATTCCAATCAACGCAGTAAAGACAAAAATCGCCCGCCAATTGAATGCCTCGATCAACGCGCCGGCCACCAGCGGACCGAAAGCCAGACCAATGCCGAACGTAGTGCCGAGTACGCTGTACGCTCGAGTCCGGGCATGCCCTTCAAACTCTTGCGCCAGCGCCGCCGAGCCGCAGGCCAGCGCCGCCGCCCCCGCCACACCTTGTACAGCGCGCAATACATCCAGCCAGAACACCGAAGGCGCCAGACTCTGCGCAAACGACGCGGCGGTAAACAGCAACATGCCGAAGGTGAACAGGCGTTTGCGTCCATACACATCAGCCAACGCGCCGGCGGCCATCAGCAAACTGCCGAACGACAACATGAACGCATTGGTGATCCAGGTCAGCGCCACCGGGCTGCCGCCCAGGTCCCGGCCGATGGCCGGTGTCGCCACCGCACCGCCAGTAAAACTTAACGGCAGGACCAGTGCCGAGAGGCACACGGCCGCGAGTATGAGCAACTTGTCGCGCGCTCCGTGCGGCTGAGTCAAAGCGTTCATCATTCCATCCTTTGAGCAATCAAAAAGCTGCATAACGCAGCGAATAAGGCGCGAAATCCGCAGAAAAATCCACCACCGTTTCCAGTCGATAAAAAAGAAAGCGAGCAGCCTCAAATCTGGTCGACGTTGATGCGACTTTAAAGCCGTGCTACTGATGCGATAATCCCAACAAATTTGCATGGCTTTGTGAAAGGCATTCACAGATGAAAACCCCTTCAGCGGCAGATCTTTCGGTATTTCTCTGCACCGCTCAGCAGTTGAATTTCAGCAAAGCGGCAATCGAGCTAGGCCTGACGCCGTCCGCGTTAAGCCATTCAGTAAAGGCACTAGAGAATCGTCTAGGCGTGCGCCTGTTCAATCGCACCACCCGCAGCGTGGCGTTGACTGAGGCTGGCGAACGCCTGTATGCCCGACTGAAACCGGCATTCCGCGACATCGACGATGCTTTGGAAGACCTCAACCATTTCCGCGATAAACCCTCGGGCAACCTGCGCATCACCTGCGGGCGGCAAGCCTGCGAACTGGTGTTGCTGCCGATTGCCAGTGAGTTTTTGCTGGCCTATCCGGACATCCGCCTGGAAGTGGTGGAAAGCGATGCACTGCTGGATATCGTCGCCAACGGTTTTGATGCCGGCGTGCGCTTCGGCGATCGTCTGGAAGCCGACATGGTGTCGCTGCCGATCGGCCCGACAATGCGTTCGGTGGTGGTCGGATCGCCAGCCTTTTTTGCACGCCACGCAGCACCGCAAAAGCCCGAAGACCTGCACGGACTGCCGTGCATCCGCCACCGCTTTCCCAGCGGCTCGATGTACCGCTGGGAACTCGAACGCGGCGGCATCGCCCAGGAAATCGAAGTCAACGGCCCGTTGACCCTCGGCGATGTCAGCCTGATGGTCGGGCCCGCGCTGCAAGGGCTGGGCCTGGCCTATGTGTTCGAAGACATGGTCAGCGAACACTTGGCCAGCGGGCGTCTGCTGCAAGTGCTGGGAGACTGGTGCCCGTTCTATCCGGGCCTGCACCTGTACTACCCGAGCCGGCGTCATGTGCCGGCACCGCTCAAAGCGTTTATCGACTTCGTGCGCAACCGGCGTTAGGAGCTTACAAGTACTTCAGCCAGGCGATGTCGCGGCGCCGCGCCTTCAACGCCGAAAACCAACGCACGGCCGGGAACAGTGCAATCGCCAGAATGACTGCGGCCAGCCAGATTGCCGAGACGGACGAAAAACCGAAATAGCTACCCTGATTCAGCCCGAACAAAGCCACGCCAATCAGGTACAAAACCTTCAACGCGTACAGATGCAGCAGATAGAAAAACATCGGCGCCGAACCGAACACAGTCAGCCAGCGAATCCAGCGACGATCCTGCAAGCGCTCGAAGGCCAGCAGCAGCAACAGCCCGGCGCCCACGGTCAGCGCGATAAACAACAACGACGGCGGGTACTTGGTGATGTTGAAAAAACTCATCAGGGTTTGCACCGACGAGTCACCCACGGCCCATGGTTTTTCGCCATAGCCGTTGATCAGCCGCAACCCGACAAAACCGAGCAGTCCGGCGCTACCCGCGATCAGCAGCTGCCACTGACGCAAACCCGCCTCAACGCCGCGAGCAAACCACGGCCCCAGCGCATAACCCAGGCCGATCACACCGATCCACGGCAGTAACGGATAGGAGGTGCGCAGGCGCAGATTTTCACTGACTTCGATCCAGCCACGATCATGCAAAATCGCCCACGGCACATGCAGCGCCGACTCCACCGGGAAATGCACCGCGTCGAGCAGGTTGTGTCCGGCGATGATCGTCAGGCTCAACGTCAGCAACAGCCAGCGCGGCAGCCACACCAGCAGCGACAGGGCGATCATGCTCAAGCCGATCGCCCAGATCACTTGCAGATAAATCACACTCGGTGGCAGTTGGAAGGTCCACGCGAAGTTCACCAGCGTGAACTCCAGCACCACCAGAAACAGACCGCGTTTGAACAGAAACGCACTGACATCGGCCTTGCCTGCGTACTTTTCGCCGAACAACCACGCCGACAATCCCGTCAGCAGCACGAACACTGGCGCACACAGATGCGCCAGCGTGCGACTGAAAAACAACGCCGGTTCAGTGCTGGCAATGTCCATCGGGTCGGCGACCTGGCGGTGCAGCAAAAAAGTTTCGCGCACGTGGTCCAGCAGCATGAACAGAATGACCAGGCCTCTGAGGGCGTCAATGGACAGCAGCCGGCCAGTGGGCGAGGCAGAATGGGGGAGCGCAATTGTCATGAGCGTTTCGCAATCGAAGGGTTAACAGCGGGCGCCGACAAGGACTGCCCTGAAAACGTTGCGTTACCTTATAACACTAAAAAGCAAAATCCAAAACCCAATCGATAGCAATTCTCAGAAAACCGCAGCCGATCACACCGTCCAGGTTGCCCAATAGCCTCAGGCTTCTATAGTGATCAGGTCCCCCTGCCCTTGCGGCCTGTTGTCGAGCGTTGTCCATGGTCAACACCGAACACCTGATCATTTGCGAGCACTGCGACTGCGTGTACGAAAAAGCCGTGCTGGCCAAACACCAGAAAACCTCGTGCGTGCGTTGTGGCGGCGTGCTCCAGCGCTTCAACGGTTTGACCGTCGAACAGCGCCTGGCCCTGACCTTCACGGCGGCGATGCTGTGGCTGTTTGCCAATTTCTATCCGGTGATGAGCATCAGCCTCAAAGGCCTGAAAAACAGTGCGACGCTGTGGGATTCGGTGCTGGCGCTGAGTCAGGGGCCGATCACCTTCATAGCGATGGTTGCGGCGATTTCGATCATTATTGCCCCGGCATTTCAACTGGTCCTGCTGACCTGGGTGCTTAGCTTCGCGCTGTCATCGCGACGCGCACCGGGGTTCAAGTTGTGCATGCGCTGGCTGGAAACCCTGCGGCCGTGGAGCATGCTCGAAGTGTGCCTGCTGGGGGCGATGGTCGCGGTGTTCAAACTGGCGGGATTGCTCGACGTGTTGCCCGGCATCGGCCTGTTCGCATTGGCCGTGCTGAGTTTGATGATGATCAGGATTGCCGGCCGCGATATCCGCGACCTATGGGATATTCCATGAACCGACCCGCGACTGCCAGCGAACTCAACCTGTGCCTGTGCCACAGCTGTGGCCTGGCTTGCGACATGACCGACGAGCCGCATGAATGCCCGCGCTGCGATGCGCCGCTGCACCGGCGCAAGACCAATTCACTGGCGCGCACCTGGGCCTATATGCTCGCGGCGCTGGCGTTTTACGTGCCGGCCAATCTGCTGCCGGTGATGAACACCACCATGCTCGGCAGCGGCGCCGACAGCACGATCATGAGTGGCGTGCTGGAGTTCTGGCAGCATGGCGCGTGGGACATCGCACTGATCATCTTCATCGCCAGTATCGCCGTGCCGGGCGTCAAGTTCGTCGCCCTGTCGCTGTTGTTGATCACGGTGCAACGCGACAGTGGCTGGGCACGCCGGGAGCGCTCGAAAATGTTCCGCTTCGTCGAGCTGATCGGCTACTGGTCAATGCTCGATGTGCTGGTGGTCGCACTGGTCGCAGCGTTGGTGAAGTTCCAGACACTGGGCGATATCGAACCGCGACCGGGCATCCTGTTCTTCGGCATGGTCGTGGTGCTGACCATGCTCTCGGCAATGAGCTTCGACCCCCGGCTGATCTGGGACAACGCTCCGGACGATGAACCGCTCAGCGACGCAGAGCCGTCAACAACACCTGCAACGGATGGCGCAGTGCCTGATCCGACTGGCGCTTGACCTGACTGCGGCAGGAATACCCCGTGGCCAACGCTTCACCCTGCTCTGCCGGCGCCGCCACCTGACGGGCCCACGACTGCTCGTAGATCACCGCTGAGGTTTCGCGGTTGCGCGCTTCGTGGCCGTAGGTCCCGGACATGCCGCAGCAACCGGTGGCTTGCGTGGCCAGTTTTAACCCTGCGCGCTCGAACACCTGTTCCCACTGCCGAGTCGCGGCCGGGGCGTTGGTTTTCTCGGTGCAATGGGCGAGCAGTCGGAACGAGGCGGTTTTATCCTGCGCCGCCTGCTCTGGCATGACCTTGAGCAACCATTCCTGCACCAGCGCCACCTCCGGGCATTGCTCCATGCCGGGGACTTTCAGGTATTCCTGGCGATACACCAGCGTCATCGCCGGATCGAGGCCCAGCAACGGCACACCGATGTCCGCCAAATCACGCAACTGCCGGGCATTGCGCAGCGCCGCGCGGTTGAACGCCGAGAGGAAGCCTTGCACATGCAATGGCTTGCCGTTGGCGCTGAACGGCGCGAGATACACCTGATAACCCAGACGCGAAATCAGCTCGACCAGATCAGCCAACAGCGGCGCTTCGAAGTAGCGCGTGAAGGCATCCTGCACGATGACCACACTGCGTTCGCGTTGCGCTGGAGTCAGCGCCGCCAAGGTCGACACCGTCGCTGGCTGCACTTGCCAACGGCGCATCGCCGCGTGGAAATCGAAGCGACTGAGCAACGGCACATCGATCATGCCGCCGACGCGTTCCAGCAGCCCGCGAACCCATGCAGCGCCCATCAACCCGTTATACAGCGCCGGAATCCGCGCCATGTACGGAATGCTGTACTCCAGCGAAGCAATCAGATAATCCCGCGCCGGACGCAGATAACGACTGTGATACAGCTCGAGAAAGCGCGAACGAAACTCCGGCACGTTGACCTTGACCGGGCACTGTCCCGCGCAGGATTTGCACGCCAGGCAACCGGCCATGGCGTCGTAGACTTCGTGGGAAAAGTCTTCGGCCTGCGCACGACTGTTGCGCCAGCGCTGCCACAACGTGCTGAAAAACGCCGGCTTGCGAATCGCCTCGGACAATACGTCAACGCCCGCCTCGCCCTGCAAACGGAGCCACTCACGAATCAATGAAGCCCGGCCCTTGGGCGATTGCGCACGCTCACGGGTAGCTTTCCACGACGGGCACATCGCATCATCGAGGTCGAAGTTGTAGCAGGCGCCGTTGCCGTTGCAGTGCATGGCCGCGCCGTAGCTCTGCCAGACTTTTTCGTCTATCTGCCGATCCAGTTCACCGCGCAAAGTGACTTCATCGATTTTCAGCAGCGCCGCGTCGGTGTTGGCCGGGGTGGCGATTTTGCCGGGGTTGAACTGATTGAACGGGTCGAACGCGACTTTCAAGGCTTGCAGCGCCGGGTACAGTTCACCGAAGAAGGCCGGCGCATATTCCGAGCGCAAGCCTTTGCCGTGCTCGCCCCACAGAAGGCCACCGTAACGCTGGGTCAACGCGGCGACACCATCGGACACCGGACGCACCAGCGCCGCTTGCTGCGGATCTTTCATGTCGAGGATCGGCCGCACGTGCAGCACGCCTGCATCGACGTGACCGAACATGCCGTACTGCAAGCCGTGGCTGTCGAGCAGGTCGCGTAATTCGGCGATGTACTCGGCCAAGTGCTGCGGCGGTACCGCGGTGTCTTCAACGAACGGCTGCGGCCGCGCTTCACCGGCAACGTTGCCGAGCAAACCTACTGCACGTTTGCGCATGCCATAGACTTTGTTCACCGCTGCGTGTCCGACCGCCAGCGTGTGGCCCAAACGCTCGACAGTACGGTCGCTGCTCAAGTGCTCGACAAACGCCTCGACCCGGCGTTGCAGCTCTTCGGGATCTTCGCCGCAGAACTCCACCAGGTTGATGCCAAGGGTCGGCCGCTCGGCGCTTTCCGGGAAATACTCGGCGACGCCGTGCCAGACGATGTCCTGCATCGCCAGCAGCAAGACTTTCGAGTCAACGGTTTCGATCGACAAGGGTTTGAGCGCCATCAAGGCGCGGGCGTCGCGCAGTGCGTCCATGAACCCGGCGTAGCGGATATTCACCAACATTGTGTGCTTGGGGATCGGTAAGACATTCAGCCGCGCTTCGACGACAAATCCCAGCGAGCCTTCGGCACCGCAGAGCACGCTGTTGAGGTTGAAACGGTTATCCGCCTCACGCAGGTGTGCGAGGTCATAACCGGTCAGGCAACGGTTGAGATCGGGGAAACGCTGTTTGATCAGTTCACCCTGCTCATCAATGATCTGCCGGGCGCAGCGATAGACCTCACCGACGCGATCTTCGCGGGCGCACTGGGCTTCGAGTTCGCTTTCCTCAAGAGGCAGACCGTGCAGACGCTCACCGCCGCGCAAGATCATGTCGAGTTCGAGCACATGGTCGCGGGTCTTGCCATAGGTGCAACTGCCCTGACCACTGGCATCGGTGTTGATCATGCCGCCGACGGTGGCGCGGTTGGAGGTCGACAATTCCGGGGCGAAAAACAGCCCGGCGGATTTCAGCGCGGCGTTGAGCTGATCCTTGACCACCCCGGCCTGCACCCGCACCCAGCGCTCTTCAACGTTGATCTCCAGAATGCGGTTCATGTGCCGCGACAGGTCGACGACGATGCCGTCCGTCAGTGATTGGCCGTTGGTGCCGGTGCCGCCACCGCGCGGGGTGATCACCACTTGTTGATAGGCCGGCTCGGCGATCAGCCGCGCCACCCGTGCCACGTCATCAGCGTCCAGCGGAAACACCGCCGCTTGCGGCAGGCGCTGATAGATCGAGTTGTCGGTCGCCAGCACGACACGGCTGGCGTAATCGGCGCTGATTTCACCGCGAAAGCCGCTGGCTTTCAGGGCTTTGAGGAACTGCTGGTAATCGCTGGTCAGGGCTTTGGCGGGGGACAGCTGGGCAATCATCGGTCGGTTATCTCGGTCAAATCGGGCCGCGTGGCGGTGAACAGTTGTACGCAACGAATGATTGCGTCAGGCTCCGCCATCTCATGGTGTCCATGTTCATTGCTGGCGAACGCCGGGACAACCGTAAATTCGACCCGCTATTGATGACTTTTACGAATGAATCCGCGCACGCTCACGCCTTCCATGTCGTTATTGCTGGCTTTCGAGGCCGCCGCACGCCACGAAAGCTACACCCGCGCTGCTCATGAACTGTCGCTGACGCAGAGTGCGGTCAGCCGTCAGGTGCAGATTCTCGAGAAAATGCTCGGCATGCGCCTGTTCACGCGCGAAGGCCGGCAAGTGGTGCTGACCGATGTCGGACGGATGTATCAACGCGAACTCGCCGAAGCGCTCGGGCAGATTCGCAGCGCGACGTTGCAGGCCATGGCGTTTGGTTCGGGCATTCACAGCTTGCGCCTGGCAACGCTGCCGACCTTCGGCTCGAAATGGTTGCTGCCGCGCCTGAAGGATTTCTACACCGCGCACCCGGGCATGACCGTGCATTTGCATTCCCGGATCGAAGCGATCGACTTCGATACCAGCGAAATCGATGCGGCAATCTGTGTCGGCGGTGGTGACTGGCCGGGGCTGACCGCCCTGCCCCTGCACACGGAAGAATTGGTGGTGATTGCCAGTGCGCAGCTGTCCGACGCCGAGCGCGACGACGCCGAACAACACATCGCCGGGCAACTGCTGCTCAATGTCAGCAGCAATGCCCAGGCGTGGGCGGAGTGGTTCAGCCATCAAGGTCTGCCGCACCGCAGCATGCGTATCGGGCCGAGCTTTGAAATGACTTCGCACTTGATTCAGGCAGTGCGGGCCAATATTGGCGTGGGGTTGGTGCCGCGGATTCTGGTTGAGGATGAGTTGTTGAAGGGTGAGTTGCTGCAGCTGGGTGAGGCGATTACCAGTCGCCGCAGCTATTACCTGGTGTATCCGCCACGAAATGAGAATTTGCCGTCGCTGAAAGCGTTTCGGGATTGGCTGGTGCATACACTCTGAAGGAATGAGTCGCCCCCTTCGCGAGCAAGCTCGCTCCCACAAAGGATTTGTGAACGCCACAGATCAAATGTGGGAGCGAGCTTGCTCGCGAAGAGGCCAGCGAGCACGACATCAAAATCTCGGCTTTACCGCCCTCCAGTCCGGCTTGTAGCGCTGCATCTGCCGCACATCATCGCGCTGACGAATCCCGCACGTCAGGTACTGATCATGCAGCTTGCCCAACTGATCCCGGTCCAGCTCCAGCCCAAGCCCCGGCGCGCGGGTGATCTTCACGCAACCATCGACAATCGGCAGTTTGCCACCCTTGATCACCTCCTCATCCGGCTCCTGCCACGGGTAATGGGTGTCGCAGGCGTAATCCAGATTCGGCACCGCCGCCGCGACATGCGCCATCGCCATCAGGCTGATACCCAGGTGTGAATTGGAATGCATCGACACACCGAGACCGAACACATCGCACATCTTCGCCAGCGTCTGCGTGTCGCGCAGGCCACCCCAGTAATGGTGATCGGCAAGCACGATCTGCACACTGTTCTGCGCAACGCTGCGACGGAACTCGTCGAAATCGGTGACCACCATATTGGTCGCCAGCGGCAGACCAGTACGCTTGTGCAGTTCGGCCATGCCGTCGAGGCCCGGGGTCGGGTCTTCGTAATACTGCAAATCATCGCCGAGCAACTCGGCCATGCGAATCGAGGTTTCCAGCGACCAGTTGCCGTTCGGATCGATGCGCAACGGGTAACCGGGAAAAGCCTTTTTCAACGCTTTGATGCACGCCACCTCATGCTCCGGCGGCAAGGTGCCGGCCTTGAGCTTGATGCTCTTGAAACCGTACGCCTCGATCATCCGCGCGGCTTGCGCGACGATCTGCTGCTCGCTGAGCGCCTCGCCCCAATTGTCCGGTTTGTACGGCGAATCGACATGCTGCGCATACTTGAAGAACAGGTAGGCGCTGAACGGCACCTCTTCACGAATCGCGCCGCCGAGCAGATCCACCAGCGGCACATTGAGGTAATGCGCCTGCAAATCGAGGAACGCCACTTCGAACGCCGAATAGGCATTGCTCACTGCTTTACTGGCGTGGGAACCGGGCGCCAGTTCGGCACCAGCAATGCTTGCAGGTTTGTTCGCGGCAACGGTGGCCTGCACGATCGCGCGCAACTGGTTGAGGTTGAACGGGTCGAGGCCGATCAGTTGCCCCTGCAACTGCTGCTGGATCGCCAGCGCCGGGGCATCGCCATAGCTTTCGCCGAGGCCGATGTAGCCGTTATCGCTTTCGATCTCGATGATCGAACGCAGGGCAAACGGTTCGTGGATGCCGCTGGCGTTGAGCAGCGGCGGATCACGAAAGGCAATCGGGGTCACGGTGACACGGGTGATTTTCAAGATAACGCTCCTGACAGATCAACAATCAATTCAATGGCTCGCGGCCGGTCTGGCCGTCGCGACAACGGCGGTCTCGTCATGGGGCTTTGCCGGAGTTTTACCCTTGGCACCCGGGGCCGTGCGAGCAAAGAAGATCACCACCGCAGCGACCAGTGACGTCGCCGCCAGGCCATAAAGACCGCCCTCGATGGAGCCGGTGGTTTCTTCGAGGATGCCGAACGCCGTCGGTGCAACGAAGCCGCCGAGGTTGCCGATGGAGTTGATCAACGCGATCACTGCAGCGGCAATGCGCGCATCCAGATAGCTTTGCGGAATCGGCCAGAACAACGCCGACGCAGCCTTGAAGCCGATGGCGGCGAAACAGATGGCAACGAAGGCGAAGATCGGCCCGCCAGTGGTCGACATGAACATGCCGATCGCCGCGATCACCAGTGTCAGCGCGACCCAGGCCTGCTGGAATTTCCACTTGCCGGCCATCGCCGCGAAACCATACATAGCAACAATCGAAATGATCCACGGAATCGAATTGAGCAGGCCGACCTGGAAGTCACCGAGGTTGCCCATCTTCTTGATCATGCTCGGCAGCCAGAACGTCGCGCCGTAAATGGTCAGGGCAATGGAGAAGTAGATGAAACAGAACAGCGCAATCTGCCGATCCGCCAACAGCTTGAACATCGACGGTTTGGCCACTTGCACCGCCTCACGAGCGCGCTGCTCTTCGGCAATTGCCGCCACCAGCGCTTCGCGTTCCTCTTCGCTCAGCCACTTGGCCTGACGCGGATGCGATTGCAGCCAGAACCAGACAAATGCGCAGAGCACCACCGATGCGGCACCCTCGATCAGGAACATCCACTGCCAGCCATGCAAACCCAGGCCACTGATATGCAGCAACGCACCGGACACCGGGCCGGAGATCACCGAGGCAATCGCCGAACCGCTGAGAAACACCGCCATGGTCTTGCCGCGCTCGGAGGCTGGCAGCCATTGGGTGAAGTAATAAATGATCCCCGGAAAGAACCCTGCTTCGGCCGCGCCGAGAATAAAGCGCAGCACATAGAAACTGGTTTCACCTCTAACGAACGCCATGGCCATGGCGGCCGCGCCCCAGGTGAACATGATCCGCGTCAGCCAGACCCGTGCGCCGTAACGTTGCAGCAGCATGTTGGACGGCACTTCGAACAGCGCGTAGCCAACAAAGAACAAACCGGCACCGAGGCCGTAAGCCGCCGCACCGATGCCGAGGTCGGTTTCCATGTGACTGCGCACAAAACCGATGTTGACCCGATCGATGTAGTTGACGATGAACATCACCACGAACAGCGGCAGCACGTGGCGCTTGACCTTGGCGGCGGCACGGGCAAGCACCGTGACGTCCAGCGGACTCTGGAGGGTTTTCAAGGGGCGACTCCCGATCTTGTTTTTTTAGGGATGGCGTAAAGCGATGGGCCGATCATGGACGGCGATCATTGATCCCGTCTAATCTAACTTGGCATTCGATTGATACCCGGATTAGATCAATGTTCGAACTGACTCAACTGCGCTGCTTCACCACCGTCGCCACCGAACTCAACTTTCGCCGCGCCGCTGAGCGACTGAACATGACCCAGCCGCCACTGAGCCGGCAGATTCAGTTGCTTGAGCATCACCTCGGCGTCGAACTGTTTACCCGCAGCACTCGCAGCGTCGCGCTAACGGCTGCCGGTCGGGCGTTCTTCGTCGAAGCACAGAACCTGCTGGAGCGCGCACAGCAAGCAGCCGTCACTGCCCGACGGTTCGCAGAGGGCGACATCGGTACGGTGAACATCAGTTTTGTCGGCAGCGCGGTGTATGAATTTCTGCCTAAGGTGATTGCCGAGGCGCGCCTGAAACAACCGCAGGTGAAAATCGATCTGTCGGAGATGAACACTTACCAGCAGCACGAAGCCCTGCGCGCGCGACGCATCGATTTGGGCATCGCCCGTGCGCCGCTATTGGAGCCTGGCTACGCGACTGAATGCCTGGTGCGCGAACCGTTTGTACTGGCGGTGCCGAGCGGACACCCATTGGCGTCGGCGGCTGAAGTGGCGGTCAGTGATCTGGATAAACAACCGTTCCTGATGTACTCCCATGCCGCGTATCCGCCGTTCAACGAATTGCTCACCGGAATGCTGCGCTCGGCTCGGGTTGCGCCGGATTATGTGCAGTGGCTGGGCTCATCGTTGACGATTCTGGCACTGGTGAATGCCGGGATGGGCCTGGCGCTGGTACCGCGCTGCGCTACCAGTGTGGTGTTCAGGAATGTGGTGTTCCGCGACATTGATCTGGGTGAAGGCGTGCAGAGCGAGCTGCATCTGATCTGGCGCGAGAACAACGACAACCCGGCGTTTGCGATGTTGCTGGAAGCGATTCGCCGGGCGGTGGCTGAGGGTTGGGGCTAAGGAAATACTAGCTCTTCAGCGGTGGTGGAGCGCTCGGTGCTCTAGGCTGCGCATTTGCCACTGGCTTGCCATCTTTCGTGTAACGACGCGCTACCCATTCCGGCATTGGTTGCGGTGCTCTGGCTGTCATAAAGAAACCTCCGATTTCGGGCCGAATTCGACCCACTTGACCTTGCCGGAATCTATCAGCAAAAACTCAGCGCCAAAAGGCACTTCTGCCCCTTCGGCATCCAGCCAACAGGGATTCTGCATCACGAACTGGCCACTGCTGGATTCCGGTGGCCACTCCACGGGCCAGCCAAAAACGCGCCTTTCATCGTTCAAATGTAGCGTGACCAGACGATGATGTTGGGCAAAAACGCTGAACCATTCGCTGGGGTAGGAAGTTTGTTTCGTGACATTTCGACTGCGTAACCAGCCATGCAATTTGTCATTCGTGGCCAGGTAGCAGGAAAGCAACCCGAGCGTCACCGACACAACGAATGCCCAAATTGTTTCGGCCTTGGCATCCCAACGTCCTACAGAAAAGCCTTTCGAGCCTACCCACAAACACATCGCCCCAATCCCCAAAACCGCTCCCTGAATCACAAATGTAAAAATCAGCGCCTGGACAATCTGCCCGAACGTATCGGGTCGTTTGAATGCCGTCAGCGAATAAAAAATCCACGCCGACAAAAAACCGGGAATCAGGTACTGCAACAGCGGAATTACTTCTTTGACCAGATCATCCATGATCCGAGGCTCCTTGAAAGACCGGCCGATCTGACTATCGACCGCCCCTCAAAAGCCTAGTGCACACGGCTGAAAACCCTCACGCGCAACTGTCACCACTCATTACGCATCCTGCAAAATCAGATCCGCGCCCTTCTCCGCCACCATCAACACCGCCGCGTGAGTATTGCCCGATGTCACGTTCGGAAAGATCGACGCATCAACAATCCGCAGCCCTTGGAAACCGTGCACCTTCAGCCGCTTGTCGACCACCGACGTCTGCTCGTCAGCGCCCATCGCGCACGAACCGCAGAGGTGATAGATCGAGCCACAGTTATCGCGGAAGTACTGCAACATCTGTTCGTCTGTTTCTACCGCCGGCCCAGGCAAAACCTCGTCAACGGTAATGGCCTTTAGCGCCGGCGCATTCATGATCTTGCGCATCAGGCGACTGCCTTGTATCACCTCGTCGATATCCTTTTGCGTGCTCAGGTAATTCGGATCGATCAGCGCCGCATCCCGGGGATTTTTCGAGGCGATTTCGATATACCCACGGCTGGTCGGCCGGCACGGATTGAAGCACAGCAGAAAGCCGGAATACGGCTCAGGCTTGAGGCTGGCCTTGTTGTTTTTCGGGATCTGGTACGACAGCGGGTTGAAATACAGCTGCAGGTTCGGGTGATTCTGCTGCGCGTCGCCACGGAAAAAACCACCGGCCTGATTGACGCTCATGGCCAAGGCGCCCTTGCGCGTCAGCAGGTATTTCACGCCGAGTTTGAACTGACCGAACAGCGAACTCAGTTCATCGTTGAGCGTCGGGATATTGGCCTTGTAGTAATAGCTGGCGCACAGGTGATCCTGCAGGTTCTGCCCGACTGCCGGCAGGTGTTTGACCAAGGGAATCTGATGTTTGGCCAGAAGCTCACGATCCGCCACGCCGGACAGTTGCAGGATCTTCGGTGTGTCGACGGCACCTGCACACAAGATCACTTCCTTGCGTGCAGTAAAGGTTCGTACCACGCCATGCTGAGTAATCGAGATCCCGGTCGCATGTTGTTGCGCGTCATCAAACAACACCCGATCCACCAGCGCGAAGTGCTCGACCGTCAGGTTCGGCCGCTTCAGTGCTGGATGCAGATGCGCGAAGCTGCTGGAGCAGCGCTGACCGTTCTTGGTGTTGACGTCGTAGAGACCCGCCCCTTCGAACTTCGCTCCGTTGAAATCTTCACTGCGCGGATAGCCGAGTTCCGAGCAGCCCTCAAGAAACACATCGCAGATCGGATGGGTCTGGCCCTTCATCGGCGTAATACTGATCGGGCCGCTGCCACCGTGATATTCGCTGTCACCCAGTGGATGATTTTCCAGTTTGCGGAAGTACGGCAACACGTCCTTGAAGCCCCAGCCGTCGTTGCCATTGGCGGCCCAATCATCAAAATCATGAGCCTGGCCGCGCACGTAGATCATCGCGTTGATCGAGCCGGAGCCGCCCTGCACCTTGCCGCGCGGTGCGTAGATTTCGCGGTTGCTCAGTTGTTTCTGTGGCTGGCTGTAATACATCCAGTTGAAGGTCGGGTTGTAATACATTTTGGCGAAGCCGACCGGAATCTTGAACCACAGGGAACTGTCCTTGCCGCCCGCTTCCAGCAACAGCACGGTGTATTGGCCCGAGGCCGAGAGCCGGTTGGCCAGCACGCAGCCAGCGGCGCCGGCGCCAGCGATGATGTAGTCGTATGTCATGCACGGTTACCGCGTAAGTCGTTGTACAAAATTCGCCGCCCTTGTGGGAGCGAGCTTGCTCGCGAAGACTGCCTGTCAGCTCGCATTTTCATTGCCTGACACCCCGTCGATTCGCGAGCGAGCTCACGCCCACAGGGGACTGGCCTGGCAATCAAAGCCTGTGTCAGCCGCGAGCTGGTGAGCTGTCTTTCACGTCCACCGGGGTCGGCGCCATCTGCAGGTGCAAACGCTCGCCGGTGTACGGCGAATGCTTGCGTACCACGTCCATGTTCAGCTCAACCCCCAGGCCCGGCTCGGTGGACGGAATGATGTAGCCGTCCTCCCACTGCAACGGTTTGGTCAGCACTTGCGCGTGGAAGCCACCCCACGTCTCGATGCTTTCCTGAATCAGGAAATTCGGCGTACAGGTCGCCAACTGGAAACTCGCCGCCGCGCCAATCGGCCCGTTGTACAAGTGCGGGGCGATTTGCGCGTAGTAGGCTTCGGCCATGCTGGCGATCTTCTTGGCTTCGAGCAGACCGCCGCAGCGCGCCACGTTCATCTGCAGAATCGACGCGCCGCCAGCCTGCAACAGCTTGAAGAATTCGTACTTGGTGGTCAGGCGCTCGCCAGTGGCGATCGGGATGCTGGTCTTCGCCGCGACCTGCGCCATGGCCTCTTCCTGTCCCGGCGGCACAGGCTCTTCGAACCACAGCGGGTCGTATTTCTCCAGACGCTTGGCCAGGCGGATTGCCGACGAGGGCACCATCTGCCCGTGGGTACCGAAGAGCAGGTCGCACTTGTCGCCGACTGCTTCGCGAATCTTGCGGCAGAAGGTTTCGCATCGCTCCAGCACTTCCAGCGAAATCTGGTGCCCGGAGTACGCGGTGTAAGGGCCGGCCGGATCAAACTTCACGGCGGTGAAGCCTTTGTTCATGTTCTCTATCGCGCACTCGGCGGCCAGATCCGGGTCGTCGTAGTCGTACTCGCCACGGCTGTTGACCGGGTACAGGTAGGTGTAGGAACGCAGACGTTCATTGACCTTGCCGCCGAGCAACTCGTAAACCGGTTTGTTCGCGGCTTTGCCGATGATGTCCCAGCAGGCCATCTCCAGACCGCTGACCACGCCCATCATGGTCAGATCGGGACGCTGGGTGAATCCGCTGGAATACGCCTGGCGAAAGAAGCGCTCGATGTGGTGCGGATCGTGATTGAGCAGGTAGCGTTCGAACACGTCCTCAATGATCGGCAACATGGCTTTCGGGCCGAAGGTCGCGGCGTAGATCTCGCCGACACCTTCAATGCCACAATCGGTCTTCAGCTTGACGAACAGCCAGTACATGCCGCCGATGTGCGGTGGCGGTACGGCAACGATATGGGTTTCAAGGGCGATGATTTTCATCTCAGGCACCTGCTTTTTTCGAAGATTGACGATTGATTCGGGCACGCAAGGTCACGGCAGCGAGGGTGCCGATCAGACCGATAGTCGCGATGTAGCCGAAGTAGAGCTTGTAGCCGAGGGCGCCGGGAAAGTGCTCAGTGAGGTAGCCGTTGATCAGCGGGATAAAGGCATCCGGCATGTAACCGACCACCGAGACGATACCGATGGCCAGACCGGTGATGCGCAGCGGAATGTTGCAGCTGTCGAGAATCGCCCAGTACAGACCACGAATCGCGTAAGTCATCAGGCCGATGAAAATCACCGTGGCAATCAACAGGCCAATGCTGTTGAGCGCGGGGAATACGATAAGCCCGACGATGGCCAGACTGGCCAGCAGCAGCGCGACGATCAGTACCGAGATATTCGAGAACCTGTCGCCCAGCCAGCCGCCACCGATGCCGCCGATCGGGCGCATCCACAACTTGATCGTGGTGATGGTGCCGGCCATGACCGCCGTCATGCCGCTGCCTTGCAAGTAATCGGAGAAACTGTAGGTCGCCCAGAAGATGTGATACCCGCAGAACACGATGGCGGTCACCAGCCACAGCTCCGGGATCTTCACCAGCGTGCCCAGATCGCTGAGCAGATTGAACTTGCCCTTCTCCACCGCGGGCGTGTCTTCCATCGACTTCGGGTCCTTGATCAGCACCAGCAAGCAGCCGATGGCGATACAGGTGAAGGCATACAGATAAACCACGTGTTTGAAGCCTTCGGCGGTCGACTCGCCGCGGGTCTCCGTGGCAAACGCGAACAGACCCAGCGCGACCGTCGCCAGCAACGCCTCAACCAGCCCGCGACCACCGTCGAGAATCCCGAAGAACCGGCCCTGTTCCGTGTGATGAGCAATCATCTTCACGCGCTTGAGCACCGAGGCCCAAAAGGTCAAACCGGTGGTCACCCCCCAGCAACCGAAGATGATCATCAGCCCGCTCATCGACGGTGCCGTCGAGTACCAAAGGCCCAGAGCACCAGTGGCCACCAGCGAGAAGAAAATCAGAAAGCGCGGCGCAATGCGGTCGGCCAGCCAACCGCTAGGCAAGTAGCTGAGCAGAAAAATCGTGCCGAGCATCGAGTACAGATAACCCAACTCGCTGTGGTTGATCTGGAACACCTCGAGCATGGTCGTTTGATAGACCTGACGAAGATAGAGAATCGGATAGATTGCGCCGGCGGCGAGCACCAGCAACATCAATTGGAAATAGCGACTTCCCTTGTCGCTCTGGCTTTTCACAGCCGACGTGGAACCCTGAACAGCGGCAGCAGAGGATGCATGCTTGGACATTGAAGTGACCTCGGGCGACCCGTGCTCCGGGCGCCCCTGATAATTGTTTTTATAGGTGCAGCGTGAGGCGTGTTGCGGTGGATCAGTACTTCATGACCACGAGTCGGGTCTGGGTGAATTCGAGCATGCCGTGCTTGCCGTCATCGCCGCCCAGGCCCGAGCGTTTCCAGCCGGCGTGGTAGCCCTGATACGGGTCGGCCGGGGTGCGATTGACGTACAACTCGCCGGCCTCGATGGCGTTGGCGACTTTCTGTGCGGTGCGGTAGTTCTCGGTGTAGAGCACCGACGACAGACCGAACTGATGATCGTTGGCCATGGCCAGCGCTTCGTCGATGTCGCGGTATTTGAGTACCGGCAGCACCGGGCCGAAGATTTCTTCCTGAACAATTTCCATGTCCTGACGGCAACCGCTGAGCAGCGTCGGCGGGTAGAAATGCCCCGGGCCTTGCGGCAGCACGCCACCGCTTTCGAGGATTGCGCCGTCAGCGATGGCGCGCTCGACTAAAGCATGGATGTTCCGCTGCGAACTGGCGTTGACCAGCGGTCCCATCAGGTTGGCGTCGGTGGCGCGGTCGCCGAATTTCACTTCAGCGATTTTGGCCTTGAGCAGTGCGAGGAACCGGTCGTAGACACTTTCCTGCACATAGACACGCTCTACCGCCGTGCACAACTGGCCGCAATGCGTGGTTTTCGACGCGATGATTGCTGTCGCGGCCGCTTCCAGGTCGGCATCCGCTTCGATGATCGCCGGGGTCTTGCCACCCAGTTCCAGCGAAGGTTTGGCGATGTTTGCCTTGCAATAATCGAGAACGATGCGCCCGGCGTTGACGCTGCCGGTCAGGGTAATAAGGCCCACGGCCTTATGGGTGCAAACCGCCGCTGCCGTGGCGTGATCCATGGTCAGGATGTTGATCACACCGGCCGGCATGCCCGATTGCTGCACCGCTTTGGCAATTTCAAATGCCGAGGTCGGTGTGTTGTTGCTCGGGCGCACCACCACGGTGTTACCGGCGATCAGCGCCGGGGCGATTTTGCGCAGCAACGTGTAAACCGGGTAGTTGAACGGGATCAGGCAGGCAACCACGCCGATCGGCTCGCGGTGCAGAAACAGGTTTTCGTCAGGGCTGTCGCTGGGGATGATTTCGCCTTCGATACGGCGCGCCCACTCTGCGTGGTAACGAGTGATCTGCGCGGCGTAACGGGCTTCGTTGCTGGCATCGCTAACGCTTTTGCCGGATTCGGCGGCCAGTGCGGCACCGATGGTTTCAGCGCGATCTTCAAGGGCGGTGGCCAAGGCTCGCAGATGTTCGGCGCGCTCGATGCTGGTGAGTTTGCCCCAGACCTTTTGTGCCGCTGCCGCCGCATCGACCGCCGCGGTGGCTTCTTCGGCGGTGGCACCCGTCACATGGCCGAGCAACGCTTCGGTGGCAGGGTTATAGACCGCGATCAACGCCGCGCTGGCAGGCTCGATAAATTGGCCGTTAACAAAATTTCGCTCGATTCGCATGTGCATCGCCCATCGTTTGTTTTTATCAATGCCACCAGTCTTGTCATCGATGGCGGGTTGAACAAACGATTTATCGGGCGGTTAAACATTCGAAAAATGCAGGTTACCCCCCGCATCGGCACAAATCCCCTGTAGGAGTGAGCCTGCTCGCGATGGCGGTGTGTCAGCCACCTATTTTTCGCTGATACACCGCCATCGCGAGCAGGCTCACTCCTACAAGGGAATCTGGGCTGATTCAGATAGCAGCGGTCGAGGGCTCTAACTGGCGCTGCGCCAGCCAGATTTCCTCTTGCAGCCATTGCGAAAAAACCTGCAACTGCGGCATCTCGGTCTGCTCCGGCCGGGTCACCAGCCAATACGACTGGTGCCCCTCCACATGCACATTCAGCACTTGCGTCAACTGCCCGCTGGCCAGTTCCGCAGCGACCATGTGCCAGTCGGCTATGGTGATGCCCAGACCATCGATCGCCGCCCGAATCGCCAGATCCAGCAGATCGAACTCGTAGCCGCCCTGGGTATCCACGCCGGTGATCCGCGCCGCATCGAGCCAATGTTTCCAGGTCAGATAACGCTGATCCTCCTTGGCCAATACGTGCAACAACGTCAGGCGATTGAGATCAATGCCCGACTCGCCACTTTCACGGGCATACAGAGAGGGGGCGCACACGGCGATATGGCGCTCCTGAATCAACAATGAACTGTCGAGACCGTCCCACTCGCCGTCGCCAAAACGGATCGCACAATCGAGCGTGCTGGTTTCCGCGAGGCTGTCCTGCAAGCGTGTGGTGATGCTCAACTCAAGCTCCGGGTGTTGCTCGCGCAAACGGCCCAGACGCGGCATCAACCAGCGGCTGGTAAAGGTTGGCGGCGCATTGATATGCAAGCGGTTGGAGTGGGTTTTCTGCTGAATGCTGCGCACTGTCAGCTCGATCTTGTCGAATGACTGGTGCAATGCCCGCAGGAGGATCTTGCCGGCACCGGTCAGCTCCAAATGGTGATGGCGGCGCTCCAGCAAACTCTCGCCGAGCTGTTCTTCCAATTGCCGCACCTGCCGGCTGACGGCGCTTTGGGTGACATTGAGCAACTCGGCGGCGCGGGTAAAACTACCGGTGCTGCCGGCCACCTCGAACGCTTTGAGTGCGTTCAGGCCGGGCATTTTGCGTTTCATATCAAGGCACTCGAAAACCACTGACAGGGCACAAAGCATCCCACGACTGTGCCGGACTGTCCTACAGGAATTTCCGAGTAACATGCATTCCATGCAGGTTTACTCACCGTTTTTATCGTTTGTTCAACCACCAGCGGATGGCAAAACTGCGCGGCATCTCTAATAAAAACAATCGAGAGCCGCTCCATGCCCTTCTCTGCTTCCTTTCGCTTGCGCACCACGTCCATCGTCCTGTTCTGCAGCATTGCCGCTCCGGCGATGGCTGTGCAGGTCACCGACAATCTTGATCTGGGCGGCGCCATTCGTGCGCGCTGGGACCTGGACCCGGATCGCGACATTCAGAAGTTCGGTCTCGACACGGTATTCCTCAGTGCCAAGTACAATTCCGACAGCTGGATCGGTGAAGCGCAGTACCGCTTTTACGGTCGTTCGTATCCCTACCAGTACACGAAAAACTACGGCGACATCCAGTTCGCCAAGTTCGCGTGGGTCGGCTACAAATTCAATCCCGATCAGCAAGTGCAGGTCGGCCTGAACACCGTGCCGTTCGGCTTGCAGCCGTACTTCGGCAGCACCTTCTACGAAACCCTTGGCAACGTTATCGGCCTCGAAGACGTGCAACAGGTCGGCGCCAAGTACATCCAGCAAAGTGGCGACTGGAACGTCCAGGCCGGTTACTACCTGCGCCCGGCGTGGCAAGGCAAAGGCACCAGCAATGGCGTGAGCTACTCCAGCATCGTCTCCGAGGCCGACAGCTATGTCGCCGATGGCAGCGACAACCAGGAACGCAACACCGTGGTGCTGCGCGTGGCCAAGGCACTCGATCTGGGTCCGTGGAAATCCGAGGTCGGCGTCTCCGGCCTGACTTCCAGCCTGCAGAACCGCGACACCCACAACGATGGCCGGCGCAACGCCGTGGCCATTCACTATCTGGGCAAGAACGGGCCTTGGGGCGTGCAACTGCAAGCGGCGCGGCAACAGATGTCGCCGCGCAATCCCGGCAGTGATGAAGTGGTCACCCTCGGCGGCTACGACGGCACCTACAACGTCGCCAGTCGCGGCAATCTGTACGTGGCCGACCTGAGCTATGACGTCGGAGGCAAATACCTCTTTGATCAGGTCAGCGGGGTCAAGCTTTACGCCAACTACAGCGCCTTCGACAAATCCGCCAGCGGCTACAAGACGTCAGAGCGGATGATCCTCGGCAGCTCGTTTTCGGTGAGCAAATTGTGGGTCGCGGCCGAGTGGTTGTTTGGCCGGAATGATCCGTACATTGGCGGCAGCAGTTACACCCAGAGTCTGGCTGCGGGTGGGCTGGATCAGTGGGAGAACCAGTTGTATGTGAACGTTGGTTACTACTTCTGATCCAGATTGTTCGAATTCATGAAATAGCTATCGCGAGCAGGCTCGCTCCCACATTGGAATGCATTCCAGGGTAGGAGCGAGCCTGCTCGCGAAGGCGCCCGCACAAACTCCACTTGCATCAAACCCTCACCAATAGTCAGATACCCCCTACAAACAAAACCTACAAAAACAAACCGAGCCAAACGCTCGATCCGGGGTTCTGCCTCCATGCGTCAACTGCCCTCCCTCAACACCCTGCGCGTGTTCGAAGAAGTCGCGCGTCATCGCAGCTTCAGCCAGGCCGCACTCGGCCTTAACGTCACCCAGGGCGCAGTCAGTCGCCAGATCAAACAACTCGAAGACTACCTCGGCGTCGCGCTGTTCGTGCGCACCCCGCAAGGCCTCTCGCTGACCGAAGCCGGCAGCAATCTCAAACCGCATCTGGCCGAAGCCTTCGATCATATGGAGCGCGCCCTGCAAGCGGTACGCGTGCCCAATCTGCGCCAGCGCCTGCGCGTACTCGCCCCACCGACCTGGGCCACGCGCTGGCTGTCGCCACACCTGCGCGCGTTCTGCCAGCGCTACCCCGACATCAGCCTCAGCGTGACCAATCAGGCCAGTCACGACAGCCTCGCGGACATCGATTGCCACATTCGTTTTGGCCTCGCCGCGTCAACGCACTGCGCCAGTCAGCTATTGGTCATGGAACGGCATATTGCGGTGGCCAGTCCGGAGCTGTTTAACGGCGATCAAGCGCCAGACCTGCACGAGTTTCCGTTGTTGCACATTCTGCATGACGGCAAACGCCTGAAGGTCTGGGAGAACTGGCTGGCGGCGATGGGGCGAGAGGATATCGATGCGGGACAAGGCTTGGAATTCAGCACACTCGATCAGGTGATTCACACCGCACTGGCGGGTGGCGGACTGGCGGTGATTGATCGGCAGATGATCGAGAAGGAGTTGGCCAACGGCAGCCTGGTGCCGATCACTCCGATTGAAGTGATCGGGCCTTATGGCTATTGGCTGGATGTGGCGAATGACAAGCAAGGCCTGTCGAAAGTGAAGCTGTTCACCGATTGGCTGAGCCTGGTGAGCAATCCCTGAAAGAGCCCCTCACCCTAGCCCTCTCCCGGAGGGAGAGGGAACTGACCGAGGTGATTATTCGAACTACGCCGACCTGAGATACCGAGTCGAACGTAGATTTTGAATATTACATAGATCGCCCCCTTTCCCCCTCGCCCCTTGGGGGCGGTCCGACGTTTCGGGAGGGCTGGGGTGAGGGGGAGGTTTTAAGCCTTGCACATCAAATCGGCGTGACGACTTTGCTCACCACAATCGAACTCCCCTCCACCGTGGTCTGCGCCTTGCACGCCTGACTCAACGTCAGCGATTTGGTCTCCGGCGCCCACGCCCACGACAGCCATGCGCCAATCGCCAGAATCGCCGCGAGAATGCCCATCGTCGGGCTCAAGCCGATCCCGGCCACACTTACCGGCAGCAGGAACGTACTCACGGCCGACCCCAAACGACTCACTGCCGTCGCCAGCCCGATACCGCTGGCGCGAACCTCGGTCGGAAAGCTCTCCGCCGGGAACACCCCGACCAGATTGCTCACCGCCGACAACACCAACGTAAACAGACCAAACACCAGCACCATCAGCCACGCCGCACTGCCCGGCAGTACCGCCAGCAGAAACAGCGCCGCCGCGAGAATGATGAACGAGTTGATGAGGAATCCACGCCGGGTGAATTTGATCGTGCACCAGATACCGATCAGCGCGCCGAGGATCAGCAGCATGTTCAACATCAACTCGGTACCAAATCCTTCGGCCAGGCCCATCTTCTGCAAAATCGACGGCAGGAACGTGTAGATCGCAAAGTACGGCATCACGATGCACACGAAGAACAGGCAGTTGAACGCGGTGCGCTTGCGGTACTCACGGCTGAACAGCACCGCATACCCGGAACGGGTTTCCGTGGAGCGGGTTTCGTCGAGTTCGACGTTATCGCCCAAGTGTTTTTTGACGATCGCCCGCGCCTCGGCGATGCGTCCCTGATTGACCAGCCAGCGTGGCGATTCCGGCGTGCCGATGCGCGCGATCAGGATCAATGCCGCCGGAATCGCCGACGATGCCAGCATCCAGCGCCAGGCATCATCGCCAAGGCTGAGCATCGCCGTGCCGACGAAGGTTGCGGCAACGTAACCGAAGGTCCAGATCACGCTGAAAGAACCGAGCAAAACGCCGCGATGTTTCTTCGGCGAGAACTCGGCCAGCATCGCGTGGCCGACGCTGAAATCGCCGCCCAAGCCGATGCCGATCAGCACCCGGCAGAGAAACAGACTCATCGCTGTTTCGACATAAAACTGCATCACCGAGGCCACGGTGATCAGCACAAAACTGACCAGAAAGATTTTCTGGCGGCCGACCTTGTCGGAGATCCAGCCGAAAAACAGACTGCCGAGAAACAGCCCGATCAACGCCGACGCGCCGATCAAGCCTTGCCAGAACGCATCCAGCTGCATCTGCGGACTGAGCAAGGTGAACGCGATACCGATCAGGCCGAGAATGTAGCCGTCGGTGAAGTGCGCGCCGAAGGTCAGGCCGGCGATCTTGATGTGAAACCGGCCGATCGGCAGGTCATCGATTTTTATGGGTTGAGCGGACATGTTCGTCTCCAATTGTTGTTATTGACGGAGAAACCGATTGCTCTTGCTTTTGCTTTTTGTGGGAGCCGAGCTTGCTCGCGAAGGCGGCATGTCAGTCACATTACTTTCCACTGATAGACCGTCTTCGCGAGCAGGCTCAGCGCCCACAAAGATTGTTGTTTTCGGGGAATCAGAGACCACCCATCAACAGGTATTTGATCTCCAGATAGTCATCCAGACCGTACTTCGAACCTTCGCGGCCGAGGCCCGATTCCTTGATTCCGCCGAACGGTGCCACTTCCGTGGAGATGATCCCTTCGTTGATCCCGACCATGCCCGCCTCCAGGCCTTCAGCCATACGCCAGACCCGGCCGATGTCGCGGCTGTAGAAATACGCCGACAACCCGAAAGGCGTGTCATTGGCGCGTTCCAGCACTTCGGCCTCGTCCTTGAAGCGGAAGCACGCTGCCACCGGACCGAAGGTTTCGTCCTGGGCAATCAACATGTCGCCGTTGACCTCAGTGAGGATGGTCGGCTCGTAGAACGTGCCGCCCAAGGCGTGACGACGACCGCCACACAACAATGTCGCGCCCTTCTCCAGGGCATCGCTGACATGGCTTTCCACCTTGGCCAGCGCCGCGCTGTTGATCAGTGGACCTTGTTCGGTATCACCGTCCAGTGCACTGCCGACGCGCATCGCCGCCACCGCTTCCGCAAGCTTGCCGGTGAAGGCTTCGTAGACGCCGTCCTGAATAAAGAAGCGATTCACGCACACGCAAGTCTGCCCGGTGTTGCGGAATTTCGAGGCCATTGCGCCTTTGACTGCGGCATCCAGATCGGCATCGTCGAAGACAATGAACGGCGCATTGCCACCCAGTTCCAGCGAGACCTTTTTCAAGGTGTCGGCGGCCTGACGCATGAGCAACTTGCCGGTGCGAGTAGAGCCGGTGAAGGACAATTTGCGCACGATGCTCGATGCCTGCAGCGCGCCACCGATGGCGACGGCATCGCCGGACACAATGTTGAAGACACCAGCCGGAATCCCCGCCTGCTCGGCCAACACGGCCAAGGCAAAGGCCGACAGCGGCGTCTCTTCCGATGGTTTGAGAATCATCGTGCAACCCGCCGCCAGCGCCGGCCCGACCTTGCGAGTGACCATCGCCAACGGGAAATTCCACGGGGTGATCGCCGCGACCACACCAATGGCTTCCTTGACCACGATGATTCGCGCATCGGCCTTGTGGCTCGGGATCACATCGCCGTAGGCCCGCTTGGCTTCCTCGCCGAACCACTCGAGAAAACTCGCCGCGTAAACCACTTCGCCCATGGCCTCGGCCAGCGGCTTGCCTTGTTCACGACTGAGCAGCGTGGCCAGATCCTTCTGGTTGGCGAGCATCAATTCGCTCCAGCGCTTGAGGCGTTGACTGCGTTCCTTCGCGGTCAATTTGCGCCACGCCGGCAGTGCGCGGTTGGCGGCGTCGATGGCCAGGCTGGTCGCTTCGGCGCCAGCCTTCTGCACCTCAGTGATCAGCTCGCCGTTGGCCGGGTTGCGCACCAGATAGGTCGCGCCGCCCTGCCCCCACTGGCCATCGATGAAGTTGCCGTGACGGATCAAATCGCTCATGCCACCGCTCCCTGCAGAGTGAAACGCTCAAGCCCCGGCCGCGCCGAGCGGAGGATGCGTTTTCCGGCGGTGTAATCGTTGATCACGTCGCACGGGGTGTAATTGCGTTCCAGCTCATGCAGTTCATCAGCGTCGAGCCTGGTTTCAAGTGCGGCCAATGCGCTGTCGAATTGCGCGGTGGTGTCGGCGCCGACCAGCATGCAATCAACGCCCGGATGGTTCGCCACCCAAGCCTGGGCGATCTGCGCATTCGACACACCGCGAGCACGGGCTACGCGCTGCACCGAGTGGGCGATTTCGAACGAGGCTTCGTCGCTGTACATCTGCTGAGTGAAAAAGTCGGTCTGGTTGCGGGTCGACTGCACGTCACCGGTCAACAGACCACGCGCCAAAGGACTGAACACCGAGACGCCGATGCCCTGATCGCGACAGAACGGAATCATTTCGCGCTCTTCTTCGCGGTAAGCACAGTTCAGTTGCAGCTGCATGTTGATCGGTTTGACCCAACCATTGCGCTCGCAGGCCATGAGGATCTTCGCCAGCTGCCCGGTGAGCATGGTCGAAACGCCGATGTAACGGGCCTTGCCGGAGCGCACGATGTCATTCAAGGCGCCCATGGTTTCTTCGACCGGGGTGTTCACATCGAAGTAATGCAGCATGAAGACGTCGACGTAATCCATGTCCAGACGCTTCAGCGAGGCATCGATGCTGTCCATGATGTGCTTGCGCGAATGGCCGCTGGCGTTGATGCCGCTGCGGGTGCCGTAACCGACTTTGGTGGTGATCACCAGGTCTTCGCGACGGGCCAGACGCTTGACGATGCGACCCACCACCTCTTCGCCGACACCGGCGGAATAGAAGTCGGCGAGGTCAATGAAGTTCACGCCGTTGTCCAGTGCGTGCGCGACGATCGGCTCACTCTGCTTTTCATTGAAGATCCACGGTTTCCAGTCCGGCGTGCCCATGTTCATGGTGCCCAGGCACAGACGCGAAACCTGCAGGCCGGAGTTGCCCAAACGGATGTATTGCATGGCGTCGACCTCAGGCTTTTGGCGTGTAGAAAGGATTGCTGATGTGCGCAACGACGTCTTTCAGTTGCGCGGTTTCCGGCTTGCCGGTCAGTGCCGCGCGGATCGCGGTGCGGCAGGCGTTGTAGTTGTTCAGGTACACCGCATCGAGGTCGTCGCACGCAGGATTGACCCAATTGGCGGTGACGATTGCCCATTCGTCTTCGGCTTCCGGCGGCAGCGTGCCGTCGAGCAGCGCTTCGAGCACGGCTTTGGCGATCCCGGCCTGCGAGGCGCCCCACGTGGCGTTGCCGTGCAGGTCGCTGCTGATCGCGGCTTTATTCACGTACAAGGTCATCGGTTTGACCGGGATGTTCGGTTGCGCGATCACCATGAACGGGCAGTGGCCCTGGCTAGGCGATGCGAGGCTGTTGGCGAACGCCTGCCCCGCCGGACCATTGCGCGGGCCGATCAGAATATTGATGTGTGCGGCGTTGACGCCCGGGCCTTCGAAACCTTCACCGATGTACAGGTCGAGTTCTTTCATCAGTCATTACTCTTGTGCGATACGAGGGATGTTCGATAGCTCACGCGCACCTGATAGCGAGCGTGTTCAATAACGGGCGGAGGGAGAGTCGGCGGGATAAAGGGGACATGGCTGCAAACGCTCTCTGGTTGTTATTGATGAGCTGTGTTTGCGATTTTTTAACACCGGGACTGGAGCCGGCTGTAACCATTAAAAATCATGGGGCAATGAGTTTTAGTCATAGCCCTTCTCGCGGGCAAAAAAAACCCGCTCAGAGAGCGGGATGGTTGAAGGCGATGCGTCCGGATTGGCCATTGATGGCGTGTGCTCGATTCACACCGCCTGCAGGCGTCGCTACAGACAGTCACGCACCGATTGGCGCAACGACCCGGACTTGGCCCACGGCGGCCCCTGATACAACGAAACCCGGCTGCCATCCTTGTACTTGACGATGTCGAGGATCTCGTCCGCCGTGATGATGCTTGGCGCGGTGATGCGGTAGCCGTTGGAAATCGACGTCTGCGAAGTCTTGGCCACATCCTTCTGCCACAACGGTAATAAACACGCAGCATAGTCCTTGGGCGACTTGGTACTGGTCTTGCTGATATTCGGCTCACCCGGCACCAGCGATGCCGGCAACGAGCAACCTGCCAACAGGCTCAACGCCAGACTCCCGATCCATATCCGCATGGTGTATTCCTGATCTGAAAAAAGTGAATGTAGCGTGTAAGCGGCGCTACATCCATCGTGGCACCGCGCCCTTGGCGCAATCTGCACAACTTTTCACAACCGTTCAGCGTGCTGACGAACAGGCTTTGCCCATCGACGAAAAATGCGACTACTCTTTTCTACCGAGAATGTTCTGGAGGTGATCATGCGGCTCAATGAATATGAACACGAACTTCAACGCGACCTGCAAAGCGTTGCATCGGACTTGAGATGGTCGGCGGTCGACCTCAAACGTATCGCAGAACAACTGCGCAAATCCGGCAACGAGGCAGATGCGCAAAGCGTGCTGAGATCCTGTGAGGTGCTGCAAAGCGATGAAGAACGGCTGCAACTCTATGCCCGGGAAGTGAAAGCCCGCGCCATCAGCCGGACCAAGGTCCACTGAGACCCACCCACCTACCTCAAACAAAAGCCCCGACACATGCCGGGGCTCTTTCGTTACGGCCTGCCTGTCAGTGGGTTTTGTGACTTTGCGCGCGCGCCGAGCGTTTTTTGTAGCCAGGCAACGCAGCGGCATAGGCCAGTGCTTCCTCCCTGCTGCCAAACGACGCCAGCCGATCGCCCTGAGTGCAAACCCGCCATGGGCCATTGTTCACGCTAAGCACGTCATAGCCGTTCATGTGCATCTTGATCAACATCGGTATGCTCATGGACACCTCCATTTTCGCTAACGGTCAGATCCAGCTTCACGCTTTTACCTTACACCCTGATCCGCCCGAAATGCCGACCGAATGTCGCAAGCCGCGACCATCATGGCGCGGGCACTTTACGCTGCAGCCAACGCTCCAAATCCAAATGAAACCTTTGTTGCTGGCCCCGGCTCAAATATTGCAGTTTTATTACTATTTCGTGACAAGCAATAAACAGGTAACAGATGAAAGTACGCGCAACCGTTATATGCGAACAGGATCGCCACGTTCTCCTGGTACGCAAACCCCGCTGCCGCTGGACATTGCCCGGCGGCAAGGTCGAGCCCGGGGAAACCCGAGCGCAGGCTGCCGTACGTGAACTGCAAGAAGAAACCGGCCTGGACGCCGACGATGTGTTGTATTTAATGGAATTGCAGAGCGGCAGCACACAGCATCATGTCTACGAGGTCTCCGTGCTGGACTTCGAACAGGTGCGGCCGCAGAACGAGATCATTGATTGCATCTGGCATCCGCTGGACGCAGTGCGCAATCTGCACACCAGTGAGGCGACATTGCGCATTGTTGAAGCGTTTCGACGACGTTTATGAGGCGTTAACCAGCAAAGGCCCGGCGACCGGCGCTCATTTCGGTGCGTAACTCACCGATGAAGTTGGAAATGTCACGGATCGTGACGAGGTGTTCCGGGGAAACGCCAGTGAGCAGCAATTCGACACGCCCGCTGTCCGGCTCATAAACCTTGATTTGCAGCAGTCCCTGCGCACTCGGAATGCAGTCACACTTGAACGCAGGAAAGCCGGATTCGACAATCCGGCAAATATCGTCAATGGCAAGCATGAGTGCACGCCTCGCAGGCGTTGGTCGGTCGACTCGTTGAGCATAGATGAGCCATTTGTGGCTTGCCCGATACAAAATGCCAACCCGATCACAACAATCCACCTCGCCCTCAGTGTGCGTCGTGATCCCAGATCCAGTTCCACATCCCCGGCAAATTTACCGGCTCCGAACTTTTTTCCACCGTACGGGCCAATGCGGCTTTCTCAAGTTCAGCGTGATCATCGTAGAAAGGCTTGTCAGCCAGCTTCACGCCCGTGGCGGCGGCGCTATCGAGCAGAATCTGCAGGTATTCGCGCGTGTGCCGCGCGGTATAGCGATTCAGATCATGAAACGTCACTACTACCGGAATCACCCCGTCAACGGTCGGAAATTCGCCAAGGGCAATCCGTTCACGAACTTCTGATAATTGTCGCAGCATGTTTGCCCGACGCCTCGGGCTGGCATTGAAGCCCCAGATCTTGCCATCGTTGGCACTTAAATCCGTGAGCAACACATGCAAATCATGCTGTTGATAAGCGGCAAAGGTACGTTTGTCGTAATTCCAGAACGGCGGGCGCAGCAACTTCGGCGGCGCGCCAGTGATGGCAGCGATATCAGCCGTGCCGTTGGTCAGCGACTCTTCGAGTTCTTGCGGATCGAGCAAGCGATGATTGGTGTGCCAGTGGGTGGCCGTGTGAAACGCCAGTATGTGGCCTTCCTCATACTCACGCCGCATGATGCCGCGACCGATGTCACTGTTGCCAGCTCGCGGTGCGCGCGTCTGCACGAAGAACACCGCTTTGATATTCGGCATCAGCGAATTGTCCTTGAGGCTGTCGAGCACCGTCGCCGACGGATTCCAGAAACTGGATGCGCTGGGGCCGTCATCGAACGTCAACAGGAAGCGCACCGGTGCCTGAGTTTTCAGGCGCGTTTCGGTTTGCGCGGTCATTTCTATCGGGGCGGCGATACAACCGGCCAGCCCGAGGGCGATGAGCGCTGCACAGAGAAGCTTGAATCCGGATGTCATGTTTTGCCTTGAGCACGGCGGCTGCCGTCATGTTGTCGATTGGCAAAACTCCCTCGCCCTTATCCATCCTTGCGCCCCGATCTGCGAGCGGAGGTTGGATAAGGTACACAGGGTTTGGTTCCGGCGCTCGCTCAGTGAGCCAATGCCTGTTGAAAGGACGTGTCAATAATGCCGGCAGTGGCTAACGGAGCCGGCAGCGCTTTCACTTTGAACAGGAAGTCGGCAGTACTTTGCAAATCCGTCGCCGCTTGTGTGTCAACGGGGCCGACCGTCATGTGCGCCTGACGCAACCAGTGGCGCGACACCTGCTGATCGAGATTGGCTTTCTTCGCCCACAGATCGGCGTATTCATCCGTGTGGCTGTCGACCCAGGCCCGCGCCTGCTTCAAGCGCCCGAGAAAATCCGCTATGGCTGCATGTTTGCTGTCGATGGACGGTGTCGACGCCGCGATAGCACTGAGGCCCGGCATCAGATTCTTGGCGGTCAGGATCGGCCGCGCGCCGGAAAATACGATCTGCTGGGAAATGTACGGTTCCCATACCGGGAAAGCGTCGATGCTGCCCTGTGGAAGGGCTGCGGCGGCATCGATCGGCATCAGTTTGACGAAATCGACGTAGTTTTCCGGCAGACCGCCCTGCTCCAGGGCGCGCAAGGTCAACTGCTGACTCCAGGCGCCAGGCCAATAAGCGACTTTCTTGCCCTTCAGATCAGCGATGGTTTTTACCGGCGAGTCCTTCGGCACGAGTAACGCGATGGTGTCCGGATTCTGCCGCGATACGCCAATCAGTTTCACCGGCGCCTGCTTGGCAGCCAGAAACAGAAAACCGGAATCACCCAGAAAGCCCAGATCCAGCGAACCGGTTTGCAAGGCTTCCGCCAAGGGTGCAGCGGCCTGGAAGTGCTTCCAGTCGACGGTATAAGGCGCGTCTTTCAACACGCCGGACGCCTCCACCGAGGCACGGATGTTGTAGTAGTTCTGATCACCGACGTGCAGGACCAAGGGCTCGGCTGCGTAGGAAAGTGGCGAGGTAAATAATGCAGTGATTAACGCACTGCGGAGGAAACGAGAAAGCTTCATGGCGAGTCCTGCGAAGGTAATTGCATAGACCATAACGCTGTTGATTCAAGGTTTTGAAATTCGATAAATGCATAAGCTCATCACGGTTGATACTTGCTGTTTGCTTGCCAACAGTAGCGAATCACACTGTTTCCCACGCAACAGCTGAAATCCTGCACCTGGCGTTAAAACCCTTATAAACCGGCGCTCTCAAGCACATGGCACAGAGCCTGCAATATTCCATTCATGCAGGAAGCATTCGATAAAAATATCTTTTTGGACATAAGAAACCTGTGCCTTTGCCGGAGCGCCCCCATGACATCGTTCTTTCCCCGACTCAAAACCCTGCTGGCTGCCAGCGCCATGGTGCTGAGCCTGCAACCGCTCGCCCACGCGGCTGAAACCGCGCCGGCTGAAGTGCATCTCGACTACGCCTATTACTCGCCAGTCAGCTTGGTGCTCAAGCACTTCGGCTTCCTCGAAAAGGCCTTGCCGCAAACCAGAGTCAGTTGGGTATTGAGCCAGGGCAGCAACCGTTCGCTGGAATACCTGAACAGTGGCGGCGTGGATTTCGCTTCCAGCGCCAGCCTGGCGGCCGTGCTGAGTCGGGCCAATGGCAGCCCGATCAAATCCGTTTACGTCTACAGCCGCGCCGAATGGACAGCGCTGGTGGTGCGCAAGGATTCGCCGTACCAGACCGTCGCTGACCTGAAGGGCAAAAAGATCGCTGCCACCAAAGGCACCGATCCGTATCTGTTTACCCTGCGCAGCCTGCAACAGGCCGGATTGAAAAAAGACGATGTCGAACTGGTTCACCTGCAACATCCGGACGGCCGCACCGCGCTGGAAAAAGGCGATGTAGACGCCTGGGCCGGCCTCGATCCGCACATGGCCGCCAGTCAGGTTCAGGCCGGCTCGCGCCTGCTCTACCGCAACCCCGCGTTCAACAGCTACGGCGTGGTCAGCGTCACTGAGCAATACGCCAAAGAACATCCGCAGACCATAGACACCGTGATCAAAGCCTACGAACAGGCCCGCGACTGGGCGCTGAAAAATCCTGATGAGTTCGCTGCCCTCCTCGCCAAGGAGTCCGGCTTGCCGCTGGACGTAGCCAAGCTGCAACTATCGCGCACCGACCTGAGCAGCCCGCAACTGACCCAACAGGACATCAGCGCCTCCAAGGCTGCGGCGCCGATTCTGGTCTCCGAGGAACTGGTGCGCCGTGGGGTGAATGTCGATCAAGTCATCGACCAACTGCTCGACAGCGGTGTACAGCAAGCCGTCGCCCGCCAGTAACCGATCAGCCTCAGGACAAATCCGCGCCCGTCGCGGATTTGTTGTGAGCGGAGCCAAAAACCATGACCACTCACTGCAAAGACTTGCCCGCGCCACTTGCCGTTCCGCGCCAGCGTCCTGCGCGTTTAAATCCGGCATGGCAGCGCCGCTGCAAGGGCCTGGCCCTGCCGCTGCTGATCATCGTTGCGCTGGAAATTATCGTACGCATCGGGTGGCTGCCGTCCTACCAGATGCCGGCACCGAGCGAGATTGCTCTGACCCTCACCGACCTCGCTGAGGGTGCGCTGTGGAAACACATCGGCGCCAGCCTGATACGCGTGCTGCTGGGTTTTACCATTGGCGCCAGTCTGGCGCTGGTGTTTGCCGCCTGGGTCGGTTTGAGCCGCGAAGCCGAGGCCTATCTGGAACCGACTTTCGCCGCGTTGCGTTCAATCCCGAGCCTGGCCTGGGTGCCACTGCTGTTGTTGTGGCTGGGCATCGACGAGACCTCGAAAATTGTCTTGATCGCCATTGGTGCGTTCTTTCCGGTATACGTCAACGTGGTCGCGGCCATTCGCAACATTGATCGCAAACTGGTGGAAGTCGGCCGCATCTATGGCTTCAGCCGCTTGCAACTGGTGCGACGAATATTGCTGCCGGCCGCCCTGCCCGGCCTGTTCACCGGGCTACGCAGTGGCATGAGCCTGGCGTGGATGTTTCTGGTGGCGGCGGAACTGATCGCGGCCACCAAAGGCTTGGGTTATTTGCTCAGTGACGGCCGGGAAACTTCGCGGCCGGACATCGTGCTGGCCGCAATCATCGTGCTCGCCTTGCTCGGTAAACTCAGCGATGGCTTGCTGGCCATGCTCGAACGCCGCTGGTTGAACTGGCGTGACACATTCACCGGCCAAGGCGCCAGCGACTAAGCTGAAATCTCCAACCGGAGATTCAGCCGATGTGCGGAAGACTCTCGCAGTACCGTGGCATTCACGACTTCGTCGCGGTGCTGAGCATTCCCGACGCGTTGATCAATCACGTCGGCGATGCACCGCTCGACCGCTACAACGCCGCGCCGACTACCGCGCTGGCCGTCCTGCACCAACAAGGGCAACAGCTGCAGGCCGACAATCTGCGCTGGGGCTGGCGCCCGCACTGGGCCAAGGATCGCCCACCACCGATCAATGCCCGGGTCGAGAAAGTCGCCCATGGCCCGTTCTTCCGGACGATCTGGCGACATCGCTTGATTGTGCCCGTGGACAACTGGTTTGAATGGGTTGATAGCGAAGACAAATCCCGACAACCGTGGCTGATTCGTCGGGCGGATCATGGGGCGGTTTTCTGCGCAGCCATCGGCCAATTTCCGACAGCCGAAACAGCGACCCGGGACGACGACGGTTTCGTGATCATCACCGCCGATGCCGCCGGCGGCATGCTCGATATCCACGATCGTCGACCGGTGGTGTTCCGCGCAGAGTTGGTGCGCGAATGGCTCGACCCCGCAACCCCCGTTGAGCGCGCCGAGCAAATGCTGTTGTTCGAAGGTGAAGGCAGTGAAGTGTTCGAATGGTACAAAGTCGGCAAAGCGGTCGGTAACGCACGCAATCAGGGGACCAGTTTGATTATTGAGCAGACTTAAACATTTGCCGACTTCACGCGTCTATCCATGTAGGAGCTGCCGAAGGCTGCGATCTTTTGACGCAGCGTTAGAAGGATAAAACTATTGCAACCTTCAGCGACTCATAAAGGCGAATCACTGCCGTTACAAACTCTGTTTCATCTTTGAAACGCTGCAAATAAAACACACGTTCGAATGAACAAACCGCCTGTCTGACATTTCAACCGTCATACATACATTTAGATGCACTACGGCTAGCATGCGCGCCGCCTTTCCGATTGGTATACCAGTTGACCAAAGAGTCAACAAACCAGGAATCCCCATAACGTCTACAAGCCTTGCAGAGAAATAAGTTGCGCGACGATTTTGCAATCAAACAGGTCAGCGGCCTGGAGTGTATTTATCTGTCCATGACAGAACGCTTTGAACTCGACTGTTTTATCGGCCACTACATCAAGACCCGAAACCTGCGTGCCGTTCCCGATATCGAACGCATCCTGCGCACCACCCTCGAAGGGTATCCCGGCCACGCGCCGGTGATGGTCAACGAGCTGAATGCATGGATCGACCGAACATTGGGATATCGGGCTTCACACCCCGATTTCACGCAGCTGGACGATCTCTGAACCCAAAAAAAGCCCCGCATGTGCGGGGCTTTTTCGTAAAAATCTTCAAAACTTGCGGTCTGGATCTGAAAGCTCTGTGGATTCATCGCGCTTCCAGGTCTGTTCGTTGTGTTTCTCCCGCTCTATTTCTTCTTGCGTCGGTTGATCCGTGTCTTGGTCATCCGTCTCTGGCTGCTTTGGCTCAGTCGTCATGTACACCTCCCGTCATCAGTTACCCGTCATCCTTGAAGCTTAGAACAGTTTCAAACGCACAACTTACAACCACCACCGCAGCAAAAAGAAGAACGCCATGCTCAACAACATACTGAGCAAAGTACTGCGCGTGTAAATCACCAGAGCGATCGCTACCAGCGAACTAAGCAGGTACGGATTGTCCCACTGCAGATTCAGCTGTTTGTCCGGCATGAAGACAATCGGCCCGCAGATCGCGGTGAGCATCCCCGGTACTGCAAAACCGAGAAACTGCCGCGCATTACTACTCAAGCGCACCGGCAAACGCGGTTCAAGAAACACGTAGCGATTGAGAAACACCAGAATCCCCATGCCGAAAATCACCGCCCAAACCATCATGTGCGCTCCCGATACAGCTTGTTGCAGATAAACCCTGCGGTCATTCCTGCCAACCCCGACAACACCAGCGCCGAGCCCCATTGCCAGTAACTGAACAACACCGAACAAAACAGCGACACTGCCACGCAAACCACCGTCGGCACGTTGCGCACTACCGGTGTAATCAGGGCAATGAAGGTGGCGGCAATCGAGAAGTCCAGCCCCAGGTGCTCAAGCCCCGGAATGCTGCTGCCGAGGACAATGCCGGCCAGGGTGAACAGATTCCACGCGATGTAGAACGTCAGGCCGACGCCCAGCGCATACCAGCGGTTGAACTGCTGGCGATCATGTTGACTGGTCAGCGCAAACAACTCATCGGTGAGCAAAAAGCCCAGACCGATGCGCCAGCGCCCCGGCAGTGGCGAAATCACCGAACGCATGCTCATGCCATACAGCAAGTGCTGTGAAGTCAGCAGCAGCGTGGTCAACAGAATCGAAAAAACCCCCGCGCCGCCCTTGAGCATGCCGATCGCGACCAATTGCGCCGCTCCGGCAAACACAATGCTCGACAAGCCCTGCCCTTGCAGCGGTGTGAGGTTGGCTTCGATCGCCATCGAGCCGGCCAGTAATCCCCAAGGCGCGGTGGCCAGAGACAACGGCATGATCGCCACAGCGCCGCGAAGGAACGCACTGCGCGGCATAAGTGAGTCAGACATATCTCTCTTCAACAGTGGAAACAGCAACAGACTCTGCCAGCAAATCCCCTTGTCCGGCTTGAACAATCTTGCGCAATTGCGCTAAATCGCGCCGACTGAGGACAGCCATCGGCGTACCATGTGAGCCATTCACAAATGCGTCAGGGAGACGACATGCTGTACCGAATCGCAGCCGACGGGCTGGTGCTGTTTCATTTGTCCTTCATTCTGTTTGTGCTGTTTGGCGGGCTGCTGGTCCTCAAATGGCCACGTTTGATGTGGCTGCATTTGCCGGCTGCGGCCTGGGGCGTGGCGGTCGAGGTGCTGCACCTGACCTGCCCGCTGACCTACTGGGAAAACCTCATGCGCCACGCGGCCGGGCAGACTGAATATGCCGGCGGCTTCATCGAGCATTACATCTGGCCAATTATCTACCCGGCAGGCCTTACCCCGCAGATTCAACTGGCGCTCGGCAGTGTGGTGCTGGCGGTCAACCTGTTGGTGTATGGCCGTTTAATCCGTTCGTGGAAACTGCGTCGAGCGGTGTAATCAACGCGAAGTCTTCAAGGCTTGCAGCCAGACCGGATCCAGGCGCGTCTGCTCGGTATCGAGTCCCAGCGCCTGCATCCGCTCCTTGTGCGTTTCAACTTCCCGCCACAGTTGCCCGTGATCACTGGAGTTGCCGTCCAGTTCGTGCATTTGCGTCAAGCCGAGATGGTAAAAGCGCAGAACCTTCATAGCCGTCGGATCATTCTGCTCCACGGCTGCAGTGACCTGATGCATGACATTGGTGATGCTCATCAGATTGCGCTTGAGTCGCCAGCTGTACACGGCTGGCGCCATCCAGCTCTGATTCCAGAAGCGCCCGCGCAGTAACGCTGCGGTCAGCAGAAACGCCACAAACACGCCGCCGACATTGAAGCGCAGGTTATCGCCGCCAGGCTCGCCGAACAGCGCCACCGCCACGCTGGAAAACAACATCGCCAGCACCAGGAACAGCACGGCGATGATGATCGTGCTGCGGCGGGTCTGCTGGCGAAAAGTGGCGGCATCCATCGGCTGAATCTCGAACATCACAAATGACTTCCTTGAGCGACAAAAGGGCTAACTGAAAAAACCGGCCGGCGCATTATCGCCTCTACCGCGGATTTAGCTATGCTGGGGCTCCTTTTCATCTTTTCAGCGTCCAACGGGGACATGGCGGTACAGCGCAGATCGTGCCATCTTCATTCATGGATACACACTATTCGGATGCCATCGCCTAGTCTTGAGATGACATCGTTTTAAGGATCATTGCATGACCCAACGACACGTAATCAATGCCTCGGTCAGCCCGAAAGGCAGCCTGGAAACCCTTTCTCAACGTGAAGTTCAGCAACTGAGCGAAGCCGGATCCGGCAGTACCTACACCCTCTTCCGCCAGTGCGCCCTGGCCATCCTCAACACCGGCGCCCATGTCGACAACGCCAAGACCATCCTCGAAGCCTACAAGGACTTCGAAATCCGCATTCACCAACAGGATCGCGGTGTACGCCTGGAGCTGCTGAACGCTCCGGCCGACGCCTTCGTTGACGGCGAAATGATCGCCAGCACCCGCGAAATGTTGTTCAGCGCCCTGCGCGACATCGTCTACACCGAAAACGAACTCGACAGCCAACGCATCGACCTGAGCACCTCGCAAGGCATCAGTGATTACGTCTTCCACCTGCTGCGCAATGCGCGCACGTTGCGTCCGGGTGTCGAGCCGAAAATCGTCGTGTGCTGGGGCGGCCACTCGATCAACACCGAAGAATACAAATACACCAAGAAAGTCGGCCACGAACTGGGCCTGCGCAGCCTCGACATCTGCACCGGCTGCGGCCCCGGCGTGATGAAAGGCCCGATGAAAGGCGCGACCATTGCCCATGCCAAACAGCGTATTCATGGCGGTCGTTACCTGGGTTTGACCGAGCCAGGCATCATCGCTGCCGAAGCGCCGAACCCGATCGTCAACGAGCTAGTGATCCTGCCGGACATCGAGAAACGTCTGGAAGCCTTCGTGCGCGTTGGCCACGGCATCATCATCTTCCCGGGCGGCGCCGGTACGGCTGAAGAGTTCCTCTACCTGTTGGGCATCCTGATGCACCCGGACAACAAGGGGCTGCCGTTCCCGGTGATCCTCACCGGGCCGAAACATGCCGCGCCGTATCTGGAACAACTCGACGCCTTCGTCATCGCCACTCTCGGCGAAGCGGCCAAGCAGCACTACGAAATCATCATCGACGACCCGGCCGAAGTGGCGCGGCAGATGACTCAGGGCCTGAAAGCGGTGAAGCAATTCCGCCGCGAGCGTAACGATGCGTTCCACTTCAACTGGCTGCTGAAAATCGACGAAGGCTTCCAGCGCCCGTTCGATCCGACCCACGAAAACATGGCCAACCTCAAACTGCACCGCGACCAGCCACCGCACGAACTCGCGGCCAACCTGCGTCGGGCGTTCTCGGGCATCGTCGCCGGCAACGTCAAGGACAAGGGCATTCGCCTGATCGAAGAACACGGGCCGTACCAGATCCGTGGTGACGCGGCGATCATGCAACCGCTCGATGCGCTGCTCAAAGCCTTCGTCGCCCAGCACCGGATGAAACTGCCGGGCGGCGCGGCGTATGTGCCGTGTTATCGAGTGGTGGCGTAACCTTTAAGCCATCACACAATCCATGTGAGAGCTGGCTTGCCAGCGATAGCGGTCTTCCAGTCAACAGAGATGTTGAAGCAGATGACCCCTTCGCGAGCAAGCTCGCTCCCACAGGTTCTGTGGCGTGGCACAAATGGTATTTGCAACCTGAATCCCCTGTGGGAGCGAGCTTGCTCGCGAAGGGGCCCGATAGAACAACCTCAACCCGCCAATCGCACAGCCAGCGCCTTGGCCTGCAACGCGACATCCGTCACCGCCGTACTCTCCCACCACATCCCGCGCAATGGCGGCCCCATGGCAAATAACCGGTCAGCGGCACATCCCTCGGCATCCAGCACCGCGCCATCCACTGCCGCTGCGATTCCCAACGCCAACGGCCCCGGCTGCACCAAACCCCGCGCCAACAACTGCTGCGGCAACGGTCGCGCTACCCGGCGCCAGTCGTACTCGATGCCACTGGAGTTGATCAACGCGGCGCCCTGCACCACGCAGGTTTGCGACTCACCGCGACGCCGAGCGCGAATACTCACGCCACCTTCCACATTCGGCTCCAGCCCCTTGAAAGACGCCGCCTGAATCCGCAATCGCCCTTCTTTGTGCAACCGTTCAACCAGCGCCGCACTCAGCGGCGGCGAACGGTGATGGTGGCTTTCCCACCACGGCCGCACATGCCGTACGAATTGTCGACGCTGCGTGTCAGTCGCCTGGCTCCATAAGCGAGCGATGTGCACGCGAACCGTGTCCAGCGGCGCTTGCCAATCGATGCCTTGTGCGATGGCTGCCTGGCATTGCTGGCGTAATTCGCGCAACAGCTGCCGAGGCGTACGCAGGCTGTGATCGTCACCAAGAAAATCCACCCAGGCCGGCGGTTGTCGCCGCACATGGGGCAACAAACCATGGCGGGAAAATACTTCGATCGACCCGCGATGCCCGGCTTGCTCCAGCGACACCACGGCATCGACCATGGTCAGGCCGGAGCCGATGATCAGCACGGTCGATTGCGGGTCGAGCTGGCGCATGGCCGCGACATCCCACGGATCGAGCGCGGCGGCGTTGAGGCCGCTGGAGGTTGTCTGCGGGGTTCGCGCGGCCGGGAACATTCCAGTCGCCAGGACCGCGTAGCCTCCGCGCAGTGCCTGACCATTGCTCAGTGTGAGCTGCACCGAATCGGCCTCGACCTGCAGGTCGACGACCTCCGCGCGAAGGTGTTCAACGCTTGAGCCATTTCTCGCACCGACAAGGCGCGCTTCGGCCAGGCGCTGCTGCACATAGACCCCGAACAATCCACGCGGCGGAAACAGTTCACTGATCGGCACCTTCTGCTCGGCAGACTCCGGCCAGCCGCCAGCGGTAATGTGCTCAGTCAGCCACTGCGTCAGATCATCAGGATTATCCGGATCAACACTCATGCGCGCGGCGTTTCCGTTGAGTGTGTGACCCAACTCGACCGCGCTATAGGCCTCGCCTCGACCGATTTCGGCACGCGGTTCGATAATCAGGACATGGCGCCGGCCCGGCAGACGCAACAATTGCACGGCCAGCATCGTGCCGCTGAGGCCGCCGCCGATAATCAGGATGTCTGCACGCTGATTCATTCAAATCACCACATTACGAACAAACCGCGCCGGCACATCGCCATCGTTGCGATAGGAATGCGGCTGGTTACTGGCAAACATAAAAAACTCGCCCGTGCCGATGTGCTGCGGCTGATCGCCGAGCATCAGGGTCAGGCAACCCTCAAAGACGAAAATCTGCTCGCTCCAGCCCTCGGCATCGGCTTGCGAGGGGTAGACCTCGCCCGGTTGCAGGCACCATTCCCATTGCTCGACTTCGCGCGTCGCCGTGGCTTTGGAGAGCAGCACCGCTTTGCTGCCCGGGTGAGTGCCCGCCCAGGCCACCTCATTGATGCGGCTCGGATCACGCGCATCCGGCGCCTGGATCAGATCGCTGAACGCGACATCGAGCGCTTCGGCGACGCGATCAAGGGTGGTCAGGCTGACATTCTTCTCGCCCGCCTCAATCGCCACCAGCATTCGCCGGCTGACACCGGACTTTTCTGCCAGCGCGGTCTGACTCAGGTCGGCGGCATGCCGCAGACGCCGGACGTTCTGGCTGACGTGTTGCAGGACGGATGCCCGTTGCATTGAATCTTTGTGCACTATATTGCTCACTCGGTGAGGTTGGGCAGTATACTGCGCAACGTTGGGCGCATTGTGCGGCCTCCTTTTTATAGTGCGCAAGGTCATGACGTCGCAGAACAACTCCCCCACTCCACTCCGTTTCTCTCGTTTCAGCAAAGCCGAGTGCGTGCTGGTGCTGATTACCATGGTCTGGGGCGGCACGTTCCTGCTGGTACAGCACGCGATGACGGTCAGCGGCCCGATGTTTTTTGTCGGCCTGCGTTTTGCGGCAGCGGCTTGTATCGTTGCGCTGTTCTCATGGCGTCATCTACGCGAACTGACCCTGTTCGAACTCAAGGCCGGCGCCTTTATCGGCGTGGCGATCATGCTTGGTTACGGTTTGCAGACGGTCGGGTTGCAAACCATTCCGAGTAGTCAATCGGCGTTCATTACTGCGTTGTATGTGCCGTTCGTGCCGTTGCTGCAATGGCTGGTGCTCGGGCGTCGTCCGGGCTTGATGCCGAGCATCGGGATCATGCTGGCGTTTACCGGGTTGATGTTGTTGTCGGGGCCGTCCGGGGCTGCGCTGAATTTCAGTCCGGGCGAGATCGCCACATTGATCAGTGCGATCGCGATTGCCGCTGAAATCATTTTGATCAGTACCTACGCCGGCCAGGTGGATGTGCGTCGGGTCACTGTGGTGCAACTGGCCACGACTTCGGTGTTGTCGTTCCTGCTCGTGGTGCCGACTGGCGAATTGATACCGGACTTTTCCTGGACCCTGCTGGTGACTGCGCTGGGGTTGGGCGCGGCGAGTGCGGCTATTCAGGTGGCGATGAACTGGGCGCAGAAAAGTGTTTCGCCAACCCGGGCGACGTTGATCTATGCGGGTGAGCCGGTGTGGGCCGGGATTGTTGGGCGAATTGCTGGCGAGCGCTTGCCGGCGATTGCGCTGTTGGGCGCGGGGTTGATTGTGGCGGCGGTGATTGTCAGTGAGTTGAAGACCAAGGGGAAGGTTGCCCCAGCAGACGTTGAGCTGGAGCGGGAAACCCAAGGTTAATCTGCAATATCTTTAGTGCTTGGACTATAGCTATCGCGAGCAGGCTCACTCCTACACTTGAAATGCGTTCCCCGCTGTAGGAATGAGCCTGCTCGCGATGAGGCCATTCCAAGCAACATCGATCTACCTGAAACAATGCCAAACAGAAAATTCCAGACTACTTTGTAGGATTCTGAGACATCCTGGCGTTTGGTGATCGGGGAGCTGGCACGTATGATGCTTCACAAACTTCCGCAGATTAGAAGCCTATGTCCCTGATAGTTCTACTGCTTCTGCCATTCATTGGCAGCTGTCTGGCAGCGGTGCTGCCACACAATGCGCGTAATACCGAATCCCTGTTGGCAGGTCTGGTCGCTTTGATCGGCACCGTCCAGGTCGCGATGTTGTACCCGCAAATTGCCCACGGCGGCGTAATCCGCGAAGAGTTCATGTGGCTGCCCAGTCTCGGTCTGAACTTCGTTCTGCGTATGGACGGTTTCGCCTGGCTGTTCTCGATGCTGGTACTCGGCATCGGCACGCTGGTTTCTCTGTATGCCCGTTATTACATGTCGCCGGACGATCCGGTGCCGCGTTTCTTCGCGTTTTTTCTGGCGTTCATGGGCGCCATGCTCGGCCTGGTCATCTCCGGCAATCTGATTCAGATCGTGTTTTTCTGGGAGCTGACCAGCCTCTTCTCGTTCCTGTTGATCGGTTACTGGCACCACCGCGCCGACGCCCGTCGCGGTGCTTATATGGCGTTGATGGTCACCGGTGCCGGCGGGTTATGCCTGCTGGCGGGGGTCATGATTCTCGGCCATGTCGTCGGCAGCTATGACCTCGACAAGGTCCTGGCCGCCGGCGACATGATTCGCGCACATTCCCTCTACCCTATCCTCCTTCCCCTTATTCTCATTGGCGCCCTCAGCAAAAGTGCGCAGTTCCCTTTCCACTTCTGGCTGCCCCACGCAATGGCGGCGCCGACACCGGTTTCGGCCTATCTGCATTCGGCGACCATGGTCAAGGCCGGGGTTTTCCTGCTCGCGCGTCTGTGGCCGTCGCTGTCCGGCAGCGAAGAATGGTTCTACATCGTCAGCGGCGCTGGTGCGTGTACGCTGTTGCTCGGCGCCTATTGCGCGATGTTCCAGAACGATCTCAAAGGTCTGCTGGCTTACTCGACCATCAGCCACCTCGGCCTGATCACGCTGTTGTTGGGTCTCAATAGTCCGTTGGCCGCTGTAGCGGCGGTATTCCACATCCTCAATCACGCGACATTCAAAGCCTCGCTGTTCATGGCCGCGGGCATCATCGACCATGAAAGCGGTACTCGCGATATCCGCAAACTCAGCGGCCTGATCAAACTGATTCCCTTCACAGCGACGCTGGCCATGGTTGCCAGCGCCTCGATGGCAGGTGTGCCGCTGCTTAACGGCTTCCTGTCGAAAGAGATGTTCTTCGCCGAAACCGTGTTCATCAATGCCACGGCCTGGGTCGAAGCGGCGCTGCCGATTGTCGCGACCATCGCCGGTACATTCAGCGTTGCCTACTCGTTGCGTTTCACCGTCGATGTGTTCTTCGGCCCACCGGCCACCGACCTGCCGCACACACCGCACGAGCCGCCGCGCTGGATGCGTGCGCCGGTAGAGCTTTTGGTATTCACCTGCTTGCTGGTGGGGATTTTCCCGGCGCAGATCGTCGGCCCATTGCTCGCGGCGGCGGCATTGCCAGTGGTTGGCGGCACACTGCCGGAATACAGCCTGGCGATCTGGCACGGTCTGAACGCACCGATGATCATGAGCCTGATCGCCATGTCCGGCGGCATCATCGTCTATCTGTTGCTGCGCAATCAGCTCAAGCGCGGACGTTTCAAATATCCGCCACTGGTGGGCCGCTTCAACGGCAAGCGCCTGTTCGAGCGCAGCCTCGTGGTGATGATGCGCCTGGCCCGACGCCTGGAGCGGCGCCTCGGCACCAAGCGTCTGCAGATGCAATTGTTCCTGATGGTATTGGCGGCGGTGCTCGCCGGTCTGATCCCGATGTTGCACAGCAGCCTGAGCTGGGGCGACCGGCCGAAAATTCCCGGCTCGATCGTCTTCGTGACCCTGTGGTTGCTGGCCATCGCCTGCGCCCTCGGCGCCGCGTGGCAAGCCAAGTATCACCGTCTCGCCGCCCTGACCATGGTCAGCGTCTGCGGGTTGATGACCTGCGTGACCTTCGTCTGGTTCTCCGCACCGGATCTGGCCCTGACGCAATTGGCAGTGGAAGTGGTCACCACCGTACTGATTCTACTCGGCCTGCGCTGGTTGCCACGCCGCATCGAAGAAGTCTCGCCACTGCCGAGCAGCCTGCGCAAGGCACGCATTCGTCGTCTGCGCGACTTGCTATTGTCGATTGCCGTCGGCGGTGGCATGGCGCTACTGTCCTACGCGATGCTGACGCGGCAAACGCCGAACGACATCTCCTCGTTCTACCTGAGCCGCGCCATGCCCGAGGGCGGCGGCAGCAACGTGGTCAACGTGATGCTGGTGGATTTCCGTGGCTTCGACACCCTTGGCGAAATCACCGTGCTGGTTGCCGTGGCGCTGACCGTGTTCGCCCTGCTGCGGCGCTTCCGCCCACCGAAAGAAAGCCTGCAATTGCCAGCCCAGCAACGCCTGCTCGCGCCGGACGTGGTCACCGACCTGGTCAACCCGCGTTCCGCCAGCGACACCGCGCTCGGCTTCATGATGGTGCCGGCAGTGCTGGTGCGTCTGCTGCTGCCGATTGCGCTGGTGGTGTCGTTCTACCTGTTCATGCGCGGGCACAACCAGCCGGGCGGCGGTTTCGTCGCCGGTCTGGTGATGTCGGTGGCGTTCATCCTGCAATACATGGTCGCCGGTACACAGTGGGTCGAGGCGCAAATGAGCCTGCGGCCGTTGCGCTGGATGGGCACCGGATTGCTATTCGCCACCGCTACAGGTCTGGGCGCGATGCTGGTCGGTTATCCGTTCCTGACCACGCACACCTGGCATTTCAGCTTGCCAGTGCTCGGTGACATCCATGTCGCCAGCGCGCTGTTCTTCGACATTGGCGTGTACGGCGTGGTGGTCGGTTCGACGCTGTTGATCCTCACCGCCCTCGCCCACCAATCGGTGCGGGGTCACAAGACCGCATCGCTGCCCAAGTCCGTCGCCAGTAAAGGAGCCGTCTGATGGAAGAAGTCATCGCAATCGCCATCGGCGTGCTCGCCGCCTCCGGCGTCTGGCTGATCCTACGGCCACGGACCTTCCAGGTGGTCATGGGCCTGTGCCTGCTGTCGTATGGCGTCAACCTGTTCATCTTCAGCATGGGCAGCCTGTTCATCGGCAAGGAGCCGGTGATCAAGGACGGCGTTACCCAGGACTTGTTGCACTACACCGACCCGCTGCCACAGGCACTGGTACTCACCGCGATCGTCATCAGTTTCGCCATGACCGCGTTGTTCCTCGTCGTTCTGCTCGCCTCGCGCGGCCTGACCGGCACCGACCACGTCGACGGCCGGGAGCCTAAAGAATGATGGCGATGACTCACCTGATCGCCGCACCGATCCTGCTGCCGCTGCTGACTGCCGCGATCATGCTGATGCTCGGCGAGCGGCACCGACCGTTGAAGGCGAAAATCAACCTGTTCTCCAGCCTCGTCGGCTTGTTCATTTCGGTGCTGTTGCTGCACTGGACGCAAACCACGGGGGTGCCCGGTTCTATCGGGGTCTACCTGCCGGGCAACTGGCAGGCGCCGTTCGGCATCGTGCTGGTGGTCGATCGTCTGTCGGCGCTGATGCTGGTGCTGACCGGAATCATCGGCGTCAGCGCCCTACTGTTTGCCATGGCCCGTTGGGACGGCGCCGGTTCAAGCTTCCACGCGCTGTTCCAGATTCAGTTGATGGGCTTGTATGGCGCGTTCCTGACCGCTGACCTGTTCAATCTGTTCGTGTTCTTCGAAGTGTTGCTCGCCGCGTCCTATGGCCTGTTGCTGCACGGCTCGGGTCGGGCGCGGGTTTCATCGGGGCTGCATTACATTTCGATCAACCTGCTCGCCTCATCGCTGTTCCTGATTGGCGCGGCACTGATCTACGGCGTGACAGGCACGCTGAACATGGCCGATCTGGCGCTGAAGATCCCGCTGGTGCCGGAAGCCGACCGTGGCCTGCTGCACGCCGGTGCGGGGATTCTCGCCGTCGCGTTCCTGGCCAAGGCTGGCATGTGGCCGCTGAACTTCTGGCTGGTGCCAGCCTATTCCTCGGCCAGTGCGCCGGTGGCGGCGATGTTCGCGATCATGACCAAGGTTGGCGTCTACACCCTGCTGCGTCTGTGGACGCTGTTGTTCTCAGGGCAGGCCGGTGCGTCGGCATTCTTTGGGGGCGACTGGCTGATCTATGGCGGCATGGCGACCATGGCCTGCGCGGCGCTGGCGATTCTGGCCGCGCAACGGCTGGAGCGCATGGCCAGCCTGAGCATTCTGGTGTCGGCGGGGATTCTGCTGTCCGCCGTCGGTTTCGCCCAGCCAAACCTGATCGGCGCGGCGCTGTTTTATCTGGTCAGCTCGACCCTGGCGCTGAGTGCACTGTTCCTGCTGGCCGAGTTGATCGAACGCTCCCGTTCGGCCAACGAGATCCCGCTGGAAGACGAAAGCGAACTGCTGCCACGTCCACAGGAATCCCTGCAACCACCCAAAGGCATCAACCTCGATGACGAGCAGAAAGCCGTGGTCGGCCAGGTTATCCCGTGGACCATGGCGTTTCTCGGCCTGAGCTTCATCGCCTGCGCTTTGCTGATTATCGGCATGCCGCCGCTGTCCGGATTTATCGGCAAACTCAGCCTGATCGGCGCCTTGCTCAACCCGCTAGGCCTGGGCACTGGCGCGCCGATATCCAACGCGGCCTGGGCGTTACTGGCGTTGCTGATCCTCACCGGGCTGACGTCGTTGATGGCGTTCTCGCGCCTCGGCATCCAGCGCTTCTGGACCCCGGAGGAGCGCCCTTCGCCGCTGCTGCGCAAACTCGAATGCGCGCCGATCTTCCTGTTGCTGGGACTGAGCATCGTCTTGACCTTCAAGGCTGAGCCGCTGCTGCGCTACACCCAGGCCACCGCCGAGGCACTGAACAATCCGCAGCAGTACGTGATGGCGGTGCTCGGCACCCGCGCCGTCCCGAGCCCGGAAGCCAAATCGGCGATGCTGGAGGTGCAGCCATGAAGCGCGTGTTTCCTGCACCGCTGTTGTCGCTGGCGCTGTGCGCCCTATGGCTGACCCTGAACCTGTCGGTCAGCCCGGGCAATCTGCTGCTCGGCGCGATACTGGGTTTTGCTGCGCCGTTGATGATGCGCAAACTGCGTCCGAAACAGGTACGCATTCGCCGTCCGGGAACGATTCTGCGCCTGTTCCTGCTCGTCGGTCGTGACGTGGTGATGTCCAACCTGATCGTCGCGTGGAGCGTGCTCAATGCCGGTCGCCGCCCTCCGCGCTCGGGATTTGTCAAAGTCCCGCTGGACCTGCGCGATGCTCACGGCCTCGCAACGCTGGCGATGATCTGCACGGTGGTGCCCGGCACGGTATGGTCAGAGCTGGCGCTGGATCGCAGCATTTTGTTGTTGCACGTATGGGATCTGGATGACGAAGCGCAGTTCATCGAGCACTTCAAGAGCACCTACGAGCGGCCGCTGATGGAGATTTTCGAATGAGCCCATTACTGTCGAACGCGATCCTGCTGACGCTGTTCCTGTTCTCGCTGGCGATGGTGCTGACCCTGGTGCGCCTGTTCAAAGGCCCTTCGGCGCAAGATCGGGTCTTGGCGCTGGACTATCTGTACATCGTCGCGATGCTGATGATGCTGACCCTGGGCATTCGGTATTCCAGTGACACTTACTTCGAAGCGGCGCTGCTGATTGCGCTGTTCGGCTTCGTCGGCTCGTTTGCCCTGGCGAAATTCCTGCTGCGTGGCGAGGTGATCGAATGAATGCTGAATTGTCGCTATGGATCGAGATTCCGGTGGCGATCCTGCTGGTGCTCAGCGGGCTTTTTGCGCTGATCGGTGCGATCGGATTATTGCGTATGAAGGATTTCTTCCAGCGCATGCATCCGCCGGCACTGGCTTCGACGCTAGGCGCATGGTGTGTGGCGCTGGCATCGATCATCTGTTTTTCGGCGCTGAAGTCCGGGCCGGTCATACATGCCTGGCTGATTCCGGTTTTGCTGGCGATTACTGTGCCGGTGACTACTTTGTTGCTGGCGCGGGCGGCGTTGTTCCGCAAGCGCATGGCTGGGGATGATGTGCCGGCAGAAGTCAGTAGCCGGCGGACTGAAAGCGGTAGCTAGTCCAGAGCTTCGTGTCTCGACTGGCCCCTTCGCGAGCAAGCTCGCTCCCACAGGGTTTTGGGTGAAGTCACATATCTGTGAATACCCACAATCACTGTGGGAGCGAGCTTGCTCGCGAAGGGGCCAGCCAGGTCATCACAAATTTCAGATCAATTTCAAACCCAAGCCACCGCCAACAACCCCGCCCCCAACACCGCACACAACGGCGAATACACCCAGGTGTCCAGTCGCGCAAACCGCGAATCCTTCACGTCCTTGAAGAATCCGACCAGATTCGAATCACCGATCGCCCGGGCAAACATCAACAGCGCAATCGCGCTGATCACCCATTGCAGCGCTTTGTGTGTCACCGCCGGCACTCCCCAGCCAACCCGCATACACACCAACGCCGCAATCACCAACAATGCCGCCGCCACAATCAACGTGAGCCAGCCTGACGGCTTGAACGCCGGCCGTACCGTTGCGACAAATCCGCGCACCGGCACCTGCGGCACCACCACCGCTGCCGCCCACTGCCCACCCAGCGCCCAATACACGTGCATCAAGGCGATCACCGCAAACGTTGTCACCAGCCATTGAGCCAACACAAAGGTCATGGTTGAAATCCTTGGAAAGGGATTTGAACAAATCAGCCTAGTCGCATTTTTTCCAAGTGCACGACCGATCAGCGGTACGGTAAAGTGCCGCCCCATGAAATTCTCCCGTTCCGATCGCTCACTACTGGCCTGGATGCTTTATTGCTGCGTCCTGTTCAACGTGTTCGCCTGCAGCATCGGTCACGGACAAATGGTTGGCATGCAGCTGAACGGTATCGGCGGCCAGTTCTGTACAGTCGACCCGGCCACTCAAGCGCCGCTCGCCAGCAACCCCACTGAAGAACAACTGCCGACCCTGTCCAAGGCATTTGGCTGCCCGCTGTGCTCGGTCGGCGGCGGCATGGGCCCGGCGTTCAACTCCAGCCTGACGCTAGCGATCCTGCCCGAACAACACAGCCCACCACTGGCGCCCATCGTCAGCGCCGACCTCCCTGCCCGCTTCACCTGGCCGTCGGCCAATCCTCGCGCCCCACCGCTCGCCTGAGTGTCTCTGCCTTTTTGATTTGTCAGCCCACTGCGCCAACGCGCGGCGTTTGCCTGTGCGCTGACTCCTAGACAAGCATTCAGGATTCAATGATGAAACAACTCACTCTGCTGGCGAGCCTGTGCGGCTGCCTGTCCGTTAACGTCTGGGCGCAATCCACCGTGGATCTGGCGCCGATCACCATCGATGGCGAGTCCGGCGCAGAACCGGGTCTGAGCCTCGACCAATCCAGCGGCATGGCGTCGCGACTGGGTTTGAGCGTGCGCGACACGCCGGCCTCGGTGGCCATCGCCAATCGCAATGACATCGAACGCCATGGCGCGCAGAACTTCCAGGACGCCGCCAACACCTTGCCTGGGGTCAACGCCAGCGCACCGCCGGGGTTCGGCGGCTTCGTCTCCTATCGTGGCTTCACCAGCAGCCAGATCACCCAGATGTTCAACGGCATCAACGTCTCCGGCGGACTCGCGCGGCCCGTCGATTCATGGATCTATGATCGTGTGGAACTGGTCGGCGGCCCGTCGTCGCTGATCAACGGCGCAGGCTCGGTGGGGGGATCGCTGAACTACGTGACCAAACTCGCCACCCGTGATGAACAAGCGGTTGAAGGCCGGGTCAGCTACGGCACCTACGACACCAGCGAAACCGCTTTCGGCCTCAACCACGCCCTCACCGACCCGAGCGCCGACGTGCAGCACTACGCGCGCCTCGACGTCAGTCACAACACCAGCAACGGCTACATCGACCGCCAGGAGCGCGATGCCTGGAGCGTGGCGTTCTCGCTGCTCAGCGATCTCACACCCGACCTGTCGCACACGTTGGCCCTGGAATATCAGGATGAACACGAAGACAGTCCGTACTGGGGCACGCCCGTGCTCAATCCCAAGGCCGGCGAGTTGAAGATCGATAAACACAACCGCTTCAATAACTACAACGTCGAGGACGGTCGCTACGAGCAGCGGACGATCTGGGTCCGTTCGATCATCGACTACCGGATCAACGACAGCACCACCCTGCGCAATACGCTGTACCACCTCGACAGCCAACGCGATTACCGCAACCTCGAAACCTACCAGTACAACGCCGACAACACCGCGGTGAATCGCTCCACAGCGTATCAGGTGCGTCATCAAGGCGAGCAGAACGGCAACCAGTTCGAGTTGCGCCATGACAACACGCTGTTCGGTCTCGATACGACGTGGTCGGGGGGCTTCGAATACAAGGTCAACCAGACCACCAACTCGCCGCTGAACGTCAAAGGCGCTAGCTCGGTTGACCCGAACAACTACCGTCCGGGGCATTTTTACGACATCCCGGGCACCAACCCCAAGCTGATCAGCGAGAAAACCAACGAGGTCACCACCAAAGCATTGTTCGTGGAAAACCGTTTAGCGTTGACCGACAAACTGTCGCTGCTCACCGGCCTGCGCTATGACGACATTGACCTCGATGTGACCAACCATCGCACGGTAACCGCCACCAACCCGAAACACCTCAAGCGCAGTTGGGAACCAGTCACCGGCCGCGCCGGCCTGACTTACCAATTCATTCCGTCGGCCAACGTCTACGTGCAATACAGCACCGCCGCCGAGCAACCGAACGGCACGCAGGACTTCGACGTTTCCACCGGCAAACAATGGGAGATTGGCAGCAAATTTGATTATCTGAACGGGCGCGGCTCGGCGACGATTGCGGCCTACACCATTGAGCGAAAGGACTTCGCCGTGACCGATCCGCTGGACCCGACCAGCAGTATTCCGGTCGGTCAGCAGACGTCGAAAGGTTTAGAGATCGCCAGCTCGTTTCGGATCACCGACAAGCTGTTGGCTGAAGGCAACTTCGCTTGGGTCGATGCGCAATACGATGATTTCACCGAAAAGAATGCCGCCGGCGTGGTGGTATCACGCAAGGGCAACACGCCGACCAACGTGCCGGATCGGGTTGGCAATCTGTGGCTGACTTATGATTTTTCGCCGCAATGGCAAGGTGGGGTGGATGCACGATATGTGGCGTCGGTGTATGCCGATACTGCGAATACCATGACCGTGCCGTCGTACACATTGTTCGGCAGCTTTCTCAGCTACAAGGTTGATTCGCATACCACCGTCACCGGGCGCGTGCGTAACCTGACCAATGAGGTGTATGCCGAGTTTGCGCATGTTTCGCCGGCGTATTACCTCGGAACACCGCGTACCTTCGAATTGGCGGTGGCTACCAAGTTCTAAAAACTTCGCGAGCAAGCTCGCTCCCACAGTGGATATGTGTCGTTCACAAAACCAATGTGGGAGCGAGCTTGCTCGCGAAGAGGCCGGCCGCTACGGCCTCTATTTAAGATCAGCCGAAACCTTCTCCGCCACATCCTTCGGCAACCAGGCCTGCCACACATCCGGGTGGGCCTTCATGAAGGCCACCGCCGCATCACGCGGCGCCGTGTGCTTCTCGCTCATCTCGGCCAACGCCTTGTTCAACGGCTCGATCGGAAAGTCCACTTTGCTGAAGAATTCGGCAATTTGCGGATATTGCTTCTGGAACGGCGTAGACACACCAATCGATAGCTTCGAAGCCAGCGACCGGGTCGGTTTCGGATTGGGATTATCGGCATCGGTCAGCGTCTTCCACGCCTCGGCATCAAACGGCGGCTCTTCCAGTTGCACCAGTTTGAATTTGCCCAGCAGCGGAGTCGGTGACCAGTAGTAAAACAGCACCGGCTTACCGCGACGAATCGAAGAACTGATCTCAGCGTCCAGTGCCGCACCGGAGCCACTGCGGAAATTGGTGTAATCGTCCTGCAGACCATAAGCCGTCAGCTTCTGCTTGTTGACCACTTCCGACGTCCAGCCGATCGGGCTATTGAGGAACCGACCCTTGCTCGGGGTTTCCGGGTCCTTGAACACGTCCTTGTACTTTTTCAGATCACTGACGCTGCGCAGATCCGGCGCCAGCGGCTTGATGCCTTTGGCCGGGTCGCCCTTGATCACGTACTCCGGCACCCACCAGCCTTCGGTGGCGCCCTTGACCGTGTCACCGAGGCTGACGACTTTTCCTTCGGCCTCAGCCTTAACCCACACCGGACTGCGACCGGCCCACTCCTCGCCAATGACCTGAATGTCATTGTTGGCCAGTGCGGTTTCCAGCGTGATGGTGGTGCCAGGCAACGTGTCGGTCGGCAAGCCGTAGCCCTTCTCGACGATGACCCGCAGAACATCGGTAATCAGGCTGCCGCTTTCCCAGTTCAGGTCGGCAAAATGGATCGGCGCCTGCGCGGCCAGCACCGATGGCGCTGATGTCAGCAAACCAAACGTGGCCACGCTGGCGGCCAATAACCGTCGAAATCCGTTCATGCATTGCACCTCGTGCTGTTCACAGCAATGGCAGGATGGCCTGACAGAAGACCGCAAGCCTCTGAATACTCAGTCAACTGACTGTAGCCGAGGTTCCTGCTTTTTCCGGGCCATGCTGCGGACGAGGTTATGAATCAGACTTTTCCTGCAGGCTTTGCAGCTCGCGTCTGACCATGCTGGCGTATTCCGCGGGGCGCAACTGATAGATCTGCGCAGCCAGCCAATTCAGCCAGGCACCTTGCAGTTGCGCCTTGGCGGCGAACAACCGCTGGGCTTCCTCGCGTGCAGTGTCGAGGTTCTGCGAATGGAAATCCGCGCGGCTCACTCGCTGGCCTTGAACGTCACCAGTTCGCCCTTGCGCCACTTGGCGGCTTTGGCCGTAACGGCTTTCAGCGTCTTGGTCAGGCCTTCCTGCAATTGCTCATGGGCGGCGAACACGGTCACCACGCTATGGCCTTCCTTGAACAGGATGGCGTGCCCGTCAGCGGTATCGACGAAAGCGTAATCGCCCAGTCCATAGACCGTGAGTTTGATTTCGCGAAAACGCAGATCCATCTTGCCGCCTTCGCGGCTGGGCAAGACCGATGCACTGAAATGATCGCCGACCTTGAGCTTGAGCCCCGGTTTGTCATCGACCACCAAGGCACTTTCGGTGTCGATCTCGGCCACGTAAATGCCTTCGGCGTTCTGCTCGGTGATGTAAACAAAACGCGACTGGAACAGCTTGACCAGCTTTGCACGCAAATCACCCAACACGAACAAAGCATGCATATCGAGATTACTGACTGCCAAAGAAACATCCCCACATCTGAAAAAACCGCACACGGAAAACGCGCACGGCAAAAAAACGGCCAGGCCGATGTCACTGCAAACAAATCAATAAAGCCCGAATCGAGCAGAGTGCTCATTCAACGCGAGGTTGGTAAGACTACTGGATTGTCACTCGGGAAACTCATCCCGATGTCGCCAAAACCTGAAGGAAAAATCCTCAGCGTCGGCAAGAGCAGTCTGACTACGAACTTTAGGGAAAATTCTCACGAAAAAAAGCACTTCTCCGACATATCGCTGGCGAAAAATTGCTTTAGATAAGCCCTGTCGTCAACAGGTACTGGCGATTCTAGAGCAGCGATGCTCATTCCGACTACCCGAAACGGCCGGTAAATACCGGCCAACTGATGAAAAGGACTTCATATGTGCACTCGGACTCACTTTGCCATGACCGTTGACGCCCGGATCGAATCGCCGCTGATACTAAGTGCCACCACGATCAACGACGATTACCCGCGTTTCCAAGTGGTACCCGCCGGCAACGCCTTCTTCCATATAAAGGAAACATCGACCGGGCGCGTAAGAGGTTTCCGTGAAGATCACAACGAAGCCTGCGCCCTCGCCCGCTCACTTGAGTCAAAGATCGAACTCCTGGCGAATGGCTGCCTCAGATAAAGAGAGCGACCGATTGTGCCATCCCGGCGCAAATCAAAAAGGAGAACACGATGGATCTGGAAGGTTATAACTTGAAAACTCTGTTCGATCAGTTAGGTCTTCCTTCAGAAGGACCGGAGATCGACGATTTCATCGACGCGCATCCTCTCGACGCTGACACCAAACTGGTCGATGCCCATTTCTGGTCGGACTCTCAAAGGCAAACGCTGCAAGAGTGGATCAGCAAAGACGATGACAGGGCAATCGTCTTCGACGAGCTGAACGTACGCCTTCACGACGGCAAGTAACCGAACTCAGTGCAGGCTGTCACCACACTCGGCTTGCAATTGCGCGAGCCACGCAGCCTTGCACTCCTCGGCCTCGTTGCGACTGGCAAACGCGGTGCCGCGACGCTCGCCATTGAGCAAAACCACCCAGCACACGCTCTGCCCCATTGCGCGCAAACCGGCCGGTACGCCACTGCCGATCATCACGGCAACATCAACTCTGCACTGCATGCAGCCCCCGAAATCATTAGCAACCTAACTAAGCGGGCAGATTAATGGTTTCTTTCGAGCGGAAACAGCAAGCTCCGTGCACAGATTCATTGCACCGCAAGTAACAATCCCTCAGCGCGGTTTCTCCGGCTTATAGCCCAAACGCAATCCACCCCAGTGCCGCCCCTTGATCGTGATCGGCACCGACAGGTCATGCATCAGTTCACCGGTGTCGCGGGTGTAAGTCTGCAACAGCACCGGTTGCTGATGGCTGCCGCAGCGAATACCGGTGCGATCCGCGAACTTGCGTTTGGTGCGATTGTTCACCGCATCGACCTGCGCATCGCCAGTCAACGGCTGACTGAACTGCTGATTGTGCGTTGGCACATAACCTTGCTGCGTGCAGGCAATGGCGAACACCAACCCCTCGTGACGCGGCAACAATGGCTCCTGAATCGCCGGCAGCACCTGATCGGTGTAACGGTCGAAACGGGTCTGAAACTTCGCCGGTTGGGTATTCGGGATCGGTTGATACTGGCGATCAAACAGATCCTCCAGGCTAATCTTTCCTTGTTCGACATCCGCCTCGAACCGCGCGGCAATCTGGCTCGCCCCTTCGCGGGCCAGATCGTAGATGCGCTGGTGATAGTCATCCAGACCGACTTCGGCCAGCCGCTCGCTGATGGTTTCCGCCTGCCCTTCCATTTGCACCGCCGCTTCAGCGAGACGGCGAGTCTGTTGATCGCTGATCGCCAGATCGCTGCGCATCTGCTCGATGGCCTTGAACAGGCTGTCGAGTTGCTCGCGATTGGTTTCCGCACCCTGAGCGATTTCACCGACCTGGCTTTCCACCCCCGCAGCCAGTCGCGCGATGTTCTGCAGATGCTGGCCGGTGTGTTCGACCTGCTCGACACCGGTCTGCAGATCACTCGACAACTCGCGAATCTGCTCCACCACCTGCGCCGTGCGTTGCTGAATGTCGGCGACCATCTCACCCACTTCACCGGTGGCCGACGCCGTGCGCGCCGCCAATCCACGCACTTCATCCGCGACCACGGCAAAACCGCGCCCATGCTCACCGGCTCGCGCTGCCTCGATCGCCGCGTTCAATGCGAGCAGATTGGTTTGACTAGCAATCGACTGAATTACCAGGGTCACGCGCTGAATATCGTCACTGCGCAGGCTCAAGGCTTCGATCAACTCACGGCTGGCATTGGCGCGCTGACTGAGTTGATGCATGCGCGCGATCGAATCCACCAGTTCCGTGCGCCCCGCCGCGCTGCTGTGATGCGCCTGACTGGCCGCCTCAAGCGCGGCACGGCTGAGTTGTGAAGTGGCGTGTTCAGTCGCGATCATCACCTCGGCGTTGCTGACGATCCGCGCCGCCGCATCGAGTTGCGATTCGAGTTTGCTCGCCAGTTCCTTCACCGAAAACGCCACGCCGGCCGCCGACAAGGCGTTATGGCTGGTGGTGTAGGAAAGGTCGCGGGTCAGTTCGGACATGGCGCTGCCCGTGTCGGCAGGCTGGGCATCGGGGATGGCGCGGGAACGCAAGCGCGGTAGCCAGACAATCAGCACCGCTAGCGGCATGCCAATGTACAGCGACCATCCACCCAGCGTCATGCCGGCCAGCAACAGCATCAGGGCGATGCTTTGCAGGGTCGGCGCGATCCAGCGGTTTTTCGGCAAAAGCACTGGTGCAGGCAAAGCCCCAACCAGAGATCCGTCTCTCGTCATATCAACACCCCACGCTTGTTCTCATTATTGTGACTGCATTAAACGCCACTACAACGCCATTATCCATGGTCCGTTAGTCGTGGGGTCTGTGGCAGGTCAATGGAACGGCGCGGGCTTATTGCAGACGAGCAAAAACAAAGATCGCAGCCTTCAGCAACGCCCATGTAGGAGCTGCCGAAGGCTGCGATCTTTTCAAGGTGCCCTGTTGAAAGGGTCACCCCACAGAATCAGGCCTGACGCTGGTGCTTGTCGATCTGCTCGTGACGCTCTTGAGCTTCGATGCAGTACTTGGTGGTCGGGCTGATCAGCAGGCGCTTCAGGCCAATGGCCTCGCCGCTGTCGTCGCACCAGCCAAAGCTGTCTTCCTTGATGCGCTCAAGGGCTTGTTCCAGTTGCGGCAGCATGCGCTGGTCGCGATCGATCGCGTTCACCAGCCAAGTGCGCTCTTCTTCAACCGAAGCCGCGTCCGCCGGGTCAGCCGGGGTGTCCAGGCTTTCGATGGCGATACGGTTTTGCTCAATGCGCTCGTGGGTTTCGACTTTCATGTTCTGCAGCAGCTCAGTGAAGAAAGCGTGCTGCTCTGCATTCATGTAGTCATCTGCCGGCATGGCCAGCAACTTGTCCTTTGTCATTGATATCTCTATAAAAAAACGTGCATTAAGGCGAATTAGGGAGCGTTTCGGCGAACCGCGTGCGGTCGGCGAAAAGGCATCGTTTATTGCAAATGCCACCCGGCACTCAATTTACGAGGGGCGGCAGTCTAAGGCCCGATCGAGGCCTCAGCAACTGTAAATACAGGGAATTTGTCCGACAACGCCCGGAAACTGCTCTGACACAGGGTTCACACGGCCATCGGAGTGCGTTTATAGCAAGAAATTCAGTCGAGCGGCTGTATATAGAAGACAAACGGCTAACCACGCAGCGCCCAGACGCAGTTTTTTACCACGCACTGCATCGTTTCAGCAAAGCAGAACCGCAAAAGCCCCCCTAATATCAGGCCCACCGTGTGATCAATCAGCCTGAAGGATGACCTATGCCCCGCCCCGATCTGCCGGCCACCGACGAGGTCTCACTCGTCAGCCCCCCGATCAATGCCGAGCGCCTGCTGCAACTGATCACCGACGAATACGACGCCCTGCCGCGCCAGCTCAAACGCATCGCCAGCTACATCAGCCAACAGAGCGACCGGATCATGGTCGACCGCATCAGCGACATCGCCCGCGAGTGCGAAGTGCACCCGTCCGCCATCGTGCGCTTCTCGCAACGCTTCGGTTTCAGCGGCTTCAGCGAAATGCAGGCGCTGTTCCGCAGCGCCTACACGCACAAAGCCTCGCCGGTGCAAAACTACCAGCAACGCATCCGCAGCATGATCGCCGACCAGTCGCAGCAAGCCAGCGCCGGCGACCTCGCCCGCGAATGCATCGACGCCACCCGCTCCGGCATCGAACGCCTGGGCCGCGAACTCGACGACGCCGCGTTCGAAAAAGCCGTCGACCTGATCGTCAACGCCGACAACATTTATGTCGTCGGCGTGCGCCGCTCCTTCGCCGTCGCCGACTACCTCGTTTACAACTTGCAACACACTCAGAAAAAAATTCATCTGGTGTCCGGGCTCGGCGGCAGTTATCGAGAGCAGATGCGCAGCGTGCGCGCGAACGATCTGGTCATCGCCATCAGCTTCGTGCCCTACGCCAAGGAAACCCAACATTGCCTGCGCTTCGCCCGCCAGCAACAGGCCAACACCCTGATCCTCACCGACAGCCAGCTCTCGCCGCTGGCGAAACTCGCCCACAGCGTATTGCTGGTCAACGAAGGCAGCGCCCTCGCCTTTCGTTCGTTGAGTGCGACGTTGTGTTTGTGTCAGGCGTTGTTTGTGGCGGTGGCTTATCGGCTGGAACTGAATGTTGATGAGATTCACGAACAACCCGGCTTCGACGACTGACAATTGCCTCAGCGTCGGCTAGGTTATGCCTTCCCACCGGTTTGACTTGAAGGAACGCGTCATGAAACTGATCGGCATGCTGGACTCCCCTTACGTGCGCCGCGTGGCGATCTCCGCCAAACGCCTTGGCATCGACCTCGAACACGAGTCAGTCTCGGTGTTCCGCCACTTCGAGCAATTCCAGCAGATCAACCCGGTGGTCAAAGCCCCCACGCTGATCCTCGACGACGGTGTGGTCCTGATGGACTCGACCCTCATCCTCGACTACCTCGAAGCCAGTTCCGGCAAAAGCCTGCTGCCAACCGACCTGAAACAACGCGCCCACGCCCTGCGCCTGATCGGCCTCAGCCTCGCCGCCTGCGAAAAAGCCGTGCAGCTATATTACGAACGCAACCTGCGCCCGGCCGACATTCAATACCAGCCGTGGGTCGAACGCGTCGAAGGCCAACTCGCTGCCGCGTTCACCGCCCTCGAACACGAACTGGAAAAAACCGGCCTGCCCACCGACGGCACCCTCACCCAGGCCGGCATCAGCCTCGCCGTCGCCTGGAGCTTCACCGGCCTCGTCGTCCCCGACCAGATCGACACCCGCCGCCACCCCCACATCGCCCAATACACCGCCTACGCCGAAACCCTCGAAGCGTTCGTCAGCACCCCGATGACCTGACCATGAGCACCACCGAAACCGCCGCCCCGGCGTTAAAGGAAATCTTCAACGCCGAGCGCTTGCAGCACATCGCCCGCGAAATGAGCGCCGTGTACCCGGCGTTCAAGGCCAAGGCGTTTCTCAAACACGCTCAGGACGGACTCGCCGAATTATCAGTGATGCAACGCATGGCCCGTGTCAGCGAAAGCCTGCACGCCGTGTTGCCGCTGGATTACCAAGATTCCCTCGATGTATTGCGTGAACTCGCGCCAAGACTGAACAGCGGATTCGTCAGCATGTGTTTGCCGCATTACGTCGCCAGCTACGGCGGACATGCGTTCGACACCTCCATGGACGCCCTGAAGTACTTCACCACCTTCGGCTCCTCCGAATTCGCCATCCGCCACTTTTTGCGCAGCGACCTGGAGCGCTCGCTGGAACGGATGCACGACTGGACCCGAGACGAAAACCACCACGTTCGACGGTTAGCCAGCGAAGGCAGCCGCCCTCGCCTGCCTTGGTCGTTTCGGTTGGACGCGGTGCAGGCGGATCCGCAGTTGGCAGCGGGGATACTGGATCGGTTGAAGGCGGATGAGAGTTTGTACGTGCGCAAGTCCGTGGCGAATCATTTGAATGATGTGACGAAGGTGCATCCGGAGTGGGTGTTGGAGACGATTGAAGGTTGGTCGTTGGAGAACAAGCACACGGCCTGGATTGCGAAGCATGCGTTGCGGAGTTTGATCAAGCAGGGGGATTTAAGGGCGCTGACGGTGATTGGTGCGGGGGCGAAGGCTGAAGTTGAATTGTTGGATGTGCGGGTTGAGCCGGCGGTGGTTAGGTTGGGGGAAGCGATTACTTTGTCGTTTGTGGTGAAGTCGACGGTGGCGCATGAGCAGCGGTTGGTGATTGATTATGCGATTGACTATGTGAAGGCGAATGGCGGGGTTTCGGGGAAGGTTTTTAAGTTGAAAACGGTGGTGTTGGCGGGGTTTGAGAGTGTGGTTGTGGGGAGGCGGCAGGTGATTAAAAACTATACGACGCGGAAGCATCATGGTGGACGGCATGAGGTTCGGATGATCGTTAATGGCGGGGTTTTAGCTAGTACCGCATTCAATATTTTCATAGAGTTTGAGCCAAATTCGCACTGAAATATTTTTGTAAATGCCAAAAACCAGCTTGCAAGCAGGATTTTTCAGACAAATGATCAGATGTCAACTAAAACCATCTAACCCAATCGCTTCTAAAATCGTCTAATGCTGATCACTCATCGTAAGGGTCTTTTAGAGGAGAGCACTGGACTCTATGAATACTTTCGATCCAAAGGATTAGGCCTCCATCGTGATTGAGACGACCTAGGCAGCCCTGCTATGCACACGCAATAATGGCCTTTTGCTTTTTTTAAGAATTTGATAATGTTGCTGAAATTTAGCAAAGGATTGACATATGCACTTGACTCCGTCTGACCCAGATATTGCGACTCTATATCGAAAGATACGAACCGACCGTCTTGATCTCCAGCCAAATTTCCAAAGGGGTGAAGTGTGGGGAAAAGGAAAAAAGCAAAGATTAGTGGATAGTGTGCTGAGAGGCTGGCACATTCCTCCTATCCATGTAATTCAAGTTCCCAATAGCGAACGCCAAGAAGTACTTGATGGTCAGCAGCGCCTAGCCGCGATCAGGGACTTCATGCAAAATGGTTTTCCTATAAATGGCGAGCAAGAACCCTTAGAGAAGTCCATATATGAATTAGATGGGCTATTTTGGGACGACCTGAGTGAAGAAATACAGGGAAAATTTGAAGATTTTACAATACGAGTACTGACCATCTCCGATTACAAACCTAGAGAACCAGGCGAGCTTTTTTATCGACTAAACCAACCTACAAATCTAACTTCTGCAGAGCAAAGAAACGCCTACTTTGGCGAAGCAAGACAGCAAATCAAGAAACTAACAGAGTTCATGGAGGAAATAGGATTCAGCCGAGAACTCATGGGGTTTTCAAACTCACGAATGGCCTATGACGATATACTTGCAAAATTCTTACTAACACTAGAAAGCGGAACACTTACAAAAAAAATAACGGCAAACACTGTCACCAGTAGGTACAGAGAATCTACTGGCTTCTCTGACATATTGATCAGAGCCGCCATGGATTGCTTAGAAATTCTACATGATTGCCTCACGAATAGAAAAAGTGCCAGCAAACTGAACAAAGCAACAATCTCCTCCTGGCTAATATTTATCTATCGCGCACTACAAGAAGAGCTAGATTTAAATACTATATTAGATTTTTATGGGCGCTTCGAATACTTGCGAGAAAACCATGAAGACGTCATTAGGAAGGATTCAATACCAAGTGGCATCACACATTCTTTCCTGATGAAAGTTATGCAAATCTATCAAGATCGAGCAAGTTCTCGCGTTGCAGATACAAGCTCCGTGATATTAAGAGACGCTATTCTTTGGGGAATGTATGCATCGTTCAACCCAAAGGACATTGAGACCACTACTCCATTATTAGAGCTACATGCTCAGTTTCACTATCTGAGTTCACGAAACGATCATGGCTTTAGCGAAGCAAACCTGAGCAAAGCAACACGCGACCTACGATGGGGAGATGCGTTGTGATCGTCTTAAAGGAGGCTAGAATTGATGACTATTGGAAAATCTTCAAGAATCGCAATTACTCACTAAAGCTGACCTCGCTTAGAATACTAAACCACGAAATCTTCGAAAAACTGGAACTTGGTCTTTTTGGAGGAGTTAACATTTTCGTAGGCAGGAATGGCGTTGGAAAAAGCAATTTAATGCGATTAATTTATAATTGCATGATAGCTGAAGGAAGCAATCGTACTGCGTTTTCAACCCCCATAATTAGCAGAGCCCAAATAGAACTAGATTTGCAGATAGGCACACAAAACATTACTAGAGGAGGCAACCAGGCTCTCGACGGTTCGGATCAAGCCGATGTGACATCGTTCATGTTCGACCCATGCACGCTGATTCCAATACTCCAACAGATGCTGTTACAACAATCAAACTTCGTCGAACTAGTCGAACAGCACGGACAAAACTCTGCGAACGAGGAGGAATTAAAACTCATAAACTACTTAACGGGGAATGAATACTCCAAGGTAGTTATCACTACGATTGAAGGGGAATTTGATGACTACCCTGCGTTTCCTTACTTCAGCGTTCAATTAGACACGGTCGAATATGACAGCTCCTCTATGGGAATGGGAGAGCTTTCTCTATTTTATTTCTGGTGGCTGGTTAGCTATATGGACCGTATGGAGGGGCAGAAGATCTTATTGATTGAAGAACCAGAGAGCTTTTTGCCGCCTGCTAGTCAAAAGCGCTTGGCCAATTTGATTGCAATGACGTGTGCCACTCAGGGAGTGAGTTTGGTATTATCTACCCACTCCGAGCACATTCTGAGTCGTATGCCGTCAAATAGTATGCACCTAGTTCTACGAACTGAGGGCGGCATTTGCAGTTATCCAGTCTCAGGTGGAACGGTGAGTCACATGGATAGCTTAGGTTTGATAGTGCCTAAACTCGGAATGCTGTTTTTGGAGGATATTGGAGGAATTCTTTTCGCCAAATCACTTTTTAATAGATCCACTCAATTCTCTATTGATAATTTCTACTATCACAACTCCGGCTCTGAAAGTGAAATAACCACAGACATCAAACGTTTAGCTCCAGCTCAGAAGGGTTGGTTGTTTGCTGGCTTATATGATGGCGACTGCCGAACAAAAAAACTAAACATACCTACAAGTGGAAAGCATTTTTTTCTTCCTGGCAACGAGGCTCCAGATGAACTTCTGACAAAACACTTTAAATCAAAATCATCGACAGATCTTTCTAAAAAATTGATGAGACCTCTAGCACTGATTATCCAGGCCAAAGCTACTGCCTCGGGGTCTGACTTCCATGATTACTTTCATTTAGTTGGCGGCGTCCTAGGAATGGATTTCAATCGAATCTATTCTTCTGCATGTGATATATGGATAGATGATAATACTGAAGCGTTAGAGTTATTCATCAGGGATGCAAGTCATACTTTACTTAACTCCAGAGCATAGCAGTGACAAAGGTAGTTTCCATTGAGTTACTGCCAAAAAAAACAATCACCAACAAATTACAAAATACTGAAATCAAGGGTGATAGGGGTTAGACCGCATAGATCCAAAATGTGGCCCCCCCCTTTTTGCCAATATGCCTACTTCATTTAGGCTCGGGAGTTTCGCGGTAACTCTGATGAGTTGACGCATACCGCACGCAGGCTCCGTGTCATCATTTGATTCTGAAGCACCCGCGCCCTCTCTCCTCTCACAAAAGGGTTTACCGTTGATGCGGTGGATGGATCTGTCTACAGCCCACATTTTCATGAAATTGGACCTGACTAACGCTGGTTCTCACCAAGAGTATTCTGGATAGCTTTCTCCTGAGTGGGAGTTTTTGACCTAACAACCGGGGAAGATCAAAACGATCACAAAGTTACAAGCATTTTCATTAGCAAAGCGCCCAACTATTCAATTGCCGCGACTACCAACTCCCATACGGAATGCCGAACTTGTCGATATACCTCTTGGCTTTTTCACTCACTGGATAGGCGTAACGCCCACCGTGCTTCCCCTGCTCTGGCCCGAGAGGTTCAAGTTCACCTTGGGCATGAGCGACTTGGACCGGGCGATGGCATGAGTCTCTGACCCATGCTTGTAATACACCTCCTGGCGCTAGCCCCACGTACAGCGACGCCATGTATCGAGCGGCCTTTTCGGGTGTTTCTGGGCAACGTTGGTGCGTTGAGTCCACCATCAATTGCCTGGCTGATTCTGGGATTTCGATGAATCCCTTGTAGGTCTTCTGCTCTGATATGGACTGCCAACTGACGAAGATGAGTTTGGGAAGATCGGCACCGATTACCGGCATACCGGAACCACTGACAGTACCCCAACCTCGGGCAGACTCTGTGCCATCTTCTGGTTCACCTCCGGCTGCGGTTCTCCCGCCTGCCTTGAAAAACGTCCTGTTTTTGATGTCCAGAACTGTGTTGTCTTCTACCCAAACCTTCATGTAAGCCGGTTCAGTGAAGGCCAGTCCCCACCAATCGGATCTCGGATCGTTCTCGGCTGAAAGTGGGTCGGTAGCCTGGCATCCAGCTACCAGTAAAACACTCAACATTAATATGATTTGCTTCATTGGCGGACGGTTACCAACTCCCGTAAGGGATGCCAAATTTCTCGATATACCGCTTGGACTTTTCGGTGACGGGATACGCGTAGCGTCCTTGGTTTTTGCCTTGACTAGGCCCTAGCGGTTCGATCTCCGCCTGTGCTCTGGCGACATTGACAGGATGGTGGCATGAGTCTCTGACCCAGACTTGCACGACACCACCGGGCGCCAGGCCCAAGTGGATAGACGCGTTATAACGCCCCTTTTGTTCAGGTGTTTTTGCGCAGCGCTGGTTGACGGAGTCAAGCATGAGTTGTCTGGCTTCCTCTGGAATGTCGACCCAGACCTTATACGTTTGCGGTTCAGCAATGGATTGCCAACGGACATAGATCCGTTTGGGAAGATCAGCACCAACAACAGCTTTTCCTGTGCTTCCCACGCCATGCCAACCACGGGCAGAGTCTGTGCCGTCTTCCGGTTGGCCACCTGAGGCGGATCCTCCACCAGTGCGCAAGAACGTCTCACCCATGATGTCTTCCACTGCAGTGTCCTCTACCCAAACCTTCATGTAATTAGGCTCGGTGAACGCGAGTTCCCACCATGGAGACCTAGGATCATTTTTTGTGGAAAGCGGATCAGTTGACTGGCAACCGATAATTAACAAAGCACCAAGCATCGTTATCAGTTGTTTCATTGGGCGACAATTACCAACTCCCATAGGGAATGCCGTACCTGTCGATATACCGCTTCGCCTTCTCACTCACGGGATAAGCATACTGACCACCATTCTTACCCAACTCGGGTCCCAGCGGCTCCAACTCAGCCTGGGCACGAGCGACTTTCACTGGGCGCCGGCATAAATCTCTTACCCACACTTGCACCACACCACCCGGGGCGAGTCCCAAATAGACGGAGGCCATGAAGCGTGCGGTTTTCTCGGGAGTTTCCGGGCAGCGCTGATGGGTAGACGTCAGCATCACTTGCCTGGCTTCTTCAGGGATATCTACCCATGCCCGGTAAGTTTTTTGCTCCGGTATCGATTGCCAGCGGACAAAAATCCGCTTAGGTAGTCCTGCACCAATCACCGGCTTGCCCGTACCTCCAACACCAATCCAACCGCGCGCAGATTCTTTGTCGTCATTCGGCTCTGCACCGCTGGCGTTCCCTCCCCCGGCTCGCATAAAGGTCTTACCTTCAATATCCTCCACGGAGCTGTCTTCAACCCAAGCGTTCATGAAATAGGGTTTGATGAACGCCAGCTCCCACCACGGGTATTTGGGATCGTTTTCACCTGAGTTGGAGCTTGTTGCGTGACAGCCTGTGAAGGCCAAAGCGCTCAATAGAGCTACAAGTATTCTCATTACCAAAGCTTCCAATCAGCTACATGAGGATGCTGTACGCGAATGCCATCCTCCGTGGGTGCATTGATGTAGAAAAAGCGAGACAGATTTATTTTTTGAACATCACTTCGTTGAGATCTAGCTCTTCATAGGCCCCCACCTCCGTCTTATAGACGGAGATCGAGGATGTACCAAGTTTGGATTGTAAAAAATCAACAAGCATTCTGAGGTTGCAGTTTTTATACATGGAAGTCGGACGTACTACCATTGCCTTACCGAGGTCACCATCGTAGGTTCTGATGTGAAACTCAACCATTTCATTCCGAATCACGTAGTTGAAACCACGGTACTCATATCCCGCGTCGTGGTCGACATCATCGAAGCGTGTAGTTTTTTCAATTCTCAAAATAAATTCCCGTGATCCGACTAGCGCCAACCAAACGCCATGCGACACTCAGATAGCGTACGAGAACAGCCTCGTGAAGCGCTTCATTCAAGGCGAGGTTGGAGGTCAAAAAAACGCTACTCACCAACTCCCGTACGGAATGCCGTACTTTTCGATGTAACGTTTGGACTTTTCGCTAATGGGATATGCGTAGCGCCCTTGATTCTTCCCCTGACTGGGCCCCAGCGGATCGATCTCCGCCTGAGCTCTTGCCACCTTGACAGGACGGTGGCAAGAGTCTCTGACAAAAACCTGGACTACGCCTCTAGGAGCCAGCCCCAAATAGATAGAAGCGCTATAGCTAGCCTGCTGTTCCGGAGCTTCCGGACACCGCTGATTCACCGACTTCACCATCAGGTTCCTCGCCTCTTCGGGCACATCAACCCAAACCTGATATGTCTGTGGCTCGACAATTGATTGCCAGCGCACGTAAATACGCTTGGGAAGATCAGCGCCAATCACTGCTTTTGCAGCACCACCTACTGCGTGCCAGCCCCGAGCAGATTCTTTTCCGTCTTCAGGCTCCCCGCCTGCGGCTGTTCCGGACCCCGTGCGCTTGAATAGCTTGCCGTTGATGTCTTCTACGGCGCTGTCCTCAACCCACACTTTCATGTAATAGGGCTCGGTGAACGCAAGCTCCCAAGATTCGGATTTGGGGTCGTTCTTCGCCGACAACGGATCAGCAGATTGACAGGCAGTCATGAATAGCGCGCACAGCAGGGTCACAAGAACTTTCATTACCAAAGCGTCCAGTCAGGTACATGAGGATGTTGCACGCGGATTGAGTCTTCCGTGGGGGCGTTGATGTAAACCGCGTTGATCCCGCTGCCATCTTTTCGGCCAAGCGGATGGTTCCAGTTGGCTGAGGTGTGAATGTACTTCAATTTCAGCAATTCATCTTCCTGCGGGGTGACGCAGTAGTCCCCCGCCAAAAACCTATCGCACAGGGGTTGCAGCTCTTCAGGAATGGCCAGATCAGGCGTATCTGGAATGTCGTTGAATCGAGCGCCCTTTTCTTTTGCCAAACGGTGCATCACTCGCAGGTAGACCCTCGACAACATGCCACTCACCGGGCGTTTAAGCTGCAGAGCGGCGTACACGCGCTTCACATTGGGACTGAGTCGATCTTGCGGGCTGTTCGGCATCAGCATTGCGTCGGGCGTTACGATTTCAAGCATTTCCGTAGGCCAACCTTTGGCTAACCACTGGGTCTTGGCATTGACGGCATCACGGTAAATCGAGGTAGTCGTGACATCAGTATTCAAAGGCACGATCAGTGTTTGCATGGGACTTACAAGCACACATTCCTGTGCCTCTTCCAGATAGCCTCCGCCGATATCCGAATGCACACCCGGCAAGGTTATCTCCAAGTGATCCGCTTTGACGCGACTGAGTGCGAAGTTGGCGCGGCATTCGTCACGGGCAGACAACTGGACGACATCGGTAAAAAAACGACGATCAAGATAGAGTTTAACGCCGGTCGCTACAGCACTTTTGATGTTGCCCAGATTTGACCAACCCGCAATCGATGGGACGGTATCGAACAAGCCGATAAACCCCATGTTGATGTCACCTTTATACTGGTCGTTAAATTTAGGGCTGAAGGCTCTGGGCAGGTTTCTCAGCACGGTGCCAAGCGGGCCACGACTGGTGCGGACGATCTCATTGGCAAAATGTCGAGCCGCTGCGGCGCCACGACTGAAGCCAAACGTGTCGAACGTCAAGGAAGCGATTTCACTGCCAGGGTTATCGATCAAGACTCGGCTGATAGCTTGTTGAATGACAGGAAATGAGGACTCGACTCGACCGGCAACACCTGTTTCACCGCGTCCGGTGCCAGAACCGAATTTACTGTCTTCTTCTCCGGAGCGGGTGCCAATGCCCTCGATATAGACGACGCGAGAGGTTCGCTTCAGCGGCCCCTCTCCAACTGCGTCGGGTACGGCGTCATACAAGTCGCTCAGCCTTTTCACATTGCTGACATCGTTGCCGTAACTGCTATCAGGGTCGCTCATGTAAGGCTGACAGCTAGCAGGAATATCCTGAGGCGCAATCGGATGCTGCGCCCCACACAGCAATCCAGCCGCCGTGTTGTTCGCATTATTCCCAGTGCCATCAAAGAAAACCCCAATCCTCAACGCGATCCCGATTTTCTCAGGTTCGCGCGCAGGTTCTTTCCCGTGTTTCTCATATTCCGCCCAACGCTGGGCGTGAATATCGACGGGTTTGGCTTCTTCGTAGCGGTAGTTTTTCGGGGGGTTGGGTACGTAGCCACTCATCCGTGATTCCTGGTTCTGATCCTTGAGAACGGCCCGAAGGTTGACAGCCGAGGCTGGGGGGCGCAAGCCGTGGCCGTGTGCCAGCCAGGGTGTGACCGCGGGGTTAGACGAGGGTTTCCCCTCGTCGGGGTGGGGGTTAGCTGGCGATTTCGACGTTATCCAGCGCTTGGTTGACGGCGATTTCGCCGAGCATCACGACTTGGGCGATGCCCAGTGCGGTTTTGCG
>NZ_FOCU01000012.1:47823-48861 GCF_900110195.1 Pseudomonas sp. ok266 | reverse complement strand
AAAGCCGTGTCGAACAGACACTGCGAATCATGATGCTTATGCAATCTACGAAAACTCAGGGCTACCAAACCCGATCACTGTTTTTCAGCGACCGACAGACGATAGAACCCGCGACCTAGACGCACAAGCCAGCGGATTCTGGCTTAGTCGTAGGCGATGGCGCAAGGAGTTGTAGGGCGTAGCCAGCAACGAGAGACACCTATTAAACAAACATGTAGATCATCTGTTTAACAGGTCAGTTGAGATGCAGAGAATTCCGAATCAATGGGTCTCAAACGAATTCCACTGGTGAGTATCAAGATCCAGCGCGCAGTAGGGTTCGAAAACGTAAAGCACAAGCGGATTCTCAATATCTATCGCTGCCACCTGGAGTGACTTGAGATAGGACTGAGCCTCTGCGAATGATGTACCGAATAGAGGATCATCCATTGCCTTCGCGCGCGTCAGCTTGGAAATCGTTTGATCTGGATGTTTTGCCATCGCAATTCGAAAAGCCAGGCTAGCGTCGAAGTGTGTTTTACCGAAGACGTGCTGACGAAGCCGACTGATCACGCTTCTTGAAATACCAACATAGATAGGCACGCCGTTGTCGATCAACACGTAGCAGCCCGAAAAATCTTGCGCCAGTTTGAACTGCTTCAGCAACGATTTAACGCCAACACCGGGCACTGAAAAGTCCTTCATCTCTCGCGGAGTTTCAAGAGAGCTTTTCATTCTGCTCATATGGCCGGGCAGAACCGTTTTGGCTAACTCTTCAAATGTGTGCATGCATTCGTGTAACGCCATTGGAGAACCGCTCGGTCGAGAGATGGACGCCAACGCTATCGCGTCAAGTCAGGCCATTACAAGCGATGTAACTCTCGTCTATGTAAAGCGTCGCCTGAACAATGTGAGGTAATAAATCTCTGTAGCGAAGAACAGAGGAATCGCTACAGAGATCGTTCACATCTAGCTGGCGATTTCGACGTTATCCAGCGCTTGGTTGACGGCGATTTCGCCGAGCATCACGACTTGGGCGATGCCCAGTGCGGTTTTGCG
>NZ_FOCU01000012.1:0-47638 GCF_900110195.1 Pseudomonas sp. ok266 | reverse complement strand
AAAGCCGTGTCGAACAGACACTGCGAATCATGATGCTTATGCAATCTACGAAAACTCAGGGCTACCAAACCCGATCGCTGTTTTTCAGCGACCGACAGACGATAGAACCCGCGACCTAGACGCACAAGCCGGCGGATTCTGGCTTAGTCGTAGGTAACGGCGCAAGGCGTTGTAGGGTTTCGGTGGTTACTTGAGGCTTCATTTAAACAGTTGTGGTTTTTACTGTTTATTTCGGTCAGTGGTTGATGGGGTGAGTGGGCGGGCGTCTTCGCGAGCAAGCTCGCTCCCACAGGGGGGTTGTGGTGGATTTTGGAATTGTGGTGGTTGGGCTGGCGTCTTCGCTAGCAGGCTAGCTCCCACAGGGGTTTGTGGTTGGGTTGGGATTTGCTGTGGCTGGGCTGGCGTTATCGCGAGCAGGCTCACTCCTACAGGGGATTGTGTTCACTTGAGGTCGAGTAGGGTGTCTGGGAGGGTGCCGGAGAAAGTGGGTTCTACCGGGCCGCTCAGGGTTACGGAGCCTGAGCCATTCCAATGGACGGTGACGGGGCCGCCGTCGCATTCAACGTTGACGGTGTGGTCGAGCAGGCCTCGGCGGATGCCGTTGACGGCCGCGCCACATGAGCATGAGCCGGAGCCGAGCGGGATGGCGCCGTTGCGTTCCCAGATGCGCAGGCGGATGTGTTGGCGGTCGATGACTTGCACGAAGTGCACGTTGGTTTTGTGTGGAAACAGCGGATGTGTTTCGAGGCTTGGGCCGAGGGCGGTGATGTCGACGGTGCTGAGGTCATCGACGAAATAGGTGCAGTGCGGATTGCCCATGTTGCACACAGTTGGAGCGCCGGCGAGCGGTAGAAATAGCGTGTCGTGTTCTTGCGCCAGAGGGATGTCTTGCCAGTCGAACAACGGTTCGCCCATGTCGACGGCGATCAGTCCGCTGGGCGTGTGTTCGCAGGTGAGCAAGCCACGGTTTGTGCGCAGGGTGATCGAGGTTCGGCTGACTTCGCGCATCAACCTGTCCGCCACGCCACGGGTGGCGCTGCCACACACGTCGAGTGCTGAGCCGTCGGCGTTCCAGAACTCCACGCGCGCATCGGCGTCCTCGCAATTGAGTACTACGGCGAGCTGATTAAACCCGATGCCGCGGTGGCGATCGCCGAGGCGCCGAACCAGTTGGCTGGTGATCGGGTTAGCGTGGTTGCGCGCGTCGACCATGACGAAGTCGTCGCCGTTGGCGTGCATTTTATGGAAATCCAACGGCATTGATCGATCCTTGATGGAGTGAGTTTCGCGGTGATCTGGCCGGATTTTCGTCGCTTTTGCAAGGCAGGTTTGTGTAACGGTCCCGCGTCAGTAGCGGCTTCTCCCGACTATAAACAGGCAGTGCGATTATCGCGAAGAACTCTAAAGGACTGTCAGTTCTTACAGGTCATTTTTTGGGTGCGCGTGGCTAAGCTGGCCCGACTGAATACGTCCTGAGGAATTGATCATGAGCCGCAATCGTTATCTGTTGCCGCTGGGTTTTGTGTTGTCGGCAATGCTGCCTGCTGTAGCTGATGCCGGTGCCACCTGGACTTATCTTTATCTCGAAGCAAACTTTCGCTGTGATAACGGCGTCACTGCACAGGGATACAGCGTCTATGCAGTGGGCAATGTCGCGGAGTTGGGCAATTGGGATACGGAAAAGGCCGTTCTGCTCGGCTCTGCTGCCTATCCCTCCTGGTCCGCAAAAATAAAATTCACCAAAGCGAAGCCTGGTGATGTCATTGAATGGAAATGCATCATTCGCAACGAGAAACCTCCATACGATGTAAAAACCTGGCAGTCGGGACCTAACACTCAGGTGACCATGACGTTTAGTGCATCACTTCAGACTACCGGTCAATTCTGAATCACGAGTGTGCATGGCCAGGATTCACAAACCTTGGGGCTGGCCTCTGCTGCGCGTCATGTTGATCAGCGCTGAACGTCTACCACCCGGCGCCGGGCGCTCTTCGATGGAGAACGGGACGAAGCCAAGTTTTGGGTAAAGCAGCAGGCCTGCGGTGTTTTCGTTGAAGCAGGACAGTTGCACTTCCTTGGCCTGGTATTTTTCGAAACCCAGCGCGGTCATGGTTTCGACGATGTACCGCGCCACACCCTGGCCACGGGCATATGGCGCGACGATGACGTTGCCAATGCAGCAAATGCCATCGTGCTCAGCCCGGTAGAAATTGGCGAAGCCGACGAACTCGCCGTTGGCCAGAAAAGCCGTGGAGTCGAAGCGCTGGCTGATTGCGCTGTGCATCTGTTCTTCCGTCAGCGGGAAGTTGGCTTTCGGGAACATGAAGAACAGCTCTTGTTCGCCTTGGGGAAAGCTGCACAGGGTGTTGACGTCGTCGGCCGTCACGGGCCGGTGGGAGAAATTCATCGCTGCCCTGCCCTCACTTTTTACCCGCCAAATGATGCGCAACCAAGGCGTTGGCATGACCGTGGCCCATGCCGTGTTCCTCCTTGAGCCACGCCACCAGTTCCATGTGTTTCTTGTCGCTGATGCCGGCGAGCAGGCTCAGCCAGTGATCAATGGGCTGGCCGTATTTTTTCTCGATGGAGGGGAAGTATGACGCCGGGCCTTTTACCTTGTTGTCTTCGCTCATGTTGCAAGCTCCCTGTGGTCACGACGGAGGGTCGGCGGACGCTCCTTGTCGGCAGGTCATAGAGTGGACGCGAGAGACTATTCCGGCAAGTAGCCCGCCGATCAGTTCGGGCCAAACGGCACCCCTTATTTTTTCGATAGCGCTCTGAGTCGCTCTCTATCGGTCAGCCCATCGGTCCTGACGCTGGCGACAGTTGTGTGGTTTTTCTGCTGCGGCGAAAGGATCGGTTCGCCGGGGTATCGGTAATCGCTAAAGCCCTGCATGACTTTTTGGTCGATGGCACTGTTACCGCAACTTTGCCGCAAGGCAATCACTGGCACCAACGAGCCGGGGGTGTAAGTCAGTTCCAGTTGCACCGACTTGCGCTCGGGGGTCGACAGCTTTTCTTGCGCCAGGGCTTTCTCGATACCTTCAATCTTCTCCCTGATGCCGTACTGCACCCTATTGAGATAAACCTTGTTGTACTGCTGTTGTTGTTCGATCGTCATCACCACGCCCTTGGTGTGCAGGCGTTGGAGGTTGTCCCATGAGTCGGCTTTGAAATACAGCTTCAGCGCCCCCTGAAGGTCTTGCGGGCCGCCTTCGCCGTTCTCCAGATACTCGGCGACTTTGAGCTCCATTGCGGTATTGCCGGGTTCCGCGATAGAGCGCTCATAAAAGTCCCGGGCAGCCACCAGGTCGACCGGCCCGCCGACACCGGCTGCCGCCATATCGCCCAGTCGGCTGTAGACATTCGGCGCACGTCGGGCCACCGACTCATAGATGTCTTTGGCCTTCTCGATGTTTTTCGGCACGCCATGTCCCTGCTCGTACATCTCACCGAGGATCACCTTGCAGTTGGCGTTCTGGGTGCTGAGATAGCGGATTTCGTCAAACTGCTGCTCACTGATCGACGCTTGCTTGAAGTACGCCGCACAACGAAAGCCGGGGAACTCATCGTCCGCAAGATTGGTGCGATGGTGGGATTTGCAGCCCGCAACGAGGGCACTAAGCGCCAGTACAGCAACAACCTTGTTCATGAATGGCATCCGTTGAAATCGTGCAGATTTCATCGGCAGGCAGGCGCAAAACCTGAAGTGTTGGTTACTCGAAAACACCAGAAAAACCTGTGGGAGCGAGCCTGCTCGCGAAGGGGCCGTGTCAGCCAACATCATCAGACGCTGACACGCCGCTTTCGCGAGCAAGCTCGCTCCCACAGGGGTTGTAGTGGATCAGGGTTATTCGGTGCGGCCCGGCAGCATCCGCACCAGCGTGTTATCCCGCACCCAATAATGGTGAAACAACCCCGCCAGCGCGTGCAGCCCGATCAGCCAGTAACCCGCGCTGCCAATCAGTTCATGCCAGTACTTCAGTTGCTTGGCGAAGTCCGGATCGATGGCCACTGGCGCCGGGACGTGGAAGCCAAAGTACGGGAACGGTTTGTCGGCGGCGGCGAGCATCAGCCAGGCGAGGATCGGCGTGGCGATCATCAGCCCATAAAGCGCCAGGTGCATCAGGTGCGAGATGCCGGTCTGCCACGCCGGTGGTTTGGGGGTGATCGGCGGGCGTGGGCTGAGGCGGCCGAGCAGGCGGATCCACACGAGGGCGAAGATGCTCGCGCCGAACAGGCCGTGGAAGCCCATCAGCAAGCCGCGCGCTTCGCTGCCCTTGGGCATGTAGCCCTTGATTTCGACGCATGCGTAGACGCCAACGAACAGCGCCAGCATCAGCCAGTGCAGGGTGATTGAGAGTTTTCCATAACGGGTTACGGCGATGTCGCGGGTCATAAGCTGCGCCTCGTGATTGTCGTGAATGACAGTCGATTCGTTCGACCGTCTCGATCCGGTTGCCGGGCGAACCGACGGCGTTACCCTGCCCGCCCAGTCTTAAGAGAGTCTGAAGACAGACCCTCAGGTTAACCTTTTTTCACCTTCAGACTTCGTTAAGAAATGCCTCCGATACTCGCCTCAAACCTATTGAGGGAGGCGTTCTGCCCATGCCCGAATTTGATTGGAACATCCCCCTGCCCCTGCGCTTCGGTCAAGCCGAAACGCCGCAGATGACGTTGACCGGTGCCCGGCCCGACGATGCCCTGCGAGAGCCGTTCGAAGCCTTTATCCAGCAACGTTTTCGCAAGGCCCATGGCGCCGACATCCGTCATTTCATGCCTGAGCTGTTCGGCATGCACAACGGCGACGGCGAGTTGTGCGCCGTGGCCGGGGTGCGTCGCGCGCATCTCGAACCACTGTTTCTCGAGCGCTATCTGGATGAGCCGATCGAGCCGTTGATCAGCGCGGCGGCAGATCGCCCGGTCGAGCGCAGCGCCATCGTCGAAGTCGGCAACCTCGCCGCCAGCGACACGGGCAGCGCGCGCCTGAGCATCATCGCCATCACCTACCTGCTGGCCATGGGCGGCCTGGAATGGGTGACGTTCACCGGCAACATCGGCCTGGTCAACAGCTTCCATCGTTTAGGTTTGAAGCCAGTGACATTGTGCGCCGCTGACCCGGAACGATTGGGTGACGAGCGTCAACACTGGGGCAGTTATTACGAAAGTAAACCTTGGGTGCACGTCGGCAACATCCGCGCCGGGTTCATCCATTTGCGCAATATCGGCCTGTTTACCCGCCTGGGTTTGCCGAGTTCGATTGAAGGAGCCTGTCATGTCGCTTGAACTGCAACGCTTCCAGGAAACCCTGCGCGACCATGCCCGGCGCAATGACAACGCGACAGCCCTGTGGGGCGACACGTTGAAACTCGATTACGCCACGCTGTACGCCGAGGTGCTCTATCGCCAGGAGCGCCTGCGCGATGAGCAAGCGCAGGTGATTGCGCTGGCGTTGGACAACGGCGTCGACGCGATGCTCTGGGATCTGGCCGTGCTGTTCGAAGGCCTGACCTGCGTGACGCTGCCGCCGTTTTTCAGTGCGGCGCAACGCGCTCATTGTCTGCAACAGAGCCAGGCCGAACGGGTGATCGCCGAGCCGGAGCTGGGCGCCGAATTGCTCGCGGCTGGCTATGAACAACGTGGCGAGTTCTGGTGCCGCGCGTTCAGCGGCCCCAGTCGCATGCCGGCCGGTACCGCGAAACTCACTTTCACGTCCGGCACCACCGGCACGCCGAAAGGTGTGTGCCTGAGCGCCGACAGCCTGCTGCGGGTGGCGCGGGAGCTGGATCAGGCCAGCGAAGCGACCGGCCCGCAGCATCATCTGGCGCTGTTGCCGTTGGCGATCCTGTTGGAGAACCTCGGCTGTTACGCCGCGCTGTATGCCGGCGCCACGCTCAGTTTGCCGAGCCAGAAAACCCTCGGCATTCAAGGCGCCAGTGGCGTCGAGATTCCGCGCCTGCTCGGTTATCTGGCCAGCCGTGCGCCGGAGAGCCTGATCCTGGTGCCGCAGTTGCTGCTGTTGCTGGTCAGCGCCGCCGAACAGAAAGCCTTCGACCCGCAAACCCTGCGCTTTGCCGCTGTCGGCGGTGCGCGGGTCTCGGAGGATCTGCTGCACCGCGCGCAACGGGTCGGGCTGCCGGTTTATGAAGGTTACGGCTTGTCCGAATGCGCTTCGGTGGTGTGCCTCAATCGTCCCGGCGCACGCCGCCCCGGCAGCGTCGGCCGACCGTTGCCGCATGTTGAAGTGCGCCTGGCCGAGGACGGCGAAGTACTGATCAAGGGTTCGACGTTGCTCGGTTATCTGGGCGACGCGCCGTACGCCGAGGAATGGTGGCCGAGCGGCGATCTGGGCGAGTTCGACCCGGAAGGTTTTCTCTATCTCAAGGGCCGCAAGAAGCACCAGTTCGTCACCAGTTATGGGCGCAACGTCAACCCGGAATGGGTCGAGTCCGAGCTGACCCAGCGTCGCCACATTGCCCAGGCGTTCGTTTACGGCGAGGCCTTGCCGCGCAATCACGCACTGCTCTGGCCACATCGTCCGGACTGCACCGATGCCGAACTGGCCGCTGCCGTCGCCGAAGCCAACGAGGCTTTGCCCGATTACGCCCAGGTGCATCAGTGGATGCGCCTGTCGCAACCCTTCACCGCCGCCAATGGCTTGCTCACCGCCAATGGCCGCCCGCGCCGCGACGCCATCGTCGCGCAGTACCGCTGCCAATTGACCGAATCCGCTGTTTCCGAGGAGTCCGCATCATGAGTTTTTTTGACACCCTGCAAGAAGCCACACAACAGGAACGCCACGAACTGTTCAACCTGCCGATCATCGTCGATGCCCTGCAAGGCAAGGTCAGCCTCGACAGTTATCGGGCGTTTCTCGCGCAAGCGTATTACCACGTGCGCCACACCGTGCCGCTGATGATGGCCTGCGGCGCGCGGCTGCCGACGCGTCTGGAATGGCTGCGCAAAGCGGTGGCCGAGTACATCGAGGACGAATACGGCCACGAGCACTGGGTGCTCAACGACATCGCCGCGTGTGGCGGTGATCGTGATGCGGTGCGCGACGGTCAGCCGTCGTTGTCGATCGAGCTGATGGTCAGCTTCCTTTACGACCTGATCGCCCGGGGCAATCCGGTCGGTCTGTTCGGCATGGTAAACGTGCTCGAAGGCACCAGCATCGCCCTGGCCACCCACGCGGCGGGCAGCATTCGCGAGCGTCTGGCGTTGCCGGAAACGGCGTTCAGTTACCTGAGTTCCCACGGTTCGCTCGATATCGAGCACATGCAAACCTATCGGCGCCTGATGAATCAGTTGGAAGACCCTGCCGATCAGGCCGCCGTGATCCATGCCTCGAAAGTCGTTTATCGCCTTTACACCGACATGTTCCGTGGCTTGCCGCGTGACGCGGAGGCTCAATATGCAGCTGCGTGATGCGCGGGTGGTGTTGACCGGTGCCAGTGGCGGCATCGGCCTGGCCATCGCCGAAACCTTGTGCGCCGCCGGTGCCCACGTGCTGGCGGTGGCGCGGCATCAAGAGGCACTGGCGCCGCTGCTCAAGCGCTACCCCGAGTCATTGTGCTGGGTCGGCGCCGACCTGACCTTCCTCAGTGATCGGCGTAAAGTGCTGGTCGCCGCCGAAGCCATCGGCGGCATCAACCTGCTGATCAACGCCGCCGGGGTCAATCACTTCGCCATGCTCGAACAGCTGGATGACAGCGACATCAATGCGATGCTGGCGGTAAACATCAGTGCGCCGATGTGCCTGACCAAACTGCTGTTGCCGCTGCTCAAGCAGGCCGACAGCGCGATGGTGGTCAACGTCGGTTCGACCTATGGCTCGATCGGCTACCCGGGTTACGCCAGTTATTGCGCGACCAAATTCGCTTTGCGCGGGTTTTCCGAGGCGCTGCGCCGAGAGCTGGCCGACACCCGCGTCAGCGTGCTGTACGTCGCGCCCCGCGCCACGCGCACCTCGATGAACAGCGCCGCCGCGCAAGCGTTGAACGATGCGCTAAAGGCCAACGTCGACGATCCGCAAACCGTGGCCTCGGCGGTGATCCATGCGATTGCCGGTGATCGTCGCGATCTCTACCTGGGCTGGCCGGAACGCTTCTTCGTCCGCCTGAACAATCTGCTGCCGCATCTGGTGGATCGAGGCCTGCGCAAGCAGTTGCCGCTGATCCGCCGCCTCAGTGAAAAACCTGACAACGAGTCGCCAAAGCCATGAAAAAACTATCCGCATGCCTGTTGCTCGCTGCCCTGAGTCAAAGCGTCTGGGCGCTGGAACCGGCCGACCAGAAACGCCTGGAGGGCATCCAGCAGAGCTGGGCGCACATCCAATATGAGGTGGCGGAAAAACAGCGCGCCGCCGCGTTCGAGCAGTTGGCCAGCGAAACCAACGCGTTCACCACGCAGCGCCCGGCGGTGGCCGAAGCGTGGATCTGGAAAGGCATCGTCACCAGCAGTTGGGCCGGTGCCGAAGGTGGACTCGGCGCACTGGGCAAAGCCAAGGACGCCAAGGCCGATCTGGAAAAATCCCTGACCCTCGACCCCAAAGCCCTGCAAGGCTCGGCCTACACCAGCCTCGCCGCGCTGTATGACCGCGTGCCGGGCTGGCCCATCGGTTTCGGCGACAGCGACAAGGCCGAGCAACTGTTCAAGCAAGCCTTGCAACTCAACCCCACCGGCATCGACAGTCTGTACTTCTGGGGCGATCACCTCTACCGTCAGAAGCGCTACGCTGAAGCCAAAGCAGCGCTGCTCAAAGCCCAGCAAGCGCCGCCGCGTCCGGGCCGGGAAAGTGCCGATGCCGGGCGCCGCAAAGAGATCGCCGCCCTGCTGGTGGACGTGAACAAGAAACTCGACTGACAGGAGTCCGCGTGCGTTTATTACTGGTTGAGGATGATGTGGCGCTGGGTGAAGGCATTCATCAGGCGCTGGGCCGCGAGGGTTACACCGTCGACTGGCTCAAGGATGGCAGCAGTGCGTTGCATGCGCTGCTCAGCGAAACCTTCGATGTCGCTGTGCTCGATCTCGGTCTGCCGCGCATGGACGGCCTGCAAGTGCTGCGCCGCCTGCGCGACAGCGGTTCGAATCTGCCGGTGCTGATTCTGACCGCCCGCGACGCCACCGAAGATCGCATCGCCGGGCTCGACGCCGGGGCCGACGACTACCTGATCAAACCGTTCGACCTGGACGAGCTCAAGGCACGCCTGCGCGCCCTGTTGCGGCGCAGTGCCGGGCGCGCCCAGGCGTTGATCGAGCATGCCGGCATCAGCCTTAACCCCGGCACCCAGCAAGTCAGCTATCAGGGCCAGCCTGTGGCCCTGACGCCCAAGGAATATCAGTTGCTCCACGAACTGCTGTCGCCACCGGGCCGGGTGATGACCCGCGATCAACTGATGCAACTGCTTTATGGCTGGAACGAAGAAGCCGAAAGCAACACCCTCGAAGTGCACATCCACCACCTGCGCAAGAAGTTTTCCACCGACCTGATCCGCACCATTCGCGGTGTGGGTTATCTGGTGGAGGAGCGTCGATGACCTCGATCCGCCGCCGCACGCTGACTCTGATTATCGGCCTGTTGCTGGCCGGCCTCGCAGTCCTCAGCACCTTCAACCTGCACGACAGCAATCACGAAATCGCCGAGGTCTACGACGCGCAATTGGCGCAGAACGCGCGCCTGCTGCAAGGCGTGATGCGCATGCCCCTGGCCAGCAAACAGCACGCCGAACTGTACCAGGCGTTCAACTCGGCGCTGGGCGAAGCGGTGCCGCGCGGCGACGGTCATCCTTACGAACGCAAAATCGCCTTTCAGGTGTGGAATCCTGCCGGTGATGTGTTGGTGCACACCGCCAGCGCACCGTCCTTCAAGGCACCACCGACGCAGCCCGGCTTCAGCGATGTAGTGGACCTGAACAATCGTCACTGGCGCGCCTTTCTCCTCGAAGACACGCAAAACAACCTGCGCATCTGGGTCGGTGAGCGCGACGATGTGCGCGCAGATTTGGTCGACCGCATCGTCCGTCACACGCTGTGGCCGAACGTGATCGGCAGCCTGCTGCTGGCGGCGATGGTCTGGCTGGCCATCGGCTGGGGCCTCAAGCCGTTGGCGAACATGGCCGAGACCCTGCGCGCCCGCCACAGCGGTTCGCTGGAACCGTTGCAACTGGCGCCGCTGCCCAGTGAGCTGGAACCGATGCAGGCGGCGCTCAACCGTATGCTCGCGCAAATTCAGGAAGTGCTTGGCCGAGAACGGCGCTTTATCGCCGATGCCGCCCACGAAATGCGCACGCCGCTGGCGGTGCTGCGGGTGCATGCGCAGAACCTGCAGGAGGCTGGCACCGAACAGGAGCGCCGCGAATCGCTGGCGTTTCTGATCGCCGGGGTCGACCGCACCAGTCGCCTGGTCAACCAGTTGCTGACCATGGCGCGCCTGGAACCGAAACCCAACCCGCCGCCGCTGCAACCCATCGACCTCAGCGAAACCGTGCGCAACAGCCTGGTGCAATTGACGCCATGGTTGCTGAGCAAACACCTGGAACTGGCCTTTGAAGACAGCGCCCAGCCGTTCAACATCATGGCCAGTCCCGGCACGATCGACATTGCCCTGAACAACCTGATCACCAACGCTGCGAACTTCTCCCCCGAACACGGCGTGATCACCGTGCTGCTCAGCCAGGCCGATGGGTTTTATCACTTGAGCGTTGAAGATCAGGGGCCGGGCATTGATGAAGCGGACCGGGCGCGCTTGTTCGAACGTTTCTACAGTCGCGGCAATGCCCAGGGTGCGGGGCTGGGGCTGACCATCGTCAACACCATCGCCACGCGATTGAGCGGGCGAATCACTCTGGTCAATCGTGCCGAAGGTGGCCTGCGCGCAACGTTGTCGATCCCCGACGGGCAACCGCGCACCGTTGGGCAACGCAGCACTCGCGAGCCGCCGCAGATTTGAGTCTGATTACGACGCCAGGAGCGCCATCACCCGGTAAAAACAGTGGCCGCACGTCGTAATCTGATCCAGATCAGTTCCCGGGGCAAACATCGGCGTAGAACAGAGTTAGCGCACGCCCCTGCGCGTTGCTCGTTCAGCCCCGATGGAGGCTCATCTCATGCTCACTGTCAAAGACCACAATGACCGCGCGGCGCCGGCCTATGCCGCGCACCCCGGTGAATACTGGATCGAGTCGCTCAAGGATGGTCGCCACGTCTTGATCCGCGCACTGGCAGCCAAGGATCGCGAACGCGAATACGCGTTCATCAAACGCTTGTCGCCCGAGTCCCGACACCTGCGTTTTCTCGCGCAGATCAGTGAGCCCGGCACCGCGTTGCTCGATCAGTTGATGGACGTCGACTGCAAGCAACGCGCGGCCTTCATTGCACTGGCTCACGAAAATGGTCAATTGATCGAGATCGGTGTCAGCCGCTACGCCGCCACTGGCGAACAGGATTGTGAGTGCGCGGTGACGGTCGCCGATGAGTGGATGCATCTGGGCCTGGCCACGCTGCTGATGGAACACCTGATCAAGACCGCCCGGCACAACGGTTTCAAGCATCTGTATTCGGTGGATTCGGCCAGCAACACGGCCATGCGCGACCTCGCCCGATCACTGGGCTTTGAAACCCACAGCGATCCTGACGATGCCCACCAGGTCATTCATCGCCTGAGTCTGTAGTGCCATTCCTGCGCCCCGTACCCGCCAAAGGTGCGGAGCGAGGCGCCCGCCGTTGCCGCACGTGAACGCAGCAGACCCTCGTTGCGGGACGGCCTCAGATCGAACGCTGGTTGACCCGTGCCATCAGTTGCTCGGCGCTTTCCTTGCGCTCGGAATAACGGTCAACCAGATGCGCCTGTTGATCGCGCAGCAGCACGGTGAACTTCACCAGTTCTTCCATCACATCGACCACACGATCGTAGAACGGCGACGCCTTCATCCGCCCGGCGTCGTCGAACTCCATGTAGGCCTTCGGCACCGAGGATTGGTTGGGGATGGTGAACATGCGCATCCAGCGCCCCAACACACGCAACTGGTTGACCACGTTGAACGACTGCGAGCCACCGCAGACTTGCATTACGGCCAGGGTTTTACCCTGAGTCGGGCGCACGGCGCCGAGTTCCAGCGGGATCCAGTCGATCTGCGCCTTGAACACGGCGGACATCGCGCCGTGCCGCTCTGGCGAACACCAGACCTGACCTTCCGACCACAGCACCAGCTCGCGCAGTTCCTGCACCTTGGGATGGTCGACCGGAGCGTCGTCGGGCAGCGGCAGGCCGGACGGATTGAAGATCCGCGTTTCGGCACCGAAGTGTTCAAGCAGGCGCGCGGCCTCCTCGACCAGCAGACGGCTGAACGAGCGTTCGCGGGTCGAGCCGTAGAGCAGAAGGATGCGCGGTTTGTGTTCGCCCAAAGGGGACGCTCCTTCGAACAGCGAATGATCAAGATGGGGCAGGTGTTCTGACATATGTCCTCCAGCTCAGAGAGAGCCGATACGATCCAGCTCACGCTGGAGATCAGCGCGGCTGAGTGCTTTAAATGGCAGGCCGAGAAAGGTCGCGCAGCGCCGTTCGATGATCGCCAGCGTGGCAGCAAACGCCGCGTCCACGGCGACATCGTCGCCGATCACATCCGAGGGATCTGCCAGGCCCCAATGGGCTTTGAGCGCGGGGCCGAAGTACACCGGGCAGCTCTCACCTGCGGCCTTGTCACAGACGGTGATGACAATGTCTGGCGGATTGTCTTCGAACGCGTCATTGCCCTTGCTGGATAAACCATCGATGGCAATGCCAGCCTTTTGCAGCGTCGACAGGCTGCGTGGCAACACTTGGCCTTTGGGGAAACTTCCGGAACTCACGGCCTCGAATCCGGGGCGCGCCAGATGATTGAACATGGCTTCGGACAGGATGCTGCGGCAGCTGTTGGCCGTGCACATAAACAGGACTCGCATGTTTTCTCTTTCCTCAGCAGCAGGCAGCTTCGCGAACCGGACGCCCGTCCATGTTCTGCAGGCGGGCGGCGTTGTCCTTGAGCCAATCGACGTTGGCTTTGGACGTCACTTGCAGGATTTCGCGAACCCACGCAGGAAGATCAGGGTTGAGGCGGTAATAGACCCACTGGCCCTGACGGCGATCAAGCAGCAAACCATTGCTGCGCAGTTGCGCGAGGTGGCGGCTGATTTTTGGCTGACTGTCGCCGAGTGCGCACATCAGTTCGCAGACGCAGAGTTCACCTTGATCGGCGATGAGCAGCATGGCGCGGACGCGGGTTTCGTCGGCGAGGCTCTTGAAGACTTCGGTGGGGGTGATCATGGAACGTGCTCATCACATACGGAAATTCGAATATACGGATATCCATATATAAATCAACTTTGAATTTGTCGCCCTCCCTGTAGGAGTGAGCCTGCTCGCGATAGCGGTATGTCTGTGAGTCAGATGTCGACTGGCACACCGCTATCGCGAGCAGGCTCACTCCTACAAAGGATCTACGGTTGGCGGGACTGTCCGCGTAACAACCCCTGCTCCGCCTCACACAACCCCACCACATAATCCCAGACCACTCGCAGCCGCACCGACTTGTGCAACTCGCGCCGGGTGCTGATCCAGTAGCTGCGCTCGATGCTTTCATCCGGCAGCAACGGCACCAGATCGGGATCCGACTCGGCCATGTAGCAAGGCAGCACTGCAATGCCCAATCCCGACCGCGCCGCTTCCTGCTGAGCAATAACGCTGGTGCTATGGAACACAACCCGAGGGCTGCGGCAGAAGCTGTTGAGAAACATCAATTCCTGGCTGAACAGCAAATCATCGACATAACCGATCCACGCATGCCGCCCAAGGTCCTCGCGGCTGTGCAGGGGCGGGGCTTTATCGAGATAGCGCTGGCTGGCGTACAGCGCCAAGCGATAGTCCGTGAGCTTGCGCGTGACCAGCATGTCCGCCGCCGGGCGCTCCAGATGGATGCTGATTTCCGCCTCACGGTTGAGGATGCTGACGAAGCGCGGCACGGCGACCAGTTCCACTTCCAATCCCGGATAGCGTTCGAACAAGCTGATCATGCGACTGGCGAGAAACTTGATGCCCAGCCCTTCGGTGACGCCGACACGAATCTTGCCCAGCGGCGCAGTGGATTGGGTGATTTCTTCCTGCGCCAGCAACGCAACGTTTTCCATCGCCTCAGCATGCTTAAGCAGCGCCTCCCCCGCCGGGGTCATTTCGTAGCCTTGGGCGTGCTGGACGAACAGCGCGGTGCCGAGGCTTTTTTCGATGGCTTCGATATGGCGGGCAACAGTGGCGTGGGTGGTGTTGAGGCGGCGGGCGGCGGTGAGCAGGCGGCCGCTGCGTTGCAGCTCGAGAAAAAACCGCAGGTCGTTCCAGTCGAACATGGCGTGTCCTTGTCGGCTATGGTCAATGCAGGCTGTTTAAAAACGCACAGCGGCTGCGCAAAAACTAACATTCTTTTAACGAAAGCTAACAACTAGAGTGTCCGACAATAAAAACAAAAAGCGAGGTCAGGGAATGCAGACTTCCCTTGATGAATACGACTACATCGTGGTCGGCGCCGGCCCTGCCGGGTGTTTGCTGGCCAATCGACTGTCGGCGGATCCGCAGCAGCGCGTGCTGTTGCTCGAAGCCGGCGGGCGCGACAACTATGCGTGGATTCACATTCCTGTCGGTTACCTGTTCTGCATCGGTAACCCGCGCACCGACTGGTGCTTCAAGACTGAACAACAACCGGGCCTCAACGGCCGCGCGCTGAGCTATCCGCGCGGCAAAGTGCTGGGCGGTTGCTCGTCCATCAACGGCATGATCTACATGCGCGGCCAGGCCAACGACTACGATGGCTGGGCGGCCGAGGGCAATCCGGGCTGGGCCTGGAATGACGTGTTACCGCTGTTCAAACAGAGCGAAAACCACTTTGCCGGTGCGGCTGAATTCCACGGTGCCAAGGGTGAATGGCGGGTCGAACAACAGCGCCTGTCGTGGCCGATTCTGGATGCGTTTCGCAGTGCGGCTGAGCAAAGCGGCATCGCCAGCATCGACGACTTCAATCAGGGCGACAACGAGGGTTGCGGCTACTTCCAGGTCAATCAGAAATCCGGCGTACGCTGGAACGCGGCGAAGGCGTTTTTGAAACCAGTACGCGAACGGACGAATCTGACGGTGCTGACCGGGGTTGAGGTGGATCGGGTGCTGCTGGAGGACGGACGCGCCTCGAAGGTCAGTGCGCGTCACGAAGGTCAAATCAAACAGTTCAAGGCACGCAAGGAGATCGTCCTGTGCGCCGGCGCGGTCGGTTCGCCGAGCATTCTGCAGCGTTCCGGAATCGGTCCGCGGCCGCTGCTCGAACGCTTGGGCATCGGCGTGATTCATGAGCTGCCGGGCGTTGGCGGCAACCTGCAGGATCACCTGCAACTGCGCCTGATCTACAAACTGGAAAACGCGCGAACGCTGAACCAGATCGCCGGCAGCGTCTGGGGCAAGATGGGCATGGGCCTGCGCTATCTGTATGACCGCAGTGGGCCGCTGTCGATGGCGCCGAGTCAGTTGGGAGCGTTTGCGCGTTCGGGGCCGGAGCAGACTTCGGCGAATCTGGAATATCACGTGCAACCGCTGTCCCTGGAGCGTTTTGGCGAGCCGTTGCACAGCTTTCCGGCGTTTACCGCTTCGGTGTGCGATCTGCGTCCGCAGAGTCGTGGACGCATCGATATTCGTTCGGCGGATCCACAGGAAGCGCCGCTGATTCAACCCAATTATCTAAGCCATCCCGAAGACCTGCGCGTGGCAGCAGATGCCATCCGCCTGACCCGCCGCATCGTCAGTGCCCCGGCCCTGCGCGCATTCAAACCGGTGGAATATCTGCCCGGCGCCAGCCTGCAAAGTGACGAAGAATTGCAGCAAGCGGCGGCGAAGATCGGCACGACGATTTTCCACCCGGTCGGCACCTGCCGCATGGGCAATGACGGCGATGCGGTGGTCGATGCGCAGCTGCGCGTGCACGGTGTACCCGGTTTGCGCATCGCTGATGCTTCAATCATGCCGCGCATCACCTCGGGCAATACGTGTTCGCCTACGCTGATGATTGCGGAAAAGGCTGCTCAACTGATCCGCAATTCCAAAGCCACAAACACCGTACCTGTGGGAGCGAGCTTGCTCGCGAAAGCGGTAGATCATTCAACATAGAGGTTGACTGACAGGACGCCTTCGCGAGCAAGCTCGCTCCCACAGGGACTTGCATCCCATTCAAGGTTCGCGCATCACCCGGACACGCAACACCAGTGGAACAACAAAAACAATCACTGTGAGGGATACCGATATGTCAGAACACGTTCAGCCGCTGGACGCCGTGCGCAGCGCGGAGACCAGCCCGGATACACGCAAAGTCATCTTCGCTTCCTCACTGGGGACGGTGTTCGAGTGGTATGACTTTTTCCTCTACGGCGCCCTCGCGGCGGTGATCAGCAAACAGTTTTTCGCCGGGGTCAACGACACCACGGCGTTCATCTTTGCGCTGATGGCCTTCGCCGCCGGCTTTATCGTGCGGCCGTTCGGGGCGCTGGTGTTCGGTCGGTTGGGGGACATGATCGGGCGCAAATACACCTTTCTGGCGACGATCATTCTGATGGGCGTGGCGACCTTCTGCGTCGGCCTGCTGCCGACCTACGCCAGCATCGGCATCGCCGCGCCGATCATTCTGGTGCTACTGCGCATGCTCCAGGGTCTAGCGCTCGGGGGTGAATACGGCGGCGCAGCAACTTACGTTGCCGAACACGCGCCAATCGGCAAGCGCGGTTTCCACACCAGCTGGATTCAGTCCACCGCCACTCTCGGCCTGTTGCTGTCGCTGCTGGTGGTGCTCGGTTGCCGCTACTTCACCGGCGATCAGTTTGAAGTCTGGGGCTGGCGGATTCCGTTCCTGCTGTCGATCGTGCTGCTGGGCATTTCCACCTGGATCCGCCTGAGTCTGCATGAGTCCCCGGCCTATCTGAAAATGAAAGAGGAAGGCAAAACCTCGAAAGCGCCGATCCGCGAATCCTTCGGCAAATGGGAAAACCTCAAGGTCGTGTTGATCGCCCTGTTCAGCATCAACGCCGGGCAAGCCGTGACCTTCTACGCGGCGCAGTTCTACGTACTGTTCTTCCTCACCCAGTTCCTGAAAATGGACCCGGCGGTGGCCAACACCTTGCTGATCATCAGTGTGGTGATCGGCGCGCCGTTCTTCATCTTTTTCGGCTGGCTGTCGGACAAGGTCGGCCGTAAACCGGTGCTGATGCTCGGCTTGCTGCTGGCCACGGCGCTGTATTTCCCGATCTTCAAATCCCTCGCGCACTACGCCAACCCGGCGATCGATCAGGCCAGCCGTCAGGCACCGATCACCGTGCTGGCGGATCCGGCGACTTGCACCTTCCAGTTCGATCCGGTGGGCAAAGCCAAATTCGACAGCCCGTGCGACAAGGTCAAAACCTTCCTGGTCAAACAGGGCCTGCCCTACTCCAGCGCCGCTGCGCCTGCTGGCAGCGCCGTACAAGTGAGCGTCGGCGACGTCAAACTCGATGGCTTCGACGAGGCCGCACTGCGCGGCGCGATCACCCTCGCCGGCTACCCGCAACAGGCCGATTTGCAGCAGATCAACAAGCCGATGATCGTCGCCCTGATCGTGGCGCTGATCATCATCTCGGCCATGTGCTACGGCCCGCTCGCGGCGCTGATGGTCGAACTGTTCCCGACGCGTATTCGCTACACCTCGATGTCGCTGCCGTACCACATTGGCAACGGCTGGTTTGGCGGGTTCCTGCCGACAGTGTCGTTCGCGCTGGTGGTGTACACCGGGGACATCTTTTATGGGCTGTGGTATCCGGTGTTGATTACCGGGGTGAGCCTGGTGGTGGGGATGATCTGTTTGCGTGAGACGAAAAATATCGATCTCGACAAGAACTGAAACTCAACCAGGCAACTCAATCGGCGAGGGCTTTTACCCTCGCCGTTTTTTTTTGCTCAGGCATCAGCCTTGATCACTTCGAATTTCACCTGATCGGGATAAAACGCCACGTAGTCCTTGATCGGCCCGACCGAGATTTTCGGCTTCTCATAAGTCCACACCGCGTTCGCCCCTTCATGCCCCGGCACTTGCAGACTGAAGTAATTGGCGTCGCCCTTGTACGGGCAATAACTGGTGTGGTCGGTGCGGGCGAAGTACTTTTCGTCGATGTCTTCGCGGGGGACGTAATAGACCGGCGGGTAGTTGGCTTCGTTGAGGATCAGTACGTGGGACGAGGCGGCGACCTGGATGCCGTGGAATTTCACTATCAGGCAGCCGGGAAGTTGTTCGAGGGCAATGACGGGACTAGGGCCGGAGCTTTTCATGGGGTTCTCCTGAATACGGCGAAGAGACCGGTTCAGGTATAGCTCATTGGTTCTGGTTGGGGTGGGTTTGCAGCTGAACGGCCCCATCAACTTCAAAAGCCCCTCACCCCAGCCCTCTCCCCGAGGGAGAGGGAGCCTACCTAGGTGTCTTTAGTTCTACATCGACCTGAACGTGCGGTTTCGATTATGGATTCAAAGCCAATCGTTCAAGTCGGTGAGTTTCGCCAATATCCCCCAATCAGTCCCCTCTCCCCCTGGGAGAGGGTTAGGGTGAGGGCCGCTCTCCAGGCATCACGCAACGATATCAGCCGCCACCGCTTGCCCAACCACACCCACAGCAAAGTCCACCGCCCCCTGCCCCGTCATGTCAACCATCAAACTGGTCTGATTGGTCTGCGCGAAGTAAGTCAGAATCGCATCGCCCGCATGCCCGGTGAAGCCACTGACAAAATTCAACGACGCCGCGCCCGTGGCGAAACCGGCGATGCCCGACAGGTCGATCTTGTCCAGGCCGCTGGTGAAATCCATGATCCAGTCCGGTGCGGTCATGTTCGAATCGCTGGCAGCGCCGAACACGAAGGTGTCTGCCCCCTCGCCGCCCCACAACGTATCGCCACCGCCACCACCGTAGATAATGTCGTTGCCGGCACCGCCGACCAGATCGTTGGCGGCCGCATTACCCATCAGCAGGTCATTGCCCGAACCGCCCAGCGCATTCTCCACGGTCACCCCGTAAGCAACGGAAACGTTGCCGACCAAGCCACCAACATCGGAGAACGAACCTTCATTGAGGTTGATCTTCTGGTTCTGACTGAAGCCGGAGAAGTCCAGCGTATCGTTGCCGCCGCCGTCCCACACCGAGAACACCACTTTGGAGGACGCCGAAGTAGCGCTGTAAAAATCGCGCTCGGCAGTGGAATTGAAACCGTACGTGGTGTCATCGGCACGGGTAGCGTAGTTGGCTCCATACAATTTTTGCACCGCGACAATATCGTCGAGCAACGGCGCCGAGGCGTACGCGCCGCTGCCGTCCTTGCTGAAATTCTGATCGGTATTGGCTTCGCTCCAGTAGCTCATCAGGCTGTAGCCACGGGTGTCTTCGGCGTACTTGGCGTCGTTATAGGTCGGGTTGCCGTTGCCAGCGTTGTAGGCGCCCGGGTGCGACAGGCCGAGGGTGTGACCGATCTCGTGGGTCAGGGTCTGGCGCCCGTAGTTGTTGGTGTCCGGGGTCTTGTTGACCTGATATTGATCGTTGATCAGGTACCACGACTGGCCGTCATAGCCACCGCCGCTGGGCAGGTAAGCGAAAGCCGCACCACCGGTGCTGACGTCGTAGTTGCCAAACGTCATGTGGCCATCGCCGCCCTTGCCTTCAGTGAAGGTGACATTGGCGACATCAGCCCAGGATTGCATGGCCAGCACGGCCTGGGCCTTTTGCTGGGCGCTGAACTCGCTGAAGTTGCCCAGTTTGACGTTGTAATTCGCCGGTTTGTCGGTCAGAAAGCTGTAGCTGAGGTCGATCTTGCCATCAGCATTCTTGTCGCCCCACGACAGGCCTTTGCGCAGGATTTCATCAGCGGCCTGGTCAGCGGTAAATGAGGGTTTGCCGTTGACCAGGCCGACGCCACGGTCATACAGGTGGCTGAAAGCATCGACCTGGTCGAAGGCGCTGGTGGTTTTGGATTTGGCTTGAGCCATGATGGACTTCCTTGTTTCTGAGTAGTCAGTGTCGACAGACCACGGCGATCTTCTGGCGAGATCGTCCTGTCACTCGCGTGTTTGAATCGCTGAAAAACCTGACACAGGTGTAAACCGCAGGCTAATCAATTTCTCGATAGCCCGGGCTGCGTCCCTGTATTACCCGTCATGTGCTGCAATGCTTTTTATCTGTATATCCATACAGATAAAAGTTGCCGCTGACGCCAAGTCCGGCCATTCTGTGCACCTGTGCGGACCTTGATCGACGTGGGTGGTTATGCGGTTGTACCTCTGTGAAAAACCTTCTCAGGCCAAAGACATTGCGGCCGTGCTCGGCGCCAGGCGTCGGGGCGACGGCTGCTGGCTGGGAACAGACGTCACGGTAACCTGGTGCATCGGCCACTTGCTCGAAACCGCCCCGCCGGATGCCTATGACGCCCGCTACAAGCGCTGGGTCCTGGCCGATCTGCCGATCATTCCGGACAAGTGGAAAATGACCGTCAAGCCGCGCACCGCCAGCCAGTACAAAGCGGTCAAACGCCTGCTCGGCGAGGCCAGCGAGCTGATCATCGCCACCGACGCCGACCGTGAGGGCGAGATGATCGCCCGGGAACTGGTCGAGCACTGTCGCTATCGCGGGCCGATCCGGCGTTTGTGGCTGTCGGCGCTGGACGAAGCTTCGATCCGCAAAGCCTTGGCGGCACTGAAGCCGGGGGCCGAAACCTTCAGCCTGTATCACTCGGCGCTGGGCCGCTCGCGGGCGGATTGGCTGATTGGCATGAACATGAGTCGACTGTTTACGCTGCTCGGTCGTCAATCGGGTTATCAAGGCGTGTTGCCGGTAGGCCGGGTGCAGACGCCGACCTTGCGCCTGGTGGTGGATCGCGACCGCAGCATCGCCGATTTCGTGCCAGTGCCATTCTGGGCGATCGATGTTGATCTGCTGCACAACGGCATACCGTTTACTGCGCAGTGGCGTGCGCCGTCGGATGCCTGTGACGATCAGGATCGCTGCCTGAATCAGGCGTTGGCCCAGCAAGCGGCGGCTGCGATCAGCAGCGCTGCCAGTGCCCGGGTGGTCAAGCTGAAAACCGAGCGCATGCGCGAGGTGGCGCCCCTGCCCTTCGATCTCGGCACCTTGCAGGAAGTCTGCTCGAAGAAACTCGGCCTCGGCGCGCAGGAAACCCTCGACATCGCCCAGGCTCTCTACGAAACCTACAAAGTCGTCACGTATCCACGCAGTGATTGCGGTTATTTGCCGCTGAGCCAGCACAGCGAGGCGCCGGGGATTCTCGCCGCGTTGCGGCAGGCCGATCCGGGCCTTGAGGCGCTCAACGGGTTTCTGGAGCCGCAACGCAAATCCCGCGCGTGGAACGACGCCAAGGTCAGCGCGCACCACGGCATCATTCCCACCGCAGCGGCGAAAAATCTTGAACGCCTGACCGGCAAACACCGCGCGGTCTACACGCTGATCCGCGCGCGCTATCTGGCGCAGTTCCTGCCCAATCACGAATACGATCGCACCCAGGCCGATTTCGATTGCGCTGGTGAAGCGTTGCGTGCGGTCGGCAAGCAGATCATCGAACCGGGCTGGAAACGCGCACTGCCCGAGGCGCTGGCAGCGGCCAAGGGCCGCGAAGCACCGGTACCGCAAACCTTGCCGGCACTGACGCAAGGCGTTGAGTGCGCGGTGGCTGACGTCAAGTTCAAGGATCTGTGGACGCAACCGCCCAAACCCTACACCGAAGGCGATCTGATCAAGGCGATGAAAAACGTCGCCAAACTGGTGGAAGATCCGCTGCTCAAACAGAAGCTCAAGGACACCACCGGGATCGGCACAGAAGCGACCCGCGCCTCGATCATTCAGGGCTTGCTTGACCGCGGCTATCTGGTGAAAAACGGCAAAGCCCTCGCCGCTACCCCGGCGGCGTTCAGCCTGATCGACGCGGTGCCCCGCGCAATTGCCGACCCCGGCACCACAGCCATCTGGGAGCAGGCGCTGGACATGGTGCAAAGTGGCGAAATGAGTCTGGAAGAGTTCGTCACCAAACAGGCGGCGTGGATGAGCAAACAGGTGACGCGCTGTTCCAGTCTCAGCCTGACCATCAGCGGCCCGCCACCAGCCGGTAAAGCGGCGGCCCCGTGGAAGAAAAAACGCAAATCGACCCGTAGCAAAACCACGGGTACGACAAAACGCACAGCGAAACCGTCAGGCAAATAAAACCCGCTAGTGTTTCTGCAAGGCTCAGCACTTTCAGGAACTCGGCGCATGGCCAATATCGAACTGCACCCCGCCCAGCGCGATGAGCTGGATATCGTCGAAAACCTCATGCAGTTCTACATGTACGACTTCAGCGAGTGGCTGCCACTGAAGCTCGCCGAGCACGGCTTTTTCTCGATCCAGCCGAAAATCGACTACTGGCGCCATCCGGCCACCCAACCGTTCCTGATTCGCGTCAATGGCGAACTCGCCGGTTTCGTGACCGTCGATAACGAAATCCACATCGCCGGGGCCGAACACAACATCGGCTATTTCTTCATCGCCCGACGCTTTCGTGGCCAAGGCGTCGCGCAGTTTGTCGTCTCTGCCCTCTTGAGCCGCATCCCCGGTCAATGGCAGATTTTCCATATCGACGCCAACCTGCCGGCACAGCACTTCTGGGCTGGGCTCATCCCGCAATTGAGCGGCGGCGATTTCACCCGCCAGCAGCGCGAAGTGGACGGTTATCCGTGCACTTTCTACGTGCTGAATACGCCTTTTTCCGTCGCCTGAACGGATTCTTTCTCATTCCAAAACAGCTTTGTCCGACAATATGTAGTGAACAAAAATAATCACTACAAAACCGTTGACGGCGTCGTTTTGCTTTTGCATGATGAAGACGTTCCCCGATCGGGAACATCGGTAACACGCTTGAGCAAACTCGTCTGACCGCCGAGTTGTTTTTTCCGGATACACGCTGCCCACAAGGCAGATTGAAGAAGCTGACCTGGCCTGAACGTCCAGTACAAGGACGAGAAGCGCTGGCGAAAATTCTCAAGACGCTTGTGGCTGACACGGTAAATGTCGTCAAGGAGCCTCCCGGTTTTCGCTGCTTCTCCTCGTTGTGACGCTATTGCGTAGCAGTTATTCAACACGACTACATGCAACAGATGCACGACCCCGTACTTCACACGGGCGAGCGCTGACGTCCTGGTTTCGGTGCCAGGGATCAACTAACCGATGGGCTACCTGTATTAGCGAATCAACTTTGAAAGATCACCAGACTGGTCAAGGGGCAATATCATGAATCTGAACAATCAACCTACTATCGAAGAACTGGCTCGTATGTTCGCTGCGCAGAAAGACAGCCATGACAGCCATATTCTCTGGATCAGCAAGTCGGGTCAGGTGCATATCGACTGCCTGGCTACCCATGCTGACGAAGACGAGTTCGACCGCAACCATCAGAACCTGCTGGCCCGCCTGAAGATGTACCGCCGCGGCCACGGTTATGTTGGCAAGAAAGCCGCGGCCGACAAGGACTTCATCGGTAATGTTCTGCAAACGCTGAAACAGGCGTGGGATTCGATGCAGAATAAGAATGAAGTTCGGGTGATTGATCGGTTCTGCTGAGTTAGTCATTAAATAATTGAAAGGCCTGCTTCCTTAAAGGAAGCAGGCCTTTTTTTGTTCGCTTGCATTGATTTGGCGTGACTGGAATTGTGGCCCCTCACCCCAGCCCTCTCCCGAGGGAGAGGGAGCCGATCGAGTTGTATAAAATCATCCGTCAACCGGACACACCGAGTTGATTATGGATTCAGCAAAACACTTTCAGGTCGGCGTATTACTCCAGCATCCCTCGGTCAGTCCCCTCTCCCTCAGGGAGAGGGTTAGGGTGAGGGGCTTCCCATGTCCAACACCAATTCCACAAACGCCACCGCCGCCGCACTGTGATAATTATTGCGCCGCCGCAACAACGCCGCTCCACGCTGCGGCGCCTCGCTCTCCACGCGCAACCGACGCAATGCCCGATCCTCCGTCGCAATCGCCTGCGGCAGCATCGTCGCCAGCGGCGAATGACGCACCACTTCCAGCAACGTACTCACCGAATTCACCTCGATCCGCACCTGCGGCGTAATCCCGTGTTGGCGAAAATACTCATCCACCGATAACCGCGTGATGAAGTCCGGCGCCAGCAAGGCAAAATCCAGTGAAGCGATATCTTCCGGCGCCAGTACTGCGTGGCTGTCATACAAAGGATGCTCACGCCCGACCATGATCCCCAGCGTTTCGGTAAACGCCGGAATGCATTCGATGTCGGCATTGCGCACCGGCGTAAACGCAATCGCAATATCCAGCGAGTCATCTGCCAGCCCCGCCTCGATGTCGTCCATCGACAGCTCGAAAATCTGTAAATGAATGCCCGGATAGCGCGCGGCAAAATCGCGCACCAACGGGCCGACCAGATAAGCCATGAACGTCGGTGTCATCGCCAGACGCAACGTCCCGCGAGACAAATCCTTCACGTCATGCAACGCGCGCTTGCCCGCCTCCAGCTCCACCAACACACGTCGCGCGCATTCGATGTAGGCCTCGCCAGCATCGGTGGGTTTGACCGTCCGCGAGGTGCGATCAAACAGATTGACCCCCAGTGTCTCTTCCAGTTGGCGAATCTGCTGCGACAGGGTTGGCTGTGAAACATGCAACGCCTCGGCGGCACGGGTAAAGCCGCCGTGATCGGCAACGGCCAGCAGGTAACGCAAATGTCGCAGCAGCATGGGAATACCATCTATAGGCAGGGCTTATGCGAAGCATTGTATATCGGTCTTGGACGCTATGGATGAATCGGAAGAAGATCAATCCCACACAGCAAGCCAACCCCTGAAAGGAGTGACACCATGCAACAGTCCCACGCCTACAACGATACCAGCCTGGCCCTGACCACCCGCATTCTCGACGCCAAGGCACGCAAAGATCTGTCGTGGCAGGATCTCGCCGATGACACCGGCCTGAGCCTGGCGTACGTCACCGCTGCCCTGCTCGGTCAGCACCCGCTGCCGGAAAACGCCGCCCAAGTGGTCGGTGACAAGCTGGAACTGAGCGCTGAAGACGTCGCGGCGATGCAGATCATCCCGCTGCGTGGCAGCCTCAGCGGTGTGCCGACCGACCCGACCATCTACCGCTTCCACGAGATGATCCAGATCTACGGCACCACCCTCAAAGCCCTGGTTCACGAGCAGTTCGGCGACGGCATCATCAGCGCGATCAACTTCAAGCTCGACATCAAGAAAGTCGAAGACCCGGAAGGCGGCTCCCGCGCGGTGGTCACCCTCGACGGCAAGTTCCTGCCCCTGCGTCCGTTCTGATCCGCACCGGCCCGCACCCTGCGTGCGGGCCAACCCACCCCAAATGGTTACCCGTCACCACTGCGTCTGGAGGCTGCACCATGCAAAAAATTCTACTGATCCTGGCCCTGCTCGGCGGCTTTTCCGTCCAGGCATCTGCCGCTGACGAAGCCGTCGCCTATCGCTACGGCATGCAACTGGATATCGCCCAAGTGCTGAACATTACTCCGGTCGCCGATGTGTGTGGCGTGGTGCCGGTGGAGATGACGTATCTGGACAGCCACGGCGGCAAGCACATTCTTCAATACAGCGAATTCGGCAGCGGTTGCTCGAACTGAGAGGACAACACCATGAAAAACCTGATTGATGGCTTCCTGAAATTCCAGAACGAAGCGTTTCCGCAACGTACCGAACTGTTCAAACACCTGGCGACCACGCAACAGCCCGGCACGTTGTTCATCACCTGTTCCGACAGCCGTGTAGTGCCGGAACTGCTGACCCAACAAGAGCCCGGCGAGCTGTTCGTCATCCGTAATGCCGGCAATATTGTGCCGTCCTACAGCCCGCATCCGGGCGGGGTTTCGGCGACGGTGGAATACGCGGTGGCGGTGCTCGGCGTGACCGACATTGTGATCTGCGGCCATTCGGACTGCGGCGCGATGACTGCGATCGCGAAGTGCAAATGCATGGATCACCTGCCCGCCGTCAGCGGCTGGCTGCAGCATGCCGAGTCGGCGAAAGTGGTTAACGAATCACGACCGCATGCCAATGACGCGGCGAAATTGAGTTCGATGGTGCGCGAAAACGTGATCGCGCAACTGGCGAATATCCAGACCCACCCAAGTGTGCGTCTGGCTCAGGAGAAAGGCCTGCTGAATCTGCATGGCTGGGTGTATGACATCGAGACCGGCTCGATCGATGCGCTGTCCGCCGACCGCCGCACGTTTGTGCCGCTGGCCGAGCAACCAGCGACTTGCGCGATCCATGCACAAACCACCCACGCCGCCTGAGCAACTGATCGCTCCCACGCTGGAGCGTGGGAACGATCATTGTCCGCCAGATCAACGTTTCACCGTAAGATCGATCTGGGTCATGCGGCTACGCACGGTGAACACGCCATCCCCCGAAAGAATCGCACTGCGCGCAAACAAGCGCCCACTCTCCCAGTTCGAAAGCCCCAACTCTGGTTTGTTGAGCGCGTACTGCCCATCGACCCAACGGGTAATGCCGTTGCCCACGAACGGCGCGTTGACCGCGTTGTAAAAGCGTTCCTGAACCTGCGCATCCTCACTGATCAACGACACAGTGAACTGCGGGCTGTAGCGGTTGAACAGCGCAATCGCCTGATCAAGATCGTCAACGATCATCAGGCTGACTTCCGGGGTTTCTTCCCATTCCCACTCGCGGCCCAATGCGGATTCCGCCAAGGGTTCGGCCAGTGCTTCGGTCTGATAACCCTCGGCGCGATAGACCTCGACCGTCGCGTTCTGCCACTCGCTCGGCAAGTAACTTTCGCTGCCTTCGACGATGTGCAATTTGCAGCTCTGGCCACGCGCGGTGCCGGCCTGTTGCAATGCCTCAAGAAACAACGGCACCAGTTCCGCCGCGCGATCACGCTGGATCAGGCAGACGTTCAACGTATTGCAGACTTTGCGATCCAGCGAGTTGCGCACCACGGCGGCGAAACGTGTGGCATCGGCATCACGATCAGCGATCAACCACGCGCCCCCCGTGCCGTGCAGGCTGACAGCGGTGCCAGCCTGCTGGGCGATACTGCCCAACTGACTGACCGCACGACCCGAACCGCGCGCCACCGCCAGCGACAAACGCCGGTCAGCGAACATCGCCCAACCGGCGGCATGATTGACGCTTTCCACCAACGACACCGCGCCGGCCGGCAGACCGGCATCGGCCAGCGCCGGGTTCAACGCATGAGTGACAATGGCCTGCGCGGTGCCCAACGCATCGCTGCCAATGCGCAAAACGGCGGTGTTGCCAGTGCGCAAGACACCGGCCGCGTCGGCGAACACGTTCGGCCGGCCTTCAAAGACAAACGCGACGATGCCCAACGGCGAAACCACTTGCTCGACCTTCCAGCCATCATGCTCAACGCTGCTGATGACTTTGCCGCGCGTGGCTGCGGCATCCCGCCAGGCGCGCAGGCCGGCGATCATGTCGCCACGCATGCGCTCATCGGCGAGCAATCGGGTGGTGGAACGACCGCGCGCCTTGGCGCGTTCGATGTCCGCGCGGTTGGCGGTTTCGATGTGAGCCCAGCACGCAGGGGTTTCCAGACGTTGCGCAAACAGGTCGAAAAACTGGCTGATGGCCTCATCGGACACCGCCGACAACGCCGTGAATGCCGCTGCCGCGCGCTCGATCGCCACGGACGCAGCTTGCTGATCCGCCACGGGAATCAACAGCAACTCGCCACTGACCTGCTCCACCAGCAGATGGTCTCCGGGCTGAAAGCGCGCGGCCAGTTCGGGGCTGACCACGGTGACGCGGTTACCAGCGAAAGGGATCGGCGTGCCAGCGACTAGACGTTCGAGCGCGAGAGACATGAAGCGGATTCACCATGCAGGGAGCGGCCGGAAAATGTATAGGAACACAATCCTCCAAAGCAACCGCTAACCCTGTGGGAGCGAGCTTGCTCGCGAAAGCGGTGGATCTGATACATCAATGTTGGCTGACCTGACGCCTTCGCGAGCAAGCTCGCTCCCACAGGGTTTTGTGGTGTTTGTGTGATCGGATCAGAAGACTGACCAGCCAATCCGCGCGCTAAGCATCTCCAGCGCCGCCATGCCCGCCAGCGAGTTCCCGGCGGCATTCAACTCCGGCGACCACACGCACACCGTGAACTGCCCCGGCACCACCGCGACAATCCCGCCGCCGACACCGCTCTTGCCCGGCAAGCCAACGCGATAAGCGAAGTTGCCCGCTTCGTCATACAAGCCGCTGGTGGCCATGATCGAGTTGACCTGCTGGGTTTGCCGACGCGTGAGGATCTGTTCGCCGCTGTGTTTGCAGAAACCGTCGTTGGCCAGAAAGCAGAACGCCCGCGCCAGATCAATGCAGTTCATCCGCAACGCGCAGTGGCTGAAATAACTGCGCAGCACCGCTTCGACGTCGTTGTGGAAGTTGCCGAACGACTGCATCAGGTACGCCATCGCCGCATTGCGCGCGCGGTGCTGGTATTCGGAATCGGCGACTTTGCCGTCGATCATGATCTGCGGATTGCCTGACAGACGCCGGACGAAGTCACGCATCGACAGGGTCGGTGCGGCGAAGCGTGACTGGTTGATGTCGCAGATCACCAGCGCGCCGGCATTGATGAACGGATTGCGTGGCCGGCCGCGCTCGAATTCCAGCTGCACCAGCGAGTTGAACGGCTGCCCGGACGGCTCGTGACCGAGGCGTTCCCAGATCGCTTCGCCGGAATGATCGATCGCCTGCACCAGGCTGAACACCTTGGAAATGCTCTGCACCGAGAACGGCGTCTCGGCGTCACCGGCGCAATACATCTCGCCGTCGTTGCCGTACACGGCGATGCCCAGCTGATTGGCCGGCACGGTGCCGAGGGCAGGAATGTAGTCAGCCACCTTGCCCTGCCCGATCAACGGGCGGACAGCGTCAAGAATCTCGTTCAACAGCGCTTGCATGCCGGGTTCCGAAGTCTCGCCCCATGGGATTGCGGGGACACTGGGGCTAGACGCTGCGCCCGCCCGTCGAATCACACCGGCCGCCATCGTGGTGAATGTTCTAGGCTCAACCGCACATCCAAAAACGGGAGAGCAACCATGCAACTCGAAGGCTCCTGCCATTGTGGCGAGGTCACGTTCAGTCTCACCAGCGCCCATCCCTACCCTTATCAACGCTGCTATTGCTCGATCTGTCGCAAGACTCAGGGCGGCGGCGGTTATGCGATCAACCTTGGCGGCGACGCGACCAGCCTCAAGGTGCGCGGGCGCAAACACATCAGCATTTACCACGCGAAGATGAAAGACGAAGGCGACAAACGCGCCCATCGCAGCACGGCCGAGCGGCATTTCTGTTCATTGTGCGGCAGCGGCCTATGGCTGTTCAGCCCGGAGTGGCCGGAGCTGATCCACCCGTTTGCCTCGGCCATCGACACGCCGTTGCCGGTGCCGCCGGAGCACACGCATTTGATGCTCGGCTCGAAAGCACCGTGGGTAGAAGTCGACGTTAAAGCGAATGACAAACAGTTTGACGTCTACCCCGAAGAATCCATTGCCCAGTGGCATGAACGCCTCGGTTTGACCCGCTGAACGCGTAACTCCAGGCTCTCCCCTGGAGTGAGCCTGCTCGCGATAGCGGTGGGGCAGTAGCAAAAATGCCGATTGGACTGACCCCTTCGCGAGCAAGCTCGCTCCCACAATGATCTCTGGCGTTCACAAATCCAATGTGGGAGCGAGCCTGCTCGCGAAGGGGCCGGCACAGGACAGCGCATTCAATCCAGATGCGCCCAGGTCATCCGGAACGACGCCCCACCCCAAGGCGAATCACCCACCTCAACCTGTCCGCCATGGGACTGCGAGACCCGCCGCACCAGCGCCAGGCCCAAACCAAATCCGCCGGTACGGCGATCGCGGCTGGCATCCAGCCGCGAAAACGGTTCAAAGATTTTCTCGCGCCCATCCACCGGCACGCCCGGCCCGTCGTCGTTGACCCGCACCTGGTAATAATCGCCCGTGCGTTCCAGCGTCACTTCCACCCGCTGTTCGGCATAACGAATCGCGTTGCGCAGCAGATTGATCACCGCCCGCGCCATGAATCGCGGTTCGATGCGCACCGTGTCGATCCGGCAATCCGCGATCAGCAACTGCACCCCCGCCGCTTCGGCCTCCAGCGCCACGCTGCCAACTACGCTATCAAGCCAATTGGCAGCCTGGATGTTTTCGCGCTTGATCACCGTTGCGCCGCGCTCAAGGCTGGCGTAGGTCAGCAGCTCGGACACCATCTCCTCCAGTTCACCAAGGTCGGCGTACATGTCGGCGATCAGCTCGCGGTTCTGACTGGCGTCCGGCTGTTGCTTGAGCTGGTCGAGTTCAAACGACAGCCGTGCGATCGGCGTGCGCAGTTCGTGAGACACGGCATTGGTCAGCTCACGCTGATTGGCGATCAGCCCTTCGATGCGCGCCGCCATCAGATTGAAGTGTTCGGCCAGATCGCGAATGTTCGAGCGTTTCGACAATTGAATGCGCACCGACAGGTCGTTATCGCCGAAACGCTCGGCGGCCAGGCGCAGTTTTTCCAGATCGCGCCAGTGCGGGCGCACCCAGAAAAACAGCACGATGCCGATCAACACGGCAATCATCAGGTAGGCGGCGGCAATGTAGAACGGCATCAGGCTCGGCTCGGCCGGCAAGCGGATGCTGAGCAACTGCGGCCCCTCGTCAATCGCAGAAATGTACTGGGTGTACTTGTCGCGGATCACCAACAGCCCTTTGGCCAGCTCGGCTTTTTCCTCGTCGCTCAGGGCCAGTTCAGAGGCGTCGACCAGCGTCAGCCCCAAACCGTAATGCGGGCGGATCGTTTCCAGCTGTTGTTCCCGGGCCGGGCCGTCGAGGTCGCGCAACTGCTGGCCCAACGCCCAGGCCTGGCCGCGCACGGCCTCACGGTTGTAGTCCTGCATCTGATAATCGAGCAAGGCATCAAAAGTGCGCTCGACCGTCTGCAAGGCCAGCACCAGACCCAACGTCATGACCAGAAACAGCCCGAGAAATAACCGCAGCATCTACAGCTCCCACGCGAACGGATTGAACAGATAACCCTTGCCCCACACAGTCTTGATACACATCGGCTCGCGGGGATTGTCTTTGAGCTTGTTGCGCAATTTGCTGATGTACACATCGACGCTGCGATTGAGCCCGTCGAAGGCAATCCCGCGCATGCGATTGAGAATGTCATCCCGCGACAGCACTTTGCCGGCCGCGCTGGCCAGCAACCACAGCAGCTCGAATTCCATGGTGGTCATTTCGATGACCTCGCCCGCCAGCCGCACTTCACGGCAACTGCGGTCGACGCTCAACTGACCGAACTCCATAAAACTCACCACATTGCTGTCCGGCACCTGCCGCCGCTGCAGCGCTCGCAGCCGGGCCAGCAATACCGGTGGCTTGATCGGTTTGATCACGTAGTCATCGGCGCCGGACTCCAGACCGAGGATATGGTCGAGGTCATCTTCCTTGGCCGTCAGAATCACGATCGGTGTGTCCGACACGCTGCGAATCTCCCGGCACACGTGCAGACCGCTCTGCCCCGGCAACATCAGGTCGAGCACCACGACTTTCGGTTTGAATTCGAGAAAGGCAGCCACGGCCAGATCACCGCGATGCACCGTGCGCACCTCGTAGCCGTGTTGTTCGAGAAAGTGGGCGATCAGCGCGGCGAGGCGCTCATCGTCTTCCACCAGCAGGAGTTTGCCAAAACCCAGGTTATCCATAACGACCGTCTGCCGCCCATGTGTGAAGTGGTCGGCATTATGGCGGCAATCGCGATGAAGGCGTTTGCTTCAGGCAGCAAAAACCGGCCGCTGGGGCCGGTTTTCAGTGATGTTTCATACTCTTAAGAGTTTTTAACAATCTTGTGCAGGCACACCGCTGTGGAAGCGGAATTCTTCGTCCGGCGACTCGATCAGTTCCTGCTCGGCGGCGCGGACCTTGTCGATGACCTGAGCAATATCCTTCGCATCGCCGTACTGATAGGCCAGTTTCAGATAACCCTGAAAATGCCGCGCCTCACTTTTCAGCAGGCCAAAGTAGAACTTGCCGAGTTCTTCGTCCAGATGCGGCACCAGTGCTTCGAAACGCTCGCAACTGCGTGCTTCGATAAACGCGCCGACCACCAGCGTATCCACCAGTTTCACCGGCTCGTGGCTGCGCACCACCTTGCGCAAGCCCGAGGCGTAACGACCGGCGTGGAGCTGGCGCAGTTCGATCTTGCGCCGTTTCATGATGCGCATGACCTGCTCGTGGTGCACCAGTTCTTCCCGGGCCAGACGCGACATCATATTGATCAGGTCGACGTGGGAATGGTACTTGGCAATCAGGCTCAGGGCGGTGCTGGCAGCCTTGAACTCACAGTTCTTGTGGTCGATCAGCAGGGTTTCCTGATCGGCCAGGGCGGCCTGAACCCAGGCGTCGGGGGTGCGGCAGCCAAGGAATTCGTGGATTTCGGGAAGGATCATGGGGCTCACGGTAAAAGGTGTTCGAGCGAAGGGCGCCGATTATACCGGCCTGTCCGCAGACCACCAGCGGCTGGCGTTGATATGCATCAAGTCGCGCACGATCGGACAGCAACTATAGTTGTGCAACGCCGTGCCTTTTCTTTGCTGGAGACTCCGCTCATGCAAGCCATTCGCAGCATTCTGGTGGTCATTGAACCCGAACATTCGGAAAGCCTGGCGCTCAAGCGCGCCAAATTGATCGCCGGCGTGACCCAGGCCCATCTGCACCTGCTGGTGTGCGACAAGAAGCACGACCACGCCGGCATGCTTGGCGTACTCAAAGCCGCGCTGATCGCCGACGGCTACAGCGTGACCACCGAACAGGCGTGGAACGAGAGCCTGCATGAAACCATCATCGAGGTGCAGCAGGCCGAGGGCTGCGGTTTGGTGATCAAGCAGCATTTCCCCGACAGCTCACTGAAAAAGGCCCTGCTGACCCCGGCGGACTGGAAGCTCCTGCGCCACTGCCCTACCCCGGTGCTGCTGGTGAAAACCGCCGGTTCGTGGAAGGACAAGGTGATTCTGGCAGCCGTGGACGTGGGCAATGCCGATGGTGAACATCGGCATTTGCACACGACGATCATTGATCATGGCTACGACATCGCCAGCCTGGCCAAGGCGCATCTGCATGTGATCGCTGCGCATCCATCACCGATGCTGTCGGCTGCAGACCCGACGCTGCAACTGAGCGAAACCATCGAGGCGCGTTACCGCGAGCAATGTCGAGCGTTTCAGGCGGAATTCGATGTCGATGATGAGCATTTGCACATCGAAGAAGGCCCGGCGGACGTGTTGATTCCGTTCATGGCGCACAAGCTGCAAGCGGCGGTGACCGTGATTGGCACGGTGGCGCGGACCGGGTTGTCAGGGGCTCTGATTGGCAATACGGCTGAAGTGGTTTTGGATGAACTGGAGAGTGATGTGCTGGTGCTCAAGCCGCAGGAGGTTGAGGATCACCTGGTGGAGTTGGCGGTGAAGCACTAAACAGCCCAAATTGAAATGCGATCCCTGTAGGAGTGAGCCTGCTCGCGATGGCGGTGTGCCAGACAACAACAATGTTGACTGATAGATCGCTATCGCGAGCAGGCTCACTCCTACAATTGGAATGCATTGCAAAATGTGAGAGCGAGCCTGCTCGCGAAGCTTCTAGGCGCCGAAGGCGTCTTTCAGAAAGCCCGGGGCGATATAGCGCTGGTAGTGCGCTTCCGACAGCAGGAAGAATTCCCGATCAATGGCATCGCGCAATTCCGGCAGGTTCCAGTCGCGAAACTCCGGCAGCAACACCATCCCGTACGCTTCCAGATTAATGATCACCCGCGCCCCACGGGCAATCAGCTGATACGCCCAGCAATATTCCGACTGATGCGGCACGAAGCGGATCTTGCGCTGTTCCAGTTGCTCGCGCAGGCGCGCCGAATCGAAAATCTCGACCTTGGCCGCCATCACTTGTGACAGCAATTGCTCCAGACGCAGCCACACCGCACGTTTTTCTTCCTCGTTGTAGCCATTCCAGTGGATCACTTCGTGGTGGAAACGCTTGCAGCCACGGCACACCAGATCACCGTAAACAGTGGAGCAGAGGCCGACGCAGGGGGTCTTGATGGTCTGATTGGGCATAAGGTAGGTAAAACACTGAAACGCGGAACAGGTCGGCATGTTAGCCCTTTGTCGGGCATTGATCACCCCTCAAACTTCAGGGTCACAGCCACGCGCGGCGTTTGCCCTGGCCACGCGCATTGCCACGAAAGTCCAATAGAGCCCGACTTACCTTTAAATTTTTTTTGCCGTAGAATCAGCCAGCCTTTTAAGGCGCCAATGTCCGTTAGAAGCTGTTTTCAAAGCGTCACGAGCACAGTCGTTCCTTCAGAGCGGTGTTGGCGAGGGATTTTTCCAGCGGGGAAAAATCCAGCGCCAACCCTCATCAGCTCCCCGTTCTGCAGGCGTAAAACTTTGAAAGCAGCTTCTGTAAGGAATTGCCGGTAATTCTGGCCGAACGACCCACAACGTCGTGAGGAGCATGAGTACGGCAATTTCGGGATGAGCGTCCCGGACACCCATTTGGGACCACTGATGAGGGTAATAACTGTGCTTGAAGCCTACCGCAAACATATCGAAGAGCGTGCAGCCCTGGGTATCGTTCCCCAGCCGCTTAACGCCGAACAAACAGCAGGCCTGGTCGAGCTGCTGAAAAACCCTCCGGCTGGCGAAGAAGAATTTCTCGTTGACCTGATCACCAATCGCATTCCACCAGGCGTGGACGAAGCGGCCTATGTCAAAGCCGGCTTCCTGTCTGCACTGGCCAAGGGCGAAGTTTCCTCCCCTCTGCTGGACAAAAAACGCGCTGTAGAACTGCTCGGCACCATGCAGGGCGGCTACAACATCGTCACTCTGGTTGACCTGCTGGACGACGCCGAGCTGGCGCCGGTCGCTGCCGCGCAACTCAAGCACACCCTGCTGATGTTCGATGCGTTCCACGACGTCGCGGAAAAAGCCAAGAACGGTAACGCTCACGCTAAAGCCGTGCTGCAATCCTGGGCTGACGGCGAGTGGTTCAAAAACCGTCCGACCCTGGCCGACAAGATCAGCCTGCGCGTGTTCAAGGTAACCGGCGAAACCAACACCGACGACCTCTCCCCTGCTCCCGATGCCTGGTCGCGTCCAGACATCCCGCTGCACGCCCTGGCCATGCTGAAAATGGCCCGCGACGGCATCGTTCCTGATCAGCAGGGCGCCATTGGCCCGATGAAGCAGATCGAAGAAATGCGCGGTCAAGGCTTCCCGATCGCCTACGTCGGTGACGTGGTCGGTACCGGTTCGTCGCGTAAATCGGCCACCAACTCGGTGCTGTGGTTCTTCGGCGACGACGTTCCTTACGTGCCGAACAAGCGTGCTGGCGGTTTCTGCTTCGGCAGCAAAATCGCTCCGATCTTCTACAACACCATGGAAGATGCCGGCGCACTGCCAATCGAGTTCGACGTTTCCAACATGAACATGGGCGACGTGATCGACCTGTACCCGCATGCTGGCAAAGTCTGCAAACACGGCACCGACGAAGTCCTGACCACCTTCGAAATGAAGACTCCGGTGCTGTTGGACGAAGTCCGTGCCGGCGGCCGTATCCCGCTGATCATCGGCCGTGGCCTGACCGAGAAGGCTCGCGCCGAACTGGGTCTGCCACCGTTCGATCTGTTCAAGAAACCTGATGCACCGATCGAAAGCACCAAGGGTTACACCCTGGCGCAGAAAATGGTCGGCAAGGCTTGCGGTCTGGCAGAAGGCAAAGGCATCCGTCCTGGCACCTACTGCGAACCGAAGATGACCACCGTGGGTTCTCAGGACACCACCGGTCCAATGACCCGTGACGAACTGAAAGACCTGGCGTGCCTGGGCTTCTCGGCTGACCTGGTGATGCAGTCCTTCTGCCACACCGCGGCGTATCCAAAGCCGATCGACGTGACCACCCACCACACCCTGCCTGACTTCATCATGACCCGCGGCGGCGTTTCCCTGCGTCCGGGCGACGGCATCATCCACTCGTGGCTGAACCGCATGCTGCTGCCAGACACCGTGGGTACCGGTGGTGACTCGCACACCCGTTTCCCAATGGGCATCTCGTTCCCGGCCGGTTCCGGTCTGGTTGCGTTCGCCGCAGCCACCGGCGTTATGCCGCTGGACATGCCGGAATCGATCCTGGTGCGTTTCAAAGGCAAAATGAAGCCTGGCATCACCCTGCGTGACCTGGTTCATGCCATTCCTTACTTCGCCATCCAGAACGGTCTGCTGACCGTCGAGAAGAAAGGCAAGAAAAACGCCTTCTCCGGCCGCATCCTGGAAATCGAAGGTCTGGAAGGTCTGACCCTGGAGCAGGCGTTCGAACTGTCCGACGCCTCGGCCGAACGTTCGGCTGCCGGTTGCACCATCAAGCTGTCGAAAGAGTCGATCACCGAGTACCTGAACTCCAACATCACCCTGCTGCGCTGGATGATCGGCGAAGGCTACGGCGATGCACGTACCCTGGAACGTCGCGCCCAAGCGATGGAAGCCTGGGTTGCCAACCCGGAACTGATGGAAGCCGATGCCGACGCCGAATACGCCGAAGTCATCGAAATCGATCTGGCCGACATCAACGAGCCGGTACTGTGCGCGCCGAACGATCCGGACGACGCCCGTCTGCTGTCCAGCGTTGCTGGCGAGAAGATCGACGAAGTGTTCATCGGTTCGTGCATGACCAACATCGGTCACTTCCGCGCTGCCGGTAAACTGCTGGATCAGGTCAAGGGTCAGCTGCCAACCCGTCTGTGGCTGTCGCCGCCGACCAAAATGGACGCTCACCAACTGACCGAAGAAGGCTACTACGGCATCTACGGCAAGGCTGGCGCGCGCATGGAAATGCCAGGCTGCTCGCTGTGCATGGGTAACCAGGCACGCGTTGAGCCGAACAGCACCGTGGTCTCGACTTCGACCCGTAACTTCCCGAACCGTCTGGGCGACGGCGCGAACGTCTACCTGGCTTCGGCCGAGCTGGCGTCCGTGGCTTCGATCCTGGGTCGCCTGCCGACCGTCGAGGAGTACATGGAATACGCTGGCAAGATCGACAGCATGGCGGCTGATATCTACCGCTACCTGTCCTTCGACCAGATCGCCGAGTTCCGTGAAGCTGCTGCGAACGCCAATATCCCGGTCGTTCAAGCCTAACGTTACAACGCACTGAAAAACGCCGCCCATCGTGAGATGAGCGGCGTTTTTTTATGCCTCACACATAGACCCTGTGGGAGCGAGCCTGCTCGCGAAAGCGGTGTGTCAGTCGATGTAACTATTGGATGATGAATCGCTTTCGCGAGCAGGCTCGCTCCCACATTTGATTCTTACCAGACAAGAGACCTGCATTTCCCCGATAGGGTTACGGGTTTAGTGTGAGGGCTTTCTGCACGGCGCCATCGACGCTCAGACCGCTGAGGATCACAGCGTTGGCCTGCACTTCGGGCAACGCCTCCAGCACCGCCAGCGCCTCATGCTTGAGCCGCGCCAGAATCAAACGCTTGCCTTCCTGATGCACCCGCACAAAGAACTCCTGCATCGCCTCAATGCTGGTGCCATCCAGATCCGGCGTCTCCTCGAGACTCAGAATCACCGTATGCACCGGCGTTTCTGCATGGCGGATCAGCCGTAACGCCGCGCCCAGAATCCGTTCAACGTTGGCAAAGAACAACGCCTCACTGGGCCGAATGATCAGTACGCCAGGCTCCGTTTGCGCAACGGGATGACGCTGCACATCGACAAAATCGTGCCCGCCATCAATCCGCCCGAGCACTTGAATGTCCGCGGCCGACATCTGCTTGAGCATCAGCAGCACACTGATCGCCACCGAAACCAGCAGACCGTCCAGCACGCCCAATACCAACACGGCCGAAACCGCGCAGATCACCAGCACACGATCCCGGCGCCAGATGAAGTAGCGGCCCAGTGGCTGCAGACTCAAACCGCGACCCAGCGCATGCATGACAATCGCGGCGAGGATCGGCTCCGGGGTCAGGGCAATCCACGGCAACACCGTCAGCACGATGATTAACACCACCAACGCCGCCACACCGCCGGCCCAGCGTGACGTCGCACCTGCTGCTTCATTCGCCGAGGTCGCCGAGTACCCTGCCCCGGCCGGCATACCATGAAACAACCCGGAGAGCAGATTCGATGCGCCTAGCGCCAACAGATCACGGTTTGAGGTGACGCGGTCGCCATGCTTGAGCGCATACGCACTGATCGAGCCATAAGACTCCGCATACAGAATCATCACCAGCGCAAAACCCACCTCCCCCAGCCGTAGCCAGTCGGCGAATGGCAGCACCGGCAGGTTGGGAACTTCCAGGCTCAGGTCGATAATGCCGATCATCTGCACGCCGTACGCCGACAGATTCAACCATTGCCCGGCGGCGATGCCGATCACTACTACCAGCAAGCCACCGGGCACCCGCGGGAATCGTGAAAATACTCCGAGCAATACCAGTGCGAGGGCCGCAACAGCCGCGGCCGGCCAGTTCCATTGCGGCAGCTGTTCAAGTAATTGCGGGGCGAAGCGCACCAGATTGGCGTCGGTCAGATGCACGCCGACCACGCTGGCGACCTGTTTGAGAATGATGGTCAGCGCCAGACCGAAGGCGAATCCGCGCAAAACCGGTTTGGCGATGAAGGAGGTGACACTGCCCAGACGAAAGAGCCCAGCCAATAGAAACAACCCGCCCGTGACCAACACCAGGCCGACTGCCAGGGTCGAGCGCAATTGCGGGTCACCATTGGCCAGCGTCGCCGTCGCGGCCGCCAGCACTGCGGCCGACGAGGACGTTGCCGACACAATCGCAAAACGACTGGTACCGAACACCCCATAACACAGCAACCCGGCAAACAGGGCGATCACCCCGGCCTGTGGCGCCAGCGCGGCAATGGTCGAATACGCCACCGCTTCGGGTAGCAAGAGACCGGCTATCGATAGACCGGCGAGTACATCCCGCCAGCGATTGGGTTGTTCTACAGGTTGCGGGGCGCTCGACAATCCACTGTCTCCAGACGAAAAAAAGCCGCTGCATACGTCGTATGCAGCGGCCACTGTAGCTGAGTATCTGGAGTTGTAGCTTACGCGGTCAGCGAATAAATCAACGCCGAAATCGCTACCAGGCCGACAGCCGTTACAAACACGTTCGACGCCTGGCCGCGATAGCGGGCCATCGCTGGCACTTTACGGATTGCGTACATCGGCATCAGGAACAGAATCGCCGCGATCACCGGGCCACCGATGGTTTCGATCATGCCCAGAATGCTCGGGTTCAGGGTTGCCACGATCCAGCACACCACCAGCATGAAGGCCGCCACGATGCGATCCAGCGCCTTGGCGCCCGGGCGCTTGCCGCTCTTGATAATCAGGCCTTTGAGACCTTCGCTGGCACCGATGTAGTGACCGAGGAACGATTTGGATATCGCCACAAACGCAATCAACGGCGCTGCGAAAGCGATGGTCGGATTGCTGAAGTGGTTGGCCAGGTACGACAGGATCGACAGATTCTGCGCCTTGGCCTCGGCCAGTTGCTCCGGCGACAGGGTCAACACGCAGCTGAAGACGAAGAACAACACCATCGCCACCATCAACAGGTGCGCGCGGGACAGGATCTGCGAGCTGCGCTCTTCAGCGTGGACACCGTAGCGACGCTTTTGATCGACCGCAAACGCCGAGATGATCGGCGAGTGGTTGAAGGAGAACACCATCACCGGAATCGCCAGCCACAGCGTGTGCAGCAACGCAGACGGTGCCGGCACGTGCGAAGCCGTGGCGAGAATGCCGCCGTTCCAGTGTGGAATCAGGTAAACGGCGAGGAACAGCAGCGCGACGATAAACGGGTAAACCATCAGGCTCATCGCCTTGACGATCGCCTGCTCACCGCAACGCACCACGGCCAACAGACCGAGGATCAGCACGAACGACAGCAGCGCGCGCGGTGGCGGCGTGATGTGCAATTGATGCTCAAGGAAACTGGCGACCGTGTTGGTCAGACCGACGCTGTAGATCAGCAGAATCGGGAAGATCGCGAAGAAGTACAGCAAGGTGATCAGCGCGCCGGCCTTGATGCCGAAATGCTGCTCGACCACTTCAGTGATGTCGGCGCCTTCACGACCGGAAAGCACAAAGCGGGTCAGGCCACGGTGCGCGTAGAACGTCATCGGGAAGGCCAGCAGCGCAAGGACCACCAGCGGCCAGAAGCCACCCAGTCCTGCGTTGATCGGCAAAAACAGGGTACCGGCGCCGATGGCCGTCCCAAACAGTCCCAACATCCAGGTGGTGTCCTGGCGATTCCAGCTCGAAAGTTCAGCAGGTGCTGCTGCATCAAAGCGCTCTTCGACGCTATTGGCCTGATCATTCATCCGGTCGGATCTCCGCATTCCGGTCACTTGCCACTCGGTCAGACGCGTCGGAAAAAACCGACAGACATGCTCCGGCCGAAACAGGGGCGCGATTCTCCGCGATAAATGAGCAGAAGCAAAGACTTAGCTGAGGAATGGTTATGCGGAGCAGTTTAGAGGTGTGTCGTTTTTGAGAAAATAACTGTCGGCTTCAGGTAGGCGCTGTGTCGTTTTCTGGCAAGCTCCAACGTTTGATGCAGTCGCGAGGAATCGATCAGATTGATCGTGCCAGGATGAATCCGAGCGACATACAAAAAATGCCGAACGCCAGCATCCCCCAGATTGGATACATATCGTCCTTGTCCTTGATACGCATTCTTTCGACCGACTCATCGTACTCACGATCCGATAGTTCAATCATAGCCTTGCGGTCAAATGTGCTCATCTTGATTTCCTTTTGGGTCATGGGTCTGATTGTTGTGAAGCGTGAACACTCAAACCTTGAAAAAAACGCCTACTACTGCAGTGATTGCGGTCACCACTCCAGCCAATACCGCGAGTGGGTAAAAACTCGTCTCTCTCTTTAGCTTTTTTGCTTCAGCCAGAAGCTTTTGTCTTTCCGCCACGAGTTTCCGTGTTTCATTCAGGAGCCTTTGGAGCTCCAGGTTTTCGCGATCGTCCTGAAGCATGCGCCTTCCTTGGCTATTGGCAGTGACTGGCGGGACTGCTTTGTGCCCTCATGATTTCCTAAATCATCTCGCGCCAGATAGCGGATGAATCCGGCGTTTTCGTAGGCAAAATCCTCGAGTCAGGTAGGCAGCCTCATACAGAGACCTTTCAGAAAACACCTCGCGATCAAGTACCCGTGCCTTTCAATTTGGCCCACATGATCTAGCGTGAAATGAGTCCCCCTGCCCTGCGGAGCCTTCCCATGCCATTGGTTCGCGTCGACATCAGACAAAACCCCGACCCCAACTTCGCCAAACGCATCGGCGAGCAGATCTACGCCGCCCTGCGCAGTTGTATCGATGTGCCCGAGCACGACAACTTTCAGATCCTGACCGAGCACGATGGCCAGCACCTGGTCTACGATCCGCAATATCTGGGGATCCAGCGCAGCGACGGCGTGGTATTCATTCAGATCACCATCAGCGAAGGACGCACAGTGGAGAAAAAACAGTTGCTGTTCAAAACCATCGCCGAAGGTCTGCACGCGCAGTTGGCGGTGCGCCTGGAAGACGTGTTCATCAATCTGGTCGAGGTGAAAAAAGAGAACTGGTCATTCGGCAATGGCATTGCCCAGTACGTCACCTGACCCCTAGCCAGCTAGCGGCCGAAGCGATCATCAAACATCACAAGGCAACCCTCGGCGCTGCCTTCGCACGAGTAATCGACAGTGCGGATGTCAGGTTTTAAAAGAAACGCTCCTTGAAATTGACGCAACTTCGCCGGCTGCGGTTGCGTCAATCACGAATTTGTAACCTTATCCTCCATCCTACAACTGCGTGTACTTCTCTAATGTCATCTGCGCTATGAATTACAGAAAACACCAATAAAAAGCCCTTCGCCTATCGATATTTCAGAATAATCCTACAATCAAAAACACCTAATAAAACCACGACGAAATATTACCGAAATCCGAATAACAGTCATTTGTTACAAGCAACTACGCAGCCATTGAACAATCCTCTTTTTCAGGCCTATATTTTTCACGCCCTGAATGACGAAAGACCAATCGCAAACGACCTTCGAAGTTTGATAAAGAGGAAAAAGCATGCAAAAGCGCACGATCACCGGCCTGCTGTTGACCGGACTGCTTTTCACCCCGCTTGCCAGCGCTGATGTCCGCGAGCTGGCTTCTTCGCCGCGATGGCTGACTACCAAGGTCTACATCGATGGCGCTCCTGAAACAGACGTCAAGGCGAAGTATCCCGGCGTCGTAGGTATATCGACCTGGGATCTCGAGAGTAATCGATACGAGTTCTTTTACACCGACACAGGCGAGTCAAAGTACAACAAAGGCGGAGGCGGTTATTTCTTTGTCACCGGCAACCAGAAACAGCACATTCTGGTACCCGATATCGGTCCGACCAAAACAATTGTCAGGCGCCTGGAAACACTGAACAACAGTGAATTCACTTACTCTCGGGAAGTCCCCCGCGACATGATCGACAACAATCCACTTGTACGTATTCATGTCGTTCACGCGCCGTATACCGGCACCGTAGAAACCAAATCCGCCATCAAACAATAAAACCAGGAGTTCAACATGCAAAAGACAGTTAAAACCCTGCTGATGTCGACGTTGCTGGCCTCCACGGTGTATTGCGCCGGAGTCAGTGCGCAAGCCGCCACCCAACCCGCCACAAATACTGTTGCCACCGCCGACAATGCAATGATGCTGACCGTGTTTCTGAAACATGATCAGACCCGCCCGCTGAGCGAACTCAAGGCCCAGCTCACACAACAAGGCTTCTACAAGACCTTCCCCCCCGCCGGGGTCGAAGTGGTGAGCTGGAACATCATGATGGGCATTGGCCAAGTGGTGACCGTACGCTTCCCCGCCTCACGGCTGGCAGAAGTGAACCTCGCCCTGGAAAACACCGCATGGGGCAGTTACCGAACCGAGTTTTATCCAACCTATGATTTCAAGCCGATTGCCCTCGCAGAACAAACCAAAGCCCAAGCAGCCCAATGATGCCGACAGCACACCGGATCACCGGTGTGCTGCCTACCCTTGCTTCTTGCCCGAAGCCGTCCAGAATCAAAGCACCACTGCGTGAATGACAACGATTGCCAAGCCGCTGCGGATTCAGCACTCTGAAACGACTTTCGCGACCGACCCGCCGACGTTCACAGGAGCCGCGCAATGCCCGCAACCGTTCTGGTACTGGTTGAAACCATCAATGACTATTTGCCGATCCTCGAACATCAGGGTTTTCACCTGATCCTCGCCCCCACGCCGGCCGAGCGTGCGCAAGCCATCGCCACTCACGGCAGCCGCATCGACGCGGTGCTGACCCGCGGCCCGCTGGGCCTGACCGCCGATGAAATCACCGCCCTGCCCGCGCTGAAAATCATCACGGTGATCGGCGCCGGTTACGAGCAGGTCGACCTGCAAGCCGCCAGTAACCGTGGCATTACCGTCACCAACGGCGCCGGGGTCAATGCCTCGTCGGTGGCCGACCATGCGATGGCGATGCTGCTGGCGCTGGTCCGGGATATCCCTCGTTGTGACGCTGCGGTACGCCGCGGTGAATGGCCGAAGATCATGCGCCCGTCGCTGGCCGGCAAACGCCTGGGGATTCTCGGGCTGGGCGCCGTGGGCATGGCGATAGCCAAACGCGCCCACTTTGGCTTCGACATGGAGATCAGCTATCACAGCCGCCAGGTGCGCAGCGATGTGCCTTACACGTTCTGCTCGACGCCGACCGAACTGGCACGGGCCTCGGATTTCCTGATCATCGCCACGCCTGGCGGCATCGGCACACAGCATCTGGTGACTCGCCCGGTGCTCGATGCGCTGGGGCCGAAAGGCTTTGTCGTCAATATCGCCCGCGCCAGTGTGATCGCCACTGCGGATCTGATCACGGCGCTTGAGCAACGCAAAATTGCCGGCGCCGCACTGGATGTGTTCGACCACGAGCCGCAAGTGCCGGATGCGCTGAAAACCCTAAGCAACGTGCTACTGACGCCACACGTCGCCGGCCTGTCACCGGAAGCCACTCAAGGCACGGTGGAGTTGGTGGGCAAAAATCTCGTGGCGTTTTTTTCGGGCGAACCGGTACTGACGCCCATTGCCTTGCCTCCGAAACTCAACAACCAGCGCGTGCACTGAAGCACGCCGGACGACGTGTCGAGCGCTCGTCCCAGCCCTCCTTTTCGGCCACGGCATATCCGCAAAACCCTGGTTCACCGCGACTTTTCGCGCACATTCCCAAAGGTGATTATCGGGCAACACGCTAGCCTATAAGACCGACTCGCGCTTGTGGCGCCCCGAGCGCGCCATTAGATTAGCCAATGATGTCTGGCCTCCAAAATAAGCAGAAGGGATAAGCATGGCGCTTACTGACCAGTCCACCCGTATCCGCTCTGGCGAAGAACTCGATGCCAGCCTGATCGATCCGTACCTCAAGGCGCACATTCCAGGCCTGAGCGGCACACCTGCGATCAGCCAGTTTCCTGGCGGTGCGTCGAACCTGACCTACCTGCTGGAATACCCGGAACAGGAATTCGTCCTGCGCCGTCCGCCGTTCGGCCACAAGGCCAAGTCCGCCCACGACATGGGCCGTGAATTCCGCATCCTCAATCAATTGCGCGACGGTTTTCCGTATTGCCCGAAGGCCTACGTGCACTGCACCGACGAATCGGTGATCGGCGCCGAGTTCTACGTCATGGAGCGGGTCAAAGGGATCATCCTGCGCTCGGAGCTGCCGCCGGAGCTGGGCCTTGATTCGGCAAAGACCGAAGCCCTGTGCAAAAGCTTTATCGACCGCTTCGTCGAACTGCACCGCGTCGACTACAACGCCTGCGGCCTGGGCGATCTGGGCAAACCGGAAGGCTACGTCGCCCGTCAGATCAAAGGCTGGAGCGAGCGCTACGAAAAAGCCCTGACCCCGGATGCGCCGCATTGGGAAGCAGTGAAAGCCTGGCTCAACGACAAGATGCCGGCCGACCACCCGACCTCAAGTATCGTCCACAACGACTACCGCTTCGACAACGTCATCCTCGACCCGCACAACCCGATGCAGATCATCGGCGTACTCGACTGGGAACTGACCACCCTCGGCGACCCGTTAATGGATCTGGGCAACACCCTCGCCTATTGGATTCAGGCGGACGATCCGGCGCCGGTGCAACTGATGCGCCGCCAGCCAAGCCACGCGCCGGGCATGCTCACCCGCCGCGAGTTCGTCGATTACTACGCCGAACGTTCGGGCATCCAGATCGACAATTTCGACTTTTACTACACCTACGGCCTGTTCCGTCTGGCCGGCATCGTGCAGCAGATCTACTACCGCTTCTACCACGGCCAGACCCAGGACAAACGCTTCGCGCAGTTCATTCACATGAACAAACTGCTGGAGCAGATGAGCTTGCAGGTCATTGCGAAATCGAGCCTCTGACGGCCCACACCCAGGAACCCTTATGTCCAAGACTCAGTTGTTCGACCTCGACGGTAAAATTGCTTTCGTTTCCGGCGCCAGCCGTGGCATCGGTGAAGCCATCGCCAAACTGCTGGCCCAGCAAGGCGCCCATGTGATCGTGTCGAGCCGCAAGCTCGACGGCTGCCAGCATGTCGCCGACGCGATCATCGCCGCCGGCGGCAAAGCCACGGCCGTGGCCTGCCACATCGGTGAAATGGAACAGATCAGCCAGGTGTTCGCCGGGATCAAGGAACAGTTCGGCCGCCTCGATATTCTGGTCAACAACGCCGCGACCAACCCGCAATTCTGCAATGTGCTGGACACCGATCTGAGTGCGTTCCAGAAAACCGTTGACGTGAACATCCGTGGCTACTTCTTCATGTCGGTCGAAGCCGGCAAGCTGATGCGCGAAAACGGTGGCGGCAGCATCATCAACGTCGCGTCGATCAACGGCATTTCGCCGGGGATCTTCCAGGGCATCTACTCGGTGACCAAAGCGGCGGTGATCAACATGACCAAGGTCTTCGCCAAGGAATGCGCGCAGTTCGGCATCCGCTGCAACGCGCTGCTGCCGGGTTTGACCGACACCAAATTTGCCTCGGCACTGGTGAAGAATGATGCGATTCTCAAGCAAGCACTGACGCAGATCCCGCTCAAGCGTGTGGCTGATCCGAGCGAAATGGCCGGCGCGGTGCTGTACCTGGCGAGCGATGCGTCGAGCTACACCACCGGGGTTGCGCTGAATGTGGACGGTGGGTTTCTGTCCTGATTTAAACGGCAAATGATTAACCCTGTGGGAGCGAGCTTGCTCGCGAAGGCGTAGTGTCAATCGACAATGATTTGGTTGACACACCGCATTCGCGAGCAAGCTCGCTCCCACAGGTCACTGCTTGAATCAGGCATCGAGGACTTTCGGTAACTGCCAGCCGAAATGCACCGACAGCAAACGCAACAGCAAACACGCCGCCCCCGCCAGCAACGCCGCCGCTACCGGCGAAACGCCCAGCCTGCGTCCGATGATCAACACCGCCGCACCGACAAACGCCGAACTCGCATACAAATCCGCCTGCAACACCAACGGTATCCGCGCCAGCACAATGTCGCGTATCACCCCGCCACCGACGCCGGTGATGGTGCCCATCAGCATCGCCACAAACGGCGTAATCCCGAAATTCAACGCTTTCTGCGCACCGGCCACGGCAAACAGCGCCAAGCCTGCTGCATCCAGCACAATCAGGGTTGAACCGGACCAGCCCAGCACCTGCTCATGAAAGGCAAACGCCAGCCCGCCCATGAAAAACGCCAGCGCCGGGTAGCGCCAATCGGCCACGGCATTGGGTGGCGTCGCACCGATCAACAAATCACGAGTCACCCCGCCACCGAGGGCGACGATAAACGCAATCACCATCACACCGAGCAAGTCGAGCTGACTGCGCATCGCCGCAATAGCGCCTTCCACGGCAAACACCGCAGTGCCGGCCAGGTCGGCCACCAGCACAATCCGCTCAACCCGGGACTGCCGCCCCGCAGGCGCTATTGCGTGACGCAACGGGTGGTCGTGATGTGTCGAGTAACCTGCCCGTCGGCGTACACGTCACCGGCGACCTCAGTGTTTTCGAGCACCTGACACGTGCGCTCCGGCGGTGGCGGCGGCGCTGCCGGTGGAGGGGGTGGAGGACTGGCGCAACCCGCCAACAACACTGCAAAGAAAGCCAACGGCAACACGCGTTTCCCAAGATTGTTCATAGGACGACCCGCGACAAATGGAAGAGCAACTCCCGCGACCGAACCGACCACGGAAGACCTGACCACTCATTCTTTATAGCCGAGCCCCCCGCAAGCGCCAGTGAATCGGCCGGATCGGGAGGAAGTGGCTGTCGATTTTGCGTTCAGATTCGAGAGGATTGGCAAATTGAAATGTGCTTTGCCTGATAGAGCCTCATCGCGAGCAGGCTCACTCCTACAATTGAACAGAGT
>NZ_FOCU01000008.1:0-325980 GCF_900110195.1 Pseudomonas sp. ok266 | reverse complement strand
CTGCCGCCGAAACCTACATAACTCATTGAATCTCAAGGAGTTTTCCGTTTCGACTGCGCCGGAAGTGGGGCGAATTATAGACATCCTGAATCTGCCGTCAACCGTTAATTTCGCTTTTCTTGCAAAACCTGCTTTTTAGCCAGCAAACGCGGGATCCGACGCATCACTGGCGGAATACGCAGCAACAGAAGCACCGCGCCTACAAAGGCATAGATCGCCCATTCCTCGAGATCAGCACGCACGATCCACAGCATATGCAGCAAACCCAGGCCAAGAATCACATAGACCAGACGATGCAGCTTCTTCCAGCGCGAACCCAAACGACGCTGACTGTAGCGATTTGACGTCACCGCCAGCGCCAACAATCCGAGAAAACCCAAAGCCCCCACTATTATGTAGGGCCGCTTACGCAACTCGACAGTCAGCTGCGACCAATCGAAACCCAGAATAAACGCCATATAACTACACAGATGCAAAACCACATAGGCAAAACACCAGAGCCCCAGCTGTCGGCGCACTGCAATCCACCCAGCCCAACCGGTGAGCTTCTGCATAGGTGTCATGCTCAGAGTGATCAACAACAACACCAACGTCCCCAAGCCCAGCCGATCCACCAGCACTTTGCCAGGATCGGGCCCGAGTAAATCCCCGAGAGCCTGATACAACCACAGCATCGGCCAGACTGCCGCCGCAATGAAAACGCCTATACGCCAGTACGGGAATCGCATCAGTAATTCTTCCGCAGATCGAGCCCTGTGTATAAAGAAGCGACTTCATCCGAGTAGCCGTTGAACATCTGCGTATCCCGCACATTTGGCTTGAACAGACTGTTTGGCAATCGCCGCTCCCGCGCCTGGGTCCAGCGTGGGTGATCAACCGTCGGGTTCACATTCGCATAGAAGCCGTATTCATCTGCCGCGATACTCTGCCAGGTCGTCTTCGGCTGCTCGCTGACCAGGCTGATACGGACGATGGATTTAACGCTCTTGAAGCCGTACTTCCATGGCACCACCAAGCGCAGAGGCGCACCGTTCTGATTCGGTAACTCGCGGCCATACATACCCACCGCCAGAATCGCCAGTGGATTCATCGCCTCATCCAGACGCAAGCCTTCTACATAAGGCCAATCGATCAGGGCAAACCCTGAACGCTGGCCAGGCATGCTCTTGGGATCCTGCAAGGTTTCAAAACGGATGTATTTGGCCTTGGACGTTGGCTCGACCTGCTTGAGCAGCGCCGAGATTGGAAAACCGATCCACGGAATGACCATCGACCACGCCTCGACACAGCGCAAACGATAGATACGCTCCTCCAACTGGTAAGGCTTCATGAAGTCTTCCAGCGCATAGCGCCCTGGCTTACCCACCTCCCCGTCGACCACCACACTCCATGGTTCGGTTTTCAGCGAGCCCGCATTCGCCGCCGGGTCGCCCTTGTCGGTACCAAACTCATAGAAGTTGTTGTAGTGAGTGGCGTCTTTATAAGGCGTGACCGACTCATCCTTGACGTTGACCGCCCCCCATTTAGTAGAAGGCAGTTTCTCGGTGAACCATGCAGGTGACTTGCCCGGCTCGACGTCGGCATACCGCGCCGCATCGTCGGCATTGGCCCAGCGCGACAGGCTACTGACGGCGATACCGGCAGCAGTCGCCCCCAGCAATTGGCGGCGAGAGAGATAAATGGACTCAGGCGTGACATCCGACTCGTAGCAGTCGGACGCTTTGGGGACTTTGATCAACATGGCAACTCCGCAGCTTTGGAGGACAGATGCACCCATAGACTGCGGAGTATGCGGGAAATTACATCACTCGGCTTTTTTGTGCCGACGAAGATGCAACAGGTACTGAACCGGGCCGGAAGCCGCGTAAGCGAGGAACACCAGCAACAGAATGCGCGGCGGATCACTGAAGACCACGGCGAACACCAGCACCACCGCAAGGATCGCCACGAACGGTACGCGCCCTTTCAGATCCAGCTCTTTAAAGCTGTTGTACTTGATGTTGCTGACCATCAGCATGCCGGCAGCCGCCACCATCAACGCGACCAGGAACGACATCTTCGAACCCTGGATCCCGTAATCACTGAATGCCCAGACAATCCCCGCCACCACACCGGCCGCTGCCGGGCTGGCCAGACCGATGAAATAACGTTTATCCGCCGTGCCAACCTGCGTATTGAAACGCGCCAGACGCAACGCCGCGCCTGCTACATAGATGAAGGCAACCATCCAGCCGACCTTGCCCATGTCGCCCAACGCCCAACCGAATGCCAGCAACGCCGGTGCAACACCGAACGCGACCATATCCGACAGCGAGTCGTACTCGGCGCCAAAGGCACTTTGCGTATTGGTCATGCGCGCGACACGACCGTCGAGGCCGTCGAGCACCATGGCGACGAAAATCGCGATCGCGGCGAACGCAAAATACTTGCTCGCGTTCGCCGAATCACCGGCACTCAACGCAGCCTGGGCGCTCATCGAGTTGATGATGGAGTAAAACCCTGCGAACAGGTTCGCAGTGGTGAACAGGTTCGGCAGCAGATAGATACCACGATGCCGGACTTTACGACCTTCTGCGTCGTGCCCTTCTTCGATGTGCTCATCGATGGGCAACAGGCTTTCGGCGTCAGAAGCCTTGTTCGGCTCTTCGGGACGTTCGCTCATGGACATTACCTTGCAACGGTTTGAAGAAAATTCGACAGGTGCTTGAGGACGACAGTTCGGCCACAAACGCTGCAGCTTTATACCAGAACCACCGCCTCAAACGAAAAAACGCGGCCGAGGCCGCGTTTTTTCATACAAGGGACAACGACTTAGTTTTTGGCTTTGTCGACGATCTTGTTGGCACCGATCCACGGCATCATGGAGCGCAGTTGCTCGCCGATGACTTCGATACCGTGAGCGGCGTTGTTACGACGCTTGGCGGTCATCGAAGGGTAGCCGGTTGCGCCTTCGCTGATGAACATTTTGGCGTATTCGCCGTCCTGAATACGTTTCAGGGCGTTGCGCATGGCCTGACGGGATTCGGCGTTGATCACTTCCGGACCGGTCACGTACTCGCCGTACTCAGCGTTGTTGGAGATCGAGTAGTTCATGTTGGCGATACCGCCTTCGTACATGAGGTCAACGATCAGTTTCAGTTCGTGCAGGCACTCGAAGTAGGCCATTTCCGGCGCGTAGCCAGCTTCAACCAGGGTTTCGAAACCGGCTTTTACCAGTTCAACGGTACCGCCGCACAGAACGGCTTGTTCGCCGAACAGGTCGGTTTCGGTCTCGTCCTTGAAGGTGGTTTCGATGATGCCAGTACGACCGCCACCAACGCCAGCGGCGTAGGACAGCGCAACGTTTTTGGCGTTGCCCGAGGCGTCCTGGTAGATAGCGATCAGGTCAGGGATACCGCCGCCCTTCACGAACTCGGAACGTACGGTGTGACCCGGAGCTTTCGGCGCGATCATGATCACGTCGAGGTCGGCACGCGGAACAACCTGGTTGTAGTGGATCGCGAAGCCGTGGGAAAAGGCCAGGGTGGCGCCTTTCTTGATGTTCGGCTCGATTTCATTCTTGTACAGCGAGGACTGGAACTCGTCCGGGGTCAGGATCATGACCAGGTCGGCCGCAGCAACAGCGGAAGCAACGTCGGTCACTTTCAGGCCGTGAGCTTCAGCTTTGGCAACAGTGGCCGAACCTTTACGCAGACCAACGGTAACGTCGACACCGGAGTCTTTCAGGTTGCACGCTTGGGCGTGGCCCTGGGAACCGTAACCGATGATGGCAACTTTCTTGCCCTGGATGATCGACAGGTCGCAGTCTTTATCGTAGAAAACTTTCATGAATTTCCCCTTTATATCCAGGCCGTTCAGGCCATTCGCTAATTTGGTTTAGATGCTGAGTACTTTGTCGCCGCGGGCAATGCCGGTCACGCCGCTACGGACGGTTTCCAGAATCGATGCGGTGCCGATGGACTGAATGAAGCTGTCGAGCTTGTCGCTGGTACCGGTCAATTGAACGGTATACACGCTGGCGCTGACGTCGACGATCTGTCCACGGTAAATATCGGTGGTGCGTTTGATCTCGGCGCGCTGGGCGCCAGTGGCCTTGACCTTGACCAGCATCAGTTCGCGCTCGATGTGAGCGCTTTCCGAGAGGTCCACCAGCTTGACCACTTCGATCAGCTTGTTCAGGTTTTTGGTGATCTGCTCGATGACTTCATCGTGACCCACAGTGGTCAGCGTCAGACGCGACAGGGTCGGGTCTTCGGTCGGGGCCACAGTCAGGCTTTCGATGTTGTAGTTGCGCTGCGAGAACAGGCCGACTACGCGAGACAAAGCGCCGGGTTCGTTTTCCAGAAGCAAGGAAATAATGTGCCGCATGATTAAGTACGCTCCGTCTTGCTCAGCCACATATCGCGCATCGAGCCGTCTTTGATCTGCATCGGGTAGACGTGCTCGCTGGTGTCGACCGAAATATCGATCACGACCAGGCGATCCTTCATGGCGAACGCTTCTGCCATCTTCGACTTCAAATCTTTCGATTCAGTGATGCGTACGCCAACGTGGCCGTAGGCTTCAGCCAGCTTGACGAAGTCAGGCAGCGATTCCATGTAGGAGTGCGAGTGACGGCTGCCGTAGCTCATGTCCTGCCACTGACGAACCATCCCCAGAACACCGTTGTTCAGGATGACGATTTTGACTGGCAAGCCATATTGCAGGCAGGTCGACAGTTCCTGGATGTTCATCTGGATACTGCCTTCACCGGTGACGCAGGCAACGTCGTCATCCGGGAAGCTCAACTTGATGCCCATGGCCGCCGGAAAACCGAAGCCCATGGTGCCCAGACCACCGGAGTTGATCCAGCGATTTGGCTTGTTGAACGTGTAGTACTGCGCCGCGAACATCTGGTGCTGGCCCACGTCGGAAGTGATGAAGGCATCGCCTTTGGTCACTTCGCAGAGGGTTTCGATCACGGTCTGCGGCTTGATCAGGCTGCCGTCGCCCTTTTCATAAGGGAACAGGCCGCGATCACCGCGCCATTCATCCACCTGCTTCCACCAACTGGCCACGGACTCTTTGTTCGGGGTCTCGCCGATTTCCTTGAGGATCGCGACCATTTCGGTCAGGACGCTCTCCACCGGACCCACGATTGGCACGTCGGCCTTGATGGTCTTGGAAATCGAAGCCGGGTCGATGTCGATGTGAATGATCTTGGCGTTCGGGCAGAACTTCGCCGCGCCGTTGATCACGCGATCGTCGAAACGCGCGCCGACCGCCAGGATCACGTCAGCATGGTGCATCGCCAGGTTGGCGGTGTAACTGCCGTGCATGCCGAGCATGCCGATGAACTGACGATCAGTCCCCGGGAAACCACCCAGGCCCATCAACGTGTTGGTCACGGGCAGGTTGAGCATTTTCGCCAGTTCGGTCAGCGGTGCGGAACCGTTGCCGAGAATTACGCCGCCACCGGAGTACATGACCGGACGCTTGGCCGCCAGAAGCATTTCTGCTGCCTTGCGGATTTGCCCGGAGTGACCACGAACGGCCGGGCTGTAGGAACGCAGCTTGGCTTTCTTCGGGAAGATGTATTCGAACTTCTCGGCCGGGTTGGTCATGTCTTTCGGGATATCGACCACGACCGGGCCCGGACGACCGGATTGCGCCAGGTAGAACGCCTTCTTCATGACTTCCGGGATTTCCGAGGCGTGCTTGATCATGAAGCTGTGCTTCACGATCGGCCGGGAGATACCGATCATGTCGGTTTCCTGGAACGCGTCGGTGCCGACCATGGTGCTTGGCACCTGACCGGAAATGATCACCATTGGAATCGAGTCCATATAGGCGGTCGCGATACCGGTGATGGCGTTTGTGGCGCCAGGACCGGACGTCACCAATACCACGCCCGCTTTACCGGTGGCACGGGCATAACCGTCAGCCATATGGGTTGCCGCTTGTTCGTGACGAACCAGGATGTGAGTCACTTCCGGTTCTTTGAACAGGGCATCGTAAACATGCAGGAGAGCACCACCCGGGTACCCGTAGATATATTTGACGCCTTCGTCACGCAAAAAGCGGACGAGCATCTCACCGCCAGATAAAAGCTCCACGTTGTTCACCTCTAAAACGCCAGAATACCGTCCACAAAAAAGGGGCGGGTCTTAATAGGTTTACTTCTCGGCAGAGCATGAGCGACGGTGGTCGCCGACTACGTCAGCACTGACTGAGCAAGTATTGGGATCGTCCCAAGTGTTGCGGGCCTTTCCCACCCAGCGCGAGGTAACGCGTTGCGGGTGTAACAGGTCGGCGCGGATGTGCGCCTCATGATCTACCGAGTGGGTCTGCTTCTGGCAGTCCCTCTACAGCGGACTTTGGATTCTTCTGTTTCGCCCTCTCCAAGTCAAGCCGTCTATGTGGTTAATTGTGGGTAAGCACATGAGAACGCAAGAAAAAACCTGAAAACCGCTACTCTGTTAGTGTCAATTGCGCAATTTTGCCAAGGAATCAGCATGCGAACGCTCCTCCTTACTCTGCTGATCGGCCTCAGCCCATGGTGCATGGCCGCTCAAATCTACAAATGGGTCGATGCCCAGGGGGTCACGCACTTCGATGCGCAGCCGCCACCGGGTCAGCCATCGACGACAATGCAGACGCCCTCCTCGCCTCCGACCACACCGGCGGCAATGCCGGGCAGCGGTGTACTCGGTGACCAGAAGACTATCGACAACAAAGTGAAGAAACAGGTGGCCGACCAACAGGCGCAGCTCAAGCAGTTTTGCGAGCAGGCACGCACGAACCTTGCGCAATTGCAGAACAATCCGCGTTTGAGGGAAGAGGTGGAGGGACAGATGCGACGGCTGGATGATGCGCAGCGTCAGGAACGCATTGTCGAGGCTCAGAAACAGATAGCCGAGAATTGCCAATAGGCATCTGCAGGACGGTAGGAGCTGTCGAGTGAAACGAGGCTGCGATCTTTTGACTTTAAAGATCAATAGATCGCAGCCTTCGGCAGTTCCTACACAGAATCGGTATTAGCGCGAGGCAGTGATCAAAAGGTCAAACTCTTTGAGCAACACCTGAAGCTGACGATCCTTGCCCTGCAAGTTGCGCTGGGCGAAGACCATTTCAGCCATTTCCTGAATCCCCGAGGCGTTCGGCAACGGCAGATCCTGCTCAAGGATGTATTTCATCTTCGGCAGGAAGATCCATTGCAGCCATTGCTCGAAGTCGAGCGTATCGACCGAAAACGGCTCGACACTGCTCAACGCTTCCACCGACGGCTGAACCTCGTCCCACCAGCCTTGAGTGCGCAGTTCACGCTCGATCAGCAACAGCTGATCGGCGATTTTCGGGAAACGAGCATCCATTACAGCGAAACCTTGGCCTTCTGACGGGCCTGAGCGGCACCGGCGGAATCGCCTTGTTTCTCACGGGACTGAGCGATGATTTCCCACAGGTTGGCTTGCAGGTCCGGGCGACCGTTGGCCATGGTCAGCGCGCGACGAGCGAATTGCTCCGCTTGTGGCGCATCACCTTGGGCCATGCGCACCTGCGCCAAGCGATAAAGCACTTGCGGCTCACGCGGGGCAACACGCTGAGCACGCTCCAGGCTGGAGGACGCACCGTTGAGGTCACCGCCGGCCTGTTGCTGTTGAGCTGTCGTCAGCAAGGCGAGTACCGGGCCGTCCAGTTGCTCATCCGCCAACAGGCCACCGCCGCTGCTAGCCGAGGGAATACCGCTCGGTGTCGACGGCATGCTGTAGCTGCCCGTGTTGACCGGCGCAGAATCAATCGCTGAAGGGTTGTACGGGCCTACCGTGATACCACCGGACGCAGGGCCCGGCACAATCGGCGAAGAGCTGATCGGCGCGGACGTTGTCGCGCCGCCACCCGGCACCATCACCACCACGCCGGTATCGCCTTGCGGGATCGCTTGAGTCTGCGCTTGCGCAGGACGCTTTACGGTGGTTTGACGAAAGCCGCCATTGGCCGAAATACGTTCGCTGTTGGACACCGCAGTACCGGAGTCAACAACCGGAATCGAACCACGCTGTACGGTAGAGCAGCCGCTGAGCAAAGCCACGGCGGTCACCGCTGGAATCAACCACTTGTTCACTTGAAACCCTCTTTGCTTAATTCATCCAGCCCTTGACCCAATCCATCACCGACTCGCCGGAGGCAGGCGTTTCGCCCGCACACGCGGCGCCGGGTGGCGGTTCGCTGCCGCGAATATACGGCATCTGCACCGCCCCCGGACAGTTGGCATCGGAGCCCTGCCCGGTACGCGAATCGACCCAAGCCTGTACGACATTGTCCGGCTGCGGCATGTCCAGCGGTAGCGGATCGGCCTTGCGCATGAAACTGGTCCAGACCTGCAACGCACCGGTGGCCCCGGTGAACGGCGTCTTCCCGTTGTCATCGCGCCCCAGCCAGACCACCGCCAGCAGATCCTGACTGAAACCGGCGAACCAGCTGTCACGGGAATCGTTACTGGTACCGGTCTTGCCCGCCAGCGTCAAAGTCTTCGGCAACACGTTATAAACCGAGCTGCCGGTACCTTCACGCATCACGCGCTGCATGGCGTTCTGGATCAGATAGATGGACGCCGGATCGAAGCGCTGCTCGATCTGGAACGGATAACGCTTGAGCGGTTCGCCCTCGGCGGTCAGCACACTGCGAATACCGCGCATCGGCGTATTGAAACCACCGTTGGCCAGCGTCTGGTACATGGTCGCGACTTCGATCGGGGTCATGCCACCGGCACCGAGCAACATCGACGGGAATGCAGGAAATTCGCGCGTCACACCCAGACGACCCAAGGTCTTGAGCACATTCGGCACACCAACTTCCAGACCTAGACGCGAAGTCGAAAGGTTGTAGGAATGCGCGAGCCCCTGATAAAGGAACACGGTGCCGTGGGAGCGACGGTCGTAGTTCTGCGGTTTCCACACCTGACCGTTCGCGCCTTTGACCGACAACGGGTCGTCCGACAGCCAACTGGTCAGGGTGTACTGGCTCGGTTTTTCCAGCGCAGTCAGATAAACCGCAGGCTTGATCAACGAGCCGATCGGTCGCACGGCATCCAGTGCGCGGTTGAACCCGGCATAACTGGCCTGACGGCTGCCGATCATCGCCTGGACTTCACCGGTTTCCGGATTGGTCACGACCATCGCCGCTTCCACGTCATCAGAGCCTTTGCGCCCGGACAGACGTTTAAAGGTGTCGTTGACCGACGCCTCGGCTTTCATCTGCAGGATCGGGTCGAAGCTGGTGAAGATGCGCAGGCCTTCTTCGGTCAAGTCTTCGTCGCGATAGTCTTCACGCAACTGACGTTTGACCAGATCGATGAAGCCCGGGAACGAACTGTCGGCCAGTTTGCCACGAGTGGTCACGCCCAACGGCATGCTCTTCGCTGCGGCCACTTGCTCGGCCGTCGCCACGCCTTGCTGCTCAAGCACGTCGAGCACCAGGTTGCGCCGCTCCAGCGCACGCTCCGGGTTGCGACGCGGGTTGTAGTAAGACGGGCCTTTGACCATGCCGACCAGCAACGCCACCTGATGCAGTTTCAGCTCGGACAACGGCTGACCGAAGAAGAACTGACTGGCCAGACCGAAACCGTGGACCGCACGTTGACCGTCCTGGCCGACAAAGACTTCGTTGAGGTAGGCCTCAAGGATTTCCTTTTTGTCGTAATGCAGCTCCAGCAGCATCGCCATCATCGCTTCGGTGAGTTTGCGGGTCAGGCTGCGTTCGTTGGTCAGGTAGAAGTTTTTCACCAACTGCTGGGTCAGCGTACTGCCGCCCTGCGTCATCTTGCCGCCCGAGGTGTTGACCCAGATAGCGCGGGCAATCGACTTCGGCGACACGCCCCAGTGGCTGTAGTAATCGCGGTCTTCGACAGCGACCAGAGTTTCAAGCAGGTACGGCGGCACCTGATCGAGTTTGATCAGAATGCGGTCTTCGAGATTTTTCGGATAAATACCACCGATCATCAGCGGTTCGAGGCGCACCACAGACAATTTCGATCCGTTGGTCGCTGACAGCTCAGCCACATAATCGCCAGAGAAACGCACGCGCACCGGCTGCGGCTTTTCCAGACCTTCATAGAACTGGAAGCCACGGGTATTCAGATCGACGGTGTTGCCGCTAACGGCTGCCGCGCCGGGACCATTGCTCACGGCTTCGCGGCGATAACCGAGGGCATCGAGTTCGGTAAGGAAGTCGTCCTTGCTGAGCTTTTGTCCGACGAACAGCTCGAGCGGCCGCGCGTAAACCTTGGCCGGGATGGTCCAGCGCTTGCCGGAGAACTTCTCCTGCACCACGGCATCGAGGTAAACGGCGAAGCCAGCCAGCACGACAAGGCCGACCAGACTGAGTTTAATGGCCCAGCTCAACCATGGGCTAAGGCCCTTGGAGGGTGGTTTTTTCTTGGTACGGGGGGATCGAGTTCGAGTCATGGCGGCGGATTATACGCACTTTATTCATCCTCAACAGGAGCGCTCCGAGGTTTGCGTCGGGCTGGCGAGCGGCCATAATGGCGGCCTCGAATTTCCCCCAGTCTCTGAAGGATCGCCCGTGAGCCAGTCTCTGATCGCTGCCCTGCAAAACCCGGCCCTCTACCCGCACCCTGTCGAAGGGTTTCAGGTCATCGAAACCCATATCTCGTGGGTGATCCTCACCGGTCCCTTCGCTTATAAAGTGAAGAAGCCGGTTAATTTCGGCTTCCTCGACTTCACTGACCTCGAATCGCGCGCGCATTTCTGTGCGGAAGAGCTGCGTTTGAACCAGCGCCTGACCGATGATTTGTATCTGGAAGTGTTGCCAGTCACCGGCAGCCTTGAAGCACCGCAACTGGGCGGCGACGGTCCGGCCATCGAATACGTACTGAAAATGCGTCAATTCCCGCAGAGCGGTTTGCTCAGCACCTTGCAAGCCAACGGCGAGCTGACCACTCAGCACATCGACGAGATGGCCGAGCAGATCGCCCGCTTCCACCTCACCGCGCCAAAGGTCCCGGCCGAACACGACGCCGGCACCCCGGACAGCGTGATGGCGCCGGTCTCGCAAAACTTCGAACAGATCCTGCCGTTTCTCAGCGACAAAAACGATCTGCTGCAACTCGAGGCACTGAAAGCCTGGGCCGAAAGCAGCTTCGAACGTCTCAAGCCACTGTTCGCTCAGCGCAAGGTCGAAGGGTTCACCCGTGAATGCCACGGCGATATCCACTTGGGCAACGCCACGGTCATCGACGGCAAATTGGTGATCTTCGACTGCATTGAGTTCAACGAACCGTTCCGCTTCACTGACGTCTGGGCCGACACCGGTTTCCTCGCGATGGACCTGGAAGACCGTGGTCTGAAATCCCTGGCGCGCCGCTTCATCAGCCAATATCTGGAACTGACTGGCGACTATCAGGGCCTGGAAGTGCTGAACTTCTATAAAGCCTACCGTGCACTGGTGCGTGCCAAGGTTGCCCTGTTCAGCATGCCGGCTGACGCGACCCCGGTGCAGCGCGCCACCACCCTGCGCCAGTACCGCAACTACGCCAACCTGGCGGAAAGCTACAGCACCATTCCATCGCGCTTCATGGCAATCACCCACGGTGTTTCCGCTGTCGGCAAGAGCCACGTGGCCATGCGTCTGGTCGAAGCGCTGGGTGCCATCCGTCTGCGTTCGGACGTAGAACGCAAGCGTCTGTTCGGTGAGCAAACTGTTGCTAATGATGTGCAGGCTGGCATTTACAGTGCCGACGCCAGCGCCGCCACTTACGCGCGTCTGCATGAAATCGCTGAAGTGATCCTGCACGCCGGTTTCCCGGTGGTGATCGACGCGACTTACCTGAAGCGCGAACAACGCGACAACGCGGCAAAAATTGCCGAAGCCACCGGCACGCCATTCCTGATCCTCGATTGCAACGCGCCAAAAGCGGTGATCGAGAGCTGGCTGGCGATTCGTCAGGCCGACCAAAAGGATCCGTCCGACGCCACCCTGGCGGTGATCGAAGCGCAGCAGGCCAATCGCGAAGCGCTGACGCCGGAAGAAATCCTGCGCAGCAAACGCGTACAGACCAATGAATCCGGCACGCTGGACACCGTGGTCGCGCAGATTCGTCAACGCCTGCCAGGCCTGTAAAAAACTATTTCGGCCGTGAAGCCCACGCTTGCTTCACGGCCGCCAAATAGTGGCACTATACTGGCGTCATAAAACCAACGGTGATATGACATGAGCCAGCCGAAACTTCTCGACACCCCGCTATATGCCTTGCTGCACAAAGACGACATCACAGGTTTCAACAAAGAGCGCCCACAAGATGGCCCGATCGACATGGTCGGCGGCGATTTCCGTGGTCTTGATTTGCGTGAACTGAATGCCGATGGCGTGGATTTCAGGGACGCGTATTTCCGTTCTGCCGATCTGCGAGGCATCGATTTCCGCAACGCGTCGCTGGAAGGCGCGAGCCTGGCTCACGCGCAAATTTCCGGGGCTTACTTCCCGCCGGAACTGAGCGCTGACGAGATTCTGATGTCGATGAATTTCGGCACGCGCCTGCGCTATCGCACCCGCTGACAGATCTTTGCCTCTCTGACACAACGCCCCCCTCCTGTGGGAGCGAGCTTGCTCGCGAAGGCGTAGTGTCAGTGCCCCTATCGTGAGAGTCATACCGCTTTCGCGAGCAAGCTCGCTCCCACATTTATCAGCATTTCTCCCCGCCTCCCTGCGTCCGCCGAGCTTTTCGCAACCTTATACAGGGCCCTTTCTTAGAAGCGTTTGCGTTGAATCCGACCAAACAATCACGCTTTTCCTACTGATGGCTACACTCCTGAGAAGCTCGCCCACGCACCATTCGGCCGTCGCAAGGAGGCTTGATGAATGATGAACTGCAACACCTGAAGAATCTTGGCAAGACGTCGGCGCAATGGCTGCATGCCGTGGGCATCCACAGCGCCTCGGACTTGCGTCGCCTGGGCGCGGTGGACGCCTACCGGGCCGTGCGTACCCGCGGGTTTCGCGCATCGAAGGTGTTGTTGTATGCGATCGAAGGCGCGCTGATGGATGTGCACTGGAACGACATCCCCGCCGAACGCAAGGACGCCCTCAACAAGCAACTCGAAGCCATTTCCTCGCGCCACAAGAACTGAACGGGCATTGACCGTCATGTATTTACTGGGGGAACAATCGGCCTGCGCCGATGCCTTGATCAATCGTTTACAGACCTTGCCCGCACTGTGGCTGCGCGATTTGGCGCCTTGCGGTCCAATGCTGGAACTGGAGGCGGCGGATGATTTGCTGACGCAGTTACCCGCCGATCAGCTATTCATGCTGAATGAAGGGATGATCAACGGCTGTATCGGCGCCCGTCCGCTGTTTTATTGGCAGGACGGCGATTTGATCGGCCTTCAGCAAGGTGAGGACTGGGCTGATTGCCGTTTGTGCAGTGACGGGGCGTTGCGCTTGACGCCCTATTGGCGCCGTGAGGTTTTCCAGCATGTGTATGCCGACGCTCATCGGACAGACCAGTTTCTAGAGTATCTGCTGGGGCAGATGGCGATCCTCGCCCATGCCGTCGCGGAACTGAAACCGCGCGAGTTTCGCAGCACCAATGGCTTCAAACGGGTCGAGGCGGGTGAAATCCTCATCAGCCAGGGGGACGCGGCTGATCACGTGTTCGTGATCATCGACGGGCATGCCGAAGCGTTTGTCGACGGGCATAAGGTGGGAGATGTGGCCAAAGACGAGATTTTCGGTGCCATGGCCGTGTTTACCGGCGAGCCACGCAATGCCACGGTGATCGCACGAGAACCGAGCACGGTGATGCTGATTCCCGGTGATCATTTTTTGAGCATGACCCGCACCAATCCAAAGATCGCCCACAGCCTGATCGAGAGCATGGCACGGCGGATCGGCCAGTTGAATCGGCAGATCACGCAAATGACACCGACTGAAGGTCAACGCTAAAAGTCTTTGTTTGCGGGGCGTACCGACCATTTTCCAGACGATTTCAAAGAAACGGAAAAACAGTTGTTGACTCGGTAATGAGAATCGCTATGATTATCACAACTGGTCGCGAGATCAGTCGATATTCTGAAAAGCCCTTGGTTCGGACTCTCAGATTATCTCCTCATCAGGCTAATCACGGTTATTTGACCCGGTTTTTACCGGGTCTTTTTTTGCCTGTGGAAAAGTCATTTGCCGAACTGTTTACGCATCTGCTCGCAGTAATCCTGTTTTGGCGTGGCCGGCGTGTACCAAACGTAGTCGGCCATCGCGGCGGTCACTTCGGCGCCCTGCTCTGCCAGCATCAACACGGTGGGTGCCTGGGCGGCGCCCAGATCCACAACATGCAACGGCACGCCGACGTCCTTGCGCGCATGCCACGCACCGGCCAGCAGGACTGAAGATGAAGGAGCCGCCAGCAGACGCTCGGCCATACGCCGATCACGTTGTTGCTGAACGGCGAGCATCGCCGGCATCTGTGATTCGGGCAGCAGGCCACAGTGGGAATCGCTGATCTGCTCCAGCAAAACGGCTTTCACGGATTCCGTATTGCTGCGCGTCCCCTTTAACACCGGCGGATCACGATAGAAGGCGCGGATTTCAGCGCTATCCAGATTCGCCGCCAGCAGTGGATACGGCTGAGTCAGCGCGAAGCGGACAATCGGCCCATAGAAATTCCAGTCCCAGCCGTCCTCCCAGGCCAATGCACCCGGCAGTTCAGCGGGCGGCGTTTTCGCCTGACGCACTTGATCAACGCGAGGCTGCTGATCCGGCGTGAGCATTTCCAATAGCAGACTGCCCTGCGACCGCTGTTCACCGAGCGAGCGCAACAGCCACAATTGCGCGGCGTGATGATCGGCGTTGTCATGCTGCTCACCAATGATCAGCCGCTCAGGCTCGGCAAGACCCGTCAGCAACTGCTGTGCCGTCAGCACCTGACCGTTGCGCAGGTCGCGAATCTCGCCATTGATCGGCGGTGGCGCCGCAACATGCTGACACCCCGCAAGTAACATCACCGCCAACAACCACAACCCACGCATGCCATCACCTCAAGGATCCTGTCAGCGGGCGATGATCAGCGGATGCCCGCGCTCCGGGTGCGGCTGCACCAACACTTCGAGACCGAATACAGCCTGGAGCGTGTCCGGTCGCAAAACCTGCTGCGGTGTATCCAGCGCCACCGGACACCCACCTTCCAGCAGCAGAATGCGATCACAATAACGCGCCGCCAGATTCAGATCATGCAGGATCACCAACACCGCCGCGCCACGATCGGCAAACTCGCGTACGGCCTGCAGTGTCGTGTGTTGATGCAGCGGATCGAGCATTGACGTTGGTTCATCCAGCAGCAGCGTCTGTCCGGCCTGCCCCGGCCAAAGCTGCGCGAGCACCCGCGCCAGATGCACACGCTGACGCTCCCCCCCGGACAACGCCAGATAACTGCGACCGCTCAAGTGCCCGGCATCCGCTGCCGTCAATGCCTGTGCGATGATTTCGGCATCCCGCACCCGCCCGCTTTGCCAAGGCAAGCGGCCCATGCCGACCACTTCCTCAACGCGAAAAGCAAAATCCAGGGTCGACACCTGAGGCAACACCGCCAGTCGTTGCGCGCGCTGCGGGCCTGTCCAGTGACTCAACGCTTGCCCATCGAGCGAAACTCCGCCCGCGCTCGCTGCCAGCTCACCGCACAAGGCACCGAGTAACGTACTTTTGCCAGCACCGTTCGGCCCAAGCACACCGAGCACTTGACCCGGTTCGAGCTGCAACGAGACATCGCTGAGCACAGCCTTGCGAGCCCGAAGGATGTGCAGATTCTGCGCACCCAACATCAGGCACGCCCTCGCAGTAGCAAATAGAGGAAGAACGGCGCACCGATAAACGCGGTGACGATGCCGATCGGCAACTCTGCCGGTGCCAGCGCCAGCCGCGCGACCAGATCAGCCAACAGCAACAGGCTCGCCCCCGCCAGCACGGAGGCCGGCAGCAACACTTTGTGATCTGGCCCCGCCAGCAAGCGCACCAGATGCGGCACCACCAGCCCGACAAAACCGATCATCCCGGCGGCCGCCACTGCTGCGCCAACCCCGAGCGCCGTGCAAAACACCAATTCACGCTTGAGCCGCTCGACATCAATGCCCAAATGACCAGCCTCGGATTCCCCGAGCAGCAAGGCATTCAGCGCTTTGGCGCGACGCGGCAACCACAACGCCACGCCGGCGCTGATGATCAGCAATGGCCACAACCGCGCGTAACTGGCGCCGTTGAGACTGCCGAGGTTCCAGAACGTCAGCGTACGCAAGGTCGCGTCATCCGCCAGATAAGTGAACAGCCCCACCGCCGAACCGGCCAGCGCCGTCAGTGCGATGCCCGCCAGCAACATGGTAGCGACGTTGGTCTGGCCATTACGGCGACCCAGTCGATACACCAGCGCCGTCACGCCGAGGCCGCCGAGAAACGCGCAGACCGACAGCAGATACGGCCCGATCCATTCCGGCAGGCCGCCAAAAAAAGCACCGCCGACAATCGCGATCGCTGCGCCCAATGCCGCTCCGCTGGAAACACCGACCAGTCCCGGATCGGCCAGCGGGTTACGAAACAAGCCCTGCATCGCCACGCCAGACAACGCCAGCACACCGCCCACTGCAAGTCCCAGCAGCGTTCGCGGCAGACGAATCTGCCCAAGGATCAGTTCAGCCTGCTCCAGTCCGTCCGGTGCCAACGGCACACCAAGCATGCGTAACGCGGCACGCAACGTGTCGAACAGCGGCAGACTGACGGGCCCGAGTGCCAACGATAGCCAGATCGCCAATAAACACAGGAGCGTCAGGCCAATGAACAAGCCACGGGGTTTTACCAGTGTGGTCATTGGCCGCTCTTGGCCGGGTAGAAACCGTCAGTCAGGGTTTTCAGCGCCGCTGGCAAACGCGGCCCGAGCCCACCGACCAGCAGGGTCGGATCCAGCTCCAGCACACGCCCGGTCTTCGCGGCGCGACTTGAATTGAGAATAGGGTTTTCCTTGAACAGCGCCGCTTTCGCCGCCTCACCGGTCAACGCACGGTCGGCGAACACCAGCACTTCAGGATCGAGACTGGCAAGGGATTCCACGGAAAACGGCTTGTAACCCGTGTGCGTCGCCAGGTTATGTCCGCCCGCCTGTTGCAGCAACCAGTCGGCGGTGGTGTCCTTGCCCGCAATCAATGGCTTGCCACCGGCATGTCCAAGCAACAGCAGCACACCCGGCGCTTTTTGTTTGGTCTGCACTTCGGTAACCCGAGCCTTCTGCGCATCGAGTTGCTGTTGATAACTTTGCAGCAGTTGCGCGGCCTGAGCCTGTGCGCCGAGCAATTGGCCCAAATGAGTAACGTTTTTCTCCAGCGTTGGCAGATCTGGCTGAGCCGAAAACAACGCCACCTGAACCTTGGCCGCTTTTACCTGCGACAGTACCGATGGCGGGCCCATTTCTTCAGTGCCGATGAGAATGTCCGGACGCAGGCTGAGAATGCCTTCAGCGGAAAGGCTGCGCTGATAACCAATACTTGGCAGCGCCTTCAACGACTCCGGATGCTGGCTGGTGGTATCGACGCCAACCAGTTTCGACTCGCCGCCCAATGCCGTTACCCACTCCGACAGCGCACCGCCGGCGCTGACCCAACGTTGCGGCAAATCGGCCGCTGCAGCCTGGTGGCTGACCAAAAGTCCGACACACAGCACGGCAACGCGGGTACTCAGGCGCATACACAGCTTCCTTGAATAAGGTTTTTTCCCGGGCATCCGGATGGCAGGCCAAGTATCCTCGACATCTGCCAGACGCCTGCGGGTGAAGGCCGCCATTTGATAATTGTTTGCATTTAAACGTCAAGCTCGGACATATCCAGACACGAGCGGACACTAGAGGATAGTCATGAAGCTTCTCTGCGCAGGCGCCGATCTGGCGGAAGCGAAAAGTCGTGGATTCGAGATCGACGGAAAAAAGCTGTTTGCCGTGCGTCGCAATGGTCAGGCCTATGTCTACCTCAATCGCTGCCCGCACCGGGGCGTGGGCCTGGAATGGCAACCCGACCGGTTTCTCGACCCGAGCAACAGCCTGATCCAGTGCGCCACCCACGGCGCACTGTTTCTGATCGAGGACGGTGAATGCGTCGCCGGGCCTTGCGCCGGGCAAGCACTCACCGCCATTTCTTGCCGGGAAGATGCGCAAGGGCTGTGGATCGATGTTTAACCGTTAAGCAGCACGTCGAGACGCCGGTCGATGACCATCTCTTCATGGTCCAGCCGCACGCCATACGCCAGCACCTCAACGCCACAAGCCACCGCTTCGAGAAGGGCATCGGCGTAGGCCGAATCGATTTCCTTCGCCGGCCGCACCGCGTCAATCCCGGTCAGATTGACGCAATACAACTGCACCGCCCGAATCCCGTCCCGCGCCAGATGTGCCAATTCACGCAAATGCTTGGCGCCGCGCTGGGTCACCGCATCGGGAAACGCCGCCACGGCGGTGCCGTCGAAACCGAGGGTGACGCTTTTCACTTCAACATAAGCCGGGCCGCTCGGGTATTCGAGGCGGAAGTCGATTCGGCTCTTTTCCTGCCCGTACGCGACTTCACGTTTCAATGCGGTAAAGCCGTTCAACTCGCTGATGACGCCGGCCTGCAACGCCTCCTCGACCAAACCGTTGGCCCGTGCGGTATTCACGCAAAACAACCGACCCTGCGGGGTTTCACCAATTTCCCAAGTGCCCGGTAATTTACGTTTCGGGTCATTTGAGCGGCTGAACCAGACCTGCCCGCCTTCGACCTGACAGTTGAGCATCGAACCAGTGTTCGGGCAGTGAATGGTCAGCAACTCGCCGTCAACGGTTTCGATATCGGCGAGAAAACGCTTGTAACGACGGATCAGTCGCGCCTCTTCCAGAGCAGGATAAAAGCGCATCAGCCTTGCCAGCTCTTCAAACCACGGGCAATACGCTCCACCGCTTCCTGTAAGCGAGGGAGGTTTTGCGTGTAGGCAAAACGCACATGGTGGCTGGCCTGATAGCGACCGAAATCCAGACCCGGGGTGAACGCTACATGTTCGGTTTCGAGAAAATGTCGGCAGAACGCGAAGGCATCGCCGCCGAACTGGCTGATATCGGCATAAAGATAGAAAGCGCCTTCCGGCTCCACGGCGATGTTGAAACCCAACTCGCGCAACGCTGGCAGGAGGAAATCACGGCGGCGACCAAATTCGGTTCGGCGCTCTTCCAGAATGGCGATGGTGTCCGGTTCGAAACAGGCCAACGCCGCATATTGGGCCATGCTCGGCGCGCTGATGTAGAGGTTCTGCGCCAGTTTTTCCAGCTCGCTGACGGCAGCATCCGGCGCCACCAGCCAGCCGAGACGCCAGCCGGTCATGCCGAAATATTTGGAGAAACTGTTCAACACAAAAGCGCTGTCATCGACTTCCAGCACGCTCGCCGCATCGGTGCCGTAAGTCAGACCGTGATAGATCTCGTCCACCACCAGATGCCCGTGTTTCGCCTTGATGGCTGTGGATAACCCGGCCAGCTCATCGCGGGTCAGGATCGTCCCGGTCGGGTTGGCCGGCGAAGCGACCAATGCACCGACGCTGTCGTGATCCCAATGACGCTCGACCAGATCCGGAGTCAGTTGATAGCGCACGTCCGGGCCAACTGGCACCAGCTGCGCTGCGCCTTCGACCAGTCGCAGGAAGTGCCGGTTGCACGGGTAGCCCGGGTCCGCCAGCAGCCAGTGTTTCCCCGGATCGACCAGTAATGCACTGGCCAGCAACAGCGCACCGGAACCGCCCGGCGTGATCAGAATCCGCCGCGGATCGATGTTCAGGCCATAGCGCAATTGGTAAAAACCGGAAATCGCCTCGCGCAATTCAGGAATGCCGCGCGCAGCGGTGTAACGGGTCTTGCCCGCCGTTAAAGCGGCCTGCCCGGCACGGATGATCGGCTCGGCAGTAGTAAAGTCCGGCTCGCCGATTTCCAGGTGGATCACGTCGTGGCCTTCAGCCTGTAATTCATTGGCCCGCGCCAGCAGCGCCATCACATGGAACGGTTCGATCGCACGACTGCGCGCACTGTAGGGCTGAGCCATTGGTTTTCCTTCGGCAGGGAAAAAGAGACGATTCTACCCATCTGCCGGAACGAGCGAGAACCCGCAGCGGTCACAGCCTCAAGAACGCTGGACTGTAACGATATGAGCGTACGCTCCAGGATTGACTAAAATCAGTGATTGAACAGGTCTTCAGCACCACCAGACACGGCTTGCCAAACATTTGCAAGCGCCACCCGCCGGGGCCTCGACATCCGGGAGTAGCGCAGGCCGAATTGATCTGGTAAGTTCGCCCGCTTGCAGCCGCAGGGCCGGCAGGTGTCGGTGATGGAGCAATCCTGCGCAATGGATTACAAGAGTAGAGGCGGTCCATTTCATGCCCACCCAAGCAAAGCAACAGCAGCAAACGGCGATCAGTGGCTTCGAACCTTACGTTCAGGCCAAAGACGAAGAGTACATGGGCAAACCCATGCGCGCGCACTTCACCAAGATCCTGACCAAGTGGAAACTGGACTTGATGCAGGAAGTCGACCGAACTGTTGATCACATGAAGGACGAAGCGGCCAACTTTCCCGACCCGGCCGACCGTGCCAGTCAGGAAGAAGAGTTCGCCCTTGAACTGCGTGCCCGTGATCGCGAGCGCAAGCTGATCAAGAAGATCGACAAGACACTGCAACTGATCGAAGACGGCGAATACGGCTGGTGCGATTCGTGCGGTATCGAGATCGGCGTCAAGCGCCTTGAAGCCCGTCCTACCGCCGACATGTGCGTCGACTGCAAGAACCTGGCTGAGATCAAGGAAAAGCAGGTCGGCAAGTAATCTCGACCTGAACGAAAAACGGAGCGTGCGAACGCTCCGTTTTTGTTTCTGCCTTTTGCCTTTTGTAGGAGTGAGCCTGCTCGCGATAGCGGTGGGTCGGTCGATATCGGTGTTGAATGTCACACCGCTATCGCGAGCAGGCTCACTCCCACAGGTTGACCTGCGTATAGCCTGAAAAGTAGCTTCGTCTCCATGACTGCCAAAACATCCCCCGCCTACATCGGCCGCTTCGCCCCAACCCCCAGTGGCCACTTGCACTTCGGTTCGCTGGTTGCCGCCCTCGCCTCTTACCTCGACGCTCGCTCGGTCGGCGGTCGCTGGCTGGTGCGCATGGAAGATCTCGACCCGCCCCGCGAAGAACCCGGCGCACAAGCGGCGATTCTCAAGGCGCTGGAAAGCTACGGCTTCGAATGGGACGGCGACATGGTGCGCCAGAGCGATCGCCACGACGCCTACGCGGACGTGCTCAATAGCCTGTTCAATCACGGCCTCGCTTACGCCTGCACGTGCTCGCGCAAACAGCTCGAAGCGTATAACGGGATTTATCCGGGCCTGTGCCGCAATGCTGGCCACGATCAGCAAGACGCCGCTATCCGCCTGCGCGTACCCGAACTGGAATACCACTTTATCGACCGCGTGCAAGGCGAATACCGCCAGCATCTGGGTCGCGACGTCGGCGATTTCGTGATCCGCCGCCGTGACGGTCTCTACGCCTATCAACTGGCGGTGGTGCTGGATGATGCCTGGCAAGGTATCACCGACATCGTGCGTGGTGCCGACCTGCTCGACTCGACGCCGCGCCAACTCTATCTGCAAGAGTTGCTGGGGTTGCGCCAGCCGCGCTATCTGCACCTGCCGCTGATTACCCAACCGGACGGCAACAAACTCGGCAAGTCCTATCGCTCGCCGCCGCTGCAAGCCGATCAAGCCACACCATTGTTGCTGCGCGCCCTGCGTGCTCTGGGGCAAAACCCTGGCGCTGAACTGGCCCACGCCTCACCGCAAGAATTACTCAAGTGGGGCAGCGCACACTGGGATGCCACGAAGATCCCGCGCACACTGACCCTGCCCGAAGCGCAACTGCTATGACGACACTTGCAGTCGTGCGCCCATCCGTTACCATCGCCGCACGTTTTCGGGCACGCGCATAAAAAAGAGAGGCCGGGATGTACATCTATCGCTTGGTCCTGCTTTTAGTCGTGGGGATCTACCTGTTTTCCCCCGCCATCATGGATTGGTGGATCGACGCTACGGGCGCCTGGTATCGCCCCTATCTGCTCTGGCTGATCCTGATTGTCGTGACCTTCATCCTGCAGAGCCAAAAAGATGCCGATGAGCTTTAGCCTGACCCAGATGATCCTGATCAGCGCCGCGTACCTGGCGGTGCTGTTCGGCGTCGCCTGGATCAGCGAACGGGGCATGATCCCGCGGGCGATCATTCGCCACCCGCTGACCTACACCTTGTCGCTGGGGGTTTACGCCAGTGCGTGGGCGTTCTACGGCACGGTCGGCCTCGCCTATCAGTACGGCTACGGCTTTCTGTCCAGTTACCTCGGCGTGTCCGGCGCATTTCTGCTGGCGCCGGTGTTGCTCTATCCGATCCTGAAAATCACCCGCACCTATCAACTGTCGTCGCTGGCGGATCTGTTCGCGTTTCGCTTTCGCAGCACCTGGGCCGGCGCGCTGACCACTATTTTCATGTTGATCGGTGTGCTGCCGCTGCTGGCGTTGCAGATTCAGGCGGTGGCCGACTCCATCGGCATTCTGACCGGCGAGCCGATCCAGAGTCGCGTCGCGCTGGCGTTCTGTGCGCTGATCATCCTGTTCACGATTTTCTTCGGTTCCCGGCATATCGCCACCCGTGAGAAGCACGAAGGACTGGTGTTTGCGATTGCCTTCGAGTCGGTGATCAAACTGATCGCTCTCGGCGGCGTCGGCCTGTATGCGCTGTACGGCGTGTTCGACGGCCCGCAACAGCTTGAGATTTGGCTGCTGCAAAACCAGACTGCCCTCGCCGCGCTGCACACGCCGTTGCAGGAAGGCCCCTGGCGTACGCTGCTGCTGGTGTTCTTTGCCTCGGCGATCGTGATGCCGCACATGTATCACATGACTTTTACCGAAAACCTCAACCCGCGCTCGCTGGTCAGTGCGAGCTGGGGCCTGCCGCTGTTCCTGCTGCTGATGAGCCTGGCGGTGCCGCTGATTCTCTGGGCCGGCCTCAAACTCGGCGCCACAACCAACCCGGAATACTTCACCCTCGGCATCGGCATCGCCGCCAACAGCAAACCGCTGGCGTTGCTCGCCTATGTCGGCGGTTTATCGGCGGCCAGCGGGCTGATCATCGTCACCACGCTGGCGCTGTCGGGCATGGCGCTGAACCACTTGGTTTTGCCGCTCTACCAGCCGCCGGCCGAAGGCAACATCTACCGCTGGCTGAAGTGGACCCGCCGCGCGCTGATCGTCGCGATCATCATGGCCGGTTTCGGCTTCTACCTGATGCTTGGCGCCGAGCAGGATCTGGCCAACCTCGGCATCGTCGCGTTTGTCGCGACCCTGCAATTCCTGCCCGGGGTATTGTCGGTGTTGTACTGGCCGACCGCCAACCGTCGCGGCTTTATCGCCGGTCTGCTGGCGGGCATTCTGGTCTGGGTAGTGACCATGCTGCTGCCGCTGGTCGGCAATCTGCAGGGTTTCTACATCCCGCTGCTGAACATGATTTACGTGCTCGACGACACCAGTTGGCACATGGCTGCAATCGCCTCGCTGGCTGCAAACGTCTTGATGTTCACGCTGATCTCGCTGTTCACCAACGCCAGCCCGGAAGAAGCCAGCGCCGCCGAAGCCTGTGCGGTAGACAACGTCCGTCGTCCGCAGCGCCGTGAACTGCATGCGGCCTCGCCACAGGAATTCGCCACACAACTGGCCAAACCGCTGGGCGCCAAGGCTGCGCAGAAAGAAGTCGAGCAAGCGTTGCGTGACCTCTATCTACCATTTGACGAACGCCGTCCTTATGCACTGCGCCGTTTGCGTGACCGTATCGAGGCCAACCTTTCCGGTCTGATGGGCCCGAGCGTGGCGCAGGACATGGTGGAAACCTTCCTGCCCTACAAGGCGGGTGGCGAAAACTATGTGACCGAAGACATCCACTTCATCGAAAGCCGCCTCGAGGATTACCACTCGCGCCTCACAGGTCTGGCCGCCGAACTCGACGCCCTGCGCCGTTACCACCGCCAAACCTTGCAGGAACTGCCGATGGGCGTCTGCTCGCTGGCCAAGGATCAAGAGATCCTGATGTGGAACAAGGCCATGGAAGAGCTCACCGGAATCGCCGCCCAACGCGTGGTCGGTTCGCGCCTGAGTACCATCGGCGAGCCGTGGAAAGAGTTACTCCAGGGTTTCATCAACCTGCCCGACGAGCATTTGCACAAACAGCACCTGGCCCTCGATGGCCAAACACGCTGGTTGAACCTGCACAAAGCGGCAATCGACGAACCGTTGGCACCGGGTAACAGCGGCCTGGTGCTACTGGTCGAAGATTTGACCGAAACGCAGATGCTCGAAGACAAACTGGTGCACTCCGAGCGTCTGGCCAGCATTGGTCGTCTCGCGGCGGGTGTGGCTCACGAAATCGGCAACCCGATCACCGGCATTGCTTGTCTTGCGCAAAACCTGCGCGAAGAGCGTGAAGACGACGGCGAACTGACGGAAATCAGCGGGCAGATTCTCGAACAGACCAAACGTGTGTCGCGCATCGTCCAGTCGTTGATGAGTTTCGCCCATGCTGGCAGCCATCAGCACAGTGACGAGCCCGTTTGTCTGGCAGAGGTCGCTCAAGATGCAATCGGCCTGCTGGCCCTGAACCGACGCAATTTCGAGGTGCAGTTCTACAACCTCTGCGATCCTGATCATTGGGTCGAGGGCGATCCGCAGCGACTTGCCCAGGTACTGATCAATCTGCTCTCCAACGCCCGCGACGCCTCACCGCCGCACAGTGCGGTACGGGTCAAGAGCGAAGCCGGCGAACACACGGTCGATCTGATCGTCGAAGACGAAGGCAGCGGTATTCCGAAGAACATCATGGATAGATTGTTCGAACCCTTCTTCACCACCAAGGATCCTGGCGAAGGCACCGGTCTGGGCCTTGCACTGGTCTATTCCATCGTTGAAGAGCATTATGGACAAATCACCATCGACAGCCCGGCTGATGTACAGAGCCAACGCGGCACCCGTATCCGGGTGACCTTACCGCGTCATGTCGAAGCGACGTCCGCTGTGAACTGAGACCGTCGAGAGTATCGAATCAATGCCGCACATTTTGATCGTCGAAGACGAAACAATTATCCGCTCCGCCTTGCGCCGCCTGCTGGAACGCAACCAGTACCAGGTCAGCGAAGCCGGTTCAGTGCAGGAAGCACAAGAACGCTTCACCATTCCTACGTTCGATCTGATCGTCAGCGATCTGCGTTTGCCGGGCGCGCCGGGCACTGAGCTGATCAAGCTCGGCCAAGGCACGCCGGTGCTGATCATGACCAGTTACGCCAGTCTGCGCTCGGCGGTCGACTCGATGAAGATGGGCGCGGTGGACTACATCGCCAAGCCTTTCGACCACGATGAAATGCTTCAGGCTGTCGCGCGGATCCTGCGTGATCGCCAATCGGCACCGGCTGCTGGCGAAGCAGTTGCCAGTAAACCGGCCAATGGCAGCGGCAAATCTGCCGTCGACAACAGCAATGGCGAGATTGGCATCATCGGCTCCTGCCCACCGATGCAGGACTTGTACAGCAAGATCCGTAAAGTCGCGCCGACCGATTCCAATGTATTGATCCAGGGCGAGTCTGGCACCGGTAAAGAACTGGTGGCCCGCGCACTGCACAACCTGTCGAAACGCGCCAAGGCGCCGATGATCTCGGTGAACTGCGCAGCCATTCCGGAAAGCCTGATCGAGTCCGAACTGTTCGGCCACGAGAAAGGCGCATTCACCGGCGCCAGCGCCGGGCGTGCCGGTCTGGTCGAAGCGGCGGACGGCGGCACCTTGTTCCTCGACGAAATCGGCGAACTGCCGCTGGAAGCTCAGGCTCGCCTGCTGCGTGTGTTGCAGGAAGGCGAAATTCGCCGTGTTGGCTCGGTGCAGTCGCAGAAGGTCGATGTACGCCTGATCGCGGCCACTCACCGGGACCTGAAGAGCCTGGCGAAAATCGGCCAGTTCCGTGAAGACCTTTATTACCGTCTGCACGTGATCGCGTTAAAACTGCCGGCCCTGCGCGAGCGCGGCGCCGACGTCAACGAGATCGCCACGGCTTTCCTCGCTCGCCAAAGTGCGCGCATCAACCGTACCGACCTGAAATTTGCCGCGGATGCCGAACAGGCGATTCGTCATTATTCCTGGCCGGGTAACGTGCGTGAACTGGAAAACGCAGTCGAGCGCGCGGTGATTCTGAGCGAAAGCGCGGAAATCTCCGCCGACCTGCTGGGCATCGACATCGAGCTGAGCGATCTGGAAGACGACGAGTTCATCGGTCTGCCGCCACAAACGCCGGGTAACGCCAGCAACAGCAGCCACGAGCCGACCGAAGACCTGTCGCTGGAAGACTACTTCCAGCACTTCGTTCTCGAGCATCAGGACCACATGACCGAGACCGAACTGGCGCGCAAACTGGGCGTCAGCCGTAAATGTCTGTGGGAGCGCCGTCAGCGTCTAGGCATCCCACGGCGCAAGACCGGGGTCGCCAGCGAGAGCTGAACGTTACCTGTCGAGTGTGCGGGTAACGCTTGAAGATGTGAAAAAACTGTTACCTCAGTCGATTCACGTAACAGAAGCCGGGGTTATCGGTAACGAAACCCCGGCTTTTTTTCGCCCCGACAAAACGGTTATATCGACCTAACCCCTTGTTTTATTGGGTTTCGCAAAAGTTGGCACGGCCCCTGCTATATGTTTGGTACAAGAACAATAACAAGCAATGCACAAGACAATAAAAATAAGACGAATCGACTCACGCACAATAAAAACAAGACGGCGAGAGGCGCAGCTAACTGATTCTTTTGGAGAGGCGTTGTATTTGGGGCTTGCCCCACGACCAGGCCGAGAACAACAAAAACTGTCCTAAGACAGAGCCTGTACTGGTTGGATCGAGAGATCACTGCAATTCAGCGACCAAAGCAATCCGTTTGCTCTTGGCTCCCGATTGGGAGGGTCACGAAGGAAACACTTCGTGGCGAGGGCACTCAACAAAAACAAGAAGCCCGAATCAATAATAAAAAGAGCACGCAACTACTTCTTGGGGAGCTTCGGCTCCCCTTGTAGTTTCTCCCTTCCGGCAAAATCCTTCGAATTTCCCTTGCTCGCCCCTTGCAGCTTGGGGCTTACAGCTCAAATCTGCCGTGTCCTACACCATCCCCCGACTAAATGCTAGAATCTGCGCCCATCATGCGGTCATTCTTTGGTATGGCCGAACATTCCTTCAAACAGTGCATCCCATGCTGAAGAAGCTGTTCCAGTCATTCCGAACTCCCGTGCGTCGTACGCAACACATCCGCAGCACCCCTGAAGTGCTCAACAGCGGCCAACATTCGCTGCAGAAAACGCAATTCAGCCGCTATGCGGTGAATATCGTCGAACGCCTGCAAGGTGCCGGTTACCAGGCTTATCTGGTCGGCGGTTGCGTGCGTGACATGCTGCTGGGCATCACGCCCAAGGATTTCGACGTCGCCACCAGCGCCACCCCCGAGCAAGTCCGTGCCGAATTCCGCAATGCGCGGATCATTGGCCGTCGCTTCAAACTGGTGCACATCCATTTCGGTCGCGAAATCATCGAAGTCGCGACCTTCCGCGCCAATCACCCGGTCAACGAAGACGACGAAGACAGCAACCAGTCTTCGCGTAACGAGAGCGGGCGGATTCTGCGCGACAACGTTTACGGCACCCTGGAAGAAGACGCGCAACGCCGCGACTTCACCATCAACGCCCTGTATTACGATCCGGTCAGTGAGCGCATCCTCGATTACGCCAACGGCGTACACGACATCCGCAATCACCTGATCCGTCTGATCGGTGATCCGAAGCAGCGCTACCAGGAAGACCCGGTGCGCATGCTGCGCGCCGTGCGTTTTGCCGCCAAGCTCAATTTCGGCATCGAGAAGCACACGGTTCAGCCGATCCGCGAACTGGCGCCGATGCTGCGCGAGATTCCGTCGGCACGCCTGTTCGAAGAAGTACTCAAGCTGTTCCTTTCGGGACACGGCGCAATCACCTTCGAAATGCTGGTCGACCTGCAACTGTTCGCCCCGCTGTTCCCGGCCAGTGCCGATGCGCTGGAACATAACCCGGAGTACACCCACACACTGATCAGCGAAGCGCTGACCAACACCGACTTGCGCATCAAGCAGAACAAACCGGTGACCCCGGCGTTCCTGTTTGCCGCACTGTTGTGGCCTGCTTTGCCGGCTCGCGTGTTGCGCTTGCAGGAACGTGGCATGCCGCCGATTCCAGCGATGCAGGAAGGCGCGCACGAGCTGATCGCCGAACAATGCCAGCGCATTGCGATTCCGAAACGCTTCACTATGCCGATCCGCGAGATCTGGGACATGCAGGAGCGCCTGCCACGCCGCAGCGGCAAACGTGCCGACCTGTTGCTGGACAATCCGCGTTTCCGCGCCGGTTACGACTTCCTGTTGCTGCGTGAAAGCGCCGGCGAGGAGACTGATGGCCTCGGTGAATGGTGGACTGACTATCAGGACGCCAACGACAGCGAACGTCGCGATATGATCCGCGACCTCAGCGGCAAGGGCGATGACGCCAGCGGTGCTCCGCGCAAACGTCGCCGCAGCAGCGGTTCCAAGCGCAAACGCGCCGGCGCCCCGAGCGCTACAGGCGAATAAAGGCATGGAACGCATCTACATCGGCATGGGCAGTAACCTCGCTGACCCGGCCGAACAGTTGCGCAGCGCCGTCGAGGCGCTGGGGCAACTGCCGCAGACCACACTCGCGGGCGTTTCCGCCTTCTATCAAAGCGACTCGTTGCTGCCAGGCCAACCGCGGTACACCAACGCGGTCGCTGCGCTTGACAGCGATCTTGCGCCGCTGGATCTGCTCGATGCCTTACAGGCGATCGAGAATGATCAGGGCCGCGAGCGTCTGGAGCGCTGGGGCCCGCGCACGTTGGACCTGGATATTCTGCTGTTCGGTGATCGCTTGATCGACGAACCGCGCCTGAAAGTCCCGCATTATCAGATTCAGGAACGTGCGTTCGTGCTCTATCCCCTCGCCGAACTGGCGCCGCAAGATATGCGTCTGGCCGATGGCCGCACCTTGTCCGAGCTGCTGGCAGCCTGCCCGTTCGTCGGCCTGGAACGCCTCCCCCACGCCTGACACAAATCCGCCCTTTGTAGGAGTGAGCCTGCTCGCGATAGCGGTGGATCAACCAATAAATCTTTGGCTGACAGAACGCTATCGCGAGCAGGCTCACTCCTACAGGGATTGCGCCACATCCAGATTTATTGTCCGACAAAAACCCCGCGAATCAGGCCCGCCGCAGCGCTGAATCGCATCAGTAACGCCGGTAACACTCCCCTCGTAACAATGCGGTAACACACGCAATTGACTTCCTGTTGGCTCATCACGACTATAGGCGTCCCGCTGCCGCCAACCCGGCACATACGGGCGCAATCCAGGCCTTATAAGCACGACAAAAGAGCGTGCGCCTGAGTAGATGAAGAATCACGCGCGTTACTCGCAGTAGTTTCCAGAGCGCCTGAACGAGGATTTTTTACATGCCAGCCATCACCCTGACCACGCTCCAGAGCCTCAAGCAGAAAGGTGAAAAGATCACCATGCTGACCTGCTATGACGCGACCTTCGCCCACGCCTGCAACGAGGCTGGTGTCGAAGTGCTGCTGGTGGGCGACTCCCTCGGCATGGTCCTGCAAGGTCACGACAGCACTTTGCCGGTGACCACCGCAGAAATGGCCTACCACACCGCTTGCGTCAAACGTGGCAATACCGATGCCCTGATCCTGGCTGACTTGCCGTTCATGGCCAACGCCACCCTTGAACAAACCATGACTAACAGCGCCATGCTGATGCAGGCCGGTGCGCACATGGTCAAGGTCGAAGGTCAACTGTGGCTGGCCGAGTCGATCCGTCTGCTCGCCGAGCGCGGTGTGCCGGTTTGCGCGCACATGGGCCTGACCCCGCAAGCGGTGAACATTCTTGGTGGCTATAAAGTGCAGGGCCGCAACGAGAACCAGGCGCGGCAGATGCGTGCCGATGCGATCTCGCTGGAACAGGCCGGCGCCGCCATGCTGCTGCTCGAATGCGTACCGAGCGAACTGGCTGCCGAAATCAGCCAGGCGGTGAAGATTCCAGTCATCGGCATCGGCGCCGGTAACGCCACCGACGGCCAGGTCCTGGTACTGCACGACATGCTCGGTCTGTCGATCACCGGCCGCGTGCCGAAATTTGTCAAAAACTTCATGCACGGCCAGGACAGCATCCAGTCCGCGCTAAAGGCTTACGTCAACGAAGTCAAAGCCACCACGTTCCCTGGCATCGAACACGGATTCTCTGCATGAACACCGTTAAAACCGTACGCGAACTGCGCGCCGCCGTAGCCCGCGCCCGCAGCGAAGGCAAGCGCATCGGCTTTGTGCCGACCATGGGCAACCTGCACAGCGGTCACGTTGCACTGATCACCAAAGCCACCCAACGTGTGGACTTCGTGGTCGCGAGTATTTTCGTCAACCCGCTGCAGTTCGGTGCCGGCGAAGACCTCGATAAATACCCGCGCACGTTGGCAGCGGATCAGGAGAAGCTGCTCGAAGCCGGTTGCTCCCTGCTCTTCGCGCCGACTGTCGAAGAGATGTACCCCGACGGCATGGCCGGACAGACTCGGGTCAGCGTGCCGCAGTTGTCCGAAGGCCTGTGCGGCGCCAGCCGTCCGGGGCATTTCGAGGGTGTGGCGACCGTCGTCAGCAAACTGTTCAACATGGTCCAGCCGGACCTGGCGATTTTCGGCCAGAAGGATTACCAGCAACTGGCGGTGATTCGCGCGCTGGTGCACGACTTGAACATGCCGATCCAGATCATCGGCGAACCGACCGTACGTGCAGCCGATGGCCTGGCGCTGTCATCGCGCAATGGCTTCCTCAACGAGGAACAGCGCGCGGTGGCTCCGGTGGTCTATCGCTCACTGAGCAACATTGCCGAGTCGATCAAGCAAGGCCAACGCGACTTCCCGGCAATGATCAGTGCCCAGGTACAGCAGCTGGAAGCGGCGGGCCTGCGTCCGGATTACCTGGAAATCCGCCATGCACTGACCTTGCGTCCGGCGACGCCGGAGGATCGCGATCTGGTGATTCTGGTGGCGGCGTTTCTTGGCACTACTCGGTTGATCGACAACCTGCACCTGAATCTCGACACCCCCGCTTAAAAACACCGCAATACCCCCTGTAGGAGTGAGCCTGCTCGCGATAGCGGTGTGTCAGTCAGCATTAGTGTTGAATGACACACCGCTATCGCGAGCAGGCTCACTCCTACAGTGGTTTTCGGTGTTATGAAAATTGCGTTTCAAGCCTTATTGCCGCCCCTAAAGCCTTCGGGCACACTGCCCGCCGTTCGATTCCAACCCGGGAAAATCCCTCATGCACGCGATCATGCTCAAGGCCAAACTGCACCGCGCCGAAGTCACTCATGCGGTGCTCGATTACGAAGGTTCGTGCGCTATCGATGGCGAGTGGCTGGACTTGTCCGGCATTCGTGAATACGAGCAGATCCAGATTTATAACGTCGACAACGGCGAGCGTTTCACCACCTACGCGATTCGTGGCGAAGAAGGCTCGCGGATGATCTCCGTCAACGGCGCCGCAGCGCACAAGGCCAAGGTTGGCGACCGTGTGATCATTTGTGCCTACGCCCATTACAGCGAAGCGGAACTGGTCAATTTCAAGCCACGCATGCTCTACATGGCGCCAGGCAACGAGCTGAGCCACACCAGCAACGCCATCCCGGTTCAGCTCGCCTGATCCCGATTTTGCCCCGCCCCCTCCGTTTGTCGGCCAAATCCCGGTCTCGATGTTAAAAAAGTACAGGGATCTGGTCAGACAAAGTCAAGACAGAACGCAGCGCGAGGTTTACTGTATTCGCCCTGTGTCCAGAAATCGTGTCGACGCAGTTGATCCCATGCCCAAACATGGCGTGCCGGGTCTGTTCAGTGTTCAAAAGGCCGTTCAAGTAAAAAGGAAAACCGCAGCGATGGCGTATTACCTCACTCCTCAAGACGTTACCGCTCTGCCCGCCTGGCAAGCGTTGAAAGATCACCGCCAAGCCATGCAGGATTTCAGCATGCGCGAAGCCTTCAACGCCGATCCGCAGCGCTTCAACCAGTTCACCCTCAGCAGCTGCGGACTGTTTCTCGATTATTCGAAGAATTTGATCAACGCCCAGACCCGCAACCTGCTGGTCGGTCTGGCCAATGAAGTCGATCTCAAAGGCGCCATCAAAGCGCTGTTTGAAGGCGAAATCGTCAACACGTCCGAAGGCCGCCCGGCGCTGCACACCGCCCTGCGCCGCCCGGTAGGCGACAAGCTGTCGGTCAACGGCGTCAACGTGATGCCGGAAGTCCACAAGGTCCTGAACCAGATTACCGATCTGGTCGGCCGCATCCACGACGGTCTGTGGCGTGGTTACACCGAGAAGCCGATCACCGACGTGGTCAACATCGGCATCGGTGGCTCGTTCCTCGGCCCTGAGCTGGTTTCCGAAGCGCTGCTGTCGTACGCACAGAAAGGCGTGCGTTGCCACTATCTGGCGAACATCGACGGCAGTGAGTTCCACGAGCTGACGCAGAAACTGCGCGCCGAGACCACGCTGTTCATCGTTTCGTCGAAATCCTTCAACACCCTCGAAACCCTGAAGAACGCGCAGGCTGCGCGCGCCTGGTACCTGGCGCAGGGCGGTTCGGAGGCCGAGCTGTATCGTCACTTCATCGCCGTATCGAGCAACAACGCAGCGGCCGTTGCGTTCGGTATCCGCGAAGAAAACATCTTCCCGATGTGGGACTGGGTCGGCGGTCGTTATTCGCTGTGGTCGGCCATCGGTTTGCCGATCGCCCTGGCCATCGGCATGTCCAACTTCAAGGAACTGCTGTCCGGCGCCTACACCATGGACCAGCATTTCCAGACCGCGCCGTTCGAACAGAACATGCCGGTGCTGCTGGCCCTGCTCGGTGTGTGGTACGGCAACTTCTGGGGCGCGCAAAGCCACGCGATCCTGCCGTACGACCACTATTTGCGTAACATCACCAAGCACTTGCAACAGCTGGACATGGAATCCAACGGCAAGAGCGTGCGTCAGGACGGCACGCCGGTGTCGACCGATACCGGTCCGGTGATCTGGGGCGGCGTCGGCTGCAACGGTCAGCACGCCTACCACCAGTTGCTGCATCAAGGTTCGCAGTTGATTCCGGCCGATTTCATCGTGCCGATCGTCAGCTTCAACCCGGTCTCCGACCACCATCAGTGGCTGTACGCCAACTGCCTGTCGCAGAGCCAGGCGCTGATGCTCGGCAAGACCTTGCCGGAAGCCGAGCAGGAACTGCGCGACAAGGGCATGAGCGAAGATGAAGTGCACAAGCTCGCGCCGCACAAGGTGATCCCGGGCAACCGTCCGAGCAACACCCTCGTGGTCGAGCGCATCAGCCCGCGTCGTCTCGGCGCACTGGTGGCGATGTATGAACACAAAGTGTTCGTGCAAAGCGTGGTCTGGGGCATCAACGCCTTCGACCAATGGGGCGTGGAACTGGGCAAGGAACTGGGCAAAGGCGTTTACAACCGTCTGGTCGGCAGCGATGAAAGCACTGCTGATGACCCTTCCACTCAGGGCTTGATCAATTACTTCCGCGGTCGTCACCGCGGTTGATGTGATGGTTCGGCCCACAAGGTTTGGCTCAACCCAAATCCTGTGGGCACAGAAATCCCTTGTAGGAGTGAGCCTGCTCGCGATAGCGGTGAATCAGTCAGCATTGATGTTGAATGACACACCGCTATCGCGAGCAGGCTCACTCCTACAGTTGTTTTGGGGGCATTCAGAATCAGCTTCAGCCATCAGATTCCTGATCCGGCTTGAACCCTTCGCCCGCTCGGCGCATCTTTATTCCTGTCGCACCACAAGAATAAGGAACCGTCATGTTCGATATCAGCACGTTCCCCAAAGCCGATGCCGTCCGCCGGGCTGCGCAATTGAGTCAGGAAGACTATCGGCGCCTGTACCGCGAATCCATTGAACACCCCAGCACCTTCTGGGCCGAACAGGCCACGCGGTTCCTCGACTGGAGCACGCCGTGGCAGACCGTTCAGCGCTACGACCTGAAAACCGGTGAAGCCGCCTGGTTTGCCGGTGCGAAGCTGAACGTCAGTTACAACTGCATCGACCGCCATCTGGACAAGCGCGGCGATCAGACCGCCCTGCTCTGGGAGGGCGACGACCCTGCCGAATCGGCGCATATCACCTACAAAAAACTCCATCACCACGTCTGCCGTCTGGCCAACGTGCTGAAAAGCCGTGGTGTGAAGAAAGGCGACCGGGTGTGCATCTACATGCCAATGATCCCCGAGGCCGCATACGCCATGCTCGCCTGTTCGCGGATCGGCGCAATCCATTCGGTGGTGTTTGGCGGTTTCTCCCCTGACTCCCTGCGTGACCGCATCCTCGATGCCGATTGCCGCACGGTGATCACCGCCGATGAAGGCGTGCGCGGTGGCAAGTTCGTCCCGCTCAAGCAGAACGTCGACAAAGCCCTGCAAAGTTGCCCCGACGTCAGCACCGTCGTGGTGGTCGAGCGCAGCCAAGGCAGTGTCGACTGGGTCGAGGGTCGTGACCTCTGGTATCACCAGGCCGTGCGCGAGGTCAGCGACGATTGCCCACCGGAGCCGATGGACGCCGAAGACCCGCTGTTCATCCTCTACACCTCCGGCAGCACCGGCAAACCCAAAGGCGTGCTGCACACCACCGGCGGCTACCTGCTGCAAGCGGCGATGACCTTCAAGTACGTGCTCGATTACCGCGACGGCGAAGTGTTCTGGTGCACTGCTGACGTCGGCTGGGTCACCGGTCACAGCTACATTGTCTACGGCCCGCTGGCCAATGGTGCGACCACGCTGATGTTCGAAGGCGTGCCGAGCTATCCGAGCAGTTCGCGTTTCTGGCAGGTGATCGACAAACACAAAGTCAATATCTTCTACACCGCGCCGACCGCCCTGCGCGCGTTGATGCGTGAAGGTGCCGAACCGTTGAAGGAAACCTCGCGCGCCAGCCTCAGATTACTCGGCAGCGTCGGTGAGCCGATCAACCCGGAAGCGTGGGAATGGTATTTCAATGTCGTCGGAGAACAGCGCTGCCCCATCGTCGACACTTGGTGGCAGACCGAAACCGGCGGCATCATGCTCAGTCCCCTGGTCAGCGCCCAGCGAATCAAGCCTGGCTGCGCCACGCAACCGATGTTCGGCGTGCAACCGGTGCTGCTCGATGAGCACGGCAAGGAAATCAAAGGCGCCGGCAGTGGCGTGCTGGCGATCAAGTCGAGTTGGCCGGCGCAGATCCGCAGCGTCTATGGCGACCCGCAGCGCATGGTCGACACCTATTTCAAACCCTACCCCGGCTACTACTTCACCGGCGACGGCGCACGCCGCGATGAGGACGGCGATTACTGGATAACCGGGCGCATCGATGACGTGATCAACGTCTCCGGCCACCGCATCGGTACCGCCGAAGTGGAAAGCGCACTGGTATTGCACGACAGCATCGCCGAGGCCGCCGTGGTTGGTTACCCCCACGACGTCAAAGGTCAGGGCATCTACGCCTTCGTCACTCCCATGAACGGCACCGAACCCAATGACGAGTTGAAGAAAGAATTGCTGGCCCACGTCAGCAAGGAAATCGGCAGCTTCGCCAAACCGGATCTGATCCAGTGGGCGCCGGCCTTGCCGAAAACCCGTTCAGGCAAGATCATGCGGCGCATCTTGCGCAAGATCGCCTGCAACGAACTCGACAGCCTCGGTGATACCTCGACCCTGGCCGATCCGAGTGTGGTGCAAGGCCTGATCGACAAGCGCCTCAATCAGTAACACCCCGGGCGCGGTCAACCGGCCGCGCCTGGCCTTTCTCACTGAGTGGTCATGGAATTCATCCGCAGCCGTATCGAACAGCAACTCATGAGCCTGACCGGGCTGTCGCTCGGTCAGCTCGACCTGGAAAACCCCAAGGGCGATCCCGGCCTGTTTGGTCCGGACTCGATCAGTTGGCAGGTGCACGGCGATTTCAGCAGCATGTTGATCGGCGGTATCAGCGCGTTGTTGCTACAAGCTTTGCATCCGCTGGCGCTGGCCGGGGTTTGGGATCATTCGAACTTTCGTGAAGACATGCTCGGGCGTTTGCGGCGCACCAGCCAGTTTGTATCCGGTACCACGTTTGGCTCGCGCCGGGACGCCGACTGGTTGATCGAGAAAGTGCGCACCATTCATTTGCAGGTGGTCGGCACGGCGCCTGATGGCCGGCCCTACGCAGCCAGCGATGCGGATTTGTTGACCTGGGTGCATGTGGCGGAAGTGAGTAACTTTCTGGCGGCGCATTTGCGTTATCGCAATCCGCAGTTGTCGGGGGCAGATCAGGATCGTTATTACACGGAAATCGCCGTGATAGCCGAACGCCTGGGCGCGCGCGATGTACCGAAATCGCGGCAAGCCGTGGCCGAGTATCTGCAACGCATGCGCCCGCAGTTGCTGTGCGACGAGCGCAGCCGTGAGGTTTTGCGCCTGCTGCTCGACGCGCCGGCGCCGAGTGTTCTGGCGCGACCGTTTGGCGATCTGATGATGAAGGCCGGGATCGACCTGTTGCCGGACTGGGCCAGCGACATGCTCGACGTCCGCCAGAGTTCGCTGCAACGGCAACTGATTCGCGCCAGCGTCAGACGCAGCGCACCGATGCTGCGCTGGGCAATGCGCAACGGCTCAGTGCAACGGGCCAAACGCCGGATGGGCTTGAGCTGAAAACTTCGTCGGACGCCTTCGCGAGCAAGCTCGCTCCCACAGGAGATCTAATTTGCACCATGGATCCCATGAGGGAGCGAGCCTGCTCGCGAAGGGCGCAACTCGATTGCCCGCCAAGCTGCTAAACTCCCGCGCCCCCATTCTCACCAGCAAGGCGCCCGCATGTCTTCCTTGAATCAGGCGCTGCGCGCCGCCCTCGATCAACGCCAGGATCTGCTGGCCGAGCTGCACCGCCAGGGCACCGATTGCTATCGGCTGTTCCACGGCAGCCAGGAAGGCGCCGGCGGCCTGACCATCGACCGCTACGGCCCGCAACTGCTGGTGCAAAGCTTCCACCAGACGCTGGAGCGTGACGACCTGCTGCAACTGCACGCCATGGTTAATCAGAGCCTGGGGATGGAAACCTTGCTGGTTTACAACGACCGATCCCGAGGCAACTCGCGCATTGACCGTGAAGACAGCGTCTACAAAGCTGAAGACGCGGCACTGGCCGATCTGGTCGGCCACGAATGGGGCCTCAACTACCGGGTGCGCGGACGCCACGCCGGGCAGGATCCCTTGCTGTTCCTCGATCTGCGCAACACCCGTGGCTGGGTCAAGGATCACGCCCAAGGCAAATCCGTGCTCAACCTGTTCGCCTACACCTGCGGCGTCGGCCTCAGTGCGGCCGCCGGTGGCGCGCGTGAAGTGTGCAATCTGGATTTCGCCGAAGGCAATCTGGCGGTCGGTCGCGAAAACGGCCTGCTCAACCCGCAGTTGCCGGAGATGGAATTCATCCAGTCGGACTACTTCCCGGCCATCCGCCAACTCGCCGGGCTGCCGATCAGTCAGCGCCGTGGACAAAAACTGCCGAGCTACCAGCGCCTCGATCAGCGCCAATACGATCTGGTCCTGCTTGATCCGCCAGCGTGGGCCAAGAGCGCATTCGGCACTGTCGATTTGCTGCGTGACTATCAGAGCCTGCTCAAACCGGCCCTGCTGACCACCGCCGACAATGGCGTGCTGATCTGCTGCAACAATCTGGCGAAAGTCAGCATGGACGACTGGCGCGAGCAGGTGCTGCGCTGTGCCGAGAAGGCCGGGCGACCGGTGCGTGAGTGGAGCGTGATGACCCCAGGCGCCGACTTCCCGTCGATGGATCAGCAACCGCCGCTGAAAACCCTGATTCTGCAGCTCTGAAGCGCTCGCGCGGCGGCAACTGTTCCCCTGTGGGAGCGAGCTTGCTCGCGAAGGCGTCGTGTCAGTCGGCATCTTGATCAACTGGACGACCGCTTTCGCGAGCAAGCTCGCTCCCACATTTTTTGTGATTACAGAGAAATCTGAACAATCCTGCAGCACGGCTGTTACTTCGGAACCAGAATCGCGTGCCATACTCCAAGGCACTCCGATTCAGACAGATGAAGCCGCACATGCCCAAAGGATTGATTCGCGCGATTGGCGCCTTGTTGACTGCTCTGGCCCTCTACAGCCTGCTGGGGTTTCTGATTTTGCCGGGCATCGCCCTGCGCGTGGCCAATCAGCAACTGGCCAACTACGCAACAGTGCCTGCGCATATCCAGCGTATCGAGCTCAACCCGTTCAGCCTTGAAGTTACCTTGTGGGGGCTGGTCATCGGCGAGCCGGGCAAGGAACAGGTCGGTTTCGATCGCCTGTACGCCGACCTGCAAATCGACAGTCTGTGGACCAAAGCTCTGCATCTGGCCAACATCGAGCTGGACAAGCCAAAGACCGAAATCCTTTTCGCCAAAGACGGCAAGCTCAACCTGCTCGGCCTGTTCAATGTGCCGGCCAGCGAGCCGACACCGGCCGACCCTGACGCCAAGCCCTTCCCGCTGCGCATCGACAACATCAAACTGGCCGGCGGCGTCGTGCACTTTGAGGACGTGCGCCCGAGCGAGCCGATCGAATTCCTCTACGACGACCTCAGCTTCGAACTGAAAAACCTCAGCACCCTGCCCGAAGACAGCGCCGACATGACCCTGGTCGCCATCGGCCCTGCCGGTGGCCGGATCGACTGGAGTGGCAATTTCAGCCTGATCCCGTTCACTTCCGAAGGCACCCTGAAAGTCACCGACGGCAAGATGAAAGCCTTCTGGCCCTACGTGCGCGACTCGGTGCCTTTGGTACTCGAAGACGGCGTGATCAGCCTCAGCAGCGAATACAAACTCAATCTGTCGAAAGAAACCGAACTGCAGTTGAACAATGTCGCAGTGAGCATCGCGCCATTCGCCATCAAGGCTCCGGACGGGCGGCCACTGGCGAAACTCGAACGCCTCGACGTCAGCGAAGCCTCGGTGGATCTGGCCAAACAACAAGTGGTGGTCGGCAAGATCCGCAGCAACAAACTGGAAACCTGGGCTGCCCTTGAAGCCGACGGCCAGCTGGACTGGCAGAAACTGTTCGCCAGCCAACCGTCCAAACCTGCTGCCAAAGCCGCCGCAGAACCGGCGAACACGCCAGCCGCTGCCGACTCGCCGAAAGCTGAACCGACTGCGCCGAGCAAGCCTTGGCAAGTGCTGCTCAAAGACGTGCAATTGCGCAACTACACCGTGCATCTGGCCGACCGCTCGGCCAAACCGGCAGTAGCACTGGACATCACCCCGCTGAATGTCGATCTGCAAGACTTCGACAGCCTCAACGGCTCGCCCTTCAAGCTCAAGCTCGATAGCGGCGTGGGCAAACAAGGCAAGATCAGCGCAGACGGCACGGTCAATCTCGCCCCGGTCAACGCCCAGCTCAATGTAAAAACCCAGGACATCGACCTGCGCGTCGCGCAGTCTTACATCAACCCGTTCATTCGCCTGGAACTGCGCAGCGGCATGCTCGGCAGTGATCTCAAGGTCAATCTCAAGAGCACCGAGCCGCTGGCCCTAAGCGTCACCGGGCGCGCGCAGATCGATCAACTGCACACCCTCGACACCCTGAAAACCCGCGATTTCCTCAAGTGGCAGCAGGTCGTGGTCGAAGGCTTGAACTATCAGCACGGCGACAGCCTGTCGATTGACAAGGTCAACCTGTTCCAGCCGTATGTGCGGTTCATGATCAACGATGATCGCACCACCAACATCGATGACCTGCTGATCCCGCAGCCCGCCGACAGCGGCACCAAAAGCGCAGCAGCGAAACCGGCCAGCAACGAGAAACCGCTGGGCATTCACATCGGCGGCATCGCCATCAACGACGGTTCGGCCAACTTCGCCGACTTCAGCCTGACGCCGAATTTCGCTACCGCCGTGCAGCAACTCAATGGCCAGATCGGCACCATCGACAGCCGTCAGGCGAAACCGGCCAGTGTCGACATCAAAGGCAAGGTCGACCGCTATGCACCGGTGACCATCAAGGGCGCGGTCAATCCGTTCGACCCGATGGCCAGCCTCGACATCGCCACCAGTTTCAAACGTGTCGAGCTGACCACGTTGACGCCCTACTCCGGCAAATTCGCCGGTTACCGCATCCGCAAGGGCCGGCTCAACCTCGACCTGCATTACCTGATCACCAAGGGCCAGCTCAAAGCCGAAAACAAAGTGGTGGTCGAGCAATTGCAGCTCGGTGAGAAAGTCGACAGCCCGGATGCTGTGAGCCTGCCACTGAAACTGGCGATTGCCTTGCTCAAGGACGTCGACGGCAAGATCTCCATCGAATTGCCGGTGACCGGCGACTTGAACAACCCGCAGTTCAGCGTGATGCCGATTGTCTGGCAGACCCTGCGCAACCTGATCGTCAAAGCCGCTGCCGCGCCCTTCAAAATGATTGGCGGGCTGATCAGTGGTGGCGGTTCGGAAGACCTTGGCACGGTGTCGTTTGCCCCGGGTTCCAGCGAGTTGAACAAGGATGCCGAAGCGGCGCTGATCAAACTGTCTCAGGCGCTCAAGGAGCGCCCGGCCCTGCGTCTGGAAATCGAAGGCACTGCCGCGCAGAGCAGCGATGGTCCATTGCTCGCCGAGCAGCGTCTGGAGCGTGAATACCAGTACAACTACTACAAGATGCTCCAGCGTCGCGGCGATAAAGTCCCGGCGCAGGCGTCATTGCTGCAAGTGCCGGACAACGAGAAAGGTCCACTGCTCGAAGGCATTTACCGCACCCGCCTGAAAACCCAGCCACCGGCGCAATGGAAGGATCTGGGCAAGGAAGAACGCACGGCGAAGATGCGCGAAGGCGTGATCAAGTTCTGGAGTGGCAGCGAGGTGTTGTTGCGTCAGTTGGGTCAGGACCGTGCCAGCAGCATCAAGGATTATCTGGTCGATAAAGGCCAGCTGGCAGACGACCGCGTGTACTTCATCGACGCCAGTCTCGGTGAAGCCGAGAGCGATGGCCGCGTGGTGACGCAAATGCACCTGGATGCCGAATGATGAAACTGCAGTGGCTGGCCTTGATCGCAATGACCTTCGCGGCCAGCCACGCCTCGGCGTCCGATACCCTGCGCTGCGGCAGTCAACTGATCAGCCTGGGCGACCGTTCCAGCGAAGTCCTGCAAAAGTGTGGTGAGCCGGTCAGCCGTGATGTCTTGGGTTACAAGCGCAGCGCCAACCGCCGCGAGGAGTTTCAGGTCGAGGAATGGACCTATGGTCCGAGCAACGGCATGTACCAATACCTGCGCTTCGAAGGCAATCGCCTGCGACAGATCAACAGCAAACGCGGTAACTGATCCAAATCACTTACCCATGTGGGAGCGAGCTTGCTCGCGAAGGCGTCTGGTCAGTCAAATCCATTGTGACTGGCATACCGCTTTCGCGAGCAAGCTCGCTCCCACAGTTGTTTTGCGGTGCCCTTCGACTCTTTCGTCCCTGAAATAGAACAGGCCCCGACACAAGTGCCGGGGCCCGTAATGGTCACATCCGTGTGACCGTTCGCATGAACTCTAAAGTTGCGGCAGACGTATGGCTCGGCCCGTCTGTCGCGCCTTCTCCCGGTCCAGGCGAGAAGTCATGCCTTACTCGGCTTTCAGGCCGTCAGCGGAGACCGCTTTAACGCCTTTGATTTTCTTGGTGATGTTAACGGCTGTGGTTTTCTGAGCTTCGGTAATGGCTACAGTCGACGACAGCGACACAACACCTTTGTTGGTTTCTACTTTGATGTCAGTGCCTGGGATGCCTTTTTCGGTAACCAGGTCGCTTTTGACTTTGGTGGTGATCCAGGTGTCGGAAGTAGCTTCTTTCGCCTTGGTGACTTCACCGGCAGCCAGAGTCATTGGAGCCTGAGTAGCCTGGGTGGATTGTGCGAATGCACCGGAAGCCATGGTCAGGGTCAGCGCGGTAGCAGCAGCGGCAGTGATAGCGAACTTCTTCATACGAGTAACTCCTGTTTTTCTGGAAAGTCTGCTGGTTGTCTTGTCAGCAGGGTTACCAAGGTAGTTGCGAACGCTGTGCCAACTTTTTGAAAGACACAAAACCTATATAAATCAATTATTTACAGATATCTGAAAATTCCGGATTCATGCAAAATGCATGACTTGTGGAATATTCACATGCAAGTTGCGGTTTTTTGGAAAGTTCCTAAGGCGCTGAAATTATTGAAGCTTTTGTGAAGTGCCAGACAATAAAAATGCCCCGCAGAGCGGAGCATTCTGGCCAGCACACGTCAGCTTATGTACCGGTGGCAGTGCAGCCTTTAGGCGAATAGTCCGGAGCAACGGTGGTACCACAAGTCCACACACCTGCGCCGGTCCCTGAGGAACGTGTGAGGGTGATGGTTTTGCTCAGCACCGGACCCGGAGCATTGAGCAATGTGCAAGTGATGGTCCCGGCACCGGTGGATGCCGTGCCGGAAGCGGCCAGTGTGCAGTTGGAAGTCGCAGCGGTGGCACTGCCCGCCACTAGGGTCAGGGTCGGATCAGTGCCTTGATTGATGGTGTCCTCGAACGGCACCTTCAGCGCGCTGATTTCCGCCAGCCCCGCCGTCACCTTCGACCGTGCCTGATATTTGGAATATTGCGGCAACGCGATGGTCGCCAGAATCCCGATGATCGCCACCACGATCAGCAGCTCGATCAGAGTAAAACCTTGTTGTTTTTTCATAGACACGCTCCATGCATGAGTCGAATTCTCATGATCTGCAAGGGACGGAGCATAGGCCATGCCAATGCCTGCAAAGCCCCGTTCATTAGGCGCGAAGCGCTTGCAACGCCAATTCCTACAACCTGTAACCGCACTATCTGACACTTTTTGTCACCTGCACCCGCCGTGTTTGGCGCTGTCACTTGACTAGGCTATAAGTCATGAACGGCAAGCGTGCGGAATCCCCATGAATGACATCGCTCTGAGCGGTCTGGCCAAGCAATTGGTCCAGGCCGAACTGCTCACGGAAAAAGGCGCCCAGCAAGCCTGGCAACAGGCCCAGCGCAATCGCCTGTCGCTGGTCAGCTATCTGGTGCAGAACAAACTGGTCAAGAGCTGGCAGGTGGCCGAGATTGCCAGTGAGCATTTCGGCATGGCCTTGCTTGATCTCAATTGCCTGGACAAGGAAACCCAGCCCAAAGGCCTGGTCAGCGAAAAACTCGTGCGTCAGCATCACGCCCTGCCCTTGTGGCGGCGTGGCAACAAGCTGTTCGTGGGCATTTCCGACCCGAGCAATCATCAAGCAATCAACGACATTCAATTCAGCACCGGGCTGAGCACCGAAGCCATTCTGGTCGAGGACGACAAACTTACCGATGCCATCGAAAAATTCTTCGACACCCACACCAGCGGTCTCGAGGACATGGCCGATGTCGATCTCGACGGGGTCGATGTCGAATCCGTCGACGACAGCAAGCAGGACGCCATCGGCGGCCTCGACGCCGACGATGCGCCGGTGGTGCGCTTCGTGCACAAGATGCTGCTCGACGCGATCAAAAGCGGTTCTTCCGACTTGCACTTCGAGCCTTACGAAAAAAACTACCGGGTGCGGGTGCGCACCGACGGCATCCTGCGCGAGGTTGCCAAACCGCCGATCCAACTGGCCGGGCGCATCGCCGCACGCCTGAAAGTCATGGCCAGCCTGGATATTTCGGAACGGCGCAAACCTCAGGACGGGCGGATCAAGATGCGCCTGTCGAAAAGCAAGTCGATCGATTTCCGGGTCAACACCCTGCCGACCCTGTGGGGCGAAAAAGTGGTGATCCGGATTCTCGATCCGTCCAGTGCGCAGATCGGCATCGACGCGCTCGGCTATGAGCCCGAGCAAAAGGATCTGTACATGGCCGCACTCAAGCAACCACAGGGCATGATTCTGGTCACCGGGCCCACCGGTTCGGGGAAAACCGTGTCGCTGTACACCGGCCTGAACATCCTCAACACCGTCGACATCAATATCTCCACCGCCGAAGACCCGGTGGAAATCAACATGGAAGGCATCAACCAGGTCAACGTCAATCCCAAGCAAGGGCTCGACTTTGCCCAGGCATTGCGCTCGTTTCTGCGTCAGGACCCGGACGTGATCATGGTAGGTGAGATCCGCGACCTGGAAACCGCCGAGATCGCCATCAAAGCCGCGCAGACCGGTCACCTGGTGCTCTCGACCCTGCACACCAACAGCGCTGCGGAAACCCTGACGCGCCTGCACAACATGGGCATTCCCGGTTTCAACATCGCCACCTCGGTCAGCCTGATCATCGCCCAGCGCCTGGCGCGCAAACTGTGCAGCCACTGCAAGAAAGCCATCGAGATCCCACGCGAAACCTTGCTCAAGGAAGGCTTCCCCGAGGAACGCATCGGCCATTTCACGATCTACGAGCCGGTCGGTTGCGATCACTGCAACGGCGGTTACAAAGGACGCGTGGGGATTTATGAAGTGGTGAAAAACACACCGGAGCTGCAACGCTTGATCATGGCTGAAGGCAACTCGCTGGAAATCGACCTGCAGATGCGCCGCGACGGCTTCGACGACCTGCGCACCTCCGGGCTGCACAAGGCCATGCAAGGCATCACCAGCCTTGAAGAAATCAACCGGGTCACCAAGGACTGAACATGGCGGTCAAGGCAGCAAAAATCAGTATTTATGCCTGGGAAGGCACGGACAGAAAAGGCAGCAAAGTCACCGGTGAACTGAGCGGCCAGAACCCGGCGCTGATCAAGGCACAATTGCGTAAACAGGGGATCAATCCCGGCAAGGTGCGCAAGAAATCCGCGTCATTGCTGAGCTTTGGCAAACGCATCAAGGCCCGGGACATTGCCCTGTTCACCCGGCAGATGGCGACCATGATGAAAGCCGGCGTACCGCTGTTGCAGTCGTTCGACATTATTGGCGAAGGCTTTGATAACCCGGCCATGCGCAAACTGGTGGACGACGTGAAGCAGGAGGTCGCGGCCGGTAACAGCTTCGCCGCAGCCCTGCGCAAGAAACCGCAGTATTTCGACGAGTTGTATTGCAACCTGGTCGATGCCGGCGAACAGTCCGGCGCCCTCGACACCTTGCTCGAACGCGTCGCGACCTATAAGGAAAAAAGCGAAAGCCTCAAAGCCAAGATCAAGAAAGCCATGACCTATCCCACCGCCGTGGTGCTGGTCGCGGCTGTTGTCACCGGGATTCTGCTGGTCAAAGTAGTGCCACAATTTCAGTCAGTGTTTTCCGGTTTCGGTGCCGAACTGCCGGCGTTCACCCTGATGGTGATCAGCCTGTCGGAATTCATGCAGCAATGGTGGTGGGCGATTCTCGCTGCACTGGTCGCAGCGATTTTTGGCACCCGCCACGCGCTAAAAACATCCCAGGCCTTGCGCGATCGCAAAGACACCTGGCTGCTGAAACTGCCACTGGTGGGCACACTGATGTACAAGTCCGCCGTGGCGCGATTCGCTCGAACCTTGTCGACCACGTTTGCCGCCGGTGTGCCGTTGGTCGAAGCGCTTGACTCGGTGGCCGGCGCCACCGGCAACGTGGTCTTCAAGCGAGCCGTGCTGCGCATTCGCCAGGACGTGTCCACCGGTATGCAACTGAATTTCTCGATGCGCAGCACCGGGGTCTTTCCCAGCATGGCCGTGCAAATGACCGCAATTGGCGAAGAGTCCGGCGCCCTGGATGACATGCTCGACAAGGTTGCGGGCTTTTACGAGGAAGAAGTGGATAACATGGTCGACAACCTCACCAGCCTCATGGAGCCGTTCATCATGGTCGTGCTGGGGGTAATCGTCGGCGGGCTGGTGGTGGCCATGTACCTGCCGATCTTCCAACTCGGCTCAGCGATCTGACATGCCTATCGACGAACTGTTTGCCATGTATCCGCTAGCGTTTGTCGGCACCGCCCTGCTGCTGGGCCTGGTGGTCGGCAGCTTCCTCAATGTGCTGATCTGGCGCCTGCCGAAAATGCTCGAACGCGACTGGCGCCAGCAGGCACACGATGTGCTCGGTTTGCCCGGCGAAGCCTCGCAACCCATCTACAACCTGATGCTGCCGCACTCCGAATGCCCGCATTGCGCCCACCGGATTCGCCCGTGGGAGAACGTTCCCCTGCTCAGTTATCTATGGCTGCGCGGGCGCTGTTCAGCGTGCTCAGCTCCGATCAGCAAACGTTATCCGTTGACCGAGCTGGCCTGTGGGCTGCTTTCGGCCTTCATCGCCTGGCACCTGGGTTTCGGTTGGCCGGCGTGCCTGCTGATCGTCCTCACCTGGGGTCTGCTGGCGATGAGTCTGATCGACACCGAGCATCAACTATTGCCTGATGTGCTGGTGTTGCCGTTGCTGTGGCTGGGGTTGATCGTCAACAGTTTCGGCCTGTTCGTAACCTTGCACGATGCGTTGTGGGGCGCGGTGGCCGGTTATCTGGCGCTGTGGTCAGTGTTCTGGCTGTTCAAGCTGCTGACCGGCAAGGACGGCATCGGTCATGGTGATTTCAAACTGTTGGCGCTGCTGGGGGCATGGGGCGGCTGGCAGATTCTGCCGCTGACGATTCTGTTGTCATCACTGGTCGGCGCCATTATCGGGGTGATTTTGTTGCGCCTGCGCGAGCAAAAAACCTCGACGCCAATCCCCTTCGGCCCTTATCTGGCAATTGCCGGCTGGATTGCCTTGCTCTGGGGTGGTCAAATAACCGCCTTCTATTGGCAGTTTGTCGGTTTGAAATGAATACCCCTGTGGAAAAACCCTGGATTCTCGGCCTCACCGGCGGCATCGGCAGCGGCAAAAGCGCAGCGGCTCAGCACTTCATTGATCTGGGTGTCCACGTGGTGGATGCCGATCACGCGGCGCGTTGGGTGGTTGAACCCGGACGTCCGGCACTGGCAAAAATAGCCGAACACTTCGGGCCTGGCGTTTTACAGGGCGACGGCACGCTGGATCGCGCCGCCCTGCGCAAACTGATCTTTGAAGTGCCGGAAGAACGCCGCTGGCTCGAAGCCCTGCTGCATCCGTTGATCGCCGAGGAAATCGCTCATCATCTGGCGCTGGCAAAATCGCCTTACGCGATACTGGTTTCGCCGCTGTTGATCGAATCCGGGCAATACGCGATGACTCAGCGCATCCTGGTGATCGACGCCCCGCAACAATTGCAGATCGAACGTACCTTGCAGCGTGACCAGACCAGCGAGCAGCAGGTTCAGGCGATCCTCAAGGCTCAGTCGAGCCGCGAAGAGCGTGTGAGCCGCGCCGACGACGTAGTGGTCAACGACCGCGACCTCGCCTGGCTGCACAGCGAAGTAGAGCGTCTGCATCACTTTTACCTGACTTTATCCGGAGGCCAAGCATGAGCCAGATCCCCACCGTTGAATGCCCAACCTGCGGCGCCCCCGTGGAATTCACCCCCGCGAACAAATTCCGTCCGTTCTGCTCCGATCGCTGCAAACTGATCGACCTCGGCGCCTGGGCGTCGGAAGAACACAAGATTCCGGTCGCACCGGATGCCGAGGACGAACTGTTTTCCGGCGACTTCGATCCGCGTCACTGATCTCGATCAGGGCCGCATAAAGCCGTAGTCCTGATCGTCGTCGAGGTTTTCCGCCAGAAAGCGCAACTCGTCGGCCAGGTCTTCGGCGTTGCGCACGGCCTTGCTCTGCTGCACCACCGCACTGAGCAAGGCGCGCAAACTCAACCCCGGGTCAAAACCCACTTCCTGCGCCATCTCCAGACTCTGCCGGGTTTCCTGCCTGGCCCACTCGTAAACACTCATGCCGTTGCTCCTGAAGGGATTTGCGCGAGCATGAAATTTCCCGCGCGCAGCGGGTTTGATGTGGATCAAGACTTCGGATCGTCGTCCTTCCACGGCGCCGAAAGGTAGCGTGTGCGGTTGAAGGTCTCCAGCCATTCCGGGCTGAATACCACCAGAGCACTGACGATCATGCCGTTGATGAACGCCTCGGGGAAAATGATCAGCCACACGTAACCGATGAAGTCTTCCAGCCATTCCGGCATGGCGAAGAGGCCGTCGTACCACAGCAGCGTCAGGCTGAGGATCAGGCACAACAGGGCTGACAGCGCGGCGGCAAAGAAGCCGGAACAGAAGATGTACACGAACGGATTGCGTGGCTGAGCACGCTCGACGAGGATCGCCACACACTCGGTGACCAGCACCGGCAGCAAAATGAACAAGGCGCTATTGACCCCCATCGCCGCGAGATCCTGACGCCCGAGCAGCACCAGGCCGATTTGCGCCACCAGTCCGCCAACGATCGCCAGCGGCCAGTCCAGCAACAGGGTTACCGCCGTCATACCGAGGAAGTGATACGACACGCCCGTGTCGAAATCCCTGCGCATCAACCACAAGAGAAACAACGCAAACACGGTGCCGAACAGCAGATGCTGACGCCGGCTGTCGCTGAACAACTCGACCCACGGCGCACGCACGATCGCCCAGAGCAGCACCGGCAGATAAATCAGCCAGCCCAGCAACAGACTTTCACTTGCCAGCACCTCGACGCCGATCATGGGCGCGCCTTCTCCAGTGCCTCGCGCAGGTCACCCGCGTTGGCGTACTCACGTTGCGAGAGCAATCGACCGTCCTTGAGTTGCAACCACAACACCTGGCCTTCCGCGCCGGAATAGCGCGACGCAACCCGTCCTTCTCGATCCAGCATGACCCGATAGTGGTAGTCGCGCATGGCCGGTACGGCAAACATTCTGGCAATCAGCGCCGGCATGCGCTGGATGTCGGCAACGAACACCGCGTGACGGGCCTCCAGATAGCCCTTGGGCTGATCCTTCAACGCTTCCTTGATCAGCTTGGCGCCGTCCATATCCCGTGCCACCAGCAGCGTGGTGGTGCTGTTATCGAGGGTGAAGGGTTGCTCGTACTGATCGAGCAACGTCCAGGGAGCCAGACGCTCACCGGTTTCGAGCGCATGGGCACACAGCGGAAAAACAGCAAACAGCAGCAGCCAGCGAAATTTCACGATGAGTCCTCACGGTTTGGCGCAAATAATCGATTTCCATGAGTCTACACCGCCCTTCTCCACTGCCCACTGATGCACTTTGCCGCGGAACGCTTTCAGCTTGTCGCATTTGAACGCTAAGCTTGGGCTTATGGATGACTCAGATTATTTACGCCTGCTGACCATCGCGGCCGAGCAGGCCAACGCCTTTCTGTCCAATGCCCGCAAATGGGAGCGTGAGCGTTGGGTTTGCCAGCGCCTGCTGCAAGGCCTGAACATTCCCTACCGCGCCGACGAATTCGCGCCGGCCGGCGAGCCGCCGGACGTATTGTTTCGCGATGCCAATTTCGAGGTGTTCTTCGTGCTCGACGAGGGCCGTCGGCTCAACGACGAATGGCGCGATGAATTGCAGCGACGACGTAGCGCCTTTTCCCTCAGCCAACTGGTGCGCCGCGAAGCCAAGCCGAAACGAATCCCGGCCAATGAATTCCTGCTGCGACTGGCACCGACCTTGCGCAAAAAAGCACATAACTACAAGGAACGTGGCATGGATCTGGGCGAACTGGATATCATCGCCTTCGCCAGTCTTAAACGTGAGGTGCTGGATCTGAACAGCCATTTCCCCCCGCCTACTGAATACCTGCGCCAAGGCTGGCGCTCGCTGTCCCTCGTCGGCCCGACCTTCGCCCGCGTGCTGTTCGCCCACCCGGATGCGCCGGACTTTCTGCGCAGCAACCTCGGCCGCAGCATCGTCTTCGACGTCGGGATCAGCCTGTGACGCCACTTCAGCAATTGATTGCCGATGTGCCACAGACCGGGTGTGTGCGCTGGATTGGCGTGCGCCCTGATTCCCGTGGGCCGATGATCGAACTGGATGCCGTGGAGGCGCGACTTGAGGCCGGGCTGACCGGCGATCATGCGCGCCCCGGTGTGCGTAATGCGCGCCAGGTAACGCTGATCCAGTGGGAGCATCTGGCGGTGATCAGCGCATTGATGGGGCGCCCTGATGATCAACCGGTTAGGCCTGAAGATCTGCGGCGCAATCTGGTTATCAGCGGTATCAATTTGTTTAGTCTCAAGGGTCGGCGCTTTCGCATCGGTCAGGCAATATTCGAAACCACGGGCTGGTGTCAGCCCTGTGCACGCCTGCAGAACAACCTCGGCCCGGGCACCTTTCAAGCGGTGCGCGGGCATGGCGGAATTACCGCGCGGGTGTTACAAAGCGGGATCATTCGCCTCGAAGACCGGGTGAGCGTCGAACCGGTTCCGGACAGCGGCTATGCTGCGTTCAACCCCGGATAAAAACCGCTGTAGCTTCTGCCCATTCAGCAACGTCTACCTGACGAGGCAAATATGACCAGCCGCCTGAACCCCGAAGACCAGAAACATGTCGAAGAGTATCTGCAACTGTCCCAACACCGAGTCGAGCGCCGGCCTTTCCGGCCGTGGATGCTCCTCGTGCTGGTGCTGGCAGTGACCATTGGTCTTGGCCTGTTGAGCCGATTTATCAGTTACCTGACGCTATGAGCAGCTTGGCGCTCGCTTGGGTAACCGCACCGATTTCCTTTAAAAACCTTGCGAGTTATCCCCATGTCCCATCGTATTGTTATTGTCGGCGGCGGCGCCGGCGGTCTGGAGTTGGCTACCCGTCTGGGTAAGACTCTGGGCAAGCGCGGCACGGCCAGTGTGATGCTGGTCGACGCCAACCTGACGCACATCTGGAAACCGCTGTTGCACGAAGTGGCCGCCGGATCGCTGAACTCCTCCGAAGACGAACTCAACTATGTTGCCCAGGCAAAATGGAACCACTTCGAGTTCCAGCTAGGGCGCATGAGCGGGCTCGATCGCGCACAGAAGAAAATCCAGCTGGCCGCCACCTACGACGAAAACGGCGTAGAACTGGTGCCGGCGCGTGAAGTGCAATACGACTCGCTGGTGATCAGCGTCGGCAGCACTACCAACGATTTCGGCACTCAGGGCGCGGCGCAGCACTGCCTGTTCCTCGACACCCGCAAGCAAGCCGAGCGCTTCCATCAGCAACTGCTTAATCACTATCTGCGTGCACACGCCGGGCAAACCGATGTGGTCGAGCAAATCAGCGTTGCGATCGTCGGCGCTGGCGCCACTGGCGTCGAGCTGGCGGCCGAACTGCACAACGCCGCGCACGAACTGGCGGCTTATGGCCTGGACCGGATCAAACCGGAAAACATGCACATCACCCTGATCGAAGCCGGTCCACGGGTGTTGCCCGCCCTGCCGGAGCGCATCAGCGGGCCGGTGCACAAGACCCTGGAAAAACTCGGGGTCAACGTGATGACCAACGCTTCGGTCAGCGAAGTGACCGCCGACAGCCTGATCACCGCCGATGGCAACGAGATCAAGGCCAGCCTGAAAGTCTGGGCAGCGGGCATTCGCGCGCCAGGTTTCCTCAAGGACATCGACGGCCTGGAAACCAACCGCATCAATCAACTGCAAGTGCTGCCGACGCTGCAAACCACCCGCGACGAGAACATCTTTGCTTTCGGTGACTGCGCCGCGTGCCCGCAACCGGGTACCGATCGCAATGTGCCGCCGCGTGCCCAAGCCGCACACCAACAGGCGTCGCTGCTGGCTAAATCGCTGAAACTGCGCATCGAAGGCAAGACCTTGCCGGAGTACAAGTACACCGACTACGGCTCGCTGATCTCGTTGTCGCGCTTTTCGGCGGTGGGTAACTTGATGGGCAATCTGACCGGCAGCGTGATGCTCGAAGGCTGGCTGGCGCGGATGTTTTACGTGTCGCTGTATCGCATGCACCAGATGGCGCTGTACGGGCCGTTCCGCACGGCGATGTTGATGCTGGGCAGCAAGATTGGCCGTGGCACCGAGCCACGCCTGAAACTGCACTAAAACCTGTGGGAGCGAGCTTGCTCGCGAATGCGTTCTGTCAGTCAATGTTAATGCGACTGACCCGACGCTTTCGCGAGCAGGCTCGCTCCCACAATGTTTTGTGTTGATCGAAAGATCTGTTTCTTACTGTATCCCCGCCCCGCTTTTCCCTCCTTCGCTTACAAACTCCCCCGCTCCGCGACACAGACGCGATACACCGCCACCGCTTAATGGCCACACCCGAGCAACACCTGCTCAGGCAATCGTCCTTAACGTGTGGTTGCGCAGTGCAGCCCAGGAGAATGTAAATGTCCCGTACTTCGACCCTCGGTAAAAAATCCATTGGCCTGATCGGCGCCGCGCTGGCGGGCGGCCTGATGTTGTCTGGTTCGGTGTTTGCCGCTCAACCACTGGCGCAGGGCTACATGGTTGCGTCGGCGGAAACCTCGGTGAAAGCGCCGGAAGGCAAATGCGGTGAAGGCAAATGTGGCGATGCTTCGATGGCCAAGACGGACAGCGACGGTGACGGCAAGGTCTCGCGCGCCGAATTTCTGAAAGTCGCGCCGAAGTCCGATTTCGACAAGATCGACACCAACCATGACGGTTTCATCGACGAACAAGAGGCCTACAACAACGTGAAGGCCAACTTTGAAGCCAACGGCAAGAAGATGCCAAAAGGCTTGTTCGAGCACCTGAAAGATCAAGACGGCGCTTGATCGACAGTAAAAAACAAGCCGCGCTTCTCCTGAGAGAAACGCGGCTTTTTCACGCCTGCCCGTTTACAACTGGAAGCGCCGTACCATGCCCTGCAAGGCATTGGCCAGTTGCGACAACTCATGGCTGGACGCGCTGGTCTGGTCAGCGCCTGCGGCAGAACGTAACGATAAATCACGAATATTCACCAGGTTGCGATCCACTTCCCGGGCTACTTGCGCTTGTTCTTCAGCTGCGCTGGCGATCACCAGATTGCGCTCATGGATCTCATGCACCGACGCGGTAATGGTTTGCAGCGCCTCACCGGCACGCTCAGCCAAGGCCAGTGTGGTCGTCGCCCGCGCGGTACTGGCCTGCATCGAATCCAGCGCCAGGCTCGAACCGCTGCGCATGCCCTGGACCATCTGCTCGATCTCCTGCGTCGATTGCTGCGTGCGATAGGCCAGCGCGCGTACTTCATCGGCGACTACGGCAAAGCCTCGCCCGCTCTCACCGGCCCGCGCCGCTTCAATCGCCGCGTTGAGCGCCAGCAAATTGGTCTGCTCGGCAATCGCCCGAATCACGTCGAGCACTTTGCCGATGTCCTGCGATTGATTGGCCAGTGATTGCACCAACTCACCGGTCTGTTGCACATCGCTGGCCAGTGCATTGATGGCCGTGGCGGTCTCACTGACCCGCACCTGACCCAGATGCGCCGACTCGCTGGATTGACGGGTCGCGTCAGACGTCGACACCGCATTGCGTGCGACCTCTTCCACTGCTGCCGTCATCTGGTTGACGGCCGTCGCGGCTTGTTCGATTTCGTTGTTCTGCTGTTGCAGTCCCTGGGTGCTGTCGAGCGTCACCGCATTGAGTTCATCGGCAGCGGTCGCCAGTTGCGTGGCCGAACCGCTGATGCCTTGCAGCGTATCGCGCAGGTTCTGCTGCATGGTCGCCAACGCTTTGAGCAAGCGACTGACTTCATCGTTGCCATGGGTTTCGATCGGCCGGGTCAGATCCCCCTGCGCGACACTTTCTGCTGCGCTCACGGCGCTGCTGAGCGGACGAACGATACTGCGGGTGAGCATCATCGCCAGTGCCACCGTGGCCAGCGCGGCCAACGCAATAAACAAACTGACAATTGTGCGCGAGTTTTCATAGTGCGCAGCGGACTTCTGGCTTTCGGCGGCGACCTGTTTGGCGAACAGATCCGCCAGGTCGTTGAGTTGTTTGCCGGAGCCATCGACAACGGTTTTCATGTCGACCAGCAACAACCTGGTCAACTCATCACGCTTGCCTTGCTCGGCGAGGGCGAAGGATTGAGCGATACCGTTGCGGTACGCGGCGAAGGTCTTTTTGAATTGGTCGTATAGCTGCTGGCCCTCCGGGGTGTCGACCAGTTTGTCGTAGGCGGCGATTTTCTCGCTCAGCTCTTTGTCGCGGGTGTCCATCTGGCTGCGGTAGGTGGCGATATTGTTCGCGTCCTGATCCAGCGCCATACGCAACGAGATGGTGCGGATGCGCAGCATGATCTCGCGGATCTCGTCGCCGCCACGAATGCTCGGCAGCCACTGGTTTTCTACTGCGACTTCACTATCGCGAATGCTCGACATCTGCCCCAGCGCAAACACGCCGAGCAAGGCTACCAACACCGCGATCAGGGCGAACCCCAGGGCTGCCCGGGGAGCAATATTCAACTGACGAAGCAACATGACGAACGCCCTTATTCTTGTATTGGCCAGATTCAAGGGGCGAAAGCCATGGCAGTCCCCTCGTGTTAGCGGGCTATCGGCAGGTTGTATGATGACTTGAAGGGGAAATGAGTTTTTGTCGGACAAAAAAAATCCCCGTATCTTTCGATACGAGGATTTTTAATATGGTCGGGGTAAGGGGATTCGAACTCCTGACATCCTGCTCCCAAAGCAGGCGCGCTACCGGACTGCGCTATACCCCGGTAAAAAAAAGGCGACCTTTCAAAGATCGCCTTCTTCGATCAGCGCTTTTGGCCTCTGATCTTAAGATTCGATCCCAGCGCAAACTGGTTTCAAAAATGGTGGGTCGTGTGGGATTCGAACCTACGACCAATTGGTTAAAAGCCAACTGCTCTACCAACTGAGCTAACGACCCAAAAATGGTCGGGGTAAGGGGATTCGAACTCCTGACATCCTGCTCCCAAAGCAGGCGCGCTACCGGACTGCGCTATACCCCGGTTTGAAATTGGCTCCGTGACCAGGACTCGAACCTGGGACCCAATGATTAACAGTCATTTGCTCTACCGACTGAGCTATCACGGAACTACATATTTCAATTTACAACGGTGAAACTTACTGCATCTAGCCACTCGTTCGCATCGCTGCGTTCGTGTGTCTGAGGCGCGCTATTCTACAACCTAGAACACCTCTGTCAACCCCCTAAATTGCTTTCAAGTTAATGATTTGCAACTTATTTCAGATTTCAACTCAGTGAGCTGAGACCGTCTTGGCGACTGACTGCGGGGCGCACTTTACAAGCCTTTTCCTTTGAGTTCAACAGCCTAACGAAAAAAAAGGCCCCACAATGTGGGGCCCTCCTTTTTTCATTGGCGCTCAGGCTTAGTTGAAAACGATTTCGTCGTTCTCGACAGTGCCGGTTGCCGTGTCGCCCGGCATGAAGTGACCCGAGAGGATCAACTGCGCCAGCGGGTTTTCGATCCAGCGCTGAATTGCCCGTTTCAAAGGACGTGCGCCATACACCGGGTCGTAACCAACGGCGATCAACTTGTCCATCGCCTCCGGGCTGAGTTCCAGCTTCAGCTCGCGCTCGGCCAGACGGCTACGCAGACGGCCCAACTGGATCTCGGTAATGCCCGCGATCTGATCCCGCGCCAAAGGCTCGAAGATCACCACTTCGTCGACCCGGTTGATGAACTCCGGACGGAAGTGCGACGTCAGCGCATCCATGACTGCAGCACGTTGAGCCTCACGATCACCGACCAGTTCCTGGATCTGTACCGACCCCAGGTTCGAAGTCATGACGATCACGGTGTTGCGGAAATCCACCGTACGGCCATGGCTGTCGGTCAGGCGCCCATCCTCGAGCACTTGCAGCAAGATGTTGAACACATCCGGGTGCGCCTTCTCGACTTCGTCCAGCAGGATCACCGAATAAGGCTTGCGACGCACCGCCTCAGTCAGGTAACCACCCTCTTCGTAGCCGACGTATCCCGGTGGTGCACCGATCAGGCGAGCCACAGAATGTTTCTCCATGAACTCGGACATGTCGATCCGCACCATCGCCTCTTCCGTATCAAAGAGGAATTCGGCCAGCGCCTTGCACAGCTCGGTTTTACCGACACCGGTGGGGCCGAGGAACATGAACGAGCCGCTCGGACGATTCGGGTCGGACAACCCGGCGCGCGAACGGCGTACCGCGTTGGCGACGGCGACCACGGCCTCTTCCTGACCGATCACCCGTTTGTGCAACAGGCTTTCCATCTTCATCAGCTTGTCGCGCTCGCCTTCGAGCATTTTCGACACCGGAATGCCGGTCCACTTCGACACAACTTCAGCGATTTCTTCTTCAGTCACCTTGCTGCGCAGCAACTGGTTCTCGCTCTTGCCGTGCTGATCGACCATTTGCAGGCTGCGTTCCAGGTCCGGGATCACCCCGTACTGCAATTCAGCCATACGGTTGAGGTCACCTTTACGGCGCGCGGCTTCCAGTTCCTGCCGCGACTGCTCGATCTTCTGCTGAATCTGCGCAGAACCCTGCACCTCGGCTTTTTCCGAGTTCCAGATTTCTTCCAGATCGGAATACTCGCGTTCGAGGCGGACGATTTCTTCCTGGAGTTTCTCCAGACGTTTCATCGCCGCTTCGTCGCTTTCTTTCTTCAGCGCCTGGGATTCCACCTTCAACTGAATCAGGCGACGTTCCAGACGATCGAGCACTTCCGGTTTGGAGTCGATTTCCATGCGGATGCGGCTAGCGGCCTCGTCGATCAGATCGATGGCCTTGTCCGGCAACTGCCGGTCAGTGATGTAGCGATGGCTGAGCTTGGCCGCGGCGATGATCGCGCCGTCGGTGATTGCCACCTTGTGGTGAACCTCGTAACGCTCTTTAAGGCCACGCAGGATGGCAATGGTGTCTTCTTCGCTCGGCTCATCCACCAGAACTTTCTGGAAGCGTCGCTCAAGCGCCGCATCCTTCTCTATATATTGGCGGTACTCGTTGAGCGTGGTCGCGCCAACGCAGTGCAACTCACCGCGAGCCAGCGCAGGCTTGAGCATGTTGCCGGCATCCATCGAGCCTTCGCCTTTACCGGCGCCGACCATGGTATGCAGTTCGTCGATAAACAGAATGATCTGCCCTTCCTGCTTCGACAGTTCGTTGAGCAACGATTTCAGGCGCTCCTCGAACTCACCGCGATACTTGGCACCGGCAATCAGCGCGCCCATGTCCAGCGAGAGCAGACGCTTGCCTTTAAGACCGTCCGGGACTTCGCCGTTGATGATGCGCTGGGCCAGACCTTCGGCAATCGCGGTTTTGCCCACGCCTGGCTCACCGATCAACACCGGGTTGTTCTTGGTGCGGCGTTGCAGAACCTGAATGGTGCGGCGAATTTCGTCGTCACGACCGATCACCGGATCGAGCTTGCCATCTTCGGCGCGCTTGGTCAGGTCGACGGTGTATTTATCCAGCGCCTGCCGCGACTCTTCGTGGTTGGCGTCGTTTACCGCTTCGCCGCCACGCAGGTTGTTGATCGCGTTTTCCAGGGCCTTCTTGCTCACGCCTTGGCCGAGCAGCAATTTGCCGAGCTTACTGTTCTCGTCCATTGCGGCGAGCAGCACCAGTTCGCTGGAAATGAACTGGTCGCCCTTCTGCTGGGCCAGACGGTCAGCCTGATTGAGCAGGCGCGCCAGATCCTGCGACATGTTGACGTCGCCGGTCGGGTTCTGGATTTTCGGTAATTGGTCGAGCTCTTTGGTCAGCTCTTTGCGCAAGCTGTTGACGTCGAAGCCCACCTGCATCAGCAGAGGTTTGATCGAACCACCCTGCTGTTCAAGCATGGCTTGCATCAAGTGCGCCGGCTCAATCGCCGGATGATCGTGGCCGACAGCCAACGACTGGGCGTCGGACAAGGCCAACTGTAATTTGCTGGTTAAACGGTCTATTCGCATAAGTCACCTTCCTTTTGAGCAGGCCGGACCTAAAAACCATCCTGAATAAAGAAACCTGCCAGATACCACTGTAGATGCGGTCGATTCTGCAAGATTCAAGCGTCAGAGCGTTGATTCAGGTCAGGCAAGTCTAGCGGGTGAGCCAAACGAGGGAGGCAAATCGACCGGTGCGCGAGGCGCGGCGATAAGAGAAGAAGCGCGGATCAGTCACGGTGCAGAAACCGCCACCATAAACAGCGGTGACACCACGTTCAGCCAGACGCAGGCGCGCCAGCAAATAGATGTCAGCCATGAACTTGCCAGCATTGTGGCTTGGCACGAAGGCTGATGCCGCTTCCGGCAATTGCTTGACGAAGACTTCCCGAACCTCCGGGCCGACCTCAAAGGCTTGCGGGCCGATGGCAGGGCCGAGCCAGACCAGTACTTCTGCGGCCGGAACATCGAGACTGTCGAGGGTAGCTTCCAGCACACCCGCCGCCAGCCCCCGCCAACCAGCATGAGCCGCCGCGACACGGGTGCCGGCGCGATCGCAGAACAATGCCGGCAAGCAGTCCGCCGTCATCGCCGCGCAGGCGATACCCGGCGTTGCTGTCCAACTGGCGTCTGCGGTCGCAACAATGCCCGGATCCGCATGCGCCACGGCAATTCCGTGCACTTGCTGCAACCAGGCAGGCTTTATAGAGAAGTGATCGGTCAGGCGTCGACGGTTCTCGGCAACGGCCTCAGGACGATCATCAACATGATCGCCCAGATTGAGGCTGTCGAACGGCGCCTCACTGACACCACCCTCGCGGGTGGTGACGCAGGCTTTGACGCTGGCCGGCGCAGGCCAGTCCGGCGTCAGCCAGTTCATCCGATGAAGGCCTCGCGATCCTGCTTGAGCAAGGTCAGCAGCCAGACGAAATCTTCCGGCAGCGGTGACTCCCAGCTCATGCGCTCACCGGTCGTCGGATGATCCAGCTCAAGGAAGCGCGCGTGCAGGGCCTGACGCGGGAAATGCTTGAGGGATTCAACCATCGTCGGGTTCGCGGCTGGCGGAATGCGGAAACGGCCGCCATACGCAGGATCGCCGACCAACGGGAAGTTGATGTGCGACATGTGTACGCGGATCTGGTGGGTACGACCGGTTTCCAGCTTCACCCGTACGTGGGTGTGCGAACGGAAACGCTCCAGCACGCGGTAGTGGCTGACAGCAGGCTTGCCGCCTTCCATCACCGCCATGCGCTGGCGCTGCTGGCCATGGCGACCGATCGGGGCGTTGATCTTGCCCCCGGCAGTGACCACACCGATCACGATGCACTCGTAGATGCGGCTGACGCTGCGACTCTGCAGTTGCGTCACCAGCTTGGTCTGCGCCTGAATGGTCTTGGCCACCACCATCAGACCGGTGGTGTCCTTGTCCAGACGATGCACGATACCGGCGCGCGGGACATTGATGATGTCCGGCACGTGGTGCAGCAAGGCGTTGAGCAAGGTGCCATCGGCGTGACCGGCAGCCGGGTGCACCACCAGGCCCGCAGGCTTGTTGATCACCAGAATGTCGTCGTCTTCATAGACGATGTCGAGTTCGATGTCCTGGGCGATCCATTCGCCCTGGGCTTCCTGCTCGGCAGTCAGCTCAAGGATGGCACCGCCGTGCACGATGTCGCGAGGGCGGATGATCGCCCCGTCCACAGTCAGGCGACCTTCTTTGATCCAGGCGGAAAGGCGCGAGCGAGAGTGCTCAGCGAAGAGTTGGGCAGCGACTTGATCGAGGCGTTGGCCGCCCAATTCGGACGGCACCTCTGCGCGAAGTTCAATTTTATCGGACATGCTCTGACTGTGCGTCGGCACAGCTTTTGGTTTCGGCTGCGCGCTTGTGGTTAAATACGGCGTCTTTTGCCCCGAGGCTTTTCAACGGGGCGCTCATCATAACAGGACGGCCCCGCCCAAGACAGCGGCCGTCATAGGGACGCAAGCCGCCATGCAAGTGAAACACCTGCTGCTGATCGCCATCCTCGCATTGACCGCTGCTTGCTCATCGAAGGAAGTCGTAGACGAAAACCTCAGCGAAGCCGAGCTGTATCAGCAGGCTCAGACTGACCTGGACAACAACAGCTACACCAGCGCCACAGCCAAGCTGAAGGCTCTGGAGTCGCGTTATCCGTTCGGTCGCTACGCCGATCAGGCACAGCTGGAGCTGATCTACGCCAACTATAAAAACGCCGAGCCGGAAGCTGCAAAGTCTGCCGCCGAGCGTTTCATTCGTTTGCACCCGCAGCATCCGAACGTGGATTACGCGTACTACTTGAAAGGTCTGACCTCGTTCGACCAGGACGTCGGCCTGCTGGCGCGCTTCCTGCCGCTGGACATGACCAAGCGTGACCCGGGCGCCGCGCGCGACTCGTACAACGAGTTCGCCCAGCTGACCAGCCGCTACCCGAACAGCCGCTACGCGCCGGACGCCAAGCAGCGCATGATTTATCTGCGCAACCTGCTGGCCGCCTACGAAATCCACGTGGCCGACTACTACCTGACCCGTCAGGCTTACGTAGCCGCTGCCAACCGTGGTCGCTATGTCGTGGAAAACTTCCAGGAAACCCCATCGGTCGGCGACGGCCTGGCGGTGATGACTGAAGCCTACCAGCGTCTGCACCTGGACGACCTGGCAGCCACCAGTCTGGAAACCCTGAAGCTCAACTACCCGAACCACCCGAGCCTGCAAGACGGCCAGTTCGTGCCACGGGTTGCCGAAGCCGACAACCGTTCGTTCCTGAGCAAGGCGACTTTGGGTCTGATCGAGTCGCGTCCACCGCTGCCGCCGGGAGAAACCCGTGCCAACCAGGACGTGCAGAAGCAGTTCCAGGACGCGAAAGACGCAATTCCGAACGAGCTCAAGCCTAAAGACGAAAACGGCGACGTGATCGAAGAGCCAGAGCCTGAGTCGAGCAACACCGACCGCTCGTGGTTCAGCTACATGACTTTCGGCGTGTTCGACTGATCACACCGGATGTACAAAAAGGGAGATCTGCGGATCTCCCTTTTTCATTTCTGCGCTTTAATCCGCTGTGCGCTTGTCGGGAGCTTGGCTAAACTGCCGGATCATCAGTCGGAAAGCCGCTCATCATGCTTCGTTTATTGTTCTGGATCGTCGTGATTTTTGCCGCGATATGGTTGTGGCGTAAATTCAAGGCGCCTGCCGCGTCCAATCAATCCAACCGTGCCCCTCGCGAACAGGACGCCCCACCAATGGTGCGTTGCGCCCATTGCGGCGTGCATCTGCCGCGCGACCGCGCGCTGAGCGTGCAACAACAGTGGTATTGCAGCCAGGCTCACCTTGAGCAAGGCCCGGGTACCCGTGATCGCTGAGGCCACCCACGCCGACAGCAAACAGGCGCAGCGCCTGCTGCGCCTTTATCATCTCTACCGCTTGAGTATCGGCATCACGCTGGTGCTGCTGATCTCCAGCAACATGGACAACCGCCTGCTGACGTCGGCCAACGACGAATTGCTGCGCGGTGGCAGTTGGCTGTATCTGATCCTCAACATTCTGTTGGTAGTGTTCCTTGAGAACACCCGACGGCCAGCGCAGCTGTTCAGTCTGGCCCTCGTCGATGTCCTGCTTTTATGCGGTTTGTTCTTTGCTGCGGGCGGCGTCGGCAGTGCGCTGGGCAATTTGCTGATTGTCTCTGTGGCGATCAGCAACACCCTGCTACGGCGGCGCATCGGGCTATTGATCGCCGCCATCGGTGCGCTGGGCATCGTCGGCTCGAGCTTCCTGCTCGGCTTCAACCATGCCCTTAGCGCCAATGAATACTTGCAGGCCGGCACCCTTGGTGCGCTGTGCTTTGCCGCGTCGTTGCTGGTGCAGGGACTGATCCGCCGCCTCGAAGTCAGCGAAACCCTTGCCGAGCAACGTGCCAGTGAAGTGGTCAGCCTCGAAGCCCTCAACGCGCTGATCCTGCAACGCATGCGCACCGGCATTCTGGTGCTCGACGAGGCGCGGCGAGTGCAACTGGCCAATCACAGCGCGAAAACCCTGCTTGCGCAGTCGCACCTCCAGGGGCATTTGATCGATGACTATTCCACGGCGCTGGTCGATCGCCTGCAACTGTGGCTGAACAACCCGACCTTGCGCCCGCAGAGCCTGAAAATCCCCGGCAACGGCCTGGAACTGCAACCGAGCTTCATTGCCCTCGAACAAAGCCCCCACCAACAAACCCTGGTATTTCTCGAAGACCTCGCGCAAATCGCCCAGCAAGCCCAGCAACTTAAGCTCGCCGCACTCGGGCGCTTGACCGCCGGCATCGCCCACGAGATCCGCAATCCGTTGGGCGCCATCAGTCACGCCGCGCAGCTATTGGCTGAGTCCGAGGAACTCGATAGCGCGGATCGGCGTCTGACGCAGATCATTCAAGACCACTCCCAGCGCATGAACCGAGTCATCGAAAACGTCCTGCAACTGTCCCGCCGCCAGCAAAGCGCGCCGCAACGCCTGGATCTCAAGCCATGGCTGGAAAACTTCGTTGTCGAGAGTCGTGAACAGGCCAGCGAACGCCAGCAGATTCACCTGCGGATCAATTCGGGAGACTTCACCACGCTGATGGACCCGAACCAGCTCACGCAAATTCTCGACAATCTGTTACGCAACGGCTGGCGCCACAGCGCCCTACTGCATGATCAGGCCGAAGTCTGGCTGTCGTTGTTCAGTGATCCCGACAGCCAGTTGGCGGTCCTCGAAGTGCAGGACAACGGCCCCGGCGTCCCGCTCGATCAACAGACGCATCTGTTCGAACCGTTCTTCACCACCAGCAGCCAGGGCACCGGCCTTGGGCTTTATCTGTCCCGTGAGCTGTGCGAAAGCAACCAAGCGCGCCTAGACTTTCAGTCACGCCAAGGCGGCGGTTGCTTTCGCATCACCTTTGCTCACGGACGGAAACAAAGTTGAACACGAGCCCACGGCAAAAAATCCTCATCGTCGACGATGAACCGGATATCCGCGAACTCCTGGAAATCACCTTGGGACGGATGAAACTCGACACCTACAGCGCGCGTAATCTGGTTGAAGCCCAAGCGCTGCTGGACCGCGAGAAATTCGATCTGTGCCTGACAGACATGCGCCTGCCCGATGGTACCGGGCTAGAGTTGGTGCAGCACATCCAGCAACGCTATTCACAACTGCCGGTGGCAATGATCACCGCCTATGGCAGCCTGGAAACGGCCATCAACGCTTTGAAAGCAGGTGCTTTCGACTTCCTCACCAAACCGGTGGACCTCACTCGCTTGCGCGAACTGGTCGGTACAGCCCTGCGCATGCCGGCGGCGGGAGGCAGCTTTACCTCCATCGATCGGCGCTTGCTCGGCGATTCGCCACCGATGCGCATTCTGCGCAAGCAAATCGACAAACTCGCTCGCAGTCAGGCGCCGGTGTACATCAGTGGCGAATCGGGCAGTGGCAAGGAACTGGTTGCGCGGCTGATCCATGAACAAGGGCCGCGCGCCGGCCAGCCGTTCGTGCCGGTGAACTGCGGGGCGATTCCGTCAGAGCTGATGGAAAGCGAGTTTTTTGGCCATCGCAAAGGCAGTTTTACCGGCGCCGTCGAGGACAAACCCGGACTGTTTCAAGCCGCCCATGGCGGCACGTTGTTTCTTGATGAGGTGGCGGACTTGCCGCTGTCGATGCAGGTAAAACTGCTGCGGGCGATCCAGGAAAAAGCCGTGCGCAGTGTCGGCGGCCAGCAGGAAAGCGTGGTCGATGTGCGGATTCTCTGCGCCACGCACAAGGATCTCGATGCAGAGGTCGCGGCCGAACGCTTTCGTCAGGACCTTTATTACCGCTTGAACGTGATCGAACTGCGCGTGCCGTCCCTGCGCGAAAGACGTGATGATATTGAAGTGCTGGCGGCCAGTATGCTCAAGCGTTTGGCCAAGGACACCGGCCAGCCGGCAGCACGCTTGCATCCACAGGCGTTGGCAGCGCTGAAGAATTACCGGTTTCCGGGGAATGTGCGGGAGTTGGAAAACGTGCTTGAGCGGGCACACACCTTGTGTGAAAACCGCACGATCGAGGCTGAAGATTTACGTCTGAGCGAAGGCAACTGCGCGGCGGACGGCGGGATTGCCGATCTGACGCAGATCGACAATCTGGAAGATTATCTGGAGAACGTCGAGAGGAAGCTGATCTTGCAGGCGCTGGAAGAAACACGCTGGAATCGCACGGCGGCGGCGCAGCGGTTGAGTCTTTCGTTTCGTTCGATGCGCTATCGGCTGAAGAAACTGGGCCTGGATTGAGGGCCCCTTCGCGAGCAGGCTCGCTCCCACAGTTGATCTTTGTCGGTCACAAAATCCAGTGTGGGAGCGAGCCTGCTCGCGAAAGCGATCTGCCAGGCTCAACAGATATATCTGACTAGATCCGGCCCTCGGGCGCATACGGCGCCGGATCAATAATCGGCGCCCTTCCCAGCATCACATCGGCAAACAACTGACACGACGCCGGCGCCAGCACCAGTCCATTGCGGTAATGCCCGCAGTTCAACCACAACCCGTCAAACCCCGGCACCCGACCAATGTAAGGAATGCCCTCCGGCGAGCCCGGACGCAGCCCTGCCCAGTGCCCGATCACTTCGGCATCGGCCAACGCTGGCAATAACTCCACTGCCGAAGCCTTGAGACTTTCCAGCGCCACATCGGTCGGCGTCTTGTCGTAGCCTTCGTGCTCCAGCGTGCTGCCAATCAGAATGTGGCCGTCGCGACGCGGGATCGCATAACGGCCCTTGGCCAAGACCATGCTCGGCAGAAAATCCGCCGCGCACTTGTAGAGAATCATCTGCCCTTTGACCGGTTCGACCGGCAGCGTCAGGTCCAGCGTCTTGAGCAAATCACCGCTCCACGCACCGGCCGTCAACACGATCTGATCACCTTTGATCACGCCGTTGGAGGTTTCGACGCCGACGACCTGCGCGCCCTCACGGACGAACCCGCTGACCTCGCACTGTTCGTGAATCGTCACGTTCGGCAGTGCCTGTAGGGCCGACTTCAACGACTTCACCAGACGCGGATTGCGCACGTTGGCGACATCGGCCATGTAGATCGCCCGCGCGAACCCGCCACCGAGGACCGGCACCGCATCATGCGCCGCCGAGATATCCACAGCCCGCAACGGGCGGTTTTCCCGCTCGGCCCAGGCCAGCGCTTCGGCTTCGTCGTCCAGATCCAGCCAGTACAGGCCCGTGGTGTGCACTTCAGGATCAACGCCAGTGTCGGCAAACAAACGCTCGCCGAGCTGTGGATAAAAGTCCTGCGACCAGTGCGCCAGTGCGGTAACCGCCGGGCTATAGCGCCACGGATACAACGGCGAAACGATACCGCCGCCCGCCCAGGACGATTCCTGGCCGAGGTTCGAGCGATCGAGCAGCACCACGCTGCGCACTTCGGAGGCGAGATTGTAGGCGGTCAGCAGGCCAATCACCCCGCCACCGACAATCACCACTTGCTGTTGCCTGGTCATGTTTGATCCAACCGTAAAAAAGACAGTGGGCGCAAAAGGCACCCGAAAGAAAGCGCCTCAGCGGCCCCAGCAATCCTTGGTGGTCAGCCCGGTAGTCGCGTTGTTCATGCTTCTGACGCCGGTGTTGGTCAGGGTGAAATCCCCGCACTTGTCGGTGGCCATGGACGTACCCGTTTTGCGGGTAGCGGTCAGCAGGAAGGTCTGGTCAGCGATGGTCGGGGTGATGGTGTAGAAATCATTGCCCGTGCTCAGACCAGTGATGCCGGTATAGACATTGTTCTTGGTGTAGAAACGCTCGAGGGTTTGCGCCTGCTCCGAGAGCAGTGACACCACTTCGGCGCGACGGCCTTTTTTCAGGTACTCGGTATAGCTCGGTGCGGCGATGGTGATGACGATACCGATGATCGCAATCACGATCATGATTTCGATCAGGGTGAAGCCTCGGTTGAATCTGCGCATGCCTCAAACTCTCACTTACTGTATTTGTCGCCACATGATACGACGGCTGCCACCGCCGCCCTTTTCATTGATTATCGTGAGCTTTCCACTGGTGTCATTCACTCCCTTTTTCGTAGCGTTCGGGTTTATAAACGCCACGTTGGGAATGCCGTCAGCGAAACTCACGCCGCTGGAGATTGAGTCATTGTTGTCGACCAAACTATCGCCACCAGTATCAATCACCGCATAGTTGAGCATCTTACCGCTGAACGCCTCGAGTTCGACCAACTTGCCCGTACCAAAACTCGCACAAGGATCGGTGGTATCGACAATGGCCGTGGTGAAGACGATACGGCCAAGCACGATATTCGCTTGATTGATCACCCGTTCGCCGGTCAACACGTTGTTGTACACCAATGGCAGGAACCAGCCCTTCTCCCCCGGATATGTCGTGTCATTTTGCGTCGTGGTCAGAAACTGCCCGGAGCTGCCAGTAAATGATCCGGTAATCGCCTGTGCCTGCAAACTGCTGACAGTGATGTTTCCGGAGCCGCCATCGGCATCCCATACCGAATAGAACGCCTGCAAATCCTTGTTGGTCTTGTCGGCCGTTTCATTGAATTTGCCAGTGCCGACAAAGATCTGTTTGCCGCCCAATGCGTTATCCGCCAGCAGCGGCTGCGCGGTAATCGGCTGTGTCGCCCCGCCCGCCGTGGTGAACAGTGGTTTACCGGAAAACGCCACGCCCCAGCTGTCCGTCGATGTCGCGCTCAGATCAAACTTCCACAGGCGCCCTTTCAAATCACCGCCATAAGCGGCCTGGACGACATTTGAAGAGTTGACCTTGAGTTTTACCGAGGACAATCCGTTAGTGGTTTCCGTGCTGTCGATGACGATTTTCTTGATCAGCGAACCATCGCGCACATCCAGCACATACATCGCGGCCACACCGGAGTTGCTGCCGTAACCATTCGAGATGAACGCCGCCCAACGACCATCGGCCAAGCGTGCCACTTCCGGGCGGGCATAAGCGTAACCCAGATCATTAAATACATTGGCGGTGTTGGCCGTGGTCGGCGCGCTGACCTCCCACAACGCCTTGATCACATTGCCCGCAGAAGCATCAAACAGCTGCAGCCCGTAGAACGTTTTACCCCCGGCACCGACGCCACCAATGGCCAGGGTTTTCCAGGCCGTGCCAGACTGCGCGTCGAACACCCCGACCTGACCGTCGACGAGAAACTTGTGGCTGACACCGTTGATATAGGTCGGATCAGCAATCAGCCGTAGCGATGGCAACACACTGGATGGCATGTAGGCATAGCGTCGGGTGCCGTTGGCCGAGTTGATGACGTTGACGAAACCGTCGTTGGCATTCACCACCAGGCTGGAGTTCATGTTGGCAGCTTTGGTGGTCAGGTATGAGGTGTAAGTGGTGTCGCCGGACAAGTCAGCTGCGGTCTTGTCCGTGGGGGCCGCCAGCACCAACGGCGAGTTGATGATGTCACCGAGCAACACACTGCGAACCTTTAGCCCGGTTTTGTTGGTGCCTTTGCTCCACTCCACCAGGTCATTGCCGGTAATACCCGTGGGCAGACTCTGGCTGAGCGTCGCCTGCTGCGCAGGGGAAAAGTTGCCGTAAGCCAGCGTCACGGCGGCGCTGCTCGTGGTGTTCCATGATTGATACGTCGGCGCCGTCGCCCCCGGCACGATGGTTGTGTCAGTCGTCCAGAGTGCGGTCGAAGTATTCACAACCCCGGCCGACGTAAAACCGAAAGACTTGATGGTGCCTCGCCAATCCTTGGGATCATAAGTGGTTTGGTAAAAACTGCTGCCACTGGTGAGCGTGCCGACGCTGGCAACAGCTGCGCCGCCGGAACCGGCCTTGGAGGTGATATCACTCAGGGCCGACGACAACGCGGCGTTGAGGCCGGTGCTGTCAGTCGCCTGGTAATACCTGCCCTGTCCGTAACTGGCCGCGTCCGACAGCATGTCGTTATCGGCGGTGAAGCCCACGGTGTAGGTATTCATGTTCTGCTTGGGAAAATCCACCGCGTTCCAACTCTTGCCCGCCGCGTCGGTACCGGTCGAGCGCATGTCGATATCGAAGGCGAACTTGGCGATGTCATCCAGATACAGCGTGTCCCCTTCGTTGTCACCATTGAGATTGTTGCCGTCATTGTTGACGCCGTCCCAGTTCGGCAAACGGCTGCCGCCCAATGGGTCGTTAGTCGGGAAGGTTCGGTCGAAAGTGGGTAGACCGTCGGTAATCACGACGCCGTAGTTTTTCTGGCAGCGATACTGAATCGGGCTCGTGTAGGTAGTCGGCGTGCTGTTGTAGTACGGCGCCATACCGCGCATGTAGCGGGTGATTTCGTAATAGGCTTCCGCCAACGGCGTGTTGGCCACGGCGCTCAAGCCGTTTATGGAAGAGATCAGTGCGTTGTAATTGGTGTCGGCCTGGGCTTGAGTCACGCTGCCGGACACCGGCGACAAATCGGTGATCGATCGGGCGATGAAACCACCATTGCCCGAGTTGGTACTGGTGGCCGGGTTGAAGGTCGATAGGCCCATACGCAGGGTGCGGTTGCTGCTGACCAGTGCTGTGGAAACGCTTCGCGCAACGTTCATTCGATAATCGTTGGGAATCGCCCCTGTGGTGAAGTCACGGGTGCCGTTGCTCGTGGCCAGGCCGACGATATAGGAAATGTAATCGGCGGAATATCGGGTGTTCTCATTGCCTACGGGGTCGGGCAGCTTCAGGCATAACGGCGCCACGCTGTTGTTGTAGAACGCATAGGCGCCGCCCGAGCACCCGGAGGTCGGCAGGCTCGATAGAAACACCGTGTCGCCGGTGATCTGCGGAGCATTGAGCGCAGAGCACAATCCCAGGAAGGCATTGCACTGCCGGGCGGGTGCACGGTTGATGTTCGGATCAAATCCGGCGGCGTAAATGATGCTGTTCATACTCCCCGAATCATCGATCAGCAGCATCACATTCGGTGGCACCGCTGCAGCACTCAACAGCGGCGAATCGGAGGGCGTGAATGCATAGACGGGCGTCGCCAGATACAAGCTCAGCAGCAGGCCGAGCAGCAGCGATGTGCAGCGTTCAATACTTCGCATAGACACTCTCCACCACACTGCGCGAGCTGCCGGCAATGCCGACAGCAGTGACGCGATACAACGTCGCCGAGGTGTTGCTCGGCACGTTGACGGCGGTCAGTGTGGTGCCAATGTTCTGCACACCATAGAAACCATTACCGGTCGCAATCCAGGTCACACCCGAGGTCGAGTTGAACCCCGCCGCACTGACCACCGACGACTCCGCCGGCGGTGCGCATTGGGTGGTGCCGCTGCACACGGCGAGCGAATAACTGTCCAGTTGCACAGCGCTCTCCCCAACACGCAGAGTCGCCTCGGCCGTTTGAAACGACTGATTACGCAGACTCACGCTGCCGGCCATTTTTTCCTGCAGGTTGGCGCTTTGCATCGACGACAAACCAATCAGGGTCAACAACAGCAGGAATACCAGACTGACCAGCAACACCATGCCGTGCTGAGTCTGACGGGTGTGAAGAGAAATCCTCATCAGCGCGCCCTCACTGCAAGCGGTTGCGCAAAGCGGCAACCACGTTGAAGGTTTGACTGCGCACCCGGTTGTTCGGGTCGGTTAGGGTCAGGCTCAGGCGCACACTGCGGATACGCGCCGGGTCGCTGGGGTTGGCGTTGTAAGTCGAGGCCGCCACATCCGTCGCGGAACTGGCCAGACCGAAGGTGACGTTGAATGCACTGACATTGTTCACCAACACCTGCTGGGTCGGCGTTCCGCTGCCGGTGCCCATGAGAATCTGATTGTTGCTGAAGCTGTAGATCAGACGCCGGATCGGGAACGCGATCTGCCCGCTCGCCGGTGACCGCAAGCCGGTATAGGCCGTTGCGCTATTGCGACAGTCGGAGAGCACTGTCCAGGTTGGCGTGCCCCCGCCGCTGCCGATATCGGCGGTGACCAGCGTCAGTTTAAGGTTCGCATTATCCCAACTGATCGGGAGGACCTGTGCGGCGTTGAAATCCCCCGCCGAACTGGAATCCGTGATGGTGCCGAGACAACCGAACATCCCCACCATACGAATTTCCTGAATCATTTTGCTCAACACAAAACGCGCGTCTTCCTGCATCGCTGCGGCACTGTTCTGGCTGACATAGGTATTTTTTGCTGCAATGAAAATCTGCACCACACCCAGCACCACGATGAGGCCCAGTGCCAGGGCGATGAGCAATTCGATCAGGCCGAAACCACGTTGATGGCGCCTCATGGTGTGGCCACCGGATCGACTGCGGCGCGACTGCTCAGGACAAAACTGCGTTGAGCGCTGGCGGTGTTGGCTGCTCGCGCATCGCTCCAGTTGATGGTGATGGTGTAAACGCGCTGATTGAGGCTGATGCTACCGGTGGCCGTCGGCCCGCCGAAATTGCTGATATTGGTGGAGAAGTCGTAGAGGTCTTGATCGCGGGCAACGCTCAGATTGCCCGAGGTCGGCGGTGTGACAGTGTAGTCAGCGCCGGAGTTGGCGCGGATGCGGTCCATCATGTCGTAGGCGATGAAACTGGCCTGACTGGTCATCCGTGAGCTGTCGGTGTACTTCAGTGCATTCAGTTGCACGGCCGCCGCGCCCAGCAACCCGACCGTCAGTATCAGCAACGCGACCAGCACCTCGATCAGCGTCATGCCCTGCTGTGCGTGTTGACTCCCTACCCTCATCCGCAAGTTCCACCCAATTGAATTCGTCCGTTCAAACACACGTTCAGCGTCCTGCTTTGCGTTCCCAACGTGTAACTGATGGTCACCGCCGTCGACGGCGCTGCCAGACCACCGAGGTTATTGAAATCCAGTGCGGTCACTCCTGAGGGTAGCGTCAGAGTTGCGCCACTGCTCATCGCGGGAACAACCCGCAACACATTGGCCGAAGTGCCAGTACTGTCGTAAACCGACAACTCACTGGTCCAGACGCTGCCACCGGCGGTCGGGCGCAGACGCAGGGTAGTGCCTCGGTCGATGGCTTCGAGCCTGGCGAAATTGATCGCCCGCTGCAGGTCGCCCATTTCGGTGTCGGCCTTGCTGCCCTGAACCGAACGGGTGAATGCCGGCACCGCCAGGGTGATCAGAATCACGAAGATCGCGATCGCAACCAACAACTCGATCAGCGTGAAACCTTTTGTACGAAGATCCATCGATGCCCTCCGTTGCCGTCGGCTATACCTGCTTCTACACGCTAGAACATTCAACCGGCCCGCGTCGGTTGATTTGCCATGCCCGGCGCACGGAGCGCGCCGTTCATCACACTCCACGGAGGGATTTTTCATGCCGCAACAGGGTTTCAGCCTGATAGAACTGCTTATGGGACTGGCGATTGGCGCAATTGTTCTGCTGCTGGTCAGTCCGGCGTTTGCCGCGCTCAAAGAATCGAACCATCGGGATCAAGCGGCGCAATCGCTGCTCGATGGCCTTCGCAACGCCCGCACACTGGCCATCACGCGCAATCAGGGCGTGGTGATTCATGGCATCAACGGCGACTGGAGTCAGGGCTGGCGGATCATTCTGGATATCAGCGGCAAGGGGCAGAAAGACAGCAACAATCCACTGCTACAAGAAAGTGTGAGCGACACGCAGGTGCCAATTGTCGGCAATTGGTCGGTGAGTCGTTACGTACGTTTCAGCAGTCTGGGGCAACCGCTGATGCCCGGGCGGGCATTTCAGGCAGGGACATTACATGTCTGCTCGGCTCGCGAGCCGGTCAGCCAGCGTCAGATAGTACTGGCGGCGACCGGCCGTGTACGCCTGAACAGCCAAGAGACTGAGCAGGCGCTGTGCCACAAAAACCAGCGTGTCAGATCGAACGCACGCGCAGCTCTTTAGGCATCGAGAACGTGATGTTCTCTTCGCGACCGGCCAGCTCATCGGCACCGGTGGCACCCCAAGCCTGCAGTTGCTGAATCACACCACGCACCAGTACTTCCGGCGCGGAGGCACCGGCGGTGATGCCGATACGCTCAACGCCATCGAACCAGCTCTTTTGCAGGTCTTCCGCGCCGTCAATCAGGTAGGCCGGTGTGGCCATGCGCTCAGCAAGCTCACGCAGACGGTTGGAGTTGGAGCTGTTCGGGCTGCCAACTACCAGCACCACGTCGCACTCGTCGGCCAGTTGCTTGACCGCGTCCTGACGGTTTTGCGTGGCGTAGCAGATGTCGTCCTTGCGCGGACCGCCGATGGCCGGGAAGCGCGTGCGCAATGCATCGATGACGCGACTGGTGTCGTCCATCGACAGCGTGGTCTGGGTCACGAAAGCCAGTTTATCCGGGTTCTGCACCTGCAACTCGGCGACGTCATTCTCGTCTTCGACGAGGTAAATCGCGCCGCCATTGCTGCCGTCGTACTGACCCATGGTGCCTTCGACTTCCGGGTGACCGGCGTGGCCGATCAGGATGCACTCGCGACCGTCGCGGCTGTATTTCGCCACTTCGATGTGCACCTTGGTCACCAGAGGGCAGGTGGCGTCGAACACTTTCAGGCCACGGCCGGCGGCTTCGGTGCGTACGGCCTGGGATACGCCGTGAGCACTGAAGATCACGATAACGTCGTCCGGCACCTGATCCAGCTCTTCGACGAAGATCGCCCCGCGGCTGCGCAGGTCTTCCACGACGAACTTGTTGTGCACTACTTCGTGACGCACGTAGATCGGCGGCCCGAAGACTTCCAGGGCGCGGTTGACGATTTCGATCGCCCGGTCCACGCCAGCGCAGAAGCCACGGGGGTTGGCGAGTTTGATTTGCATGCTGTGCCTCGTGTCTTGCGCGCGAAAACAATGAAAAACCACTGTAGGAGCGAGCTTACTCGCGAAGGGGGCGTCACCTTCAACATCTCTGTTAGCTGACACACCGGTTTCGCGAGCAAGCTCGCTCCCACATTTGACCTTATACAGTCAGTTACAGCGCTTTAACGTTGATGATTTCCACGTCAAAGGTCAGCGTCTTGCCCGACAGCGGGTGGTTGAAGTCGATGGTCACTTGCGTGTCGTCGAACTCTTTCACCACACCCGGCAGCTCAGTATTGGCCGCGTCATTGAAGATCACCAGCAAACCCGGTGACAACTCCATATCGACGAACTGCGAACGCGGAATGATCTGTACGTTCTGCGGGTTCGGCTGACCGAAGGCGTTTTCCGGCTCGACGGTCAGCGTGCGCTTGTCGCCGGCCTTGAAGCCGAACAGCGCCGCTTCGAAACCCGGCAGCAGGTTGCCGTCGCCGACCTTGAAGGTCGCCGGGGCTTTGTCGAACGTACTGTCGACGGTGTCGCCGTTCTCCAGGCGCAATGCAAAGTGCAAGGTGACTTCCGTGTTCTGGCCGATGCGTTGCTCAGCCAATACCTGTTCAGTCATGAACGGCTTCTCCGGTCTTTTTACTTTTGAACATATCCAGTGCCAGCATCACCGCACCAACAGTGATGGCGCTGTCGGCGAAGTTGAACGCCGGGAAGTACCAGCGGTTCTGCCAGTGCACCAGAATGAAATCGATCACATGGCCCAAGGCAATGCGGTCATACAGATTGCCCAGCGCGCCACCCAGCACCAGCGCCAAAGCGACGGCCAGCCAGGTTTCGTTGCGGCCCAGGCGCTTGAGCCAGACCACCAGCACCGCACTGACCACAATCGCGATCAGGGCGAACAACCAGCGCTGCCAGCCGGAGCTGTCCGCCAGGAAGCTGAACGCCGCGCCGGTGTTGTAAGCCAGGGTCCAGCTGAAGTAATCAGGAATGATCACGATCTGCTGGAACATTTCGAGCTTGCCTTCGAAGTAGAACTTGCTGGCCTGGTCGATGACCAGAACCAGCAAACTCAACCACAGCCAGCTCAACCGTCCAAAACGGCCAACGGCATTAGGCATAGTGACGAACCTCGCCAGCGCCGCTGATGTTGTCGACGCAACGACCGCAGATTTCCGGATGCTCCGGGTTCACACCGACGTCTTCACGGCAGTGCCAGCAACGGGCGCATTTCGGGAAGGCCGATTTGACGATCTTCAGCTTCAGGCCGCTGACTTCAGTCACTACTGCATCGGCCGGAGCCTGTACGAACGGCGCAACGCTGGCTGTCGAAGTGATCAATACAAAGCGCAGTTCGTTGCTCAGCTTGGCCAGATCGGCGCTCAGGGCGTCTTCGGCGTACAGCGTCACTTCGGCTTGCAGGTTGCCACCGACAGCTTTCGCTGCGCGCTGGATTTCCATTTCTTTGTTGACCGCTACTTTGACCGCCATCACGCGTTCCCAGTAGTCGCGGCCCAGTTCAACGTCGGCCGGCAGTTCGGTCAGACCTTCGTACCAGGTGTTGAGCATGACCGATTCGTTACGCTCGCCCGGCAGGTATTCCCACAGTTCGTCGGCGGTGAAGGCGAGGATCGGCGCGATCCAGCGCACCAGCGCTTCGGAGATGTGGAACAGCGCGGTTTGCGCCGAGCGACGGGCCTTGCTGTTGGCGCCAGTGGTGTACTGACGGTCCTTGATGATGTCGAGGTAGAAACCGCCCAGCTCCTGCACGCAGAAGTTGTGGATCTTCGAGTAAACGTTCCAGAAACGGTATTCGCCGTAGTGCTCTTGCAGCTCACGTTGCAGCAGCAAGGTGCGGTCGACCGCCCAACGATCCAGCGCGAGCATTTCTTCAGCCGGCAGGATGTCGGTAGCCGGGTTGAAACCGCTCAGGTTCGAAAGCAGGAAGCGCGCGGTGTTTCGGATACGACGATAAGCGTCCGCACTGCGTTGCAGGATCTGATCGGAAACCGCCATTTCACCGGAGTAGTCAGTCGAAGCAACCCACAGACGCATGATGTCGGCGCCCAGAGTGTCGTTGACTTTCTGCGGCGCGATCACGTTACCCAGCGACTTGGACATCTTGCGGCCGGCTTCGTCGACGGTGAAACCGTGGGTCAGCAGTTCGCGGTACGGCGCGTGGTTGTCGATGGCGCAACCGGTCAGCAGCGACGAGTGGAACCAGCCACGGTGTTGGTCGGAACCTTCCAGGTACAGGTCGGCACGCGGGCCGCTCTCGTGACCCATCGGGTGCGAACCGCGCAGGACGTGCCAGTGCGTGGTGCCCGAATCGAACCAGACGTCGAGGGTGTCGCTGATCTTGTCGTACAGCGGCGCTTCGTCGCCGAGCAACTCGGCAGCGTCCATCTTGAACCAGGCTTCGATACCTTCGACTTCAACGCGTTTGGCCACTTCTTCCATCAGCTCGACGGTGCGTGGGTGCAGTTCGCCGCTTTCCTTGTTGAGGAAGAACGGGATCGGCACGCCCCAGTTGCGCTGACGCGAGATGCACCAGTCCGGACGGTTGGCGATCATCGAGTGCAGACGCGCCTGGCCCCAGGCCGGAACGAATTTGGTGTCTTCGATGGCTTTGAGCGAGCGCACACGCAGGGTGTCACCGCTGGTTGGCTCTTTGTCCATGCCGATGAACCACTGCGCGGTGGCGCGGTAGATCAGCGGGGTCTTGTGGCGCCAGCAGTGCATGTAGCTGTGTTCGATGACGGTGGTGTGCAGCAGCGCACCGACTTCGGTCAGTTTGTCGACGATCGCCGGGTTGGCCTTCCAGATGAACTGGCCGCCGAAGAATTCCAGCGACGGCACGTACACGCCGTTGCTCTGCACCGGGTTGAGGATGTCGTCGTTGACCATGCCATATTTCTTGCAAGTCACGAAGTCGTCCACGCCGTAGGCCGGAGCGGAGTGAACCACGCCGGTACCAGCGCCCAGTTCGACGTAGTCAGCCAGATACACCGGCGACAGACGGTCATAGAACGGATGACGGAAGTTGATCAGTTCCAGCTGTTTACCGGTGGTGGTGGCGATGACCGAGCCTTCGACGCCATAGCGCGTCAGGCAGGCTTCGACCAGCTCTTCAGCCAGTACCAGCAGCTTGTCGCCGATGTCGACCAACGCGTAGTTGAATTCCGGGTGAACGTTGAGCGCCTGGTTGGCCGGGATGGTCCACGGGGTGGTGGTCCAGATCACGATCGAGGCAGGTTTGCCCAGCGACGGCAAACCGAACGCGGCAGCCAGTTGGGCTTCGTCAGCGATCGGGAAGGCGACGTCGATGGTCGAGGACTTTTTGGTCTCGTACTCGACTTCCGCTTCAGCCAGGGCCGAACCGCAGTCGAAGCACCAGTTCACAGGCTTGAGGCCCTTGAACACGAAACCGCCCTTGACGATTTCAGCGAGGGCGCGGATTTCACCGGCCTCGTTCTTGAAATCCATGGTCTTGTACGGGTTGGCCCAATCGCCCAGCACGCCGAGACGGATGAATTCGGACTTCTGCCCTTCGATCTGCTCGGTGGCGTAGGCACGGCACAGTTCGCGAGTCTTGTCCGCGCCCAGATTCTTGCCGTGGGTCACTTCAACCTTGTGCTCGATCGGCAGGCCGTGGCAGTCCCAACCCGGAACGTACGGCGCGTCGAAGCCCGACAGGGTCTTCGAGCGGATGATCATGTCCTTGAGAATCTTGTTCAGTGCGTGACCGATGTGGATCGTGCCGTTGGCATACGGAGGACCGTCGTGCAGAACGAACTTCGGACGATCCTTGCCAATCTCGCGCAACTTTCCGTACAGGCCAATACTGTCCCAGCGCTGCAGGATCTGCGGTTCGCGCTGTGGCAGGCCGGCCTTCATTGGGAAGGCGGTGTCCGGAAGGTTAAGCGTGGCTTTATAGTCGGTCATTTAAGGCTCTTCATTAGCGATGGGCGCTAGGTGCGGCTAGTGCACGGGCGGTGGCGACATCCGCATTGATCGCCGTTTTCAATGCCTCCAGGGAGGCGAAGCGCTGCTCTTCACGCAGCTTTTGGTGGAAAACCACCGTCAAACGCCGGTCATACAGATCGCCGGCAAAATCTAGAAGATGGACTTCAAGGTGGGCCTTGCCATCACCTTGTACCGTGGGTCGTACGCCGATATTGGCGACACCGGGCCAGGTCTTGCCGTCGATATCGACATTCACCAGGTACACACCTGTGAACGGCACGCGACGACGTTTGAGTTGAATGTTGGCAGTGGGCGTACCCAGTTGCCGGGCCAGTTTCTGGCCATGCAGCACGCGACCGGCAATGCGGTACGGGCGACCGAGCAAACGTTCGGCCAGGGCAAAATCGGCGGCAGCCAATGCATTACGCACCTGCGTACTGCTGACGCGAATGCCGTCCAGCTCGACGGTTTGCGCGGCTTCGACGGTAAAACCGTGCATCTGCCCGGCCTGCAGCAGGAAGTCGAAATCGCCGAGGCGGTCGCAACCGAAGCGGAAGTCGTCACCGACTTCCAGATGCTGCACGCCGAGACCATCAACGAGGATGGTGTCGACGAACTCGCTGGCGCTGAGCTTGCTCAAGCGCTGGTTGAACGCCAGGCACAACACCCGGTCGACGCCTTCGGCAGCCAGCAATTGCAGCTTGTCGCGCAAGCGGGCCAGACGCGCCGGCGCGGTCTCGGGGGCAAAGAATTCCCGTGGCTGCGGCTCGAAAATCACCACGCAGCTGGGTACGCCCAACTCGAGCGCACGCTCACGCAGTCGGGCCAGGATAGCCTGGTGACCACGGTGAACACCGTCAAAGTTGCCAATAGTGGCGACGCAGCCCCGATGCTGGGGGCGCAAGTTGTGGAGGCCTCGAACCAGCTGCATAACGCGCTTCTTGCTCATAAAGTGGTCGATTATAACCACACCCGACGGTCGACGACAGGCAACACCGTAACGCAAAGTGAACGAGCCGACAAAACTGCCGGCCCGCGCCTGTTTATAAAGGGTAAAACCTTAACTCAAGGCCTTGCGATTGAAGTCGCGCAAACGGAAACCAAGCAGCAGCAACATACCGAAATAGGCGACCACGCCCGCCGCGACCAATGCGCCCAGACGCAGGAAGCGCTCAAGCATGTGCCCTTGGTCCCACGCCGGCATGAAATGCATGCCAACCAGTAACACCGCCGACATCACCGCCACCGCGACCACAAGCTTGAAGGCGAACTTGGCCCAACCCGGTTGCGGCTGATACATCTGCTGCTTGCGCAGTTGATAGAACAGCAACCCGGCATTCAGGCAGGCACCGGCGCTGATCGCCAAGGCCAGACCGGCATGAGCCAGCGGGCCGATCAACATCAAGTTGAACAACTGCGTGCACACCAGAGTGAATATTGCGATTTTCACCGGGGTACGGATGTTCTGCTGCGCATAGAAGCCCGGCGCCAACACTTTGATCACGATAATCCCGAGCAGACCGACAGAATAAGCAATCAGCGCACGCTGAGTCATTTCAGCGTCGAAACCACTGAACTGACCGTACTGGAACAGCGAAACGGTCAGCGGCTCAGCAAGAATCCCCAGCGCCAGCGAGCAAGGCAGCACCAACACGAAGCACAGACGCAGGCCCCAATCGAGAATCCTCGAATATTCGTGGCGATCCTTGCTCGCGTAGGTTTTTGCCAGCGTCGGCAGCAAAATTGTCCCCAATGCCACGCCAAGCACACCGGATGGCAATTCCATCAAGCGGTCGGCGTAATACATCCACGACACCGAACCCGCGACCAGAAATGAGGCGAAAATCGTGTTGATGATCAGCGAAATCTGGCTGACCGAGACACCGAGAATCGCCGGCAGCATCTGCTTCATCACGCGCCAGACACCGGTATCACGCAGATTCAGACGCGGCAGCACCAGCATGCCGATCTTTTTCAGGTGCGGCAGTTGATAGAGCAACTGCGCCAGACCGCCGACCAAGACCGCCCAACCCAATGCCATGACCGGCGGATCGAAGTACGGCGTGAGGAACAGCGAAAACACAATCATGCTGACGTTGAGCAACGTTGGCACAAAGGCCGGCACTGAGAAACGGTTCCAGGTATTGAGGATCGCCCCGGCCAGCGATGACAGGGATATCAGCAATATATACGGGAAGGTCACCCGCAACAGATCGGAGGTGAGCTGGAATTTTTCCGGCGTATCGGTAAAACCGGGCGCGGTGGCCCAGATCACCCAAGGCGCGGCGATCATGCCCAGCGCAGTGACAACCGCCAGCACCAACGTCAGCAAGCCCGATACGTAGGCAATGAACGTGCGCGTCGCCTCTTCGCCCTGCTGGCTTTTGTATTCGGCCAGAATCGGCACGAATGCCTGCGAGAAAGCGCCCTCGGCGAAGATCCGCCGCAGCAGATTGGGCAGTTTGAAGGCAATAAAGAAGGCATCCGTCGCCATCCCGGCGCCGAATGTACGGGCAATCAGCGTGTCACGAACAAAGCCCAGAATCCGGGAAAGCATCGTGATAGAGCTGACGGCGGCCAACGATTTGAGCAGATTCATTGAGGGAATTTGTGCCTGTCGATAAACAGCAGGCGAACAAAGCGCCTACTTGTGCGATACTCCGCGCCGCAGCAGCACAGAGCCAAAGCTCGCGAGTTTACAGGTCAAGCGCCGGAAATAAATATCCCGCCTCTTTATACCTACCACTTAGCGGAACGTTTCAAGTGCCCTTGACAAGACTTCAACTCATCGGCATGATTCGCGGCCTATTTTGTTTGCTATTTCCTAAAAAGTCTTTCGAGGAGCTCGACGGTGGCCAACTCACCTTCCGCCAAAAAACGTGCAAAACAGGCTGAGAAGCGTCGCAGCCACAACGCCAGCCTGCGTTCCATGGTTCGCACCTACATCAAGAATGTAGTTAAAGCCATCGACGCAAAAGACGCTGAAAAAGCTCAAGCTGCATACGTTCTGGCTGTGCCAGTTATCGACCGTATGGCCGATAAAGGCATCATCCACAAGAACAAGGCTGCTCGCCATAAGAGCCGCCTGAATGGCCACGTCAAAGCGCTGAAAGAAGCTGCTTAATCCGACGTAGTCATTAAAAAACCGACCTTAGGGTCGGTTTTTTATTGCCTGTGATTTAGCAAATCCAGCGCAAAAAAAATGTAGGAGTGAGCCTGCTCCGGGCGGCGTTCCGACGATGGCGGTTAGTCAGATGTACATTTGCTGACTAACACAGCTATCGTCGGAACGCCGCCCGGAGCAGGCTCACTCCTACAGTGGTTTTGCGGTGTTATTGCTGGACGGGTACCCACGGCAGGATCGGGATCGCGGTCACGGCATTCTGCGGACTGCCTTCGATCAAGCGATCGCTGTAGACCAGATACACCAGCGTATTGCGCTTCTTGTCCAGGAATCGCACCACCTGCATGGTCTTGAATACCAGCGAAGTGCGCTCCTTGAACACCTCATCGCCATCCTTCAGATCACCTTTGAACTTGATCGGGCCGACCTGACGGCAAGCGATCGACGCTTCTGCGCGATCTTCAGCCAGACCCAGACCACCCTTCACACCGCCCGTCTTGGCGCGCGACAGGTAGCAGGTCACCCCCTCAACTTTCGGATCATCGAAAGCCTCGACCACAATGCGGTCGTTCGGACCGACAAACTTGAACACCGTCGACACCTGACCGATTTCCTCGGCCGAGGCCAGCAATGGCATAGCCATCAGCAAGCCCAACAATCCTTTCGCTAAACGCATCGAATTTTCCTTAGACCAGAATCAGGTTGTCACGGTGAACCAGTTCAGGCTCCGCCATGTAACCAAGCAAACCGACAATCGCATCCGACGACTGACCGATGATTTTTTGTGCTTCCAGCGCACTGTAGTTGGCCAGGCCACGAGCAATCTCACGACCATCGGGCGCCACGCAGACGACCATCTCGCCGCGACGGAAACTGCCCTGCACCAACTTCACACCTACCGGCAGCAAACTTTTATTGCCCTTGGACAACGCCGACACCGCCCCCTCGTCCAACACCAACGTGCCGCGAGTCTGCAGATGTCCGGCCAGCCATTGCTTGCGCGCCGCGAGCATGCCGCGCTCAGGCGACAGCAACGTGCCGATGCGCTCACCCGCCTTCAGGCGATCAAGCACGCGCTCAAGACGCCCGCCAACGATAATAGTGTGCGCACCGGAACGCGCAGCCAGTCGCGCCGCTCGCAACTTGGTCTGCATACCGCCACGCCCCAGCGCACCGCCCGTACCACCCGCTACCGCATCGAGACTCGGATCATCGGCGCGCGCTTCGTAAATCAGCTGCGCCTCGGGATTATTGCGCGGATCGGCGTCAAACATGCCATCGCGGTCGGTCAGGATCACCAGCAGATCCGCCTCGACGAGGTTGGCCACCAGCGCCGCGAGCGTGTCGTTGTCGCCGAAACGGATTTCGTCGGTGACCACGGTGTCGTTTTCGTTGATCACCGGGATGACTTTCAGCTCGACCAATGCGCGCAAAGTGCTGCGGGCGTTGAGGTAGCGCTTGCGGTCGGACAAATCGTCGTGAGTCAGGAGAATCTGCGCAGTGTGCCGGCCATGCTCGGCGAAACTCGATTCCCACGCCTGCACCAGACCCATCTGACCAATCGCAGCGGCTGCCTGGAGCTCGTGCATCGCACTGGGTCGTGCGGTCCAGCCCAATCGACTCATGCCGGCCGCTACCGCCCCGGAGGACACCAGCACCAACTCGACACCAGCCTCATGCAAGGCCACCATCTGCTCCACCCAGACACTCATTGCCGCGCGATCCAGCCCTTTGCCATCAGCTGTCAGCAAAGCGCTGCCGATCTTCACGACCCAACGCTGCGCACCTGTCACCTTGCTCCGCATCATCTTCAACCTTAGCTTGAGGGCAACGCGACCCAGCGCCGCCCATGACGTTATTTGTGACTTGCGATTTCCAGATACTAAAACGCCGCTCGATTGAGCGGCGCTTAAGTTTACTGCAACGAATCAGTCACGCACGTAAATGATTTCCGGACCGTCTTCGTCATCCACATCTTCTTCGTCCCAATCATCGTCGCCGATGTCATGGACCGACTTCACGCCGCTGCGACGCAGGGCACGCTTGTCATCCAGCGCCTGCAGTTGCGCCCGCGCTTCGTCTTCGATGCGCTGATCGAGATCGGCCAGCTCTTCCTTGTAAGCCGGGTCATTGGCCAAGCGATCGGCACGATCTTCCATGTAACGCATGATGTCGTGACACAGACGCTCGGTACCGATCTTGGCGATCGCCGAGATCACATAGACCGGACCGGTCCACTCGAGGCGATCAACGATTTCCTTGACGCGCTCTTCGTGCTCTTCTTCAAGGATCTGGTCGCACTTGTTCAGCACCAGCCAGCGATCACGCTCGGCCAGGGACGGGCTGAACTTGATCAGTTCGTTGACGATCACTTCAGCGGCATCCGGTGCGCTGGAATCATCCAGCGGCGCCATATCGACGAGGTGCAGCAACAGACGCGTACGCGCCAAGTGCTTGAGGAAGCGAATGCCCAGACCGGCACCGTCGGAGGCACCCTCGATCAGACCCGGAATGTCGGCAATGACGAAACTCTTCCAGCGATCGACACTGACCACACCGAGGTTTGGCACCAGCGTAGTGAACGGGTAGTCGGCGACTTTCGGCTTGGCCGCAGAAACGGAACGGATAAAGGTACTTTTACCGGCGTTCGGCAAGCCCAGCAGACCGACGTCAGCCAGTACTTTCATTTCCAGTTTCAGGTCGCGCTGCTCACCCGGCTTACCCGGCGTGGTCTGACGCGGCGCCCGGTTGGTACTGGATTTGAAACGGGTGTTACCCAGACCGTGCCAACCACCCTGCACTACCATCAGTTTTTGGCCAGCCTTGGTCAGGTCGCCAATCACTTCCTGAGTAGCAGAGTCGATCACCGTGGTGCCGACCGGCACGCGCAGGATCAGGTCTTCGCCCTTCTTGCCGGTGCAGTCGGTGCTGCCGCCATTGGAGCCGCGCTCGGCATCGAAGTGCCGGGTGTAACGGTAGTCGACCAGGGTGTTGAGGTTTTCGTCAGCCATCATGTAGATGGAACCGCCGTCACCGCCATCACCGCCGTTCGGGCCACCGTTTTCGATGAATTTTTCCCGACGGAAACTCATGGCGCCATTGCCGCCGTCACCAGCCTTTACGCGAATCGATACTTCATCAACAAACTTCATAACCAACGCCTCTCGCCGTACGGACGAGCCGAAAAACAATCAAGACATAAGACTCTTGCAAAAATGAGCGCAGCGACCCCAAAACACGACCTGCATCGCACGCCGACAGCCCATACAAACAGTTTTGCAAGAGACTCACCCCACAAACGAAAAAGCCCCGTCGCGAGACAGGGCTTTTCCAGCGATCGCGCAATTAAGCTGCGACAACGCTCACGTAACGGCGGTTGAACGCGCCTTTTACTTCAAACTTGATCACGCCTTCGATTTTCGCGAAGAGGGTGTGATCCTTACCCATGCCAACGCCGTAGCCAGCGTGGAATTGGGTGCCGCGCTGACGCACGATGATGTTGCCCGGAATGATTTTCTGGCCGCCATACATCTTAACGCCAAGGCGTTTGGCTTCTGAGTCGCGACCGTTACGGGTACTACCACCAGCTTTTTTGTGTGCCATGAGTCAATTCTCCTAGTGAGGAATTAGGCTGAAATTAAGCCTGAATACCGGTGATTTTGATCTCGGTGTACCACTGGCGGTGGCCCATACGCTTCATGTGGTGCTTACGGCGACGGAACTTGATGATGCGGACTTTATCGTGACGACCTTGGGAGATCACTTCAGCCACAACGGTAGCGCCAGCAACAACTGGAGCGCCGATATTCACGTCGTCGCCATTGGCAACCAACAGAACGCGATCAAAGGTAACGGATTCGCCGGTAGCGATTTCCAGTTTTTCGATCTTCAGGTATTCACCCGGGGCGACTTTGTACTGCTTGCCGCCAGTAACGATTACTGCATAAGACATGGTATTTCTCCGATAATCCTGCTCACCCAGCTCTTTATAAGAAGAGGTATTGGCTGGCATGGCTGCATAAGGCTGGAAGGCCCGTTGCAATTGCGTAAGGCAGGTGCTGCCCAGGAAGTTCAGGGTGCGCGATTGTACGCAAGGTGCCGCAGGCTTGCAAGTAGCCGTCTATCGCGCCTTGACAGGTCTGGATGGGGGTCCTAGCATGCCGCGCAACCCTTCTGGAGCGACTCTCGCTGATGCAACCCCAAGCTTTCTACCGCGCGGTGGCGGACGATTTTAGCGCCGTCGACGGCATCATCAAGAAGCAGCTGACTTCCCGAGTACCGCTGGTATCGAAAATCGGCGATTACATTACCTCGGCCGGCGGCAAACGTCTGCGTCCTTTATTAGTGTTGCTCTGTGGCAAGGCCCTGGGTCGCGAAGGCGACGACATGCGCCTTTTGGCCGCCACCATCGAATTCCTGCACACCGCCACCCTGCTGCATGACGACGTGGTCGACATGTCCGGCATGCGCCGTGGCCGTTCTACCGCCAACGCCATGTGGGGCAACGCCCCGAGCGTGCTGGTCGGCGATTTCCTGTACTCGCGCTCGTTCGAAATGATGGTCGAACTGGGCTCGATGCCGGTGATGAAGATCCTGTCCCAGGCCACGCGCATCATCGCTGAAGGCGAAGTACTACAACTGTCCAAGGTGCGCGACGCCAGCACCACTGAAGAAACCTATATGGAAGTCATCCGCGGCAAGACCGCGATGCTCTTCGAAGCTTCGACCCACAGCGCCGCTGCATTGGCCGGTGCTACCGCTGAGCAGAGCGAAGCCCTGCGCACCTTCGGTGATCACCTCGGCGTGGCGTTCCAACTGGTCGACGACCTGCTCGACTACAAGGGCGACGCCGAAACCCTGGGCAAGAACGTCGGTGACGATCTGGCCGAAGGCAAGCCGACACTGCCGCTGATCTACACCATGCGTGAAGGTACGGCTGAACAGGCTGCACTGGTGCGTCAGGCGATCCAGAAAGGCGGGATCGAAGACCTGGAAAGCATCCGCATTGCCGTGGAAGCCTCCGGTTCGCTTGAGTACACCGCGCAACTGGCCCGCGATTACGTGGCCCGTGCGATCAAGTGCCTCGATGCCCTGCCGGCCAGCGAATACCGCGATGCGCTGGTTGAACTGAGCGAGTTTGCGGTCGCCCGTACGCACTGATACAGCCCACTGTGGGAGCGAGCCTGCTCGCGAAAGCAATCTGCCAATCGACATCAATGTTGACTGACACACCGCTTTCGCGAGCAGGCTCGCTCCCACAGTTGTTTCTGCGCTATGCCCTCCCTCGCGTAAAACCCTATACAATGTGCGACTTTTAGCGATCCATACCCAAGGAGCCTTAGTGAGCACGTTGCCACCCTGCCCGAAATGCAATTCCGAATACACCTACGAAGACGGTACCCAACTGGTGTGCCCGGAGTGCGCCCACGAGTGGTCCGCCAGCGGCGAAGCCGAAGTGGCGTCTGATGATGCCGTGAAGAAAGACTCGGTCGGCAACGTCCTGCAGGACGGCGACACCATCACCGTGATCAAGGATCTGAAGGTCAAGGGCACTTCGCTGGTGGTCAAGGTCGGCACCAAGGTCAAGAACATCCGTCTGTGCGATGGCGACCACGATATCGACTGCAAGATCGACGGTATCGGCCCGATGAAACTCAAATCCGAGTTCGTCAGAAAGGTCTGATTCCGTTGTCATCCATCCCGCGCCAGGCGTGGGATGGAGCTTCGCCCTCCCCGCTCTACCCCAGCAAAACCGCGCAATAGCCAAACGCCAGCCGTTTTGACCTTACGCAATCTTTACCCGGAAAATTTCAGAATCCGCCAATAGACGCTTGCTATTTGACGAATAAGAATTATTCTCATTGAAACCCTTCAAGGAGATGAGAACCATGACTTATTTGATCGACGCGTGGCTGGATCGCCCACACCCTTACCTCAGAATCCTCCATCGGGAGACCGGTGAAGTCTGTGCGGTGCTTGAGGAAGAAGCCCTGCATGAGTTGCAAGACCAAGGGGATCTGGACGTCAGCAGCCTAAATTCCAGCGAACCATTGGTGCTCAAGGAGCTGGTGCGCAATCTGTTCCTGTTCTGCTATGCCCGGGCCTTGCGCCCGACCAGTGAACTGCAGCACAAGATAGAACTATGAGCAGTAATACAAAACCTGTGGGAGCGAGCTTGCTCACGAAGGCTTCAACTCGAATCTCAAGTTAGATCCAGTCGCCTGCATTCGCGAGCAAGCTCGCTCCCACAAAGGTCTTACAGAACGTCCAGCAGCTCGACGTCGAATACCAGAACGCTGTGCGGCGGGATGCTGCCAACGCCTTGAGCGCCGTAAGCCAGTTCGCTCGGCACGTACAGACGCCATTTGCTGCCGGCATTCATCAGTTGCAGGGCTTCGGTCCAGCCAGCGATCACCCCGCCAACCGGGAATTCTGCAGGCTGGCCACGCTCGTAGGAGCTGTCGAACACAGTGCCGTCGATCAGTGTGCCGTGGTAGTGAGTACGGACCTGGTCTTCACGGGTAGGCTTGGCGCCTTCGCCCTGAGTCAGCACTTCGAATTGCAGGCCGGAAGCCAGGGTGGTGATGCCGTCACGCTTGGCGTTTTCAGCCAGGAAAGCCAGGCCTTCGCCAGCAGCGGCTTCAGCTTTGGCAGCGGCTTCGGCTTGCATGATTTCGCGGATAACCTTGAAGCTGGCGGACATTTCTTCCTGACCCACACGGCTTTCCTTACCGGCGAAAGCGTCGGTCAGACCGGCCAGGATCGCGTCCAGGCTAACGCCCGGTGGCGGGTTGTCGCGCAGCTGGTCGCCCAGTTGACGGCCGATGCCGTAGCTGACGCGGGTTTCGTCGGTGGACAGATTTACTTCGGACATGACACTGCTCCGCTGTGCGGACGGCCACAAGACTTGCCGTGCGAGCACAGCGCGTCCCGGCGCGCCCGGAACCAAAAGGGCGAGCAGACTAGCACAGATGCCCGGCGATGGGGCGCAAGGCCTACAGGGCTGAACGCCAGGCGAGCGGCACCTTCAGGCATTCATCGATACTGCCGCCCAGGCCGCACATTTCGTCATGCACCGAGGTGTGTACAAGATTGAAGGGCAGCACCGGAAACGCATGCAGCAGATCCCGCGCATGCTCCACTGATCGCAGGGTCAGCATCTTGCCTTTGGGATCACTCAACGGATATGCCGCCCCGTGCATCCGCGCTTCGAGCAGATAAATCCCGCCCTCCATGGAGATCAGGTTCAACTCATCGACCTTCCTGGCGATGGCAAACGCATTCAGCTCTTGCAGGTTCATGAACGCACCTCACAAAGTGGCGAGTCAGGACCTCTACAGGGATATGCTTGCGCGCACCAAAGCACAAGCCACAAACGACACCGCCCGTCTGTTTCGCAACAGACGGGCGGTGTTTTTTTGCAGCGATCAACGGTTGATCAGTGCTTGGTGACTTTGTCCAGGTAACCCATGGCGAACGCCGAAACGACGAAGGTCATGTGGATGATCACGTACCACATCAAATGCTCGGGATCGACGTTCTTGGCGTCCATGAAGATGCGCAGCAAGTGGATCGATGAAATCGCCACGATCGAAGCCGCCACTTTCATCTTCAACGACGAAGAGTCCATGGTGCCGAGCCAGCTGAGCTTTTCCTTGCCTTCGTCGATGTTCAGTTCAGAGACGAAGTTCTCGTAGCCGGAAATCATCACCATCACCAGCAGGCCGCCGACCAGTGCCATGTCGATCAGCGACAGCAGCACCAGAATCAGTTCCGACTCGGCCATCGAAAAAACGTTGGGCAGGATGTGGAACACTTCCTGGAAAAACTTCAGTGCCAGCGCCAGCAACCCGAGCGAGAGCCCGATATAGATTGGCGCCAGCAGCCAGCGCGAGGCGTACATTGCATTTTCGATAAAGCGTTCCATTGAATCTCACACAAGGGGGTGGAAATGGCGGCGAGTATACCAGCCCCCTGTGACAGCCAGAAACTGCCCGAAAATCCGCCACCTGCGCGTGTGGATGATTTTTTCTGCTAGTGTCGAAACCATTGACAGCCCAGTGACTGCAGACAGGACGTGTGGAAATGGATGTGCGATTACCGATAACGACGGCCGGAATTTGCCTTGCTCTGTTGATCAGCGGTTGCTCGCCCGGCGACGAAAAACACGCCACCAGCCTTGAAGAAAAAACCGCAAAGTTCGAACAATCGCTGGACGCCATCACCGACACCAAACTCAAGGACGCCATCACCGAACTCGGCGGCTCACTGCTGCTGCTCGAACGCGCGCAACTCAAGCTCAACGACAATCCGCCGCGCACCGAATACGGTGAAGACGCACTCGCCGTGCTCAAGCACTATCCTGCCCCGCAGGCGCTGGTCGATACGTTTATCAACGGCCTGTTCGTGCTGCACAAGGATGCCAGCTCCGATTACCTCACCGATCTGCAACCGGTGTTCCCGTTCAACCTGAACATTCCCGGCGGCTTCTTGTTTCCACACGGTGTGGAATGGCAGTCGGTGACGTTGAGCAACAAACGCGTGATCGCCTATCAGCCGGAATGGTCGGAAACCGATCCGGGCATTCAGCTCAGCCCCTCCAGCTCCAACGTCACCAACCCCGATGACCTGACCGTGACCTACCCGTTCATTGACGGACTGGACGTGGACAAGAAGTCCCTGCCGCAACCGGTCAGCCTGCAAGGCCAGATCGAAGTCATCGCACCGCGCCGCTTGTACAGCTTCGACCTGACGCAAAAAGACGTCGGCCAGACCCGCAGTAACGACAACCTCAGCGTCAAACTGCTGAAGCTCGAGAACAACTACGCCGAAGTGGAATTCAGCAACAATCTGCCACTGGCGGCGGAAGTCGCAGAGACGCAGCTCAATCCGCTGATCGTCCAGGCCCGCGACAAGACCGGGCAATACCTGATACGCGCCGGCTCGATCAACGAGAGCCCGGAGCAAGTCGCGTTCTACGAAAAACAACTGGCCTACCTGCAACAGCAGAAGGGCTGGAGCGATGCGCTGGAGAAGCAACTCACCGAAGAGCAGCAGGCATTCGAGGACAAGCACCCGCGTCGCTATAACAAGGTCTATTTCAATGGCCCGATCGACACTCTGGAAGTCAGCGTACTCGACTTCTCCTCGGCGACGGTGACGCGCAAATCGCTGGATCTGCCGATTCGCACGTTCAATCAACATACGACGCAGAAGGCCATTCAACCGCTGGATCTGCCAGTGACGGTCTACGACGATCTGGCAGCCAACTGGCTCAAGGGTGCGAGCCTGACCGAAGAGCAACTGAAGGCAGGCATCCGCGTCCATCAATACGTTGAAGAACCGAGCGCTGCGCGCATCGAGTTTTCCCATCGCCGTACGTTCAACGATGAACTGCTGGGCGATGACTTCAGCCCGGGGGTCAGCCCTGTCACGTTCTTTACCGAAAAACGCAGTGGCAAACTCGATGAACCGATCGAACTGCCGCCCGAGGCATACCAGGTCGATCCGCTGCGCGCGACGATCACTTACGACCTGAACCTGTTCCCGGAAACCCCAGCGATCGCCGTCGGTTCAATGCCGCTGTTTCTCGCGACTGTGGCCAAGCAGGCATACGACGCCAAGTCCTTGCCCAAAGGTCTGGAGATCAAGAACAACCTGCTGGTGGTGGACCTGAAATTGTTTCCGCCCAACGAATGGCGTTTCTTCGTCAAAGACGACAGCGGCAACTACCTCAAGCAGATTCTTTCTGTCAGCCACGATGCGAGCGCAGAAGGCCCGGCGCTGTTCGGCGTGCACTATTTTTATGGCCGCCCGACGCACGTAGAAACCTATCAGCGCACCGACCTCGCCACTGTGCACTACGGCTTTGAGGTCAAACTCGACCGGGCGCAGGTGCCTGAGGCTGCCCACTGAAGAGCCAGATCAAAAGATCGCAACCTGCGGCAGCGCCTACAGGGCGCGGCCACGGCCACCGTTGATCTGCCGCAACTGGGCTTGCAGGTGCAGGCTCCAGATCTGCGGATCATCGGCCAGTTCATAGCCGTGCAAGGTCAGGCTTTCAACGATGGTGTCGAGTATCGATTCGGCGGCGACCGGCCCATGAAACGGGCCCTGAGCTTTGATGGCGGAAGGTTGTTCACCGGCCATGCCGGCCGCGAAGAGCAGCGTCCACATGCCGTTATCGCCGGCCAACGGCTTGATGGCGCATTCGATACGGGTCACCAGACCCAGGCATTGACGGGTGAGACAGAGGTTGCGCGACATGGCGGCGACCCTCGGTGAAGCCGGTATTCAGCCCTCACGGGAGGACTGGCTCGATCCAGTGATACTGTCGATATCCTTGAGCTGAGAATAGAAGAAAAGTCCGCTGCGCAAGCCGAATGAGACCAGAAGGCGCCGAATGGTCATTGTGTGAATATTGGCGTCAGAGTTGTGGCATATCTCCCGAAGATCTCCACAAAAATCAATCTGGAAAAACAACTGTGGGAGCGAGCTTGCTCGCGAATACGGAGTGTCAGGCAACTGATTCGTCGACTGATACGCCGCTTTCGCGAGCAAGCTCGCTCCCACAGGGTTCGCTTTAAGACTGTTAAGCCGGTTTGGCTTCGGCCAGCGCTTCTTGGGCCAACTCTTTCTCGGCTTCCTTGAGGTCTTCTTCGCTGATCATCTCGGCGATGTCGCGCAAGCGCTCGACCACCCGTGCGTTGATGCTGCCTTCCGGGAATTCGCCGTCGGCATTCGGTTCACCGGCCGGTTCGCCCACCAACAGACTCAACGCCTCGTCGGCCTGACGCACCGCGTACACGTGGAACTGCCCGGCACGCACCGCCGCCAACACTTTCTCATCAAGCATCAGCGTGGCCACGTTGGCCTGTGGAATGATTGCGCCCTGCTCGCCAGTCAGCCCGCGCGCTTCGCAGAGTCGGAAGAAGCCTTCGATCTTCTCGTTGACCCCGCCCACCGCCTGCACTTCGCCGAACTGGTTGATCGAACCAGTGATCGCAAAGCACTGCTTGAGCGGGGTTTTCGACAGCGCCGAAATCAGCGTGCACGCCTCGCCCAGCGACGCGCTGTCGCCGTCGACGTAACCGTACGACTGCTCCAGCGCGATGCTCGCGGAAATCGCCAGCGGGAATTCCTGGGCATAACGGCTGCCCAGATACCCGGTGAGGATCATCACGCCTTTGGAGTGGATCGGCTGACCGAGGTTGACCTCACGCTCAATGTCGACAATGCCGCTGCCACCCGGGTAAACCGTGGCGGAAATCCGCGCCGGCACACCGAACGCCGAATCGCCGACTTCGAGCACGGTCAGACCGTTGCACTTGCCGACCGCCGCGCCATCGGTGTCGATCAGGATGATCCCGGCAAGCATGTCGTCGAGAATCCGCGCCGACACACGACCGGTGCGCGTGGCCTTGGCTTTCAAGGCACGTTCGATATGCCCGGCATCGGTCATTTCATCGCCGGCCAGGTGACGGATGAAATCCGCTTCGCTGACCAGTTGGAACAGATCACCAATGCGCGCCGACAAACGCCCTTGGTGCTCGGCCAAACGTGCGCTGTAGGTCGCCAGACGCGCTACCGCATCAGCGGTCAGCGGCGCCATGCCTTCTTCCGAAGTACGGGTTTTCAACAACTGGGCGAATTGCTCCAGGCTCTCGTCGACCATCGGGATGTCTTCGTCGAAATCCACGAGGACGCGGAACATCTCCTGGAAGTCCGGATCGAGGTCTTGCAGCGTGTAGTACAGCGACCGCGCACCGATGATGATGACTTTGACCTGCAACGGAATGTGCTGCGGGTTGAGCGTCACGGTGGCGAAACGGCCCATCTCGCCCAGCGGCGATTCCATTTTCAGCTTGCGCGATTGCAGGGCGCGTTTCAGCGCATCCCACACAAACGGCTCGCTGAGCATTTTTTCCGCTTCAAGAATCAGGAAACCGCCGTTGGCGCGGTGCAAGGCACCCGGACGCAACTGGCGATAAGTGGTGTAAAGCGCACCCTGATCGGTGGTGTATTCGATGCGACCGAAGAGGTTTTCGTACGTCGGGTGCGGCTCGAAAACGACTGGCGCACCGCCGCTGAGCGGATGACCGACCACCAGGCTCGGTGCGTATTGTTCTTCCAGCAGTTTGCGCGCGACGGCGTCGGTCTTGCTGTCGTCGACCAGTTGCTCGACCACGGTTTTCAGCAGATAGACCTGCATGGCTTGCAGGTAACCGCAGACCGCAGCGTTCTCGGCGTACTTCTCCGACAACGGCGACAGTAGCGGCTGCAGCGCCAAGGTAATGGTTTCTTCGTTGAGCGAGCGCAGTTGATTGTTCGACTCACGCTTCCACTGCGGCAGACTGGCGAGTTCTTCGTTCAGGCGCTCTTCGAGGCCGGAAATGTCGTCGTGAAAACGCTCACGATCAGCTTCCGGCAACTGGGCAAATTCCGCTTCGTCCAGTGCTTTGCCGTCGAGCATCGGCGTGAAGGCGATGTTGCTGCTGTCGCGATACAGGGCAACGTCTTTTTCCAGGGCCAGGCGCTCGATGATGTCGAGGGCTTTGTCGTAGCGCTGGTTGAATGCACGGTCGATGGCACTTTTCTTTTGCTGATAGGACGGGTGTTCGAACACCGCTGGAAACGTCGCCAGCAAGTTGTCGATCAAACCGTTGATGTCACCGATAAACGCGCCGGCAGTGCCCGAAGGCAGTTCCAGCGCACGCGGCTCGCGCGGCTCATCGAAGTTATTGACGTAGACCCAGTCCGCCGGGGTCTGCAGGCGCTTGCCTTCGGCCTTCAGGTAGCGTTTGACGAACGAGAAACGACCAGTGCCGGGCTCGCCCATGACGAATACGTTGTAACCGGGGCGTGGCATGGCCACACCGAACTGCAAGGCTTCGACCGCGCGTTCCTGGCCGAGCACACCGCGAAAGGGCTCCAGATCATTGGTGGTAGTGAAGCTGAACTGTTCAGCGGAAAACGGACGGGTCAGCGCTTCGGGCGCGAGACGCAAGCTGGCAGCAACAGGATCAGGCATCGGGCTTCCTTAACAATCAGGCGGGGCAGATAGCGGCATTCTGGCGCTGCCTGTGCCCCACTGGCAAGGCGCGCCACATGACAAAGCATAGACAACCGCGCCTCTGCACAGCAGCTCCCCTGAAACCGGGGTCATTAGCGAATCTTTTGTAAAAAATCACGGAACCGCAGGAACATGCCTAAACTCCAAACTGCGCGGCTGGAACTAATACCGGCCCACTGGCTTCGTTTGGATCTGTCTCGTACAGAGCTTGGGGGGCCAGAACCCTGTCCATTGGTATGCACACAAAGAGAAAAAAGCTATGAAACGGATTCTTCTCGGTACTCTCTTCACCGCTGTATCCATCAACGCAATGGCGCAAGCTCCAGGCGGCCCGGATTGCGGTTGGGGCAACATGCTGTTCGAAGGTCAGCGTGGCACCCCTGCTCACTTCCTCGCTTCCACCACCAACGGCACGTCCGGTAACGCCACCTTCGGGATGACGTCCGGCACCAACGGTTGCTCGACCAACGCATCGCTGACCTACGGCGGCAAATCCTGGTTTGCCATGAATGGCATGATGAACGAGCTGTCCGAAGACATGGCCAAAGGCAACGGCGAAGCGCTGACGACTTATGCCGTGGTACTGGGCGTGGCGCCGGAAGACCGTGCGCACTTCGCGGCTGTGACTCACGAGCACTTCCAGCAGATCTTCAGCAAGGCTGACGTGACCGCTGAAGACGTGCATACCAACACCCTGGCCGTACTGAAATCGGATCCTCGTCTGGCCAAGTACGCAACTCAGGCTTAAGCTCGACCTCGCCCGCTTCCTTCGGGAAGCGGGTTTTGTTTTTTCGGCCCGCCCTCCTTGGGTCTTTATTTCTTTCCTGTTCAAGTTGCCGACTATGCTCAAACGCCTTGCCTGGCTGGCGCTCTGTGTCTGCGCCCCGCTGTCCGCCGCGCCCCACATCGACCCTCAACGTTTGCAGCAACTGGCCAACGACCGCTTCTGGATTTCCCTCGGTCACTACGAAACCGCCAAGCTTGGCGGCTGGCGCAGCTATGTCAGCGACAAGAAATTCTTTCTCGCGCCCGATGGCAATGAGCATCCCGACCACGAACTGGCGGCCACCGTGCAAGCGCTGTACGCCCCGGCCAGTCTTGGCGAGCAACATGCGCAATGTGTTTATCCGGCGCGCACTCGCTGGCTGAAGGCGCAACTCAATCTCAGCGATCTGCCGACACCGGCATGCGCCGAATACAAAAAGTGGTTCAAGGACGTCTCGCCGCACAGCGCGGTGATGATCTTCCCGGCGGCTTATTTGAACAGTCCGTCATCGATGTTCGGCCACACCCTGCTGCGCATCGATCAAGCCGATGTGCAGGCCGACAAGACCTCGCTGCTCAGTTACGCGATCAACTTCGGTGCCTACATCGAAGGTTCGGACAACAGCATTCTGTATGCCTGGAAAGGTTTGATGGGCGGCTATCCCGGGTTGTTCGCGCTGGTGCCCTATCAGGAAAAACTCTCGGAATACCGCAGCCTGGAAAACCGCGATCTGTGGGAATACCGATTGAATCTGACCCAGGAAGAAACCGCGCGCATGGTCGAGCATGTGTGGGAGTTGAAGCAGATCCAGTTCGACTATTTCTTCTTCGACGAAAACTGCTCGTATCGTCTGCTTGAGTTGCTGCAGGTGGCGCGGCCGAGCCTGCGCCTGACCGAACAATTCCCGTTGACCGCAATTCCCACCGACACCGTCAAAGCGGTGAAGGAAGCCGGGCTGGTGGAAAGTATCGAATACCGCCCGTCCCGCGAGCGCGAATTGCTCAGCCGTGCCGAGCCTTTGAACAGTGACGAACAGCAATGGGTGCTGAACGTCAGCGCCGATCAACAGCAGTTGCAGGATCCGGCGTTCAAAGCCCTGCCCCGCGACCGTCAAGCGTTGATCATCGACGCGGCATATCGTCTGGAGCGCTACCGCGCCAACGGCCAGGAACGCGACCCACAACGGGCACAGCGCAGCTTTGAACTGCTGCGGGCGATCAACAAGAACCCCGCTCCCGAACTGGACATCCCGCAACCGGGCTTGCCCGAAGACGGCCACGAATCGCGCACCTGGCAGGCCGGTCTCGGCACCCGTGGCGACCGTGCGTTCGCTGAGTACGGCTTGCGCATGGCGTATCACGATCTCAACGACAACGCCGAGAGCTTCCCGCTCGGCGCGCAGATCGAGATCCTGCAGATGAAACTGCGTCAGTACGAAGGCAATCACTGGCAGTTCCAGCAGCTGGATCTGGCGACCATTCGTTCGCTGACGCCACGTAATGAGCTGTTGCAACCGCTGTCGTGGCAAGTCACTGGTGGTCTTGAGCGCGTACCGGGCAAGCACGATGACGAGACGCTGGTCAGCCACGTGAATGGTGGCGGTGGCGGCACTTGGGCGTTGGGTGATGACGTATTGGGTTTTGCCCTCGGCACCGTGCGCGTCGAGCACAACAATGACTTCGCCGAATTCGTCTCCCCGGCCGGCGGTTTCAATACCGGCGTGCTGTGGAAAAACCCGCTGGGCAATCTCAGCCTCGAAGCCAAAGGTGATTACTTTTTCAATGGCGAAGTGCGCCGCAGTCTGAGTCTGAATCAGCAGTGGGAGTTGTCGCGCAACCTTGGTTTGCGCCTGAGTGCGCAGCGTGAGTTCAGCCATCTCGCCACCCCGGAAACCGAGGTCATGCTTGAAGTGAAGTGGTATCACTACTGATCCCGAACACAGCACAAAACCAATGTGGGAGCGAGCTTGCTCGCGAAAGCGGTGGGTCAGTCGATATCAGAGTTGCCTGACACGAAGCCTTCGCGAGCAAGCTCGCTCCCACAGGGGATTTGTGGTGTTAATGGATTTTTCACGGCGCTTCGACAGCCGCCTCATGAATCAGCTTCTAGACTTTCCCCATAGGCCGGAGAACCGGCGCGGGAGAGTGCGATGTGGCGGTGTGCGGGTTTGCTGGGTGTTGTGCTGTTACTGGGCGGTTGCCAGACCACCCATGAAGATCTGATCGCCAAGGGTTATCCACCGGCCTTCGCCGACGGCTTCGATGACGGTTGTGTCAGCGGTCGTCAGGCGGCGGGTTCGATCAGCGGCGAGTTTCGCAAGAACGTGCCGCGCTATCTGAAGGACAAGCAATACGCCGAAGGCTGGACCGACGGCTTCCGCCAGTGTCAGGCAATGTTGGAAAACAAGGACCGCGAACAGTATCGCAATGAACATTGGGACGAACGCGAGCGCGCCTGGCAGCAACAGAAAGATCAGGACGCCGGGCGGGCCTATCGCTCGCAATAGGTCGTTTCCAGACATCCAGTGAAACCAAATGCCTGCGAGCATGGCCCAAACCTCATACGAGGAGGACACCATGAGTCGCGCATTCGTCAACGAAGACAACGCCGCCGCGCAAGCCGATCAGCCGGTAGAACGGCAGGTCAGCACGCAGCCCAATTACGTCACGCCGCAAGGGCTGGCGCAGTTACAGGCGAAGGTCGCCGAACTGCAAACCTTGCATGCCGAACAATCGGCCAAAGGAGAGCAGGCTGACAAGCAGCGTCTGGCGGATCTGGAAAGGGATTTGCGGTATTTCAATCAACGCCTGAGCAGCGCACAAGTCGCGGTTGCCGCGACCTCCACCGACAAAGTGCAGATCGGCAGTTGGGTGACCTACGCCGACGAGCACGATACCGAACGCCGGGTACAACTGGTCGGCGAGGATCAGGCCGATGCCAGCAAAGGCCTGATCAATTGGGGCTCACCGCTGGGCCGGGCGCTGCTCGGTGCGCAGCTCAATGACGAGGTGCTGTGGCAGCGCCCCGCCGGCGATCAAGTGATTGAAGTGATCCGCATCGAACCGGCTTAAACCACGCCCTGCGCGAGCATTGCGTCGGCGACTTTGACGAAGCCGGCGATGTTCGCGCCTTTGACGTAGTTGATCCGCCCGCTCTCTTCGCCGTAATGCACGCAAGCGTGGTGGATCGACTGCATGATCGCGTGCAGCTTGCTGTCCACCTCACCTGCCGTCCACAGCAAGCGCATGGCGTTCTGTGACATCTCCAGGCCACTCACCGCCACACCGCCGGCGTTGGATGCCTTGCCCGGAGCGAAGAGAATGCCGGCCTCTATAAAGATATCCACAGCCTCGAGCGTGGTCGGCATGTTCGCGCCCTCAGCTACGCACACGCAGCCATTGCGCAGCAGTGTGCGCGCGGCTTCGGCGTCGAGTTCGTTCTGCGTAGCGCACGGCAGCGCGATATCGCACGGCAACGACCACGGCAACTGACCGGCGCGGAATTCCAGGCCGAACGCTGCCGCCAGTTCGCTGATGCGTCCGCGTTTGACGTTTTTCAGTTCCAGCAGTGCCAGCCACTGCTCTTCGCTCAGCCCGGCTTCGCAATACAACGTGCCTTCGGAGTCGGACAGGGAAATCACCTTGCCGCCCAGGTCCATCACCTTGCGCGCCGCGTATTGCGCGACGTTGCCGGAACCGGAGATCGCCACACGCTTGCCTTCGACGGTCTGCCCGCGACGCTTGAGCATTTCTTCAGCGAAATATACGCAGCCGAAACCGGTGGCTTCCGGACGAATCAGGCTGCCGCCGTAGGTCATGCCTTTGCCGGTCAGCACACTGGTGAACTGGTTGCTCAGGCGCTTGTACTGGCCAAACAGGAAACCGATCTCGCGCGCACCGACGCCGATGTCACCGGCCGGCACGTCAACGTCGGCGCCGATGTGGCGGTACAACTCGCTCATGAACGCCTGGCAGAAACGCATGACTTCAGCGTCGCTCTTGCCCTTCGGATCGAAGTCGGAGCCGCCCTTGCCGCCGCCCATTGGCAGCGAGGTCAGGGAGTTTTTGAAGGTCTGTTCAAAGGCGAGGAATTTCAGCACGCCCATGTTCACCGACGGATGGAAACGCAGGCCACCCTTGTACGGGCCGATGGCGCTGTTCATCTGGATGCGGAACCCGCGATTGACCTGGACTTTGCCCTGATCGTCGACCCACGACACGCGAAACATCACCGCGCGCTCCGGCTCGCAAATGCGCTCCAGAATCCCCGAGTTCAGGTAATGCGGATTGGCTTCGAGAAACGGCCACAAACTGCGCAGGACTTCTTCGACGGCCTGGTGGAATTCGGGTTGATCCGGGTCGCGTTTTTTCAGGCGAGCGAGGAAGGATTCGACGGATTCGATCATGGGAAAAGTCTCGGCAAATTTATTGTCGTTGGAGGAGATTGGGCCGGACTGTAACAAACGAAATGCGCACAGGAACAGAGCAAAATGTCGCAGTTATGAAATTAAATGGTGCACAGGATATAAATCAAGCCGGTTTTTTGACCTGCTTTGCACGCTAATGGTGAGATTAGATTCACGTCATGCACCAACAGTTACAGCCCCTTCGCGAGCAAGCTCGCTCCCACATTTGAAATGCGTTCCCCTGTGGGAGCGAGCTTGCTCGCGAAGGGTTCGACTCGGTTAAACCTGAAAAACACAAAAAAAAACGGAGCCCGAAGGCTCCGCTCTTTTATGCCACCAACCCGATATCAGGCCAGTTTCTTGTGACGTACCCGGTGTGGCTGAGCAGCCGCTTCGCCGAGACGCTTTTTACGATCCGCTTCGTACTCGGTGTAGTTGCCTTCGAAGAAGATCGCCTGCGAATCGTCTTCGTACGCCAGGATGTGCGTCGCCACGCGGTCAAGGAACCACCGATCGTGAGAGATCACAATGGCAGCGCCCGGGAAGTCCAGCAGGGCTTCTTCCAGGGAACGCAGGGTTTCCACGTCGAGGTCGTTGGACGGTTCGTCGAGCAGCAGGACGTTGCCGCCCTCCTTCAGGGTCAGCGCCAGGTGCAGACGACCGCGCTCACCACCGGACAGATCCTTGACGAACTTCTGCTGATCGCCGCCCTTGAAGTTGAAACGACCGACGTAGGTACGCGACGGGATCTCGTAGTTGCCGATGCGGATCTGGTCGGAACCGTCGGAGATTTGCTGGAATACAGTCTTGCTGCCATCCAGGTCATCACGGCTCTGGTCAACGCAGGCCAGTTGCACGGTTTCACCGACTTCGATGCTGCCCGAATCCGGTTGTTCCTTGCCCATCAGCATGCGGAACAGGGTCGACTTACCGGCACCGTTACCGCCGATCACGCCGACAATGGCGCCTTTCGGCATCGAGAACGACAGGTTGTCGATCAGCACGCGGTCGCCGTAGCCCTTGGTGACGTTCTTGAATTCGATGACCTTGTCGCCCAGGCGCGGACCGGCCGGGATGTAGATCTCGTTGGTTTCGCTGCGCTTCTGGAATTCCTGCGATTGCATTTCTTCGAAGCGTTGCAGACGCGCCTTGGATTTCGACTGGCGGGCTTTCGCGCCTTTGCGCACCCACTCCAGTTCTTCTTTCATGGCTTTTTCGTGAGCCGACTGCTGCTTGGATTCAGCGGCCAGACGATCGGACTTGGCTTCAAGCCAACCGGAGTAGTTGCCTTCGTATGGAATGCCCGCGCCGCGGTCGAGTTCGAGAATCCAGCCAGCGACGTTATCGAGGAAGTAACGGTCGTGCGTGATCGCTACCACAGTGCCCGGGAAGTCGTGGAGGAAGTGCTCCAGCCACGCCACCGAGTCGGCGTCCAAGTGGTTGGTCGGTTCGTCGAGCAGCAGCATGTCCGGCGCGGACAGCAGCAGACGGCACAGGGCCACACGACGCTTTTCACCACCGGACAGGTGTTCTACTTTGGCGTCCCAGGCCGGCAGACGCAGCGCATCGGCGGCGACTTCCAGTTGACGCTCAAGGTTGTGACCATCGCTGGCCTGCAGGATCGCTTCGAGTTTGGCTTGCTCGGCGGCCAGCTTGTCGAAGTCGGCATCCGGATCGGCGTAAGCGGCGTAGACCTCGTCCAGACGCGCTTGCGCATCCTTGATCACGCTGACCGCTTCCTCGACCACTTCACGCACGGTCTTGGTCGGATCAAGTTGTGGCTCTTGCGGCAGATAACCGATGTTCAGGTCCGGCATCGGACGGGCTTCGCCCTCGAACTCGGTGTCGACGCCAGCCATGATTTTCAGCAGCGTGGACTTACCCGAACCGTTGAGGCCGAGTACACCGATCTTGGCGCCGGGGAAGAACGACAGCGAAATGTTTTTGAGAATTTCCCGCTTCGGCGGAACAACTTTGCCCAGCCGATGCATGGTGAAGACGTATTGAGCCATGGAGAACCTTGGGTCAGTGACAGATGAATGATTGCAGCGCAGGCGAAGCCCGGCCAGACCATGCGCGTCGTTCACTTGATGGTTATCAATGCGTGCGCGCTGAAAAAGTCTGAGTCTAGGAGCTGGAACGCTCCCGCGTAACCGGCAAAGCTACCTTAATGACCGGTGGCAGTCCAGCCGCGCGGGGCTGGCACTTCGCCACGACTCAAGGCATGCTAGCCGCCCTTTGGGCGTCCGGCTTATAGTGCACGTCGCGCCAGTCCAGCCAAATCGCAGGATCACAGCTTGTCCAATGTCACTCCGCCAGCTTCTGTGAGCAGCACCCCACCGGCGCCCGGCTCGTCCCTGCGCGGTACATTAAAGGGTGCGCTGGCGACGCTCGTGCTTTTATTGCTGGCGTTGCTGTTCTGGCAACTGCTCGATCAACTGCGCGAAACCCAGAAAAACCAGCGTCAGTACACCATCGATTACACCGCCGACCTCGCCGCGCAGGTCAGCCTGAACATGGCGCTGAACGCGCAAATCGCCCTCAATCTGCTACCGATCGTCGAACAACCGCAATCAGCCGACGAACAGCAGGTGCTATTGCGCAAGCTCCAGCAATCCTTGCCTGACCTGCGCAGCCTGGCCCTGCTCACCCCTTCCGGCAAAATCATCAGCGACAGTGACGACAACAGCCACGACGCCAGCTACCTCACCGAACTGGTACGCCGCAGCCGTGCACAGGCGCATTACTTCAGCAACGCCGACGACGGTTCTGTGGTGCATCTGTTATTGCATCAGGCCAGCGGCAGCACGCGCGGTTATTGGGCATTGCGCCTGACGCCGACGTTCTTCGACTCGCTGACCAAACAGGGCGAAACCGGCATCCGCCCATTGTGGCTGGTGGAAAACCGCCTCAATCATCAGATCATCAGCCGTGACGAAGCGCAGCCCTCGGCCAAGGCTGGCGTCTTGAGTCCGGACGACATGGCCAACACGGTGTTGACCGTGCCGCTGAGCAGCAGCGACTGGCAGTTGCGTGGTCTGTTTGACCGCCAGCGTGTGCTCGAAGAACTGCTGCCGGCGTTCATCGGCAAATGCCTGCTGGGCCTGGCGTTCTCGATGTTGCCGGTGATTGCCCTGCTCAACATGCGCCGGCGCCAGCGCCAGTTGCATGAGGGTCGCCGGCGTTATCAGGACATCTTCGAAGGCACTGGCGTGGCCCTCTGTGTGCTGGACCTGTCCGGTCTGAAGCAGGTCTTCGACAAGGCGCAGATCCAGACCAGCGACCAGCTCAAGGCCTGGCTCGACCAACCGGCGCAACGCCAGCAACTGTTGCAGGAATTGCGCGTCACCGAGGTCAACCAGGTCGCGCTGCAACTGCTTAACGTCAACTCCTGCGAGCACGCCTGGCAGCTGTTGATCGACGGCCATCCGCACCGCCAGTGCGCCATCGGCAATCAAGTGCTCGACGCCGTGTTGCAGCAACAAAAGCAGCTGGAACTGGAAATCAAACTGCCGGACATCAACGGCCGCGACCAACATCTGTGGATGGTATTGCGCCTGCCCACCGAGCAACACGACTACAAAGCGGTGATCCTCAGCATCAACGACATCACCAGCCGCAAGCTGATCGAACTGTCGTTGCTCGAACGCGAAGGCTTCTGGTCGGACGTGGTGCGCACCGTGCCGGATCATCTGTATGTGCAGGACGTGATCAGCCAGCGGATGATTTTCAGCAACCACCACCTCGGTCAGACCCTCGGCTACAACCGCACCGAATTGCACCAGATGGGTGAGTATTTCTGGGAGATCCTGCTGCACCCGGAAGATGCCGACTACTACCATCGCTCGCGGCAGATGCAGCGCCACGCCGGTTACAGTCAGTTGCTCCAGTGCCAGTTGCGTTTCCGCCATCGCGACGGCAAATGGCGGCGTTTCGATATTCGCGAACAGGCACTGGCACGGGACAAACACGATCAGGTCACGCGGATCATCGGCGTGGCCAAGGACATCACCGAACAGATCGAAGCCAGCGAATCCCTGCGCGACAGCGAGCAGCGCTACCGCATGCTCGCCGAAAGCATCAGCGACGTGATTTTCTCCACCGACAGCAAGCTCTCGCTGAACTACGTCAGCCCGTCGGTGCAGGCCGTGCTGGGTTATGACGCCGAGTGGATTTTCCAGAACGGCTGGCAATCGACTATCGCCAACCCGCAACAACTGAGCGGCATCTACACGCTGATGGATCGCGTCAGCAAGGCGCTGGACAAACCCGAGCAACTGGCGGTGTTGCGCAACCAGGTACAGACGCAATTGTTCCTGTTCGACTGCCTGCGCGCCGATGGCCGCAAGATCCCGATCGAGCTGCGTCTGGTGCTGGTGTGGGACGAACATGGTGCGTTTGAAGGCGTCCTTGGTGTCGGTCGCGACATCAGTCAGCAGCGCCGCGCCGAGAAAGACCTGCGCATGGCCGCCACGGTTTTCGAACACTCGACCTCGGCGATCCTGATTACCGACCCGGCCGGTTACATCGTGCAAGCCAACGAAGCCTTCAGTCGCGTCAGCGGTTATGCCGTGAGCGAAGTGCTCGACCAATTGCCGAACATGCTCACCGTTGATGAGCAGCAGGACGCGCACCTGCGCTACGTGCTCAAACAATTGCATCAACACAGCACCTGGGAAGGCGAAGTCTGGCTCAAGCGCCGTAACGGCGAGCATTACCCGGCGTGGGTCGGCATCACCGCGGTGCTCGACGACGAAGGCGATCTGGCCAGTTACGTGTGCTTCTTCAGCGATATCAGCGAACGCAAGGCCAGCGAGCAGCGGATTCACCGCCTCGCCTACTACGACGCCCTGACCCACTTGCCGAACCGCACGCTGTTCCAGGATCGTCTGCACACCGCGCTGCAATCGGCCGAGCGGCAGAAGTCGTGGGTGGTGCTGATGTTCCTCGACCTCGACCGTTTCAAACCGATCAACGACTCCCTCGGTCACGCCGCTGGCGATCGCATGTTGAAAGACATGGCCACTCGCCTGCTGGCCTGCGTCGACGATGACGACACCGTGGCGCGCATGGGCGGCGACGAATTCACTTTGCTGCTGCAACATCGCTCCAGCCGCGAACTGGCGCTGAACCGGGCGATTCATGTGGCCGAGCAGATCCTTGGCAGCCTGGTGCGGCCATTCGTGCTCGAAGGTCGCGAGTTCTTTGTCACGGCCAGTATCGGCATTGCCCTGAGTCCACAGGACGGCAATGAACTCAGCCAGTTGATGAAGAACGCCGACACCGCGATGTACCACGCCAAGGAGCGCGGCAAGAACAACTTCCAGTTCTATCAGGCCGACATGAACGCCAGTGCGCTGGAGCGTCTGGAACTGGAAAGCGATTTGCGCCACGCCTTGGAACAGAACGAATTCGTCCTGTATTACCAACCGCAATTCAGCGGTGACGGCAAACGCCTGACCGGCGCCGAAGCGCTGTTGCGCTGGCGCCATCCGCGCCGTGGCCTGGTGCCGCCGGGGGATTTCATTCCGGTGCTGGAAGAGCTGGGTCTGGTGGTGGACGTCGGCGACTGGGTGATCAGCGAGGCGTGCCGTCAGCTGAAGACCTGGCACCAGAATCGTGTGCGTGTGCCGAAGGTGTCGGTGAACATCTCGGCGCGGCAATTTTCCGATGGCCAACTCGGCACGCGGATCGCCACAATCCTGCGTGAAACCGGCCTGCCACCGGCGTGTCTGGAGCTGGAGCTGACCGAAAGTATCCTGATGCGCGAAGTCAGCGAAGCGATGCAGATTCTCGCCGGGCTGAAAAACCTTGGCCTGAGCATTGCGGTCGACGACTTCGGCACCGGTTACTCATCGCTGAACTACCTAAAACAATTCCCGATCGACGTGTTGAAGATTGACCGCACCTTTGTCGATGGTTTGCCGTCCGGTGAGCAGGACGCGCAGATCGCCCGGGCGATCATCGCCATGGCGCATAGCCTGAATCTGGCGGTGATCGCCGAGGGCGTGGAAACCCATGAGCAACTGGACTTCTTGCGTGAGCATGGTTGCGATGAGGTTCAGGGGTATCTGTTCGGCCGACCGATGCCGGCGGGACGGTTTGAGGCGCAGTTCAGCAATGATGCACTGTTCATGTTCGACTGAAGATCTGCGGCGCGCCCTTCGCGAGCAGGCTCGCTCCCACAAGGGATTGATGTCGGTCAGGAAATCGCAAGAGCACCTCGGTTACTGTGGGAGCGAGCTTGCTCGCGAAGAGGCCTTCAAAAGCACCGCACATCTGTCATGAACGCCACTTGTCTGCGACATGATGTCGTTTCATATGCCATCCAAAACCCATTGGGTTAGAATGCCCCCCTTTTCTGCCCCCGATCCTTGAGGACCGCCATGTTCAGCCGTGATTTGACTATTGCCAAGTACGACGCCGACCTTTTTGCCGCCATGGAGCAAGAAGCTCAGCGCCAGGAAGAACACATTGAGCTGATCGCTTCGGAAAACTACACCAGCCCAGCGGTGATGGAAGCTCAAGGCTCGGTCCTGACCAACAAGTACGCTGAAGGCTACCCAGGCAAGCGTTACTACGGTGGTTGCGAGTACGTTGACGTTGTTGAGCAACTGGCCATCGACCGCGCCAAGGAACTGTTCGGCGCCGATTACGCCAACGTTCAGCCGCACGCCGGTTCGCAAGCCAACGCTGCCGTTTACCTGGCCCTGCTGCAAGGTGGCGACACCATTCTGGGCATGAGCCTGGCCCACGGTGGTCACCTGACCCACGGCGCCAGCGTTTCCTCCTCCGGCAAGCTGTACAACGCCGTACAGTACGGCATCGACGCCAACGGCCTGATCGACTACGACGAAGTCGAGCGTCTGGCGGTTGAGCACAAGCCGAAAATGATCGTGGCCGGTTTCTCTGCCTACTCGCAGATTCTCGACTTCCCACGCTTCCGCGCCATCGCCGACAAAGTCGGTGCTTACCTGTTCGTCGACATGGCTCACGTAGCCGGTCTGGTTGCCGCTGGCGTTTACCCGAACCCGGTGCCTTTCGCTGACGTCGTGACCACCACCACCCACAAGACCCTGCGCGGTCCACGTGGCGGCCTGATCCTGGCTCGCGCCAACGCCGAGATCGAGAAGAAGCTGAACTCCGCGGTATTCCCGGGCGCCCAGGGTGGCCCGCTGGAGCACGTGATCGCCGCTAAAGCGATCTGCTTCAAGGAAGCGCTGCAGCCTGAGTTCAAGGCCTACCAGGAACAAGTGGTGCTGAACGCCCAGGCCATGGCCGAAGTGTTCATCGAGCGCGGTTTCGACGTAGTGTCGGGCGGTACCAAGAACCACCTGTTCCTGCTGTCGCTGATCAAGCAGGACATCTCCGGTAAAGACGCCGACGCCGCGCTGGGCAAAGCGTTCATCACCGTGAACAAGAACTCCGTGCCAAACGATCCACGCTCGCCGTTCGTCACGTCCGGCCTGCGCTTCGGTACTCCGGCTGTGACCACTCGCGGCTTCAAGCAAGCCGAGTGCAAAGAGCTGGCTGGCTGGATCTGCGACATCCTGGCTGACCTGAACAACGAAGCGGTGATCGACGCCGTTCGTGAGAAAGTCAAAGCCATCTGCAAGAAACTGCCGGTATACGGCGCTTAATTGCGACGTTAACCCCGCAGCATGAAAAACCGGCCAAGTGATTGGCCGGTTTTTTTTCGCCCCTGATTTCCCGTGTGGGAGCTGCCGAAGGCTGCGATCCTTTGATCTGGGTCTTAAAAACGAGATCAAAAGATCGCAGCTTTCGGCAGCTCCTACACGTGGTTTTGGCCACTGGTCAGACCGGTCATGCCAATTTTGATATTTTCACTTGTCATCCCAAAAAAACCGAGCGTAGACTGCACCCGCACTGGACATACCGGTAAGACCACAATAATTAAGTCCTGAATCTGATGCGTTCAAGCGCACGGCAGCCAGGACACCGACCAGGATTCCTCCCATGCTCAGATGGTGCTCGCGTTCAATCTTCCTCCAAGTGGTTCTCGGACTGATGCTCGGCATCGTCTGCGGGCTGACCCTTCCTGAATACTCGGCCCAGCTCAAACCGCTCGGCGACGGTTTCATCAAACTGATCAAGATGCTCATCGGCCTCATCGTGTTCTGCGTGGTGGTCAGCGGCATCAGCGGCGCCGGCGATCTGAAGAAGGTCGGGCGCATCGGCCTTAAATCGGTGATCTACTTCGAAGTCCTGACCACCATCGCGCTGGTGATCGGCCTGGTCTTCGCCTTCAGCACCGGCATCGGCAGCGGCGCGAATATCCATCTCGAGCAATTGTCCGCCGCCGATATGGGCGATCTCGCCGAACGCGGCCAGCACATGCACACCACCACGCAGTTCCTGATGGACCTGATCCCAACCTCGGTGATCGGCGCCTTCGCCGACAACAACATCCTGCAAGTGCTGCTGTTTTCGGTGCTGTTCGGCAGCGCGTTGAATCTGGTCGGTGAAGCGGCCTCCGGGATTTCCCGACTGATCAACGAACTCAGCCATGTGATCTTCCGCATCATGGGCATGATCGTGCGTCTGGCACCGATCGGCGTGTTCGGCGCCATCGCCTTCACCACCAGCAAATATGGCCTTGATTCGCTGCAACACCTGGGCAGTCTGGTCGGTTTGTTCTACCTGACCTGCATCGCATTCGTCAGCGTGATTCTCGGTCTGGTGATGCGTGCTTCCGGCCTGCGCATGTGGCCGCTGTTGAAGTATCTGCGTGAAGAACTGCTGATCGTCATGGGCACGGCATCGTCCGACGCCGTGCTGCCACAGATCATGCGCAAACTCGAACACCTCGGCATTGGCAGCTCGACCGTGGGTCTGGTGATTCCGACCGGCTACTCGTTCAACCTCGATGGTTTCTCGATCTACCTGACTTTGGCCATTGTGTTCATTGCCAACGCCACCGGCACGCCGCTGGCCATGACCGATTTGCTGACCATTTTGCTGGTGTCGCTGATCACCTCGAAAGGAGCCCACGGGATTCCCGGTTCGGCACTGGTGATTCTCGCAGCGACGCTGACCGCGATCCCGGCTATTCCGGTGGTCGGTCTGGTGTTGGTGTTGGCGGTGGACTGGTTCATGGGCATCGGCCGGGCACTCACCAATCTCATCGGCAACTGCGTCGCCACGGTGGCGATCGCCCGTTGGGAAAAAGACATTGATGTACAGCGAGCCAACAAAGTACTCAGCGGCCAGCAGGGCTACACCTTTCAGCCGCGTAAAACAGCAACTCCGGCGCACCAGCAGGAGTTCTGATTTCAACCCTGCAGGCGCTGCCGCAAGCGGCGATCTTTTGATCGAATTTGCGGCGGCCCTCGCAGGCACATGGAGCAAGACAAGTGATTACCACATCAACCGTCGTCAACTCAGTCGTAGAAAAACTCCGCGCCGCATTGGCCCGTGGGCAGTGGCGCTCCGGCGACATGCTGCCGGGTCAGCGCGAACTGGCCGAACAACTGGGTATCAGCCGCCCGAGCCTGCGTGAAGCGGTGATCGTCCTGGAAACCCTTGGTCTGGTGCGTTCGATGCCGGGCAAAGGCGTGGTCGTCCTCGACGCACAACTGAGCGACAGCCAGAGCCACGACAGCGCGGTGGCCGGCGCCAGCCTCGAAGACGTGCTGCAACTGCGCTACACCCTTGAGCCGTTCATTGTCGGTCTGGTCGCACAATCGATCAGCAGCAAGGAAGTCGGCCAGTTGCGCCTGACCCTGATGGACATGCGCGAAGCCCTCGAAGCCGGCGACAGTGAAGCCGGGGTCAGCGCCTACATCGCCTTCCACGAAGAGCTGTTCACCCTGACCTCGAATCCGATCTTCCAGAGTGTGGTGCAGCAAACCAGCAATGCGCTCAAGCAGAGCGCCGAGGTGCTGCGCAATTCCCCTGAACATCTGGCGGAACGCCTGGAAGAAAACGAAGCCGTAGTCCGCGCGATCCGCAGCAAGAACAGCGCCCAGGCCAGCGCCGAAATGCGTCGGCACATTTTGCGCGAAGGCCAGCGCATGGGCATTGAGCTGAATATTCCGGAAGACAACTTGAGTCGCTGATCCAATGGGAGACCGGTCATGAACAGTTTCGCCTCACCGTCGCCAACCCGATCGACTACTGCCCCCCTGCCCTTCTCCCGCCTGCGCACACCGGCGGAGGATCTGTATCCGCGGCTGTTCGATGCGATTCTGGAACAGCGCATCGATTCGGCCAGCCGTTTTACCGAGGACAGTTTGAAAGAGATGTTCGGCGCCAGTCGCGCCGACGTGCGCCGGGTGCTGACCCAACTGTCCCATGAGCACGTCATTGTCTTGCGCGCCAATCACCGGCCGCGGGTGGCGGCACCTGATCGGGAACAAACGCGGCAGGCCCTGCATGCGCGGCGGCTGACCGAGAGCACGCTGGTGCGTCTGGCCTGTCAGCGTCCGCAGGCAGACGATTTGAAGCACCTTCGCACGCTGATCGAGCGCGAACGTCAAGCGGTCGAGCAGGATCGGCGGGGTGCGGCGATTCGCTTGTCCGGGGAGTTTCATCTGCAATTGGCGCAAATGGCGGGGAATGCACCACTGGCGCATTTTCTTGGCAGTCTGGTGCCGCTGACGTCACTGGCGATTGCGCGAAGTGAGGGCCAGACGCATAGCTGTTGCGCATGGAAGGAGCATTTGGCGTTGCTGGAAGCAGTAGAGCGAGGCGATGCTTCCAAGGCCGGGATGCTGATGAATCGGCATTTGGATCTTCTTGAACAGGCACTGCTCGGTTCAGACCTTGAGCATTGTGCTGTCGGTTAGATAGCTATCGCGAGCAGGCTCACTCCTACATTTGAAATGCGTTCCCCTGTAGGAGTGAGCCTGCTCGCGATGGCGTCATTACGGGCACCGAAAGCCCATCAGGCAGAAGCCACTCTGGCAAACCCCGCCCGAATCGTCTCTTCCGGCAAATCATCGGCAATAAAAACAATCACACTTTCCCGCGCCTCACCCTCGGCCCATTCGGTATCCCAGTCAAAACCATAAAGCTTCAACACCCCCTGAAACACTAGGCGCCGATCCTCACCCGCGATGTTCAGCACGCCTTTGTAACGCAACAATTGCTTACCGTGTTCTTCGAGCAATTCATTCATGAACTCGCTGAGCTGATCGATATCCAGCGGCTGATCGGTGCGCAATACCAGACTGGAAATACGATCAATCGACGGCGCCTTGCTCACCGGGCGCAGGCTCAATCCGCCGCCGAGATCGGCGTTGAGGTTGAAACCGCGCACATCAAGAAGTTCTGCCAGATCAATGGTGCCGTGCTCGACTACACGAATCGGCGCCCGGCGGTTGATCCGTGTCAGCCGTTCGCTCAGCGCGTTGAACGTGGCTTCGTCGACCAGATCGGTCTTGCTCACCAACAAGCGGTCGGCAAAACCGATCTGCGCCTGGGCGATGGTCTGGGTCAGGTGTACGTCGGCGTGGGCGGCATCGACCAGGGTGATGATGCCGTCGAGCAGGTAGCGCTCGCGCAATTCCTCATCGATGAAAAAGGTCTGCGCCACGGGTGCCGGATCGGCCAGGCCTGTGCACTCGATGACCAGACGATCGAACGCAATCTCGCCGCTGTCCAGCCGCTCCAGCAGCAGGTACAGCGCTTTGGTCAGGTCTGTGTGAATGGTGCAGCACACGCAGCCGTTGGCCAGGGTCATGACTTGCACCGGTTCGTCACCGAGCAACTGAGTGTCGATGCCAGCGTCGCTGAATTCGTTTTCGATCACGGCGATTTTCAGGCCGTGCTCGGCTTTGAGGATATGGCGCAGCAAGGTGGTCTTGCCGGCACCGAGGAAACCGCTGAGTACCGTGACCGGGATGGGAGAGGACAAAACTCGATCTCCTTCAAATGAATGAACAACACAAAAACAAATGTGGGAGCGAGCTTGCTCGCGAAAGCGGTGTGCCAGTCAAATTATTCATCAACTGACATTCCGTATTCGCGAGCAGGCTCGCTCCCACAGGGATTACCTCAACCTTGCGCTGTCAGCTCAACAGCACTTCGGCCCACCCTTGCCACCGTAACGGGCTTCCTGACGTTCGCGAAAGAACATCTCGTAGCTCATCACCGGTTTGTCCGGGTGCTTGGTTTGCATATGCTCGACGTAGGTGTCGTAGTCGGGCATGCCGACCATCAGACGCGCGGCCTGACCGAGGTATTTACCGAGGCGACTCAGGTCATTGAACATGGTGCAATCCTCTGGTTACGCATCCGGCAGGGCCTGGAATGGCGATTCTTTATCCGTACGCTCTTTCTTGCCCCAGGCGGCGATGCCGACCTTGAGCGCATAGAACAGGATGCTGAAGACCACGAACAGGAACAGCGCGGTAAGCGTTGCGTTGGTATAAGCGTTGAAGATCACGTGCTGCATCTGCTCGACGCTTTTTGCGGGTGCCAGCACCTGACCATTGGCCAGCGCATCGCTGTATTTCTTGGCCAGCGACAGGAAGCCGATCGCCGGGTTGGCATCGAACAGCTTGATGAAGCCAGCGGTCGTGGTGCAGATCAGCAGCCAGGTGGCCGGCAGCAGGGTGACCCAGATGTAGCGCTGGCGCTTCATCTTGATCAGCACCACGGTGCCGAGCATCAGCGCAATACCGGCCAGCATCTGGTTGGAGATACCGAACAATGGCCACAAGGTATTGATGCCGCCCAACGGATCGATCACGCCTTGGTACAGCAACCAGCCCCACATCGCCACACAACCTGCGGTGGCGATCAGGTTGGCAGTCCACGACTCGGTGCGTCTCAGCGCCGGCACGAAAGAACCGAGCAGATCCTGCAGCATGAAGCGCCCGGCACGGGTGCCGGCGTCGACAGCGGTGAGGATGAACAGCGCTTCAAACAGGATCGCGAAGTGGTACCAGAACGCCATGGTGTTTTCACCCGGCAGGACACTGTGCAGAATCTGCGCGATACCGACCGCCAGGGTCGGCGCACCACCGGCACGGGCCAGGATGGTGGTTTCACCAATGTCATGCGCCACGGCTTGCAGCGCTTCGGGCGTGATCGCGAAGCCCCAGCTGGAAACCACTTGCGCAACCGATGCGACATCACTGCCGACCACAGCAGCCGGGCTGTTCATGGCGAAGTACACGCCAGGCTCGATCACCGACGCGGCAACCATTGCCATGATTGCCACGAACGATTCCATCAGCATGCCGCCGTAGCCGATATAACGGGCGTTGGTTTCGTTATCCAGCAGCTTCGGCGTGGTGCCCGAAGAAATCAGCGCGTGGAAACCGGATACCGCGCCGCAGGCGATGGTGATGAACAGGAACGGGAACAGACCGCCCTTCCACACCGGGCCAGTGCCGTCGACGAACTGGGTCAGCGCCGGCATTTTCAGCTCGGGCATGGTGATCAGAATACCGATCGCCAGGGCGACGATGGTGCCGATTTTCAGGAACGTCGACAGATAGTCGCGCGGTGCCAGAATCAGCCAAACCGGCAGCGATGCAGCGACGAAACCGTAACCGACCAGCATCCAGGTAATCTGCACGCCGGTGAAGGTGAAGGCCTTGGCCCACACCGGATCAGCGGCGATCTGACCACCGAGCCAGATCGACCCGAGCAGCAGCAACACGCCGACCACGGAGATTTCGCCGATGCGGCCCGGGCGGATGTAGCGCATGTAAATGCCCATGAACATCGCGATCGGAATGGTCGCCATTACGGTGAAGATGCCCCACGGGCTCTCGGCCAACGCTTTAACCACGATCAGCGCCAGCACCGCGAGGATGATGATCATGATCAGGAAGCAGCCGAACAGGGCGATGGTGCCGGGCACGCGGCCCATTTCTTCACGCACCATGTCGCCCAGGGAACGGCCGTTGCGCCGGGTCGACATGAACAACACCATGAAGTCCTGCACCGCGCCCGCCAGCACCACGCCGGCAATCAGCCAGAGCGTGCCGGGCAAGTAGCCCATCTGCGCGGCCAGCACCGGGCCGACCAAAGGTCCGGCGCCCGCGATCGCGGCGAAGTGGTGACCGAAAAGAATGTGTTTGTTGGTCGGCACATAGTCCAGACCGTCGTTGTTGAGCACGGCGGGGGTTGCCCGACGCGGGTCCAGTTGCATCACATTGTTGGCGATGAACAGACTGTAGTAACGGTACGCAACCAGATAAATGGCCACAGCGGCGACCACGATCCACAAGGCGTTGATTGCCTCGCCGCGGCGCAATGCCACTACGCCAAGGGCGCACGCTCCTACGATTGCCAGCACTAGCCAGGGTAAGTGGCGTAGCAGGCTATTATTATTTTTCATTTTATTATTCCAGCCAGGGTGGACAAGAAAGACAGCCACCCCGAGTTTAGCGCTTACGGCGCCAAAGGCCATACCCCGACATTGGTCTAGACGCTTTAGCGATTGGCTGGCGCCCGCATTCGCGGTCTATAGTCAGCGAACCTTCATGAGGATTGCGCCATGAGCGAGCACCCAGCTGAGCGTCGCCGCTTCAAACGTATCGCGTTCGATGCCAAGACTGAATTGAGTCAGGGCGAGTACATCTGGCCGGTCAAATTGATTGATCTGTCGCTCAAGGGTCTGTTGATCGATAAACCCGAGCCGTGGCTAGGTGATCGGGAGCGGCATTTTCTGGTCGATATTCATCTCAACGATGAGGTCGGCATCAAGATGGAGGTGCAACTGACCCACGACGACCATGGCCAGCTCGGCTTCGTCTGCAAGCACATCAGCCTGGAGTCCATCGAACGCCTGCGGCGCTTGATTGAGTTCAACCTGGGTGACCCGCAGGAGCTGGAACGCGAACTGGGTGCCTTGATCGAAATCTAGCCATCACTGCAAATCCCCTGTGGGAGCGAGCCTGCTCGCGAAGACGGTGTGTCATTGAGCAATGCTGCCGACTGACACGACCCCTTCGCGAGCAGGCTCGCTCCCACAGGTTCGGAGTTCACTCAAACAATGCGTCGAGGGCCTGTTCGAGGCGGGTCACGGCGATGATCTGCAAACCCGGAGGCGATTCCTTCGGCGCATTGCCCTTCGGCACGATCGCCCGCTTGAAGCCATGCTTGGCCGCCTCCTTCAGACGCTCCTGCCCACTCGGCACCGGGCGCACTTCGCCGGAAAGACCCACTTCACCAAACACCAACAGGTCATGCGGCAATGGCCGGTTGCGCAGACTCGACATCACCGCCGCCATCAACGCCAGATCAGACGCCGTTTCCAGCACCTTCACGCCACCCACCACGTTGAGGAACACGTCCTGATCATGGGTCGGAATGCCGCCATGGCGATGCAAAACTGCGAGCAACATCGCCAAACGGTTTTGATCCAGCCCCAGCGTCACCCGACGCGGATTGGCCAGATGGCTGTCATCAACCAGCGCCTGCACTTCCACCAGCATCGGCCGCGTGCCTTCCCACGTGGCCATGACCACGCTGCCGGGGACTTCTTCCTGCGCACGAGTGAGAAAAATCGCCGAAGGGTTGGAGACTTCTTTCAACCCCTTGTCGGTCATGCCGAACACACCGAGTTCGTTAACCGCACCGAAACGGTTTTTCACCGCACGCAGCAAACGCAAACGGCCATCGGATTCACCTTCGAAATACAGCACGGTGTCGACCATGTGTTCGAGAACTCGGGGCCCCGCGAGCGCGCCTTCCTTGGTGACGTGGCCGACGAGAAAAATCGCCGTGCCGCTCTGTTTTGCATAACGCACCAGCAGCGCCGCGCTCTCACGTACCTGGGAAACACCGCCGGGGGCCGATTGCAGCTGTTCGGTGAAGATCGTCTGGATCGAGTCGATCACCATCACCTTGGGCTTTTCCTGACGGGCGGTGGCGATGATGGTTTCGATGCAGGTTTCGGTCATTACCCGCAGTTGATCCTGCGGTAAGCCGAGGCGCCGGGCACGCATGGCCACTTGCTGTTGGGATTCTTCGCCGGTGACGTAGAGAGCCGGCATGCTTTTGGCCAGGTTGCACAATGTCTGCAACAGAATGGTCGATTTGCCGATACCCGGATCACCGCCGATCAGCACCACAGAGCCGTCGACCAGACCGCCACCGAGGACCCGGTCCAGCTCACCGGACGCTGTGGAAAAGCGCGGAATTTCTTCGATGCTGACTTCGGCCAGGGTCTTGATCTGCGCCTGCTGCCCGGCCCAGCCGGTGCGGCCGGTCGGTGCCGTGGCGCCGCCGCTTTCGATCATGGTCTCGGTCAGGGTGTTCCAGGCGCCGCACTCGCCGCACTGGCCCGCCCACTTGGGAAAGGTTGCGCCGCACTCGGTGCAACCGTACATGCGCTTGGCCTTGGCCATCAGAACCCCCGACAAAAACCGCGATGATAACGCACGTACCGCCGATCAGCGCGGCGCCGCACTACGGATTTCGCCACTGGCCAGACGCGCGGCGCTATTACCCAACGGATCTTCGGCATTCAGGTCCGCGCCCTTGGCCTTCAGCGCATCGAGCAATTCCAGACGCTTGAACAATCCGGCGTACATGGCTGCCGTCTGCCCGGCGCCATTGCGCTGATCGGGGCTGCAATCGGTGGCCATCAAGCGTCGGGCGATCTGTACTTCACCTTTGAAAATCGCCCCCATCAGCGCGGTGTTGCCACGTTGATCCTGGGCACAGGCATCGGCGCCGGCTGCAAGTAAACGCTCCACGGCCGGAGCCTGACCGTGATAGGCCGCCAGAATCAGCGCGGTGTAACCCTTGCTGTCGCGGGTGTCGAGGGAATAGCCGGACTCGATGAACGTGTCGAGCATCGGCACATCACCGCGTCGGGCCGCATCGAAGTAATAGTCGCGCAGTTGGGCCTGGATTGCCTCGGGACTCTGCTCGACCGGTGCCGCCCATGCCGCGAACGACAGGCAACCGGCCAAGAATAAAAGACAGCTTCGCATCAGCATTCTCCTTTAACGGAACGGGGCCTGACTCAGGCCCCGCGTGCGCTGCATCGGTATCAGTCGACCAGTTTCGCTGCCAGCGCCTTGACCCGGCTCAGGTCGCCTTTGGCCACTTCAGTGACGCCAGTGCCATATTCCGGATCGGCCTTATAAAGGAAGGACAGGATGATGTGCTTGCTCTCATCATCGGTGGTTGCCAGCGAGCCGCCGAAGCTGTCGATCAAGTCCCGGCGTTCTTGCTTGCTGAACGAGCGATACAGATCGCCGGCCTGCTTGAAGTTCTGCTCACGCTGGATTTTCGCCTGCTGGGTGCTGCCCGATAGCGCCGATTGGCTGTAACGCGCGCTTGGTGTCTCGTCACGGGGTTGCAGTCGGCTTGGCTGGTAGTTCACACCGCTGTTGCTGGCACCGAAGTTCATTGCGCCATCCTGATTGCCATTGTTCACGGCAACTTTCGGCGCATTGATCGGCAATTGCAGGGCATTGGCACCCAGGCGATACATTTGCGTATCGGCATAGGAGAACACTCGACCTTGTAACAAACGGTCTTCGGAAGGTTCGATACCTGGAACTACATTGGCTGGCGCCATGGCCACTTGTTCGGTTTCCTGGAAGACATTCGCCGGATTACGGTTCAACACCATTTGTCCAACTTTTCGCTCAGGAATACCTGGCCAGATCTTGGTAGCGTCTAATGGATCAAATTCAAACTTGGACAAATCTTGTGGTTTCAGCACTTGAATGTACAAGTCCCATTTCGGGAAGTTACCTTTATTAATGTTGCTCACCAGGTCATTGGTCATATGACTGTAGTCTTGACCCTGGACGTTCGCGACTTGTTTTGGCGTGAGGTTATTAAGTCCCTGCAAGCTCTTCCAGTGAAACTTGACGTAGTGGACTTCACCCTTGGCGTTAATCAACTTGTAAGCATGAACACCATTACCGTCCATTTCTCGATAACTGGCCGGCGTTCCCGAGTTCGAATACAACTCGGTCAGGGTACGGGTGGCTTCCGGTACATGGGAGAAGAAGTCGAATCGGCGCGAATCGTCATCTAGGTTAGTCCGAGGGTCCGGTTTGAACGCATGCACCATGTCCGGAAACTTGATCGCGTCACGGATGAAAAAGGTCGGGAAATTGTTGCCGACCAGGTCCCAGTTGCCGTCGGCCGTGTAGAACTTGGTGGCGAAACCTCGTGGATCGCGCAGGGTTTCCGGCGAGTGATTACCGTGCACCACCGCAGAGAAGCGTACGAACACCGGTGTGCTCTGGCCAGCAGCAAACACTTTGGCCTTGCTCAGGTCGCTGAGATCGTTGGTGACCGTGAACGTGCCATGGGCGCCAGTGCCGCGGGCGTGAACCACGCGCTCGGGAATGCGCTCGCGATCGAAGCGCTGCAGCTTCTGAATCAACTGTACATCCTGCAGCAGCACCGGGCCGCTGGCACCGGCGGTCTGCGAGTTCTGATTGTCGCCGACGGCGGCACCGTTATCGCGGGTCAGGGGCGCGGCGTTAACCGAAAAGGTCAACAGGCTGGCGGTGAGTACACCGAGGGTGCGGCGACGGGGAAAAGCCCCCAGTCCAAGTGCGGAATTCATATCAGGATCCTCTGGTTGTTTTGGGGCGCATCCAGATGCGCCAACCCAAGGCTAGAGGCCTGCGGCGTTGAACATAAATAGAAAGAACGTAACACCATGATTGAGAAAATTGGCTTTCCGATCAGCGAGTTACCGTATATTTCGCGCGCGATTGATGGCACTTTGCAAACTAATCGCCAATTGATGTGTCGATAAAAACGGGCATTGTAAGAAGGTGTTTCGCGCAGGACGCGTTTTGCTGATTTACACTGCGTACACCAAACTCATCTGTAACAAGGAAATAACTATGGGCGTGCTTAGCGAGTTCAAGGCCTTCGCGGTCAAAGGCAATGTGGTCGACATGGCCGTTGGTATCATCATCGGTGCTGCCTTCGGCAAGATTGTTTCGTCATTTGTCGGTGACGTCATCATGCCGCCAATCGGCCTGTTGATCGGTGGGGTGGACTTCAGTGATCTGGCCGTCACGCTCAAGGCCGCCGAGGGCAATGCGCCTGCAGTGGTAATGGCCTACGGCAAATTCCTGCAGACCATTCTGGACTTCGTGATCGTCGCGTTCGCCATTTTCATGGGTGTCAAAGCGATCAACCGCCTCAAACGCGAAGAAGCCGTGGCCCCTACCCTGCCACCGGTTCCGACCAAGGAAGAAGAGTTGCTGGGCGAGATCCGCGACTTGCTCAAGGCCCAGAACACCCGGCCCTGAATGCTGTGCACGATAGAAACAACGGCGCCTTCGAGGCGCCGTTTGTTTACCAGTAATTTTCCACAGCCACCTGACCGGGCCGGCGGGTCAGGCTGAGGCTCATGTGGCGTTTTTTCAGCAGCGCGCGGGTGTCATCGATCATCTGTGGATTGCCGCACAGCATGACGCGCGAGTGCTCCGCCGACAGCTCCACACCCGCGACGCGCTCCAGTTCACCATTTTCAATCAGGGTAGTGATGCGCCCGTGCAATGCGTCAGGATGCGCTTCACGCGTCACCGTCGTGATGAACTGCAATTTGTGCGCATGTTCGCTGAGGTATTCACGCTGCGTGAGTCCGGCAATCAACGCCTGATAGGCCAACTCCCGCGCCTCGCGCACGCTGTACACCAGAATGATTCGCTCGAATTTTTCCCAGACTTCGAAGTCCTGCAAAATCGACAGAAACGGCGCTACCCCGGTGCCTGTGGATAACAGCCACAGATCGCGACCGTCGACGAAACGGTCCAGCGTCAGGTAGCCGAAAGCCTGGCGATCCACCAGCAAGGTGTCGCCGACCTGCAGCCGACTCAGCTCACTGGTGAACTCCCCGCCCGGCACGACAATGGAAAAGAACTCAAGAAACTCGTCAAAAGGCGACGACACCATCGAATAGGCACGCCACACAATGCTGCCATCGGCTTTGGCCACACCGAGCCTGGCAAACTGCCCGGCGCGGAAACGGAACCCTGCATCCCGACTGGTACGCAAGGTAAACAGGCTTGGGGTCAAGGGTTGAACATCAAGCAATGTCTGCGTGGTGTATTTCTCGGCACTGGCGGTCATGAGGCACTCCATTGAACGATTGCTGCCAGTGTCGCGCATATTGGTCGCCTTAAACACCGACGATGAGTAATGGCATTCAGCTATTCACCTACATGAATAGAAACTCAACTCATCAAGAAACCTTAAATGTAAAACTGAAAGTTAGGATGACGACCTGAATACTAAACGCCGTCATTCGCTAAGAACTTTTTATAAAAACATTCCCACCATCAATATCGAAAAAATTTAATGCCCCTTGTATGAAACGTCCTACACTCCGTTGCGTGCCGGATCTTTTGGATCCATTTTGCGCCCCCCCAGCAATACCAATGGAGACTCTGTAATGGAAACGTGGAAGGAGTCGCAGTTAAAGCAACTGACTTTCGCCAGGGATATAGACGCTGCTTATACGATTCTGTTGAGATTCGCCGAAAACCTGGGCTTTAACTTTTGTGCCATTTCGGTTACATCACCCAATCGGGAACTACGTCTTAATCCCTTGCAAATCAACAACTACCCCAAAGAATGGAACGCACAATATGATCAGAAACATTACAGTAAAATCGACCCACTGATAGCACACTGTAATCACTCAATGATGCCCATCGTCTGGAGCGAGTCGGTATTTTCAGAAAAGCCTCAGCTTTGGCAGGGTTTGCAGCAATATGGACTGCAATATGGCTGGTCACAGTCGTTCCACCATGAGCAAAGCGGTTTGTGCAGCATTATCAGCCTGGCGCGCAAGCATTGCCCCATCAGTCCTCTGGAGTTGTATGAACATTTTGGTTATATGTTCTACGCCACCAGTCACCTGAGTGAACTGTTCGCCAGGACGCTGCCGCCCCAATCTCTCAAGCCCCGCCAACCGCACCTGTCGCCCCGCGAACTGGAGGTTCTGCAATTATCAGCCGGCGGCAAGACCGCTTATGAGATTTCGAAAATCCTCAGCCTGAGCGAACGCACCGTGAACTACCACGTGCAGAACGTCATCGAGAAACTCAACGTCTGCAACAAGATTTCCGCTGTCATCGCGGCCGCCAGAGCCGGCATCATCTAATCAAGCAGTCTTGCGTCCCCTATAAAACGTGCAGGTAATAACCAAGAAAAAAACGTACCATTCGCGACCCTCCTGAGTGATGACGTGAACGTTCGGCGTTGCAGTACACTCGGTCGGTGCCGCAGCACAATGTCAGGGCTGTGGAACACCCCGTTGATTACCCTGAGTTCCCGCCCCATGCCTTTGCTTGATACGCCCTTTGCCCAACTCGACCTGATCCGCCAGCCCGAACAGCAGAACGAACCGCTGCAAGCCTTCGATGCCGCTGACGAATACCTGCTCAACCATCTGGCGGCGCAGCAACCGGCGGCAGACACGCACGTATTGGTGCTCAACGACAGCTTCGGGGCCTTGGCTGCCAGTTTGTCAGGCAAGGTCAGGGTCAGTAGCAGCGGTGACTCATTCCTCGGTTTCCAGGGGCTGGAAAAAAACCTGCTGCGCAATGGTCAGGCATTCGACGCTGTTCGCGGGATCCCCGCCAGCGAGCCATTGGTCGGACCTTTTGATCGGGTGCTGATCCGCGTGCCGAAAACCCTTGCACTGCTGGAAGAACAACTGATCCGTTTACAGGGGCAACTCGCGCCCGGCGCTGAAGTCGTCGCAGCGGCCATGGTCAAACACCTGCCACGCGCCGCCGGTGATCTGCTTGAACGCTACATTGGTCCGGTGCAAGCCTCGCTGGCGGTGAAAAAGGCTCGCTTGTTGATCGCCACGCCTGAAGCAAAAGCCCCGGCCGTCTCGCCCTACCCGTCACGCTATCGCCTCGACGAGCCACCGATCGAGTTGCTCAACCACGCCAACGTGTTCTGTCGCGAAGGCCTGGACATCGGCACGCGTGCGTTCCTGCCGCATCTGCCGAAAAACCTGGGCAACGCCCGCGTCGCCGATCTGGGCTGTGGCAACGGTGTACTGGCAATCGCGAGTGCTCTGCAGAACCCTGATGCGCACTACACGCTGGTCGACGAGTCGTACATGGCGGTGCAATCGGCTAGCGAAAACTGGCGCGCAGCGCTGGGCGATCGCGAAGTGATCGTGCGGGCCGGCGACGGTCTGGCCGGACAGGAAGCGCAGTCGCTGGACGTGGTGCTGTGCAATCCGCCGTTTCATCAGCAGCAGGTGGTGGGCGATTTCCTCGCCTGGCGCATGTTCCAGCAGGCGCGCGAAGCGCTGGTAGTGGGTGGCGCGCTGTACATCGTCGGCAACCGTCATCTGGGTTACCACAGCAAACTGGCGCGGCTGTTCCGCGGCGTCGAGCAAGTGGCCGCCACGCCAAAGTTCGTCATTCTCAAAGCGCGCAAGTAAACCTCAAGGCAAAAAAAACCCTCCGTGAGGAGGGTTGCAAAACCGTACCCGAAGGCGCCGGGACGGGATGATTCAGTGTGTGGTCAGGCCTGCCGCATTCATGAACAGGCGCATCAGGCTGGCAGCGATAAACAGCGCACCGACGCTACCGCCCCAGATCAAGGCCAACCAGCCGAGCCGCTGCCACAGCGGTTTTTTTTCGGCTTCTTCAATGTCGTGCAGGGAATGTTTGCCGGTCATTGTTTCGATCCTCATCAGTCAGATCGATGGCGCCGTTGCCGACGCCATCGCGAGCAAGCTCGCTGCCAAAGGGTTTCGCTTAGTGATAACCGTCCTCATGGGTGACCTTGCCGCGGAACACGTAGTAGCTCCAGAAGGTGTAACCCAGGATGAACGGAATGATGAACAGCGTACCCACCAGCATGAAGCCCTGACTTTGCGGCGGTGCGGCGGCGTCCCAGATCGAGATCGACGGCGGCACGATGTTCGGCCACAGGCTGATGCCGAGGCCGCTATAGCCGAGGAAGATCAGTACCAGGGTCAGCAGGAACGGCATGTAATTGGCATTGCGCGCCACGGCGCGGATCAGGCCGTACATTGTCACCAACACCAGAATCGGCACCGGCATGAACCAGAACAGGTTCGGCATGCTGAACCAGCGCGAAGCGATTTCCGGGTGTGCCAGCGGTGTCCACAGGCTGACGACACCGATCACCGCCAACAGCACGAATGCCAGTGGCCGCGCCAGATTGTGCATTTGCTCTTGCAACTTGCCTTCGGTTTTCATGATCAGCCAGGTGCAGCCGAGCAAGGCATACGCCACCACGAGTGCGGCGCCGCAGAACAGGGTGAACGGTGTCAGCCAATCCAGTGAGCCGCCGGCGAACTGCCGATTGACCACCGGCAAGCCGTCGATGAACGCGCCCAGCGCCACGCCCTGGAAGAACGTCGCCGCCACCGAGCCGCCGATAAAGGCTTTGTCCCACAAGTGGCGCTTGTCGTCCTTGGCCTTGAAGCGGAACTCGAACGCCACGCCGCGGAAGATCAATCCGATCAGCATGAAGATCAGCGGCAAGTACAGCGCCGACAACACCACCGAATAAGCCAGCGGGAAGGCGCCGAACAACGCCGCGCCGCCCAGTACCAGCCAGGTTTCGTTGCCGTCCCAGACCGGCGCGACCGTATTCATCATTACGTCACGGTCGACTTTGCCCGGGATGAACGGGAAGAGAATCCCGATGCCCAGATCGAAGCCGTCCATGACCACGTACATCATGATGCCGAAGATGATGATCACGGCCCAGATCAGCGGAAGATCAATACCCATGGCTCAAATCTCCTTGGTCAGGCTGGGGGTGTCGTGATCGGCATCGGCCGAATCGTCGGCGGCGGACAACGGACGCGCCGGAGTACGCTGCTTGCCTGGACCACCGTCCGGCGTCTCGGCGCCTTCGCTGATCTTCGGCCCTTTGCGCACCAAGCGCATCATGTAACCGAGACCTGCGCCGAACAGGGCGAAATACACCACCACAAACATGATCAGGGTGATGCTCATCTGCATGAAGCTGTGGTTTGAAGACGCATCCGCCGTGCGCATCAGTCCGTAGACCACCCACGGCTGACGACCGATTTCGGTGGTGAACCAGCCAGCGAGAATCGCGATCAGGCCGGAAGGCCCCATCCACAATGCCAGATAGAGGAACGGGCGCGAGGTGTAGAGCGTGTCGCGCTTACGCAGCCACAGGCTCCACAGACCGGTGAAGATCATCAGGAAACCGAGGCCGACCATGATCCGGAACGACCAGAACACAATGGTCGAATTCGGCCGGTCTTCCGGCGGGAATTCCTTGAGCGCCGGCACCTGTTTGTCCAGCGAGTGAGTGAGGATCAGGCTGCCGAGGTACGGGATCTCCACGGCAAATCTGGTTTTTTCTTCTTTCATGTCCGGCCAGCCGAACAGGATCAGCGGCGTCGCTTCGTCGCCCTTGTTTTCCCAGTGACCTTCGATCGCGGCGATTTTCGCCGGCTGATGTTCGAGCGTATTCAGGCCATGGAAGTCGCCGATGACGGCCTGGATCGGCGCGACAATCAGCGCCATCCACATCGCCATCGACAGCATGGTGCGGATCGCCGGATTGTCCTTGCCGCGCAGCAAGTGCCAGGCCGCCGAAGAGCCGACGAAGAACGCCGTGGCGACAAACGCAGCCGTTGCCATGTGCATCAGACGATAAGGGAACGAAGGGTTGAAAATGATTGCCAGCCAGTCGGTGGGGATTACCTGACCGTTGACGATCTCGAAGCCCTGCGGGGTCTGCATCCAGCTATTGGACGCGAGAATCCAGAACGTCGAAATCAGCGTGCCGATGGCCACCATGACGGTGGAAAAGAAGTGCAGCCCACGTCCGACCTTATTCCAGCCAAACAGCATCACCCCGAGGAAACCGGCCTCAAGGAAGAATGCCGTGAGCACTTCATAGGTCAGCAACGGCCCGGTGACGGCGCCGGCGAAGTCCGAGAAGCGGCTCCAGTTGGTGCCGAACTGGTAGGCCATGACGAGCCCCGAGACCACGCCCATGCCGAAGTTGACGGCAAAGATCTTCGACCAGAAATGGTAAAGGTCACGGTAGGTGTCGTTATGGGTTTTCAGCCACAAGCCTTCGAGCACCGCGAGGTAACTCGCCAGGCCGATGGTGATGGCCGGGAACAGGATGTGGAACGAAATGGTGAACGCGAACTGAATTCGGGCGAGATCGAGTGCCTCTAAACCGAACATAAGTCTTCCTCTGTCAGGTAATACCGGCTTCGGGGCTTGTGGCCCCTGCGCCTACTGCCCCCACGGATATGGAGTGCGGCGAATTCTGATTCGTTCTTTTTTAACAACCATCGCAACGCAGGGAGTCTGGCCAACGGGCCACCAGAGCATGGCCCGGGAGGGTTTTGATCTGGATCAAGCAACGTTGAAAGAGTAGTCCCATTTCCGACGAACAACTGCGTGGTCGTTTGCCGCGTGACAAGTTGCCTCATCGGCGCGGCAATGCTCTGCAATGGATTTCTTGCGGCGAGTTGGAGGAAATCGATGTCTGGCTAACTAAATTTTTTGTCATAGCAACTTCCTGTTACAGACTGGTGATAACCTCGCGGTTCCCCTCGAGCCAGACCTGCCTTCAGATGCCCAGCCAAGAGCCCCTGCTGTTACGTCACCATCGTCCGTTTCTCGCTTTCTGGTTCGCGCGGATCTTCACCGCCAGTGGCTTTCAGATGCTCACTGTGGCAATTGGCTGGAACCTCTACCAATTGACCGGCAACGTCCTCGATCTGGGTCTGGTCGGGCTCGTCGAATTCGCCCCGCGTGTGCTGTTCATGCTGCACACCGGGCATGTCGCTGATCGTTACGACCGGCGCAAAGTCGCGGCGATCTGTCAGTCGTTGCAGGCATTGATCGCCCTGGCGCTGGCCATCGGCAGCGCCACCGATCACGTCACCCGCGAGATGATCTTCATCCTCGCCTTCCTGCTCGGCGCGGCGCGTTCGTTCGAGATGCCGACCACCCAGGCACTGCTGCCGAGTATTGTGCCCAGCGCACTGTTCCCACGGGCGGTAGCAGCGGCACAATCGGCGCAACAGTCGGCAACCATCGTCGCCCCGGCGCTGGGCGGCTTGCTCTACGCGTTCGGCAGCGTCTGGGTGTATGGCCCGACCGTGCTGCTGTATGTCATTGCCTGCACCTTGATGCTCAACCTGCCCGCGCGACAGACGCCGTTGAACAAAGGCAAAGCCACGCTGGATTCGTTATTGGCCGGGATTCGCTTCATTCGCAGCCGCCCGGACATTCTCGGTGCTATTTCGCTGGATTTGTTTGCGGTACTGCTCGGCGGCGCCACGGCGTTGCTGCCGGTATTCGCCAAGGACATCCTGCTGACCGGGCCGTGGGGCCTCGGCCTGCTACGTTCGGCACCGGCGGTCGGCGCACTGGGGATGTCGCTGTTCCTCGCCCGATTTGCCGTAGAACGCAACGTTGGCCGAGTGATGTTCACCGCGGTCGGGGTATTCGGCGTTGCCACCATCGCCTTCGGCCTGTCGACCTCGTTCTGGTTCTCGCTGGCGGTGCTGGTGGTGCTCGGCGCGGCGGACATGATCAGCATGGTCATCCGCGCCTCTTTCGTACAATTGGAAACCCCCGACGAAATGCGCGGCCGGGTCAGCGCGGTGAACGGGCTGTTTATCGGCGCTTCCAATCAGTTGGGCGAATTCGAGTCCGGTGTCACCGCTCACTGGTTCGGTACTGTCCCAGCGGTGGTCATGGGCGGGATCGGCACGCTGGTGGTGACCGGGACGTGGATCAAGTTGTTTCCGACGCTGGCTAACCGGGACCGGATGCATGTGCCGGTGGAAGAGGTGAAGGTCTGACAACCTCCAAAACACAAAATAACTGAAAAGGTGCGGTACATAGTTACCGCACCGAGTGTAATGTATCGCCTTACACTCCAGCCCATGATCAAATCCTTCACTGACAGGAGGCAGGCTCATGCCCATGCACAACCCGCCACACCCCGGCGAAACCCTGCTGATGGATGTTTTGCCCGAGCTTGGCATCAGCGTGACCGAATTGGCCCGACACTTGGGCTTCGCGCGCCCACATCTTTCCCGTGTACTACACGGACATGCGCCAATCAGCCCGGATCTGGCTGTGCGTCTTGAGCGTGATGGCATTGGCAAGGCGCGTGTGTGGCTAGGCGTACAAACCGACTACGATCTGTGGCAAGCGGAGCATCGGGAGCAACCGGTTATCGAACTGATCGCTGTCCACGCCTGACACCTCCAGCCACTACAACTCCCCCGCCACTTTTGCCCGCAAGGCCTTGCCGCCGAGTTGCTCGACCAGCGTCAAGGCAAACTCCAGCGCAGCGCCTGAGCCTTGTGCGGTGACGCAGTTGCCGTCGACCACCACCGGTTGATCAACAAACGTACAGCCCGAGAGTTGATGGCTGGCGCTGGGCAGGCAGGTCATGCGCCGCTGGCGCAGCACGCCGAAGGATTGCAGGGCGATGGCCGGGGATTCGGCGATGGCGGCGAACAGGCGTCCGGCGCTGGCTTGATCCTTGAGCAGTTGTTGCAGCGGTTGATGTGCGGCCAGATGTTGTGAACCGACAACACCGCCGGGCAGTACGATCAGGTCGAAGGTTTGCGCCAGCACATCGACCAGCATGCCATCGGCGGTCAGGCGTGTGCCACGGGCGCAGGTGAGCATGCGTCGCCCTTCAATACTGGCGGCCACCACCTCGATGGCGGCCCTGCGCAGCACGTCGATCAGGGTCACGCTTTGCAGATCATCGATGCCCTCGGCGAGGGTAATCAGGGCTCTAAAGGTCATGGGCGTTATCCGCTGGGTGATCTTCCAAGCGTAGACAGCTTTGTCCGGCCCTGTTCGCAGACAGCCGTTACTTGATGTAAAGCTGGGTCGACATCGTATTGCGTGGCGCGTTGATCGAGGTGTTGCTGAAGGTGAAGGTGCCTTCCTGCTTGCCCGCCAGATCGAAGGTATAAAGAGAACCGACGGTTTTGTTGCCGGGAGTGCACTCGGTCAGGTTGCCGTTATCAAAGGCACAGACCGGCGCTCGGGTGCCGTTCACCTCGAAACCGTCCAGGGTGGCATGCGGCTGGCTCTGGCCGTATCCGACTTCCAGTACATAGACCTTGATGCTCGGCCCACTATGATTGCATTGGGTCTGCGTCCGGCCATCGGCGATGTCCTCCAGGCCACAGGCCGGCGATTGCACCTTGATCACTTTCACTTGGGTCAACGGCTCCGCCGAGGCCGCCAGCACTATCGGAGCCACGGCCATCAGTGCTGCAATCAAACCCGAAACCTTCATCCAGCACCTGCTCATGCGCTTCCCGTCCCGAAAAAATCAGCGCGCAGTATGGCGCAGTTGGCTTCTAGGCAAAACTTCGCCGACGATCGACACCAACAACCGCCATATTCCTCACGCTGCTGGTATGATGCGCGGCTTTTTCCGGCCCACCACAATTTTCCAGGCGCTTGCGATGGTCTGTGCTTTGCTGTTGAGGTCGATACATTCACGGCGCCACGCGCGCCACGGGGAGCAGACATGCTGGAAAGGCTGTTTCAACTCAAGGCACACAACACCAACGTGCGCACCGAGATTCTGGCGGGCATCACGACTTTCTTGGCCATGGCCTACATTCTGTTCGTCAACCCGAGCATTCTCGGTGAGACCGGCATGGACAAGGGCGCAGTGTTCGTCGCTACCTGTCTGGCCGCCGCGATCGGTTCGACGATCATGGGCCTGATCGCCAACTACCCGATCGCCCTTGCGCCGGGCATGGGTCTGAACGCCTTCTTCACCTACACCGTTGTCCTGCACATGGGCCACACCTGGCAAGTGGCGCTGGGCGCGGTGTTCATCTCGGCGGTGTGCTTCTTCCTGCTGTCGATCTTCCGCATCCGTGAATGGATCATCAACAGCATCCCGCTGCCGCTGCGCTCGGCGATTGCTGCCGGTATCGGCCTGTTCCTGGCACTGATCGCCCTGCACAACGCAGGTATCGTCGTCAGCAACCCGGCGACCATGGTCGGCCTTGGTGACCTGAAACAACCTGCACCGATTCTCGCCACCCTCGGTTTCGCCCTGATCGTCGCCCTCGAAGCATTGAAAGTGCGCGGTGCAGTACTGATCGGCATTCTGGCAGTGACCATCATTTCCATCGCCATGGGCGTCACCCCGTTCAACGGCGTGACCTCGATGCCACCTTCGCTGGCGCCGACCTTAATGCAACTGGACATCAAAGGTGCGCTGGACATCGGTCTGGTCAGCGTGATCTTCGCGTTCCTGTTCGTTGATCTGTTCGACAACTCCGGCACCCTGATCGGCGTCGCCAAGCGCGCCGGTCTGATGGGCAAAGACGGCCACATGCCGAAAATGGGTCGCGCGCTGATCGCCGACAGCACCGCGGCCATGGCCGGTTCGTTGCTCGGCACGTCGACCACCACCAGCTACATCGAATCCGCGGCTGGCGTGAGTGCGGGCGGGCGTACCGGTCTGACGGCCATCGTCGTGGCGATTCTGTTCCTGCTGGCACTGTTCTTCTCGCCACTGGCGGCCAGCGTTCCGGCGTTCGCCACCGCGCCGGCACTGCTGTTCGTCGCCGTGTTGATGACTTCCGGTCTGGCGGAAATAGACTGGGACGACATCACCGTCGCCGCGCCGGTCGTGGTGACCGCGCTGGCCATGCCATTCACTTACTCGATCGCCAACGGCATCGCGTTCGGCTTCATCGCCTGGACCGTGATCAAGTTGCTGTCCGGCCGCGCTCGTGAGCTGAACCCGGCGCTGGTGATTCTGTCGATTCTGTTTGTGATCAAGTTGGGTTGGTTCAACGCATGACATTCGATTCCCAGGCTTACGCCGAGCAACTTGAAGCCAAGGTCACGCGTTTGCGTGATCTGCTGGCGCCGTTCGATGCCCCCGAGCCGACCGTGTTCGACTCGCCGCTGCAGAACTTCCGTCTGCGCGCCGAATTCCGCCTATGGCGCGAAGGTGGCGAGCGGCATTACGCGATGTTTTCTCAGGACGACAAACGCACGCCGATCCTCATCGAAGCGTTCCCGATTGCCAGCCTGCGCATCAACCAGTTGATGCCGCAATTGAAAGCGGCGTGGCAAGCCAGTTCGGCGCTGAGCCACAAGCTGTTTCAGGTGGAGTTCCTGACCACGCTGGCCGGCGATGCGATGATCACCCTGTGCTATCACCGCCCGCTGGACGAACACTGGCACGCGGCAGCAACCAGGTTGTCGGCGGATCTCGGTGTGAGCATCATTGGACGCTCGAAGGGTAAACGCGAAGTGCTTGGCCTCGATTACGTGGTCGAGAAACTCGATGTCGGCGGCCGCACTTTCAGCTATCGCCAGCCGGAAGGCGCGTTCACCCAGCCGAACGGTACGGTGAACCAGAAGATGCTCAACTGGGCGTACGAAGCACTCGGTGACCGCACTGACGACTTGCTGGAGCTGTATTGCGGTAACGGCAACTTCACCCTGCCGCTCGCGACTCGCGTGCGCAAAGTGCTGGCTACCGAAATCAGCAAAACCTCGGTCAACGCTGCACTGAGTAACCTCAGCGAAAACGCTGTGGATAACGTCACCCTGGTGCGTTTGTCCGCCGAAGAACTGACCGAAGCGCTCAACGACGTGCGCCCGTTCCGTCGCCTGCAAGGCATCGACCTGAAGAGCTACGAGTTCGGCAGCGTCTTCGTCGACCCGCCGCGCGCCGGCATGGACCCGGACACCTGCGAGCTGACCCGACGTTTCGATAACATCCTGTACATCTCCTGCAACCCGGAAACCCTGGCGGCGAACATTGCCCAGTTGCACGACACCCACCGCATTACGCAGTGTGCGTTGTTCGACCAGTTCCCGTGGACGCATCATATGGAATCGGGTGTGTTGCTGACCCGGCGTTGATTGCCGATGCCGGATACGAAAAAGCCGTCGTGATTGACGGCTTTTTTGTGGGCGCTCACTAAGCGGGATCGACCTTACGCGGACGCCCGCCCTTTTTGCCATTCGCCCGCGCGGCTGCAGACTTTGCCGCGCTGCTCTGACGGCCGTTGCGCGAAGCAACGGCAGAAGCGGCCATGGCCAATAGTGATGGGCTCGCCGAAATCATCCCAGAAATGGAAACGTCGAGGTCTTTACCCTCGTGACAAAGCGCAGTGCCCGCAAAGCCAACTGTCAGGTTTTCGTAATCCTCTGCATTGAATCCGTCGAACTCTGGATAACGATCCACCGGTAGCAACACACCGCTGCCGTCTTCAAAACGGATGATCAGGGATGGTTTCTCAAAGTTTACGGAGACAGCCTGCAAGCTACTCGCTCGGCGTGCCTCCCCTTGCAGGATGGCGGCGTCGATCATCTCCTCCGTCAGGGGACGATGTGTGGATGGCTTAGCCTTGATGACTTTCATAAATCGATTTCCACTCCTTCCAATGCGCCTATCAATGTCAGAAGAGTTTTGCCCTCTTCTGGCAGATAACGCGCCGATCCCACTCTGTATGTCTTGTCAGTGACGAGTTTCATCCCCAGCACTTCGTTTGAATGGCTGTCCCACAATTGATTGTCGAGACAGACAGTTTGCAATCTTGACCACCAGATCCCGCGTGCTCGTCGCAGATGAGCAGGCTGCTCAAGAGATCGACACAAGCCATCCAGCACGGTTAACGGTGGTCGACGAGAAAGCGGCATGACATCCCAAAGCTCAATATCGTTGTGCCAGAAACTGAACTGTAATCGGGCGCTCCAGCTACCTGAATTCACGTGAACGTGCGGGGGGCAATGCTCATCTCGCAACATGATGACAATCGACAATCCTTTGTAGCTGCACACCTTCATGCTAACCCATCCGTTAGGTTAATAAGTTTCAGGATTCAAGATTCCTTTCAAATCCGACGACTGGTGATCGGCACATGACGTTTCACCGCTTTTCAGGCTAGCGTCGCAACAGGTCATGAGCCGGGCAATCTCCAGTGAAAAACGTAAGCAAAGCTGTCGTCATATCTCGATCAATATTGCTTCTGTGCGATCACCGAACATAAAACGCCACGTCCATTTTTGTTCAATTGACCATGGTAACCATCTAGTACATTTTATCTCCACAGGCTGAAATCCTCGGCCAAAGCCAAAAACAATAAGTGGAGTTACCCCTCATGCCCCCTATCGTTCTGGTGCTCAATGGCCCGAACCTGAACCTGCTCGGCACTCGTGAGCCGGCGACTTACGGTCACGAAACCTTGGCGGACATCTCGGCGTTGTGCGGTCGCGCAGGCGAAGAATTCGGCCTGGCCGTAGAGTTTCGCCAGACCAATCACGAAGGCGAACTGCTCGACTGGATTCACGCCGCCCGCGGCCGTTGCGCCGGGATCGTGATCAATCCGGCCGCGTGGACGCATACTTCGGTGGCGATTCGCGACGCACTGGTGGCCAGTGAATTGCCGGTGATTGAGGTACACCTGTCCAACGTCCACGCCCGCGAGCCGTTTCGTCATCACTCGTTTGTCTCGGCGATTGCCACGGCGGTAATGGCCGGGTTTGGCAGTCATGGCTATCGCCTGGCGCTGGAACATTTCAGCCAGCGGCTGAAGGGGTAATGCGCATGTCTCGCTCTAACGTAATACTCGCCGGGCTGATCGGCGCCGGCATTCAGGCCTCGCGCACGCCGGCGCTGCATGAGCACGAAGGTGATGCCCAAGGCCTGCGTTATCTGTACCGACTGATCGATCTCGATCAACTGAAAATGGACAGCACCGCCCTGCCCGACCTGCTGCTGGCGGCCGAGCGGATGAACTACACCGGGCTGAACATCACCTTCCCGTGCAAGCAGGCAATCATTCCGCTGCTTGATGAGTTGTCGCCGGAAGCCAAAGGTATTGGCGCGGTGAACACCGTGGTGTTGAAGGACGGTAAACGTGTCGGCCACAACACTGACTGCCTTGGATTCGCCGAGGGTTTTCGCCGGGGGCTGAAGGACGCTGCCCGCGAGCGCGTAGTCCAGATGGGCGCCGGTGGCGCAGGCGCAGCAGTGGCCCACGCATTGTTGAGCGAAGGCGTACAGCAACTGACTATTTTCGATGTCGATCGTGAACGCGCTGAGAGTCTGGCGAACAATCTCAATCAGCATTTCGGCTCGGGTCGCGCCGTGGCCGGGCAAGATCTACCGAGTACGCTGAATCAGGCCGACGGGCTGGTGAATACCACGCCAATGGGCATGGCCAAACTGCCGGGCATGCCGGTGCCAGTCGAGTTGCTGCGCAAGGAATTGTGGGTGGCGGAGATTGTGTATTTCCCGCTGGAAACCGAACTGCTGCGCAACGCCCGCGCGCTGGGTTGCCGGACGCTGGATGGGGGCAACATGGCGGTGTTTCAGGCAGTGAAAGCGTTTGAATTGTTCAGTGACGTGGTGCCGGACGCGCAGCGGATGCTCGCGCATTTTCAAAGCATGAATGGCTGAGTTCTTTCCCCCTGCTCGCGAAGGCTTACGGCCAGCCAATACATCTGTTGACTGACACACCGCTTTCGCGAGCAGGCTCGCTCCCACAGGGGGAATGTGTCAGGCCTGCAGGTAGCGCAGCACCGATTCGCAAATCATCTCGCGATGCCGCTGTTTGATGCTTTCATCCGGCAGATCGATCTGAAAGATCTCGCCAAATGTGTGCCGGTTCGACACGCGATAGAAGCAGAACGAACTGATCAGCAAATGCACATCCAGCGCATCCAGCCCCACACGGAAAACACCTTCAGCAGCACCACGACGCAGAATCTCGCCGAGTGAATCGAGGATGGTGTTGTTCATCGCCTTGATCGCGTCGGAACGCTTCACGTATTCGGCGTTGTGGATGTTTTCGATGCTGACGATGCGCACGAAATCGACATTGCGGTCGTGGTGATCGAAGGTAAATTCCACCAGACGCCGAATCGCCTCTACCGGCGCCAGCTCGGCCAGGTGCAGACGGTTTTCGGTGCTGCGGATGTCACCGTAAAGCTTTTCCAGCACCTCGACGTACAACTGCTCCTTACTGCCGAAGTAGTAATAGATCATGCGTTTGGAGGTGTGGATTCGCTCGGCGATCGCATCGACGCGAGCACCGGACAAGCCTTGCTGGACGAACTCGACGATCGCCTCCTGCAAGATGTTCTCGCGGGTCTTTTCCGGGTTGTTCTTGCGACTCTTGCGCGGCTCTACAGTGGAAACTTCAGAAGCTGCGGAAAGTTCTGTATTCATCGTCATTGCGGGCTCACGGCCATCACTGCACAGGCGGCGATTATGGGCTGCGCAGCACAGTGAAGGAAGCCGCGCGGCCCGTGTTTAATCTCGCGTTTACGAATTTCCTACAACTTCGCCTGGCGCACGGCACCACTGCGAGATTTGGCCATCGCCGCCAGGCGCACCGCGACGTTCGCCGCGCCATACCCGGCATAGCCATTCTTGCGCTGGATGATCTCGAAGAAGAAACGCCCTTCAAACGGTTCGGTGTAGACGTGGAACAGCTCACCGCCCTGGGCATCACGGTCGTACAGAACGTTGTAATACGCCAGTTCACTGAGAAACTCGTCGTCAAAATCGAAGCGCGCGGCAAGGTCGTCGTAATAGTTGAGCGGAATATCCAGTAGCGGCACGCCGGCTTCTTTGGCGCGACTGACTTCGGCGAAGATGTCGTCACAATCGAAGGCGATGTGGTGCACCCCGGAGCCGCGATAACTCGACAGCGCGTGGGAGATGGCGGTGTTGCGGTTCTCGGAGATGTTCAGCGGCAAGCGGATCGAACTGTCGCGGCTACGCAAGGCGCGGCTCTTCACCAGACCATACGGATCAGGCAGCACCACTTCATCGTCCGCCTCGAAATCCAGCAGGCTCTTGTAGAACAGCACCCAACTGTCGAGGCTGTCGGCCGGCAACGCCATGGCCATATGATCGATACGCTTGAGACCGCCACGGGCCGGCGCGTCTGCCAGCAGGTTGAAATCGGTGCCGTAGACGTCGGCCTGTTCATCCACCAGATAAATCAGGCTGCCGTCCGGCGCGCGCACCGCTGCCAGTTCCAGTTCGTTGGGGCCGACCAGTCCACGATAGGGCTGACCTTTGTAAGCGACAGCACGGGCCAAGGCACTGGCGCTGTCCTTGACCCGCACAGCCGTGGCACACAGCGACGGGCCGTGAGCCTCGAAGAAGCTGTGCGCAAAGGAATAAGGCTCGGAGTTGAGGATCAGGTTGATGTCACCCTGACGTAACAGACTCACGCTCTTGGAACGATGCTGCCCAGCCTTGACGAACCCCAAGCGTTCCAGCCAGTTCGACAGTTTGGCGCCGAGGCTTTCATCGACGGCAAACTCGAGAAACTCGATGCCGTTGTACTCGCTGGCCTTCGGTGTTTCGAAAAGGATTTCGCGATTGGCGACAGGTGTCGCTTCCTGCTCAAGACGCTGACGGGTTTTCTCTTCCAGATACAGCAGTGAACGTAAACCGTCGGCGGCATTGGCCCGTGGCGGCGCGGCGCGGAAGCCATCGTTGAAAATTTCCAGCGACAGTGGCCCTGTGTAACCGCTCTGGATGATCGGCGCGAGGAAACCCGGCAGATCGAATTCGCCCTGTCCCGGGAAGCAGCGAAAATGCCGGCTCCACTCCAGCACATCCATGGCCAGGATCGGCGCGTCGGCCATTTGCACAAAGAAGATCTTGTCGCCGGGAATGTCGGCGATGGCGCGGGGATCGCCCTTCAGCGACAACGTATGAAAGCTGTCGAGCAACACACCGAGGCTCGGGTGATCGGCCTGACGCACGATGTCCCAGACCTGTTGATAAGTATTCACGTGACGGCCCCACGCCAGCGCTTCGTAACCAATGCGCAAGCCGCGCGCACCGGCATGCTCGGCCAGCAGGCGCAGGTCATCGACGAGAATTTGTTGATCACCGACGCTGTCGGCCGAGGCGTTACTGCAGACCAGCACCAGGTCGGTGCCCAGTTCCTGCATCAGGTCGAACTTGCGTTCGGCGCGCTCAAGGTTGCGCGCCAGGCGATCACGGCGGCAGCCTTCGAAATCGCGGAACGGTTGAAACAGAGTGATGGCGATGCCGAGATCGGCGCACATCTGTTTAATTTCCCGCGGGCTGCCGTCGTAGTACAGGAGGTCGTTTTCGAAAATCTCCACCCCGTCGAACCCGGCGGCGGCGATGGCTTCGAGTTTTTCCGGCAGGGTGCCGCTCAAGGAAACGGTGGCAATGGAACGCTGCATGTTTCAACTCCCGGACTGCGCCGCTTTATCTTTACTGTAGGAGCCGCCGCAGCCGGCAATCGTTTGATCTTTATTGCTGAAAAGCAAAATCAAAAGATCGCAGCCTTCGGCAGCTCCTACACAGGATGATTTTTATAGTGGGGGAAATTATTGGCTGCATCGATCGTGGCAGCAATTTAAAGTGTACTACCCGGTTAGTTTTGCGTGCGATTATCGAACACAATGGTGGTTTGGCGAATTGACGATTTTTCGTCCACTGCCCAACATCGACTGCACATTGAGTCCGGATCTGAACCACCGGTCGCAGCGTGCAAGTAACAAGCACACCAAATAACAAATCCAAAAACGGGTGGAACACATGATTCCTTCACAGACTTCCCGCATGGCTCCGGCCATGAGCACTGCCACGGGTGGCATCGGCGACAAGATCCGCGGCGCCATGGCTGTCGGCAAGACCCGTTGGGGCATGCTGGCGCTGGTGTTTTTCGCCACTACCCTGAACTACATCGACCGCGCCGCCCTCGGCGTCATGCAGCCCATCCTCGCCAAGGAAATGAGCTGGACGGCGATGGATTACGCCAACATCAACTTCTGGTTTCAGGTCGGCTACGCGATCGGTTTCGTCCTGCAAGGTCGCTTGATCGACCGGGTCGGCGTCAAGCGCGTGTTCTTCTGCGCCGTGCTGCTGTGGAGCCTGGCCACCGGTGCCCACGGTCTGGCAACGTCAGCCGTTGGCTTTATGGTCTGCCGGTTTATCCTCGGTCTGACTGAAGCGGCGAACTACCCGGCCTGCGTGAAAACCACGCGCCTGTGGTTCCCGGCCGGCGAACGTGCGGTTGCCACCGGCATCTTCAACGCCGGCACCAACGTCGGTGCGATGTTCACGCCGATGCTGCTGCCTCTGGTGCTGCACGTCTGGGGCTGGCAAGCGGCGTTCCTGTGCATGGCGGCGCTGGGCGGGATCTGGCTGTTGTTCTGGGGCTTGAAATACTTCAACCCGGAAGATCACCCGAGCGTGAAACAGTCCGAGCTGGACTACATCCAGCAGGAAGTCGAACCGGAACAGGCCCGCGTGCCGTTCTCGAAAATCCTGCGGATGCGCGGCACCTGGGCCTTCGCCCTCGCCTACTCGCTGACCGCGCCGGTGTTCTGGTTCTACCTGTACTGGCTGCCACCGTTCCTCAATCAGCAATACAATCTGGGCATCAACGTCACCCAAATGGGTATTCCGCTGATCATCATCTACGTCACGGCCGACTTCGGTAGCGTCGGTGGCGGCATTCTGTCTTCGTTCCTGATCGGTCGCGGGATGAACTCGATCAAAGCGCGGCTGCTGTCGATGCTCCTGTTTGCTTGCTGCATCATCGGCGTGATCATGGCCGCCGGCTCAGCCAACCTGTGGGTGGCGGTGGCCGCGATTTCTCTGGCAATCGGTGCGCACCAGGCGTGGACAGCAAACATCTGGAGCCTGGTAATGGACTACACGCCCAAGCACATGATGAGCACCGTGTTCGGTTTCGGTGGTATGTGCGCAGCGATCGGCGGGATGTTCATGACCCAGATCGTCGGCCACATCCTCACCGTGACCAACAACAACTACACCGTGTTGTTCACCCTGATTCCGGCGATGTACTTCATTGCGCTGACGTGGATGTATTTCATGGCACCGCGCAAGATTCCTACCGTCACCGAATAACCTGACCACTTGATTGGCCCCTTGTGGGAGCGAGCTTGCTCGCGAATGCGGACTGACAGTCGAAACAAATGTGACTGACATACCGCTTTCGCGAGCAAGCTCGCTCCCACAGTTTCTTGTGTTGTCAGCTCAACGGCGGCTCTGCTGCCACGCTGCCGCCAGTCCGCTGCAACAGATCACCGCGATGCCAATGATCGTCAGCAGACTCGGCGTGTGATTGAACAGCAGCCAGCCCAACAACCCGGCAAACACAATCTGGCAATAACCGAACGGCGCCAGCAGTGCTGGAGCGGCATGGCGGAACGCCTGGGTCAGAAACAAATGCGCGGTCATCCCGCAACTGCCCAGCGCCAGCATCAACCCGGCATGGGTCAACGTCGGCACCTGCCAGAAGAACGGCACCAGTGCACTCATCACCAGCGTGTTGCATAACCCGGCAAAGAAGTTGCTGGTGGTCGGGCTGTCCACCTCGGCGAGCTTGCGGGTCAGCAGTTGATAAAAGCAGAAAAACAGCGCCGAGCAGAACGGCAGCAACACCGCCGGAGTGAACAACTCACCGCCGGGATGGACGATGATCAGCACGCCGATAAAGCCGCAGATCACCGCGATCCATTGACCTCGGGTCACTCGCTCCTTGAGCAGCGGCACCGACAATGCGGTCACCAACACTGGCGCAAGAAAGTTGACCGCCGTGGCTTCCGCCAACGGGATGTACAACAACGCGGTGGTGAAGAACAGGCTGGTGCCGAGCAGGCACAGTGCCCGAACCAATTGCCATAACGGCTTCTTGGTGCGCAGCACACGCAACCCGGATTGCGGCAGAAAAATCCCCGCCATCAGCAGTGTGTGCACCAGATAGCGCGCCCAGACCACCATCACGATCGGATAAAAACCGGACAGGTATTTCGACAATGCGTCGTGACTGGAGAACAGGAAGGTTGCCACGACAATCAGCAAGATCCCCTTGAAGGGTTGGTTGACACCGGACAGCGGGGTGCTGACAGTCATTGGTTATCCCTGTTTGAACAACAATACGGTGGCGAAGGGGATCGCGCGGCGGTCGCCGATTGGGGACGGCTACGCAGTCCACTGGGAGCAAGCTCCCTCGCCACAAAAAAGACTCACAGTCGCGCCAACAATTCCCGCGTCCTGTCGATCGCCATCTGCGCTCGCTCCAATCCGCTCACGCCCTGCTCCAGCAGTTTTACCGTGGGAATTTCCAGACTCAGTGGAATATTAGTCGGCAGCGCTCGCAGCAACCCGAGCAGATCACAATCACCCTCGCCGGGAAACCGCCGCTCGTTGCGCGCCTGACGCAAGATCTCGGCCATGTCTGACGGCCTCGGCCCCGCTACATCACATAATTGCGCATAACGCAGACGCGACACTGGCACTTCAGCCAGATCCTCCAAGCGTGACGCCGAACGATCAAAGTGGAACGCATCGACCAGCACCGCAGCGTTTTCCCGATCAGCGTTTTCGACCATTCGCAGCGCTTGTTCGAGGTTGCGCGCATCAGTCCAGGGCATGAACTCCAGATGCGGGTGCAGCCCGTAAGGCGCGGCCAGATCGCAAAGCGCCGCAAAGTTATCGGTGAGCCGCTGTTCATCAGGATCGTTACCGGCGACCAGCAATTCGGTAGCGCCAAATTCCGCACCGACCGTAAGAAGTTTCTCGAAATCGGCGACGTCGGTTTGCGGCTTCAGACGCAGGATTTCCACGTCGAGCACGAGGATGCCGGTGTCGCGCAGCCGCTGCAAAGTCTGACGGCGCAATTCAGCATCGGCGACCAAAGGGAAATGATGCTCCTCGGGCGTCGCCGGTTCCAGGCGCAGGCCGACATGGCTGTAACCAGCACGTGCCGCCACTTCGACCATTTGCGGTGGCGACAACTCCAGCACGGTGAGGCTAGCCAGAGACAGGATTCGTTCGTTCATGTTCAAGCCTCTATCAGCGCAGGGGTGCAGGCACGGCCGGTGGCGGCGGCCTCGCGTATGGCTTCGATCAGCGCCAAAGTGCGCGCAGCGTCGGCCGCACTCACCAGCGGCTCGACTTCACGCCGCGCCACGCGTACGAAATGCTGTAACTGCAAGCGTAAAGCGTCGTCACCGCCGTAGGATTCTTCGACCATCAACAAGGGCTCATGCCAACCGGCGTCGAACTGCTCAGCGGCATAGTGCCAACGCTTGAGCTGCGGAATGCTCAACGCTCCGGCGGTTCCGGCCAGCAGATAGCACGGCTGATCCGCATGACGTGGATACACCGGGTTCTCGCCCGAATCCAGCTCCCAACTCCACGGCGCGGCGACCGCGTCGGAACCGCTCAATGTGCCCAGTGTGCCGCCTTCGAATCGCAGCAACACCGCCGCACTGTCTTCGTTGGCGAAACCGCGCACGGCGTTGTCGGTGATCGCTTGCACCGAGCGTACTTCACCGCACAGATGCCGTAATAGATCGAGGTCGTGAATCAGGTTGGTCAGCAACATCCCGGCGCCCGGTTCACGGCGCCACGGGATCTCGAAATAACTGTCCGGTTTGCGCAACTGGAACAGTGCAGTCACCGTGATCAGCCGTCCAAGCGCCCCGCTCTGCACCAGCTCATGAGCGCGAACGATCAGCGGGTTGTGGCGCCGATGATGGCCGACCAGCAACGGCACGCCGCTGCTTTTGACCGCCGCAACCAGTTCGCGCACTTCATCCAGGTGCACGCCGACCGGCTTCTCCAGAAGCACCGGCACACCCGCCGCCAGACAATCGAGCGCCGTGCTGACGTGTTGATTATTCGGATTGGCGACGATCACCGCGTCTGGCCGGATCTGCTCCAGCATCTGACGATGATCAGCGAAATGCCTTACACCCCATTCCGCCGCAAGCCCTGCTGCTTGCGACCCGGGATCCGCCACCGCGCACAGCGTTGCTTCGTTGAGGGTTTGCAGATGCCGATAATGTTGCTGGCCCATGTTGCCGGCGCCGATCAGGGCGATTCGAAGGGGCGAATTCAAGGTGCGGTCCTTTTGTGATTGTTGTTGGAATATCAATCCAGCAACAATTTAGAACCGAGTTCCAGAATCAAACACCCATCCATTCTAAAACCGTGCGAACACCGCACAACTTCGTGAACAACAAAAATCCCCTGTAGGAGTGAGCCTGCTCGCGATAGCGGAGTGTCAGTCGCCGTTAACGTTGGCTGACATACCGCTATCGCGAGCAGGCTCACTCCTACAGGGGGTCTGTGTGAACTCGGATTAGATAAACAGTTCTGAGGCCAGGCTTGCTGCTGATAATTCTTCGGTGAAGGTCAGCAACAGCGGTGCCAGCTCATGCAACCGCGCCCCCGGCATCCGCGCACTGGGACCGGCAATACTCAGTACACCGATCACCCGACCATCCGTTGGATGCCTCACCACCGCCGCAATCGCTGAAGTCCCCACTGCCGAACTTTCTTCGACACAGGCATAACCCTGCTCACGAGCCAGACGCAGCCGTTCCAGCAACTCGATATTTGAACGCGGCGCATTCGGCCCGATCCCCACCGGCACCTCCGCCGCCTGCCGCTCGACCAGTGACAACGCCTCGGCGTCGCTCATGCACGCCAGCCACGCATGCCCCGACGCGGTGTAGAACAGCGGCGCGTCGCGGCCCATGTCCGGGTCGTAACGCAGACCGGTGCGCGCGCCTTGTGCCTTGGCGATCCAGGTCTGGCGCTCGCCATCGATCACGCCCAGACGCACCAGTTCGCCGGTTTCCTGCGCCAGTCGGTCGAGTACCGGCTGGACGATATCGGCACCGCAGCTCGACAGGTATTGAAAGCCCATAGCGACCAGTTTGGTCGACAAGTGATAGCGCAACGTTTCCGCATTCTGCCGTACGTAGCCCAACCGAATCAGCTCGGCGAGCAAGCGGTGTGTTGCACTCTTGGGGATATCCAGCTGCTCGGCGAGCGTCTGCATCGGCAGCCCGCGTGGATCACTGGTGAGGCTTTCCAGCACGCTGAAAACCCGTTCGATTTGACTGCCGGCCATGGAGACGTCCAAAGAAATTTTGCCGATTCTAGAAGACATTGGCGGCAAAGCGAAATCTGGAACCGGCTGTTCGATAACCGCCCATTTTATAGGCTCAAGGCTTGTAGAGTCGTCGCGACACTGGTTATTTTCTGGAATCAAATTCCAAAAAAACTTACTGCCGGAGCGTTGTTTGATGTCTGCCGAACACCCTGATATCGACTGCGACGTATTGGTCGTCGGTTCCGGTGCCGCCGGTTTATCGGCCGCCGTGACTGCCGCGTGGCATGGTTTGAAAGTCATCGTTGTCGAGAAAGATCCGGTGTTCGGTGGCGCCACTGCCTGGTCCGGTGGCTGGGCGTGGGTGCCGTGCAATCCACTAGCGCGTCGGGCCGGGATCATCGAAGACATCGAACAACCGCGCACCTATTTGCGCCATGAACTGGGCGAGCACTTCGACCCGGCGATGATCGACGCTTTCCTTGAAGCGGGACCGCGCATGGTCGCGTTTTTCGAGCAACACACTGCGCTGCAATTTGCCGATGGCAATGCCATTGCCGACATTCATGGCGACACGCCGGGTGCTGGCACCGGTGGCCGCTCGGTCATCGCCGCGCCTTACGATGGACGCAAGGTCGGACGCTTGCTCAAGCGCCTTCGTACAACGATGCGCGAAACGTCCTTCATGGGCATGCCGATCATGGCCGGCGCCGATCTGTCGGCGTTCCTCAATCTGACCCGTTCACTGAAAGCCGCATGGCATGTCACCCGGCGCTTTACCCGACATTTGCTAGATCTCGCGATCCATGGCCGGGCCATGCAATTGGTCAATGGCGTGGCGTTGATTGCACGATTGGCAAAATCCGCCGAAGACCTCGGCGTGTTGCTTTGGGAATCGGCACCCGTGACAGCGTTACTGCGTGAAGGCTCGCGCGTCTCGGGCGCTGTGGTCAACACAGACAAAGGCCCGATCCGCATTCATGCACGCAAAGCCGTAGTGCTCGCCGCCGGTGGTTTTGCCAATGACATCGAGCGGCGCAAAGCCCTGTTCCCGCGCACGCCGACCGTTCACGAGCATTGGGCGCTGCCGCCGCTGGCCGTCGACGGCGATGGTTTGCGCCTGGGCGAAAGCGTCGGCGCGCGGGTCAATGCCGATGTGGCTTCGCCCGTGGCGTGGGCGCCGGTGTCGCAAGTGCCACATTCCGACGGCAGCATCGGCCATTTCCCACACATCATTGAGCGCGGCAAACCCGGGATCATCGGGGTTCTGCGCAACGGCCAGCGTTTCGTCAACGAAGCCAACGGTTATTACGACTACGTCAGCGCCATGGTCGCTGCTGCGCCGGAAGGTGAAGAAGTCGCCTCATGGCTGATCTGTACGCGCGCCTTTCAACGGCGTTATGGACTGGGCATATCGCGGCCATTTCCGCTGCCAGTGTCAGATTTTATCCGCAGCGGCTATCTGAAAAGCGGCAACAGTATTGAAGAATTGGCCCGCGCCTGCGGCATCGATCCGAGCGGATTGCGCCACACCCTCGACGATTACAACCGCCATGCCCGTCACGGCGAAGACCCGTTGTTCGGTCGCGGCGCAACACCCTACAACCGCAAACAGGGTGATCCGGCGAACCTTCCCAACCCCTGCGTTGCCCCAATAGACACTGGCCCGTTCTACGCCGTGAAAGTCCAGCCGGGCTGCTTCGGCACCTTCGCCGGGCTCAAGGTCAACCCGCACGCGCAAGTACTGGATGCCCACGAACAGCCCATCGCCGGCCTCTACGCAGCCGGTGGCGACATGGCCAGCATCATGGGCGGCCACTACCCGGCGGGCGGTATCAACATCGGCCCGGCGCTGACTTTCGGTTACATCGCCGCCCGGCATATTGCCGGCATGACTGCTTTCGAACAGGAGATCGACCATGCAGCACATCGTTAATGCCCAAGGTTTGAACATGCCGAAACTCGGTCTCGGCACCTGGCCGATGCTCGGCGAAGAATGCACCCGCGCCGTGGAGCAAGCACTGGAACTGGGTTATCGACACATCGACACGGCAGCGGCCTACAACAACGAGGACGCCGTCGGACAAGCATTGGCGAATACCCCGACACCGCGCGAGCAGATTCACGTCACCACCAAAGTCTGGTGGGATCAGTTGCAACCCGACGCGATGCGCCATTCCATGGACCGCAGCCTTACCGCGTTGCGCAGCGACTACGTCGACTTGTTCATGATCCACTGGCCGAGCACCGACTGGGACCTGCCACGCACCCTCGAGACATTGGCTTCGTTCAAAAAACAGGGGCTGGCACGCAACATCGGCGTGGCGAATTTTCCGCTACCATTGCTGCGCAAAGTCGTCGAAGACTATGGGATTGATCTGTCAGCGATTCAGGTCGAATACCACGTCCTGCTCGGCCAAAACGCCCTGCTCGACTACGCCCGTCAACACGACATGGCACTAACGGCCTACACCCCGCTGGCGCGCAACAAGGTCTCAGACATCCCGCAGATTCAACAGATCGCCGAAAAGCACGGCGTGCTGCCGACTCAGGTCGCACTGAAATGGCTGCTGGATCAGCCCAACGTCGCGGCGATTCCCAAGGCCAGCAGCCGGGCCAATCAACTGGCCAACCTCGCATCGCTGAAAGTTGAACTGGATGATGAAGACCGCGCATTGATTGCAGCACTGCCGAAAAACCAACGTCAGGTCAGCCCGGATTTCGCCCCTGAATGGGATGCCTTTGATCGCTGATTGATAATCCAGCGATAGAAATCCTGCGCGGGATTGAATTTGCCGCGCGCCAGACCGTCAATAACAGGCCCGACCTCGTCAGCACGAGGCCGGGCCTGTTTGCGTGTGGCCAATAGACGGACGACCGGACTGGCGCCACACTCACACAACAGCAACACTCATCACCACCCGATACACACAGAGGATTCCCACATGCTATGGAAAAAAGGCCGACGCAGTGACAACGTCGTCGATGCCCGTGGTGATGATGCCGGCGGTGGCGGCGGCATGCGCTTCGGTGGCGGCAAAGGCCTGAGCCTGGGGGCGATTCTGCTGATCGTCGGCATTGGCTGGATCACCGGGCAGGACCCAATGCAGATCCTCGGCCAGCTCGCCGGGCAATCCACACAACAATCTGCATCTACTTCGCAAACCCGCCAGGCACCGCCGGCCAATGATGAACAGGCCGAATTCGTCCGCTCGATCCTCGGCGATACCGAAGACACCTGGGGCGCGATTTTCCAACAGGCCGGGCGCCAATATAAAGATCCGACCCTGGTGCTGTTCAGCAATCGGGTCAATTCCGCCTGCGGTCTGGCGACCTCGGCCACTGGCCCGTTCTATTGCCCGGCGGACCAGAAGGTCTACCTGGATATGGCGTTCTTCCAGGAAATGTCGCAACGCTTCAAAGCGGCCGGCGACTTCGCCCAGGCCTACGTGATCGCGCATGAAGTCGGACACCATGTGCAGACGCTTCTCGGCGTCTCGGCGAAAATTCAGACAGCTCGCCAGCAAGGTCGGCAGATGGAAGGCGACGGCGGTTTGCTGGTGCGTCAGGAATTGCAGGCTGACTGCCTCGCCGGCGTCTGGGCCTACAGTGCGCAGAAGCGTTTGAACTGGCTGGAACCGGGCGATATCGAAGAGGCCTTGAATGCGGCCAACGCCATCGGTGATGATCGCCTGCAACAACAGGGTCAGGGCCGTGTGGTGCCGGACTCGTTTACCCACGGTACGTCGGCGCAAAGGGTGCGCTGGTTCAAAACCGGATTCGCGCAGGGCCAGGTCGGCCAGTGCGACACCTTCGCGGCGAAAAACCTGTAAATGCATAAATGGCTTTTGGCGTTACTGATCGTTGGCAGCACTGCGCAAGCCGCCGGTGTCGATGCGATCAGCCCCGGTCGTTTGCAACTCAAGGCAGGGGAAATGGCGGTCGGCATTGGTCCTGCGCCGGAGAAGATCGAACGGGTGCTGATCGTCATTCATGGCCGGTTGCGCAACTCGGAAACCTATCGCAAAAGCGCCGAGAGCGCCGCCGAGCTGGCGGGGCAAAGTGCCCACACGCTGGTAATCGCGCCGCAGTTCCTCAATGAAAGCGATGTCGCGCTGTACTCGCTCCCCGCCACGTTGCTGCGCTGGCAAGGCAACGACTGGATGGGCGGCAGCTTATCCACAGGGCCGAATCCGCTGAGCTCCTATGCCGCGCTCGATGAGATCGTTGGACGGATCAGCGACCGCAAACAGTTTCCCGACGTGAAGCAGATCGTGATCTTCGGTCATTCCGGCGGTGGCCAGGTGGTGCAGCGCTATGCCCTGCTGGCCAAGGATCAGCCTGCGTTGAAGGCCAACGGCATTCGCTTGCGCTACGTGGTGGCCAACCCGTCATCTTATGCCTACTTCAATGAACAACGGCCGGTGGCGTTCGATCACGCCAAATGCGCGGGTTTCAATCGCTGGAAGTACGGTCTGTCAGACATGCCGGTGTACGCCGGTGGGCAAACGCCGTTGCAGCTTGAGAGCAGTTACATCAAACGCGAGGTGATTTATCTGCTTGGACAGCAGGACGTCGATCCCAAGCATCCAGCGTTGGACAAGCGCTGTGAAGCCGAGGCGCAAGGTGCGTATCGCCTGGAGCGTGGGAAGTTGTACTTCGGCTATTTGCTGCGTCGGCATCCGGAAGGGGTGAATCAACGATTGGTTGAAGTGCCCGGGGTCGGGCATAACGGCGATGGGATGCTGACCTCGCCGGAGGGGCAGAAGGCGTTGTTCGATCAGTAAACTGTTTGGCGGATTTTATGCCCTCTTCGCGAGCAAGCTCGCTCCCACATTTGGAATACATTTCCTTGTGGGAGCGAGCTTGCTCGCGAAGAGGCCAGCTCAGGCAGCAAAGATTTCAGGCCAGCAGCATCCGCCGCAACTCGACACAATCCTTCGCATGCCAATCGGTCAACTCCGGCCAAGGGTTTTCCGGCAAATTCACCAACACCGTCCGCGCCCCCGCCGCTCGTCCGCAATCCAGATCAAAGCGGTAATCACCGACCATGACCATCTCGCTGGCCGGTACTTCCCAGGCGTCTGCCAGTTTCAGCAAGCCACCCGGATGCGGCTTCGGCGGCGCTTCGTCGCGGCCCAGCACATCGTCCACCGCGAAGCAGTCGGCGAGGCCAATCGCTTGCAGCGTCACATGCGCCAGTTCCCGCGCATTGCGGGTCAGAATGCCGAGGCGATAACCGCGTGCGTGCAGATCACGCACCAGCTCCACCGCGCCGGTGGCCGGGGTCGAACCCAGCGCCAGATCCCTTTCATGTTCCAGCAGCCAGGCGTGTTTCGCCGCCGCTTCATCCGCCGGCAACGCGGCGAGATGAGTGAGGATGTCGTCCTCCGGCGGAATCGCCAGCGCCACGCGGATCGCCGCAAAATCATGCACGGCGACGGTCAACGTGCCGTCCATATCGAACACCCAGTGCTTGACCTCTTTCAGACTCATGCCCAGTCCTTGCGATGGCGGATCAGGCCTTCCTGCGTCACCGAAGCGACCAGTTGCCCGGCGCGGTTGTACACGCTGCCACGGGAGAATCCACGGGAATTGCCGGCCCACGGACTGTCCATCGCGTAGAGCAACCAGTCATCGGCGCGCAGATCGTTGTGGAACCACAGCGCGTGATCAAGGCTGGCGACCTGCATGTCTTTCTGCCAGACCGATTTGCCGTGGGGCAGCATTGAGGTGGTCAACAAACCGAAGTCCGAGGCGTACGCCAACAAGTATTTGTGCAGTGCCGGGATGTCGGCCAATGCGCCGTCGGCACGGAACCAAACATATTTGACCGGATCGGCCGGCTGCGGGTTGTACGGGTCCTTTTCGGTGACCGGGCGCACTTCGATCGGTTTCGGGCACAGCAGTTTTTCACGCATGTGTTCCGGAATCAGGTGCGCGCGTTGCTGGGTCAATTCCAGCTCCGACGGCAGATTTTCCGGGCCGACCACCACCGGCATCTGGCTCTGATGTTCGAAGCCTGCCTCGTCGTATTGAAACGAAGCGCTGCAGGTGAAGATCGGATGGCCCTTCTGGATCGCCGTGACGCGGCGAGTGCTGAAACTGCCGCCATCGCGCACGCGATCAACCGAGTAGACCACTGGCAACTTGGCATCGCCCGGACGCAGGAAATAGCCGTGCATCGAATGTACATGGCGCGCCTCTTCAACGGTCTGACTGGCCGCCGACAGCGACTGGCCGAGCACCTGGCCACCGAACAACTGACGGAAACCCAGATCCTGGCTACGGCCACGGAACAGGTTTTCTTCGATCGGTTCCAGGGTCAGCAAGTCGACCAGATCTTCCAACACTTGGCTCATTCAGACTCTCCTCACACAAAGCACTATGCCGCGCAGTCTTGGCTGCGGCGGCCGATTCAGATTCTGGCGCGGGCCAATGATATGGCGGCCATTGTAAACGTCCGTGTCGGCTTATCCATGCAAGGTTTGCAGCCATTGTTCCCGAGTAATGCGGTACAGCAGATGCCGTCTCAGCGGATGATCGACCGCAAGCTTGGGGTGATCAAAATCATCTTCCGGGGCGTGATGCATGCCGATCGCCTGCATGACTTTCTCTGAGGGCAAATTGGATTGCGCGGTGAAGGAAACGATTTCCTTCAATGCCAACCGATCAAAGCCGCAACGCAGAGCGGTCCACGCTGCTTCGCTGGCGTAACCCAGGCCCCAATGTTCCTTGGCCAGGCGCCAGCCGATTTCCACTGCCGGGGTGAACGGTGCATCGAAACCAACCACGCCGAGCCCGGTGAAACCAATAAATTCGCCACTGTCCTTGCGCTCCAGCGCCCACAAGCCGAAACCGTGCTCGGCGAAATGCCCGCGCACGCGACCAATCATCGAAGCGCTTTCCAGTCGGCTCAATGGTGTCGGGAAGTAGCGCATCACTTGAGGATCGGCGCACATCGCGGCAAATGCCGGCAAATCCTCGTCCTGCCACTGACGCATCAGCAAGCGCGCGCTTTCAAGTTCCAGTATCGGCTCCATCATGCCCCTCCGTTTCCATGCCGCAAGTCTACATCGCTGGTAGGATCCTTCACTCTTTCCTACGTTCCTACATGAAACCGCCATGCCACTGCCGCTGATCTACCACGAAGACTACAGCCCCGAGTTTCCGGCGGATCACCGCTTCCCGATGGACAAGTTTCGTCTGCTGCGCGATCACCTGGTCGACAGCGGTTTGACCCGCGACGCTGATCTGCTGCGCCCGGATATCTGCCCCAACGACATCCTCGCCCTCGCCCATGACCATGCGTATATCGAACGCTATATGAGCGGCGAGTTGTCCCGCGAAGACCAACGGCGTCTGGGTCTACCGTGGAACGAAGCCTTGGCACGGCGTACGGTACGGGCGGTCGGCGGTTCGATTCTGGCCGCGGAGAAAGCCTTGGAGCATGGGCTGGCCTGTCACTTGGCCGGCGGCACTCACCATGCGCATTACGACTACCCGGCGGGGTTCTGCATTTTCAATGACCTGGCGATCATCAGCCATTACCTGCTGCAAAGCGGCCGGGTCAATCGCGTGCTGATCTTCGATTGCGATGTGCATCAGGGCGACGGCACCGCGCGAATCCTGCATGACACGCCGGAGGCAATTACCGTTTCCCTGCACTGCGAGAAGAATTTTCCTGCACGCAAGGCGGAAAGTGACTGGGACATCCCGCTGCCCAAGGGCATGGGCGACGCTGATTACCTGAAAGTGGTCGACGACACGCTCAACTATCTGCTGCCGCTGTATCAACCGGACCTGGTGCTGTATGACGCCGGCGTCGATGTACACAAGGACGATGCCCTCGGTTATCTGCAACTGACCGACGAAGGCGTCGCCGCCCGCGATGAAAGCGTGATGCGCCATTGCCTGGGCCGCGACATTCCGGTGATGGGCGTGATTGGCGGCGGTTACAGCAAGGATCGCCACGCCCTCGCCCGCCGCCACGGCATCCTCCATCACAGCGCGCAACGGGTCTGGCAGTCACACGGTTGTCATTGAGTTGTGCTGCGTTACCCACAATGGCTGTGGAACTGCCTGTGGATAACCTGAGTGAAAGGGACTGCAGGCCATACCGGTTATGGCCTGCAGCGCACTGATCATTTTTCAACCAACATTTCAAGCCCACCCGAATCCCTTGTAGGAGTGAGCCTGCTCGCGATAGCGTCAGCACCTTCAACATTAACTTGGCTGATACACCGCTATCGCGAGCAGGCTCACTCCTACAAAAGATATCGACTGTTAGAATGCGCGCCTTATCCCGCCATACCGCAGCGCTCACCATGACCCAGAACTCCGCCTCCTCCCCCGCTCACGTCGCCATCATCGGCGGTGGCCCCGCCGGCCTGATGGCCGCCGAAGTGCTGAGCCAGGCCGGAATCCGCGTCGACCTCTACGACGGCATGCCCTCGGTGGGCCGCAAGTTCCTGCTCGCTGGCGTCGGCGGCATGAACATCACCCACTCCGAAGCCTACCCGGCGTTCCTTTCACGCTACGCCGAGCGCGCCCCGCAAATCGCTCCGTTGTTACGCGGCTTCGACGCCGATGCGTTGTGTAAATGGATTCACGACCTGGGCATCGAAACCTTTGTCGGCAGCTCCGGCCGGGTGTTCCCCACTGATATGAAAGCGGCCCCGCTACTGCGCGCCTGGCTCAAGCGCCTGCGTGACAGCGGCGTAGTTATCCACACCCGCCATCGCTGGCTCGGTTGGGATGCACATGGCGCGCTGCGCATCGACAGCCCGGAAGGTGAAATCACCGTCAAACCCGATGCCACGCTGCTTGCCCTCGGCGGCGGCAGTTGGTCGCGCCTCGGTTCCGACGGTGCGTGGATGCTCGCCCTGGAGCAGCGCGGTGTAGGACTGGCGCCGTTGCAACCGAGCAATTGCGGCTTCGAGGTGCAGGCCTGGAGCGATTTGATGGTCAGCAAATTCGCCGGCGCACCGCTGAAAAATATCGCCATCGGTTTGAACGACGATGTACCGCGTTTGGGCGAATGCGTGATCACCGCGACCGGCATTGAAGGCAGTCTGATTTATGCGCTGTCGGCGCCGATTCGTGAGGCGATCAACCAATATGGCGCGGCGTTTGTTCACATTGATCTCTTGCCCGGCCGACCTGTGGATAAATTGCAGGCGGCGTTGAGCAAACCACGCGGTTCGCGGTCGATGGCCAAGCATCTGCACAGTCAGGTCGGGATTGATGGGGTGAAAGCGGCGTTGTTGCGCGAGTTGACTGATGCGGCGACGTTTGCTGATCCGGCGCTGTTGGCGCGGGCGATCAAGGCGTTGCCGCTGACTCTGGTCAAAACGCGGCCATTGGACGAGGCGATCAGCAGTGCCGGGGGCGTGACGTTCGAGGCGATGGATGAGCGCTTGATGCTCAAGGTGTTGCCGGGAGTGTTCTGCGCGGGGGAGATGCTTGATTGGGAAGCGCCGACGGGTGGCTATTTGCTGACGGGGTGTTTTGCCAGTGGCCGGGCGGCGGGGTTGGGAATTGTGCAGTGGCTGAAAAGCTAAACCCTCACCCCAGCCCTCTCCCAGAGGGAGAGGGAGCCGACCGAGGTGTCTGGCGTCCAACATCGACCTGAAACACCGAGTCGATTATGGATTCGGCCAACCGACCGAGGTGTCTGGCGAAACTCTGTCGATTATGGATTCACGACAGAAGAATCAGGTCGGCGTACTTCGGGAGCATCCCCCAATCAGTCCCCTCTCCCTCCGGGAGAGGGTTAGGGTGAGGGGCTTTTGACCTTAAGGCTTGCGCTTACGCGGTCCAGTGTTAAACACCGGCACCTTGCGCACAGGCTTGACCGAAGGCTCCGGCGCCTGCGTCTCGCCGCTGTCGACCCACTTGCCCAGATTGCGTTTGCCGCCACCACCCGAAGCTTTAGGTTTCTTCGGTTTCTTCGGCTTCTTGATCACCTGACCGCTGGCATCGGTGTCCGGCACGCGGTGCTCCGGTTCGAAATCCGGCTCGTTCTGACGTTTCAAGGTCTGGCGCGTCAGCATTTCAATCGCCGACAACATGTTCACTTCATCCGCGCACACCAGCGAGATCGCCTCGCCCGTCGCGCCAGCACGACCCGTGCGGCCGATACGGTGAATGTAGTCTTCAGCCACGATCGGCAGATCGAAGTTGATCACCAACGGCAGATCTTCGATATCCAGACCACGGGCAGCCACGTCAGTTGCCACCAGAATCTGCACTTCACTGAGCTTGAAACGATCCAGCGCCCGCTGACGGGTGGCCTGCGGCTTATCGCCGTGGATACCGTCGGCATTCACGCCCAGGCCCTGAAGTTTTTCCACCAGCGCATCGACACCATTACGGGTCTTGGCGAACACCAGCACCTGCTTCCACTTGTTCTTGCGCATCAGGTGCACGAACAGTTCGGCCTTGCGCTTCTTGTCCACCGTGACGATCCACTGCTTGACCGTATTGGCCGCGACGTTGCGCGGGCTGACTTCGACGGTCAGCGGATCGTTGAGCATCTGCCCGGCGAGCAGGCGGATGTCATCGGAGAAGGTTGCGGAAAACAGCAGGGTCTGGCGCTTTTTCGGCAGCATGCGGTAAATGTTCGCCAGTTCTTCGGAGAAGCCCAGGTCGAGCATACGATCGGCTTCATCCAGCACCAGAGTCTGCAACTGATCGAGTTTCAGCGCGTTCTGGCGGAACAGGTCGATCAGGCGACCGGGCGTGGCGACCAGCACATCGACGCCGCCGCGCAGCTTCATCATCTGCGGATTGATGCTGACGCCGCCGTAAACCGCATAGGTACGCAGCGGCAGGTTTTCGGCGTACTGACGCACAGACTCATGAACCTGCTCGGCCAGTTCACGGGTCGGCACCAGAATCAGTGCACGCGCCGAGTTGGCAGCGACTTTCGGCCCTTCCATGGCCAGCAACTGCAGCAGTGGCAAGGCGAAACCGGCGGTTTTGCCAGTGCCGGTCTGAGCGGCTGCCATCAAGTCACGACCGGCCAGCACGGCCGGAATGGCTTGCGCCTGAACCGGCGTCGGGGTCTGGTAGCCGAGCGTCTCGAGGGAGCGCAGCAAGGGTTCGATCAGGCCAAGGGTGGCGAAAGTCATGGGAGTACCGTAGGAAAAAATAACGCAGGCATGCAATGCCGCGCAGTTTACCCTAATTCGTACGCGTTTCTGTGGGAACGGCTGTCGGCGCCACGACTGGCGGCTGTGCCGGACGGCGCCACTGCGGCAGTCCGATCAACACCACCGCGCTGATGATCACCAGCATCGCCAGCGCTTCTTCGATGCCGATGGTCTCGCCGACAAACACAATCCCCAGCAACACCGCGACCGCCGGGTTGACGTAGGCATAACTGGTCGCCGCCGCTGGACGCACGTGCTTGAGCAAATACATATAAGAGTTGAAGGCGATGATCGATCCAAAGAAGATCAGGTACGCCAGCGCCAGCCAGCCTTCAACTGGCGGCATTGCTTGCAGACGCTCGCCACTGACGGCGCTGCCGATCAGCAGCACCACACCGCCGACCAGCATTTCCACCGCGCTGGCCATCGCGCCCTGTGGCAACGGCAAATGTCTGCTCCACACCGAACCGAACGCCCAGGTTGCCGCCGCGAAAATCAGCAATGCTGCGCCCAGCGGACTCGACTGCAGGTTCGAGCCCATGTTGAGCATGGCAATACCAACAATCCCCAACGCCACCCCGGCCCACTCCAAGCGGGTATTGCGCGCTCCCCAGAAATAGCCACAGAGCAACGTGAACAACGGCACCGTCGCCACCGCCAATGCCGCCACACCCGAAGCCACGCCCGTGTGCTCGGCCACGCTCACCGCGCCATTACCGAAACTGAGCAGCAAAATCCCGATGATCCCCGCCGCCTTCCACTGCGCCCAGGTCGGCGCCGGCGCCCCGCGCCAGCGCAGGAAGGCGTACATCAGGCTGCCGGCGATCACGAAGCGCACCCCGCCGAGCATCAGCGGCGGCCAGTATTCGACGCCGATGCGGATCACCAGATAGGTCGATCCCCAAATCACGTACAACGCAAAAAACGCGGCGATCAGCGGCAAGGAAAAACGGCGCAAGGCAGGCATGGGCAGCTCGAATGTCAGGCTCTCGGGATTAGTTATTCTAGAAAGGCTTGCGGGCAAAAATAAGTTACAAAACCTGTTTATAGGGCCGGTACACTTTTGAAAGAACGGAGATCGTCGGAATAAACCGGGATTTCGAAAGTCTGGCATTTTCAGGAGTCCGGTCTTGGACAAATACGACCGCATGCTGCTCAGCGCCCTGCTGGAAAACGGCCGTGCGTCCTACGCCGACCTGGCGCGCAAAGTGAACCTCTCCGCCCCGGCGGTGGCCGAGCGCGTGGCCAAGCTTGAAGCTGCCGGGGTAATCATCGGGTATGAAGCGAAAATCGACCTGTCGAAAATCGGCCTGCCGATCCAGTGCATGATCGAATTGCGCCTGCACCAGAACGGCAGCCAGAAGGTCTACGACGAACTGGTGAAAATCCCGCAACTGACCGAGTGTTTTCGAGTCACGGGCGATCCGTGCGTGATGATGAAGGCCGCAGTGGGCTCGATGACGGAGCTGGAGGCGTTGATCAATCGGGTGGCGAAGTTTGGCTTCAGCAAGACCTCGATTGTGTTGTCGAGCGCGATCGAAAAGCGCGTGCCGTTAGGCCAGATCGAAGGCAACGGCAAATCCTGAGAACGATGATGCCCCATGTGGGAGCGAGCCTGCTCGCGAAAGCGGTGTATCCGTCGATAAAAATTTTGGCTGACACACCGTCATCGCGAGCAGGTTCATAGCTCATTCACTCGATCAAAAATCAACTTTCCATCCTGAAACAACTAGCGGCCTTCATCTGTAGCTGGCCCCTTCCTGAGTCAACATGTACGGCATGTCTCGCATGCGTATCCATGGCTCATTGCGCCAATGCAGAAGTCTCAACGTTTCCCCGGCACACATGATCAAGCGCAAATGTGGGTCTGGAACTGACTTCGAGTTCTGACGAAGCATTGGCACAATCTCGTGAGTCAGCCAACGACGCAGATGACGGTTCTCTGGGGAATAGTGATACACCAGCATTGCGTAAACCCCTGACTCGCTCAGCATCAAAAACTCTTGAGCGCCATCATTACCTGACAGATGCATCATCCGCCGCTGATCCTCATCCAGCTTGAGCACTTGCCGCGCATTGATTTCCAGCCCCATGAGACGACCGATGTCTCGGGCACAGAACCAAGCCTCTGCATGCAGCTGCGTTGCACGCAACTGAATGTGGTGGCGGATAAAATTTTGAGGTACTACGAAAGAGTCACGGGCAGACGCTGAGCCAGAATCTTCCGGAGGGTTGGGCGTAGCTTTGAACATGGCAAATCTCCTAACGAAGGTTGGAGTCGCCAGCATCACTTGCAGATGATGGGTGGCGGCTGTGTGCGGGTCTGCAAGACCGAGTCGTTAGGCAACCTCGGCAGACCCAAGGGTCTCCCGCACACAGCCACCATAAAATCGATGAGCGCTAAAAAAGCGACGCGATTATAGATGCACCTGTCAGTGCCTAACAAACTATCGGCGGGCTTGCAGTCCCGATCGCTGATTTGCAGCGATATTAAGAGGTTAGTGGTCTAGGAACAGGGCTGCAAGACAGATATCCCCTATTATTCGGTAGGACCAATCGCCAAAAAACCGCATGGCGTTAAACATTAAAATCAACATAAATACGCAAAACCTCCATGACGCCAATAGACGGCATGAAAAACAGCGGATACCTTCAAATCAACCGTAAGAAGCAGCATTTGATAGAGCCCTGAAATTTTCGGATTGATCGAGCGGAAGGTTCAAGCTTTCGCTAACGCAAAGTCAAAACCACAAGGAGAATGCCTTGAATCTTGAAACTAAAATACCAACCGAACTCTGGACACTAACAAGAACGAATTATGAAAAACGGAACTTTACTGGAGCAATCTTAGACGCATTCCATTACTTAAGTGATCTCATCCGCAAAAAATCAGGATTGGAAGGTGATGGAGCACCACTTATCGGCGGGGCATTTGGAGGTGCCTCACCAAAAATAAAACTAAATAAGCTGCAAACCGAGTCAGAGCGAAACATACAAAAAGGCATGGAGCAAACACTTCGAGGAATTTATCAAACCTTTAGAAACCCGCGAAGCCATGAAAAAATATCTGACACCGAAGAAGATGCACAAATTATAATTATTTTTATTGGGTACATTGTCCGCCAACTGGACTTAGCAAAATCACAATTCTCTAGAGAAGATTACCTTAAACGCATACTCGACCCGGACTTCGTACCACAGGTGCGTTATGCGGAACTTCTAGTAGATGACATCCCCATAAACCAAAGACTAGAAACGTTTCTAGAGGTATACAGAGCAAAAACCTCTGGAAAAATCGAGCATCTCCGCTACTTCTTCAATGCATTAATCCCCAGACTTTCACAAGATGAAATAAACCAAGCACACGAGGTAATCTCCGACGAACTGAAAACAGCTGATGACGAAGCAACCTTAAGAATAATCATCGGTTCTTTAGGCTCCAAATGCTGGGAACACCTACAAGAGACCGCACGCCTGCGGATTGAAAACCGATTAATCAGATCAATTAAAGATGGCAAGTACGATACTAAATTAAATCGCGTACGAGATGGCTCCTTGGGAACATGGATTATTTCGATACTGCCGAAAATATCACTTAAACAGGAAGCACTCAGAGCGATTTCGGACAACCTGAACTCCAACAACGTGGAAAAAGAGGACTACGTAATTAGATACATCCTCCCAAGCATGATTCACTTATCCGAGAATCTCCCTTTTGGCTTCGATGTACTTTTTACTGAGAAAATACAAAAAGGCGACTTGAGATTTTACGACGCTGCAGATGTATTGCCTTGGAAGGACTGGAGCGAAGAACTTACGGATGCAGTTATCAACTTTAAGGCCGTTGCGCCTACTTATGATCCATTTGTCGACGACATCCCTTTTTAAATCATATCTCGACTCTCTCTCAGCTGAAGCGGCGATATTCTAATTTATTGGTTGAAAATAGACCAAAAAAAAATCGCCGCTTCGGCTCACTCAACAAGTCCTACAGAGAGTTTTCCATTTACTCGGAATCAGCGATAGCGCAGCAGGTGTTCGCTGACTTTCGCAGCGGGGACTTTCTGCAGCTTGCACAAAAGGTCATGGGACAGCTCACGCACGCCATGCTTGCCGCGCAACTCTTGCGCCAGATGCGCCATCAGGTTGGCCGCCATCTCGGCATCGGCCATTGCCCGGTGAGCCTGGCCCGTATGCGGCAAACGCGCAAACGTGGTGAGCGTACCGAGCTTGTGATTCGGCGCCGCCGGCATCAATCGCCGTGCCAGCAACAGCGAGCAGGCAAAATTCTGCAACCGCGTGCGCTTGATCCGCCCCAGTTCAAAGTCCCAGAACTTCTGGTCGAACGAGGCATTGTGCGCGACCAGCGGCGTGCAACCGACAAACTCATTGACCTCGTTCATCACCTGCTCGGCCGAGGGCGCGGTGCGCAACATGGCGTTGCTGATGCCGGTCAGTTGCTCGATGAACGCAGGGACGCGCACGCCGGCGTTCATCAGGCTCTGGTAACGCTCGACGATGCGGCCGTTTTCCAGCATGACCACAGCGATTTCCGTGGCGCGGCAGTTGCTGTTCGGCGACAGGCCAGTGGTTTCAAAGTCGATGACTGCAATGCGTTCCAAACCGGGTTCAACTCCGTACAAATCAATTCTTCAGTAACAGCTCAATTCTTCAACAACAGTGCGCCTTCAATCGGCACATAACGGCTGGCGGCGCGGATCAGCGAGTTGGCGGTCAGGCCCGGCACGCCATAGGCGACCGCTTGCACGCCGTGTTTGCTGATGATGCGTTCGAGCAGCATGTCGAAATCGCCGTCACCGGAAGCCAGGACGATTTCGTCGACGTGGTCGGCGGCGTCCATGATGTCGAGGGTGATGCCCACGTCCCAGTCGCCCTTGGCCGAGCCGTCGCTGCGCTGGATGTAGGGCTTGAGCTTCACGGTGAAACCGAGGTTGCGCAGGATCTGCTGGAACTGCTGCTGCTTGCTGTCGCCACGGTCGATCGCATAGGCGTAGGCCTCGACGATCTGCCCGTCCTTGCTGATGTCGGCCCACAATGCGGCGTAGTTGAAGTGACAACCATAAGCCTGACGCACGGTGTAGTAGAGGTTCTGCACGTCGGCGAACACTGCGATTTTTTTCACCGGAGTTCCTGTGGGCGCGCAAGCGCACGAAGCGGGATCAGGCGCCAGGCCCGAAAAAGGCGCTCAGTATGCCAGCCATCAGGAGGGTTCCGCGAATAATCGGCCCGGAGCCCTCAGGGGCTCCGGACGAATGGTGAGTCAGACGAAGGAATCGTCGTCATCGAAGAACGATGAGTTGTCGTTGCCGTAGTCGGTGTCGGTGAAGCCGCCCTGGTCATTGCCAGAGAAGCCGTTATCGGCCACACGCGGGTCATCGCCCCAACCGTTGTTGCTCTGGTCGGCGACCTGCGCCGGCTCTTCCTTGATCACTTCAACGATTTCTTCCGGCTGCTGGTTGTGATGGAACAGGCTGCTGATGCCCTGCGCCAGCATCACGCCACCGGCCACACCGGCGGCGGTTTTCAAGGCACCGCCGAGAAAGCTGCTGCCGGCTGCCGGAGCGGCTTGTTGCGCATAGTTAGACGGTGGTGCGCCGAAGTTCTGTTGGGGTGCAGACGCGCCGTAATTCTGCTGCGGTGCCGGGTCACGCCAGCCGCCGGTCGACGCCGGGGCGGCACTCTGAGTCGGCGCCGGACGCGGGCTGCCACCAAAAATGCTCGACAGGAAACCACCGCCGCCGCTCGACGCCGGTGCGGCACTCTGCGCCTTGGCCGCTTGCAACTCGGCCTGCAACTGCTGGACTTGCTGAGTCAGTTGCTTGTTCTGCTCGTCGAGGCTCTTGAGCGCTGCCTCTTGCACCAGAATCGCCTGGGTCATGAAATAACCTGCCGCCGGCTGGCGGGTCAGGTGTTCCTTGATCCGCGCCTCGGCCTGGGCGTCGCGCGGGGCTGCCTCCGTTTCGGCCTGTTGCAGCCGGGAAAACAGTCCATCGATCAGGGTTTGCTCTTCGCTGTTCATGGCGACCTCGTAGATTGCCGGGGATAACATTGCCCTCGTCCACGTTGGCCGAGGTGCTCTCCTGTAATGGAGACGGTGACAAAACGTTTCAATGACCTTTACCGAATGTTTACGTTTGTGTCGCGCCAGCCATCATCGGTTAAAGTGAGCCACTGTTTTCGACCTGCGATACCGACTGATGAATGCCCTCGAAGTGCTGCGCGACTCTCTGTATTTTTTCAAACGCCATTTGGGCAGCATCGTGCGGTTGTGCTTGCCGCTGGTGATTTTCGAAGCATTCCTGCAACAAGTGGTCGATCACGCCAGCGGGCCGGATAACATCTCGGCGATCAGCATCGTCGTTGGTCTGTTGGTGTATCCGCTGTACACCGCCGCACTGATCCTCTTTCTCGATGCGCGCAGCCGTGGCGAGGCGCCGCGCAACCGCGATCTGCTGGCGATGGCCGCCACCCTTTGGCCGCGCTTCGCGTTGCTCACGGCGCTCAATACCTTGCTGATTCTACTGGGCCTGTCGCTGTACTTCCTGCCGGGCCTGATGTTGATGGTGATGCTCGCGTTCGGCGAGTACCTGCTGGTGCTGCGTGGTATGGGTCCGTTGCAGGCGATGAAGGAAAGCCTGCGCCTGACCCGCGGGCATTTCTGGCGGATCCTGCTGTGCATTCTCTGCGTGATGACGCCGCTGTGGTTACTCAAAGGCGCGACACTGGCGGTGTACCCCGAGCCGCAGAATCCTGTGATCGCCATTCTGATCGACAGCGCTCACAGCTTCCTGCAACTGTTCACCAGTGTGGTGCTGTTTCGCCTGTTCATGCTGATCAGCGAATTACCTGACAAACGTGACAGAGCCATCTGACAGCACTGCACTTGGGCTTCGAGACGACCGTCAGGTATGCTCGGGGCCACTTTCTGTAACGCTATAAGCCGAGCCATGACCCGTCTACTGCGCTACACCCTGTTGCTTGTCGTGCTCGCCATCATCCTGATCGGCGGGCTGCTGTTCAGCCTGACCTGGCGCCCCGACGCCCGCGAAACCTTGCCGGTCAGTTGCACCGCCACAACGCCGACGCTGGTGCCGGGCCAGGCGCTGAAAGTCATGACCTGGAACGTGCAATACCTGGCTGGCAAACGCTACGTGTTCTGGAGTGATCTGGCTCAGGGCGATGATGAAGCGCCGACGCTGGAAGACATGGCCTTCAGCCTCGACGAAGTGGCGCGAGTGATCCGCGACGAGCAGCCCGATCTGGTGCTGTTGCAGGAGCTCGATGACGGCGCCAAGGCCAGTGATTATCAGGATCAGCTCAAACTGTTGCAGGAACGGGTCGCCGATCTGTATCCGTGCAGCGCCAGTGCGTTCGACTGGAAGGCCGAATTCGTCCCCGACCCGCACATTTACGGCAGCGTCGGCCGGCAACTGGCGACCCTGAGTCGCTACCGCATCGAACACGCAGAACGCCTGCAATTGCCGGTCGCTGCCGCCAACTTCATCAACCGCCAGTTCCAGCCGAAAGACGCCCTGCTCGCGACCAAACTGCCCCTGAGTGACGGCGGGCAACTGACCGTATTCAACACCCACCTTGAACGCTCCAGCCAACCGGGTGACACCGCGCTGGCACAATTGACCGCCATAGCCAAAGTGCTCGACAAGTACGAAAGCCAGGGCCTGCCGTGGTTGATCGGCGGCGACTTCAACATGTTGCCGCTCGGCCAGTATCGTCGCCTCCCCGCCGAGCAGCGCACGCCCTACTCCGCCGACAGCGAACTGCATCTGCTGTGGGACAAGTACCCGATGATCCCGACCAACAACGAGGCCAGCGGCATCGACCGTGCGCAGTGGCTGACCCACTACCCCAACGACCCCGGCCTGAATGGCCCGGATCGCACGGTCGACTACCTGTTTTACAGCCCGAAGATCAAGCGGGTCGAAGCAAGGGTGCGCCAGGACGACACGTTGCGCATCTCCGATCACCTGCCGGTGATTGCGCGCTTCCTGCTGCCGGCGGCGCCATAGGCTGGGCCGAGGATCATCGCCCCGTCGCCCGAATTGACGATATGGAATCCCATGAAAATCTTATTGGTGTGCAAGGACATTGGTGGTTACGCGCGCAAACTGGCGGACTATCTGATGATCGACAACGACGTGTGTTTCATCGATACGTCATCGATGCAGAACAGCTTTGATCAAGCGCCGAAAATCCTGCGCCGCCCACTGAGACGCTGGGCGCAGATACGCCTGTTCAACAAAGCCATCGCTGCGCATGGACGTTTCGATGTGGCACTCATCATCAACCCGGCCCAGATCGATGCAAACCAGTTGGCCGCCGGACTCAAGGTCTCCGACCACAAGATCGCCTACCTCTACGACAGCTTCAGTCGTTGGCCGATGACTCGCGAAGCCCTTACCGGTTATGACGAGGTGTTTTCCTTCGACCCGGAAAATGCCGAAAGCTACGGGCTGAAAAAACTCTACAACTTCATTTACGACGACTACATCGCGGACGGTGAGCCCGGTGAGTACTCGGCGTTTGTGGTGATGGCGGGCAAGGATCGGGTGCCGGCACTTGCCGGTCTGGCCGAGGAATTCGATCGCCTCGGGCTGACCGATTACAAGTTTCTGGTTCAGTCCAAACCGGTTCAGGGGGCGCATCCGGGCATCACCTTTTTCGAGCAAAGAATGTCGCTGGAGTCGGTAGGGGAGCTGGTCAAGCGCTCACGGATCATTCTCGACATTGCCAAGCCCGGTCAGGCGGGATTGAGTTTCCGGTTCTTCGAAGCCATGGCCTCACGGAAAAAAGTCATTACCACCAACCAGGGCGTGGTCGACTATGACTTTTACAACCCGGCGAACATTTTGGTCATTGATGAGGCTAATCCGGTGATTCCGGAACGGTTCATTACTGATCCGTATGTCGATGTGCCTGAGCACATCTACCAGAAGTACACCTTGCAGGGGTGGGTCAAAACCGTATTTGCCCGGCCGTAAGCTGACCTCGCCATCCCTTGCACCACAGGACCCTGTGGGAGCGAGCCTGCTCGCGAAAGCGGTGTGTCAGGCACCCTGTTTATCGACTGACACTACGCCTTCGCGAGCAGGCTCGCTCTCACAATGGCCAGGCTTTATGACCGTTGGATCAATGCACCTCTTCCAGATCATCATGCAGCAATCCGAAGATCTGTCGTTTCATGTCGATGAACGAGCGCTCCATGACCATGTCCAGTGAACGCGGGCGTTCGATCGGCACGTCGAGAATCTGCTTGATCCGCCCCGGTTTCGCGCCCATCACATAGACCCGGTCGCCGAGCAGAATCGCTTCGTCGATGTCATGGGTGACGAACAACACGGTTTTCTTGCTGTTACCCCAGACCCGCAGCAACAACTGTTGCATCTGCAGCCGTGTCTGGCTGTCGAGGGCGCCGAACGGTTCGTCCATCAGCAGAATCTGTGGATCATTGGCCAGTGCCCGGGCAATTGCCACGCGCTGCATCATCCCGCCCGACAGCTGTTTGGCGTAATTGTCGGCGAACCCGGCGAGACCGACTTCGTTGACGTAATAATCGACGATCTCCTTGCGCCGCGCCGCCGGCATGCCACGACGCTTGAGGCCGAACTCGACGTTCTGGCGTACCGTCAGCCACGGAAATAACGTGTAACTCTGAAAGACCATGCCGCGATCCGCGCCAGGGCCCTGCACTTGCTGGCCGCCGACATAAATCTCGCCGGAGGTCGGCTCAGCCAGCCCCGCAGTCAAATACAACAGACTCGACTTACCGCAACCCGACGGCCCGACCAGCACGGCAAACTGCTGATCCGGCACCTCGAACGACACCTCCTCCAGCGCTGTAAACGTTCCGCCGTCAGGTTTCTTGTAGCGCAGGCTGACCTTGTCCACCTGCAAGCGTGGCGCCGCTTGCGCCGGGGTCGCGACAGGTTCGATGAAACGATGATTGGCAGCAGTCACTGAGCCCATGCGGCAACCCTCAGGCGAAGAAAGCGGAACAGTTGATCGGTGACCAGACCGAGCAGGCCGATGATCGCGATGGCGAGGAAGATCACGTCAACCTGAAAACCGCGCATGGCCTTCAGGCTCAGGTAACCCAAACCGCTGGAAGCGGCAACCAGTTCAGCCACCACCAGATAGGTCCAGGCCCAGCCCATGGTCACCCGCAACGTGTCGAGCACGCCGGGCACCGAGGCCGGCGCGATCACATGCAATACCGCGTCGCGGCGGTTGGAGCCCAAGGTGTAAGAAGCGTTGATCAAATCCTTGGAAATGCCTTTCGACACGTCAGCGATCATCACCAGTTGCTGAAAGAACACGCCGAAAATAATCACCGACACGCGCTGCTCCAGACCGATGCCGATCCACAGGATGAACAGCGGCACAAACGAGGTCACTGGCAGATAACGAATGAAATTCACCAGCGGTTCAAGAAACGCCTGAACGATGCGGAAGCTGCCCATCAGCAACCCCAGTGGCACCGCCACCAGCGACGAAACAATGAAGCCGACCATCACCACTTCGACACTGGCCCACACATGGGTACCGAGGGTGCCGTCGCGTCCCAGGCGTACGGCGGCTTCAACCACAGCGCCCGGTGTCGGCAGAAACATCCCCGGGACGATGCCGCCGTAAGACAATCCGGCCCAAAGACCGACCAACAACACCCAGGCCAGAGCGCTGGCGCTCCACACCACTGGCACCGGCAAAGCGGTTTTCGGCGTGAGGCTGCGGCTCAGCCACGAATTGCGCTTGAACATGACAGACCTCCTAGAGCGGGCTGACAAAACGGTTGTCGACCAGCTCGTCGTTGCTGACGTTGTAGGGTTTGCCCTGCAATTCGCTGGCGGTTTCGTTGGCCAGTTTGATCAGCGCTGCGCTGTCGCCCGGTTTGCCCGGCGAGCCGAGAAGTTTCTCGCTCATGGCCTGATCGTAAAAACGCACGCCTTGTGCAGCGGCAGCCAGTTCCTTCGGATCAGACAGGTAGCCGCCGACGCCTTTGGCCATGATTTTGTACGCGTCTTCCGGGTGATCCTTGGTGTACTGCACGGCTTTGTACAAGCCGGCGACCAGCGCCTTGACGTCTTCCGGCTGTTTTTCGATAACCGTGCAATTGAGCGCGACCACATCGACGATCACCCCGGGGGTGCTGCTGCTGTCGATCAATACTTTGCCCTGCTGCTTGTCGCGGACCATCGACAAGTGCGGTTCCCAAGTCACGGCAGCGGGTACGCGACCGGCGATGAACGCGGTCGCGGCATCGTCAGCGGTCATGTTCTGCACGGTGATGTCGGTCATCTTCATGCCGTTCTTTTTCAGCAGGTACGAGAGCCAGAACTGTGAAGTCGAGCCTTCGTTGACCGCCACGGATTTGCCCTTGAGTTCTTGCAGGCTCTTCACATCCTTGCCGACCAGCACACCGTCGCCGCCATGACTGTCGTCCAGCGCCGCGACGGCTTTGAAGCAGAATTGCGGACGGTACTTGAGCACTTCATCGATGGTCGAGGCCGAGCCGGACAGTTGCCCGGAGGCCTGCGCGGCCATGTACATCGAGGCCTCTTCGACCACCGGCAACTCGACGGTCAGGCCATTTTCCTTGAAGTAGCCCAGGTCCTGAGCCAGATAGAGGGTGCCGTAGCCGACCCACGTGGTGTGGCCGATGGACAAGGTGCCGGCCTGGGCGCTGGTGGCGACCGTGGCAGCCAGGGCGGTGATTGCCAGAGGATGAGTAAGACGTGAACACAAGGACTTGATCATGGAGCACTCCCGACGCTGTTGATTTAGTTTTGTCATGGGCAGTACGGTCGCCGGCCGTTATGCAGTTGCTGCCGTTGGTCTCTCGCGGACGCTTGGGCGGACAACATTCGGCTGGCGGGCAAGATCGATGGTGGCCCATGTGCGCGGTGAGGAAAATCAGGAAATTGTTGGCTGCAAATGATGAAAAAACTGGCTAGTGCGCACTGCTAAAGGGCGGGGATTGCGGGGGTGCGCGAGGTGGGTGCAAATTGGGGATTTTCGGCTACTGGGAGAATGCTATCGCTGGCTTGCCAGCGATGGCGCCGCGTCAGTCGACATTTTCGCTGCTGACCCACCGCTTTCGCGAGCAGGCTCGCTCCCACAGGGGATCTGCCGTGCGACTTAGATCCAGTGTGGGAGCTGGCCTGCCAGCGATAAGGGCGACCCGGTTTCAGCGCAATTGAAACCAGGTAGTTTTCAGTTGGGTGTATTTGTCGAATGAATGCAATGACAGATCCCGGCCAAAACCCGATTGCTTGCCGCCGCCGAAAGGCACCGTCACATCCAGCGCATCGACCGTGTTGACCGACACCGTACCCGCGCGCAACTTTCGCGCGACTCGATGGGCGCGGTTAAGGTCATCGGTCCACAGCGACGCCGCCAACCCGTAGACACTGTCGTTTGCCAACCGCACCGCGTCCTCTTCACTGTCGAATGGCACGACCGCCAGCACGGGCCCAAATACCTCTTCACGAAACAGCGGCATGTCAGCTGTCACACCGGTAAAAATCGTCGGCTCAATAAAATTATCCGACCCGTTGAAACGCCGCTGCTGCCCACCACACACCCGCGTCGCCCCCGACTGCTCGGCATTGCGAATAAAGCGCATGATGCTCGCCGTCTGTTTGCTGTCGACAATCGCCCCGGCGCTGCTCTGCGGATCCAGCGGATCCCCCGGTAACCAACGCTCGGCCTGTGCTTTCAGGCGTTCGACAAACGCATCATGAATCGAGCGCTCCACCAGCAAGCGCGAGTTGGCCGAGCAGACTTCGCCCTGATTGAAGAAGATCCCGAACGCGGCTTTCTCCGCCGCCAGATCGAGATCCTGACAGTCAGCGAACACCAGATTGGCACTCTTGCCGCCGCACTCCAGCCAGACCTGTTTGAGGTTCGATTGTGCGGAGTACTGCATGAAATATTTGCCGACCTGCGTCGAGCCAGTGAACACCAGACAATCGACATCCGCGTGCAGACCCAAGGCCTTGCCAGTCTGCTCGCCAAGCCCCGGCAACACGTTCAGCACACCCGGCGGCAGCCCTGCTTCCAGCGCCAGTTCGGCCAGACGCAGTGCCGAAAACGGCGACTGCTCGGCCGGTTTGAGGATCACCGAATTGCCCGCCGCCAACGCCGGCGCGAGCTTCCACGCGGCCATGTCCAAGGGGAAATTCCATGGCACCACAGCAGCGACTACACCGAGTGCTTCACGGGTGATGGTCGCGAGCACATTCGGCGCACTGGGCGCGACCTGATCGTAGAGTTTGTCGATGGCTTCGGCGTACCAACGGAACACCCCGGCGGCGCCCGGCACGTCGATGTTGTAGGCATCCATCACCGGTTTGCCCATGTTCAGCGAGTCGAGCAACGCCAGTTCTTCGCGATGACTCATCAGTAAATCAGCCAGACGCAGCAGCACCTGTTTGCGCTCGGCCGGAGCACGTTGCGACCACGTACCGGCCTCAAAAACCTGTCGTGAATTGCGCACCGCCGCGTCGACATCAGCCTCGCCGCACGCAGCGACGTTGGCCAGACATTGCCCGGTCGCCGGGTTTATCGCAGCGAAAGTCTGCCCCGATTGCGCCGCGCAATGCTTGCCGTCGATCACGGCCTGATCGGGAAACTTCAATGCAACGGCGCGGCGCTGCCACTCTGCAAGCTCGAACACGACGGATGCTCCTGAGACGTTATTGTGCCTCGATGGTCGCTCAGGCCCGCACGGGCTAAAAATAGTAAAAATGTCTTCGCAGGCAATAAAAACACTGGGCAACGACTTTCCCCAAACCCCGCGCAGGTGGCTATGGTTGAGGGACAACAACATCGTCGCGCAACGGACGTGGCGGCGCACAAATTGCTTGCAAGTCGAGTCCGCTCGTCCTGAGGTTTGCCGTGGCCGCCTACAATTTGCGTCAGCTGAAATACTTCATCACCACCGTCGAATGCGGCAGCGTTGCCGAGGCTTCGCGCAAGCTGTACATCGCGCAGCCGGCGATTTCCACCGCGATCAAAGGCCTGGAAGACAGCTTCGGCGTGCAACTGCTGATCCGTCACCACGCCCAAGGTGTGTCACTGACCCCAAGCGGTGCGCGGTTCTTTCGCAAGGCTCAAGAACTGTTGCGCATGGCCAAGGAGTTCGAACAGAACGCCCTCGCCGACAACGACGTGGTCGCCGGGCAGATCGATATCGGTTGTTTCGAAACGGTCGCGCCGTTGTATTTGCCGCAGTTGATTTCCGGGTTCTCGGGGCTGTATCCGGGCGTGAAAATCCGCATTCGCGACGGTGAGCAACAAGAGCTGGTGCAAGGCCTGACGTCAGGCGCGTTCGATCTGGTGATTCTTTATGAACATGAGCTCGACGCGACCATCCAGACCGAACCGCTTATGCCGGCGCAACGACCTTATGCGTTGTTGCCGGCGGATCATCGCTTTGCCCAGTACAAGCAAGTGTCGCTGCGCGATCTGTGTCTGGACCCGATGATCTTGCTTGATGTGCAGCCGAGCCGGACCTACTTCGTCAGCCTGTTCGAAGAGCTTGGATTAACACCGCGTATCGAGTTCAGCTCGCCATCGATTGAAATGGTGCGCGGAATGGTTGGCCAAGGTTTCGGCTTTTCGATTCTGGTAACCAGACCGCATTCGGAATGCACCTACGATGGCAAGAAAGTCGTGTGCGTGGACATCGTCGAAGACGTCACCGGTTCCGGTTTGGTGGCGGCGTGGCTCAAGCGCGGGCAGTTGACCAAACCGGCGCAGCTGTTCGCCGATTATTGCCGCGAGCAACTGACCGCGAAGACCGCTCACATGCCTGGTGGAATATAACCGGGGACATACCTGACATTGGTGCACTTGCCATGCAGGATCCGTCCATCTTCGATCAGGAACTGCGCGATCTTCTTCTGTTGGTTGATTTTCGCCTGCAATTTGCAATCGGAACTGTGCCCGACTTGTTGATAGTGCTCGGTGTACACCATGCCATTGCCGGTATGGGTCATCGAAGTCCCGGCCGCTTCGGTGGTGGTCCAGCTCGCGGACTTGTACCAGGTCAGCACCGCCAAGGGTTCGCCGTTCGGACCGATCTCCTTTTTCATCGAGTCGGGTTTGCCGAACAAGTCCAGCGCTTCCTGCGCATCACGCCCTTCCCAGCGGCTCTGCGCAATGGTGGAACAGCCAGTCAAGAGCAACGCGGCCAACACGGTGGCCAGCAATAAACGGATGTAAGTCATGGGCTGTCCCGGCTTATTTTTTAAGTTCGAGCAGACTGTCGATGTTGTCCATCATCTGGCTCTTTTCCTGAATCGGTGCAAGTTTGAAGAACATCTGCTGGAGCATCTGGATCATTTGCATGTATTCCATCTTGCCCACGGCGGCCATGTCGTTTTTAGCCCGACTACCCGGCGCGCAGGCAAACTTCAGCGCTTGCTGGACCCAGAATTCTTTCGGGGTCTGCCATTGGTTGGCAACTTTCAGATGACGCAGGGTGTATGCGAGACGCTCGATGGACTGGCCATTGATAAAACGTACCTTGCCCGTAGAGCACTGGGTTTCGAGGTTGTACACGTCGATCATTGGTTTGCCGGGTTCTTCATACACCAGCGTGACCGCCACCATGGTCGCGCCTTTGGTTTTTTCCGAGGGCACCACCGACGTCGCATCCGCCACGTACATGATGTTTTTATGGGCAACGCCGTTGCCGTAGATAATCCACCAGTCGCCAACCGGGTTGGATTCTTCGGCATTTGCCGAATTGCAGGCAACGACAAGCGCAGCCGACAAGAAGATCAGCTTCTTGAACTTGAGAAAAGATGACATGGGCAGTTCCGTTCCTTGGGCACAGGTTGCCAGGCAGCAACTTGTTATTGTTCGGGCCGCCACTTTAGGAGGCGGCCCGAACAGGGGCAATTAGGGCGGATGGGCTAATGGCGCGCTGCCACTACTGCTCAGGTGCCCCGAGGCTTCGCTCGCGCCGTGGCTTCGGCGACCAGCGGATCATCCGGCCAATAATGCTTCGGATAGCGACCCTTCAAATCCTTTTTCACCTCGGCATAGGTGCTGCGCCAGAAGTTGGCCAGATCCTGCGTCACCTGCACCGGTCGCCTTGCTGGCGACAACAGATGCAACTTGACCACCTGCCGCCCGCCGGCAATGCGCGGGGTATCGGCGAGCCCGAACAACTCTTGCAAACGCACCGCGAGAATCGGCGGAAACTCGCTGTAGTCCAGACGAATCGACGACCCCGACGGCACACTCAGATGATGTGGCGCCAGCTCATCGAGCTTCTGCGGCAGCGGCCATGGCAGCAGATTGCGCACAATGCTCGACAGGTCGAGGTTGGCAAAATGACTGAGCCGCGAGACCTTGCCCAGATACGGCATCAGCCAGTCTTCGAGGGTGTTCAGTAATGTCGCATCGCTGACATCCGGCCACTGACTGTCGTCCTGATGGTTCAATTCCAACTGGCGCAACAACGCCACCCGCGCCTGCCACTGACGCAATTCCGGCGTCCACGGCAACAGCTCCAGCCCCTTGCGCCGCACCAGATTGACCAACGCCTGACTGCGCGCATTTTCATCAAGACCGGTCAACGGCTCACGGCTGAGAATCAACTCGCCGACCTTGCGCTGGCGCTCGGCGCGCAGCACACCTTCGCGCTCGTCCCAGTCGAGTTGATCAACGTTGCGCACCTGTTCGCCAAGCACTGAATCGAACAGCGCCGGATCGAAATCCGCCGCCAGATAAATGCGTTCTTCGCGCTGGCCCTGACGGCTGCCGAGATCGGCGATGACGATCCACGGCTCTTTCATCAGGCTGTCGGCTTCGGCGAACAGCGCCGCGCGACCGTTGGCCAGACGATATTCGGCGCCACCGGCACGCCGCTGTTGCGCGACGCGATCCGGGTAGGCCAGCGCCAGCAAGGCGCCGAGCCAGCGCGGATGATCGGGATCGCTGACCGGCTCGCTCGCCTTGCCGCGCAGATAACCGCGATATTGCCGCGCCAGTTGCCGGGCGCGCTGCACACCACCCTGCGCACCGCGAGCAGCGCGTTCTTCGCCGGATAGCAGGACCAATCGACTGTGCAAATCCGCCCCGGCACCGCGCAAGATATCGCGCTCGCCCAGCAGCGCGGCGACATCGCAGGCCATGTTCGCCAGCCCCAGCGCCTGACCGCGCAGGAGCAAATGCCCGATGCGCGGATGCGCCGGCAACTCAGCCATGGCCTGACCGTGAGTGGTCAGCGTTTCCCCTTCCAGCGCACCGAGCCGTTGCAGCAAATCCTGCGCCTGTGCATAAGCCGCCGCTGGCGGAACATCCAGCCAGACCAGTTCACCCGGCGTGACACCCCAGCGCCCCAATTGCAGAGCGAGGCTGGCGAGATCCGCCGAGAGAATTTCCGCACTGCCATAAGCGGCGAGTTGTTCGTGCTGATCCTGCGACCACAAGCGATAACAAACCCCCGGTTCCAGTCGCCCGGCGCGGCCCGCACGCTGAGTGGCGCTGGCCTTGGAAATCCGCTGGGTATCGAGGCGGGTCATGCCGCTGCCGGGGTCGAAACGCGGCACCCGCGCCAGCCCGGCATCAATGACTACGCGCACGCCGTTGATGGTCAAACTGGTTTCGGCAATGTTGGTCGCCAGCACCACTTTGCGCTGGCCGGTCGGCGCCGGGTCGATGGCGGCACGCTGGGCGTTGAGGTCCAGTTCGCCGTGCAATGGGCACAGCAAAACATCGCTGCGCTCACCGATGGCGTCGGCCAGTTGTTGATGGACGCGACGGATTTCCGCCTGCCCCGGCAGGAACACCAACAGGCTGCCGGTTTCGTCGTGCAGCGCTTCGAGCACGGTTTGCGTAACGCGCTGATCGATGTACTCGCCGGGCTGATACGGCCGGCCCCAACGCATCGTCACCGGGTACATGCGGCCTTCGCTGCGCAGGATCGGCGCGTCATCCAGCAACCCGGCCAGACGCTCGCCTTCCAGCGTGGCCGACATCAGCAAAATCTTCAGCGGCTGTTCAGCCCGGAACAGGTCGCGACCGTTCAGACTTAAGGCCAGCGCCAGATCGGCGTCGAGGCTGCGTTCGTGAAATTCGTCAAAGATCAGCAGGCCCACGCCTTCCAGCGCCGGATCATCCTGCAAACGGCGGGTGAGAATGCCTTCGGTGACCACTTCGATACGCGTATTGGGGCCGACTTTGCTGTCGAGACGAATGCGATAACCGACGGTTTCACCGACCTTCTCACCCAGTTCACTGGCCAATCTTTCTGCAGCTGCACGCGCGGCGAGACGGCGCGGTTCAAGCATCAGAATGGTCTGCCCGGCCAGCCACGCTTCATTGAGCAAGGCCAAAGGCACGCGGGTGGTTTTACCGGCGCCCGGCGGTGCTTCGAGCACGGCTTCGTGGCGTGTCGCAAGGGCTTCACGCAGGGCGGGTAAAACATCATCGATTGGCAAAGAAATCATGCTGGCTCCCCAGGGCGTGCCCACAGTAAATTGCGAGTCGCGTTAAAGTTGTGAGCGTGCCAGGCAAGGCGCGGGACGCAGGTAAGGGTCGTTTCCTTGCCAAGTCCCGCAACGCAGCACGGCGCGCTCACAGCTTTAGCCCGTAGGGCCGAACCCCGATAGGATTCATTAGCCTTCACGCGGTGTCGATCTGGAGAAAACAACTTCAATCCTCAACGTATTTCGGTAGGGGTGAGACGAGGCCGCAATTTACTGTGGGCATGCCCTGCCAGGCCCGAGTATAACGGCGAACTGCTAGGCGTTCGTCAGGGTCTTAACTTCACACGACTACGCTTCGTTCTTAGATGAATCAGGAGATTTCCCCATGCGCTTACCTTTTCGCCTGATCGGCGGTGTACTGGTCGCCACCCTGCTCACGCAAATCACCGCGTGCGGTTCGATTTTCTACCCGGACCGGCGCGGTCAGATCGACGGCAAGATCGACCCGGCGATTGCCGTGCTCGACGCCGTGGGCCTGCTGTTCTACATCATCCCCGGGCTGATCGCGTTTGCCGTCGACTTCGCCACCGGTGCGATCTATTTCGAACCGGGCCACACTGCGCAGATCGACCCGGCCAAACTCAAGCAAGCCATCGGCCCGGACGGTCAGGTCGATAATCACAAGTTGCAGGCTATTCTCGAAAGCGAGTTGGGCCGAGATTTCCCACTGGATGATCCGCGCCTGATTCAACACAAGGGCAGCACTCAACAACTGGCGATGTTCGGCCTGCAACCCGCCGCTTAAAAAGGACGTTCAATGACATCCAGCCCCGAACACGCCCGCCTGCTCAGGCTGGCGACCCGCGCCTCGGTAGCGGTGGCGTGCACGCTGATCATCGCCAAAGCCATCGCCTGGTGGCTCAGCGGCTCGGTGAGCATGCTCGCCGGCCTTACCGACTCGGCGCTGGATGGCATCGCTTCGCTGCTCAATCTGCTGGCCGTGCATTACGCGCTGCGCCCGGCCGATGACGATCACCGTTATGGTCACGGCAAGGCGGAGTCGCTGGCAGGGATGGCGCAGGCGCTGTTCATTGGCGGCAGCGCGGTATTGATCGCGTTTCAAGCCTATGAACGCATCCAGCATCCGGAACCGCTCGGCGCACCGTGGATCAGCATTGGCGTGATCATTTTCTCATTGCTGCTGACGGTGGCCTTGCTGGTGCTGCAGCATCGAGTGATCAAGCAGACCGGTTCCAACGCCGTGCGTGCCGACTCACTGCATTACCGATCCGACCTGTTACTCAACGGCAGTATTCTGGTGGCGTTGGTGTTGGCCGGGTTCGGCTGGCATCAACTGGATGCCTGGTTCGGACTCGGCATTGCCGCCTATATCCTGTGGAGTGCAATCCAGATCGCCCGGGAAAGTTTTTCGGTGCTTATGGATGAAGAACTGCCAACCGACGTCAGCCAGCACATGCTCGAACTGGCCTGCAGTGTGCCGGGGGTGTTGGGCGCGCATGACTTGCGCACGCGGATCTCCGGCAACCACTGGTTCGTGCAGTTGCATCTGGAATTGCCGGGGGAATTGACCTTGTCAGTGGCACACGGCATCAGCGACCAAGCCGCCGATGCCATTCACAAGGCCTACCCGCGAGCCGAGGTGCTGGTGCACGCCGACCCGCAGGAAGTGGTCAAGTCAGAACGGGCGCAAACCCGGCTTCAGTAACTGACCTGATAACCGCGACTGCTCAGGCAACTCCCTTGAGCCTGGCGGTAGGCCTGCACCACTTCGGGTGCCGGCTGATACGTCGCGGTGCGCGGGTCGAAACCGCTTTGCTGCACGGCGTACTGATAGCACTGGTATCCATCCTGCTGCACCTGCTCCGGCGACTGGCCGTTGGCCGGATAGGCTTCGACGTCATAGCCTTGGGATTGCGGCTGCGGTTGCGGCTGAACCGGCGGCTCGACGACTACATAATCCTGGGTCGCCTCCTGATACGCGTAGTAGGCACCGGCGGCGAGGAACAATAGCGAACCGCCGATCCACACTTCACGGGCGTAATCGGGCAAATACTGAATGCGAATCCCGCGTGGCGGCTGCACGACGATGTAGCGCGGGCCTTGCGGGCGATACCAGTAGCCTGCGGAGTAGAAGTAATCCTGACCGCGATACGGCACGCGGTAGTCACGATCCGGGAAACGGTCGATCACATGCCCCGGTCGATATTGCGGACCAGCCCCCCAGCCATTGCCATGACCATCCGGACGGCCCGGCCAGCGATTGTCATTGGGCCGGTTACCGGTCTGCCATTGCTGATTGTGATAACCGTTTTGCGGGCGCTCGTCGCGGTAGTAACCCTGACGCGGTTCCTGGGTCTGGCGCACGGTATCGGGCCGTGGCTGGATCGGCAGGCTGTTCGCCGGCAGTTGTGGCGGTGGTGGCGGCTGGCGCACCGGATTGGGGTTGTACGCCGGACGGTTCTGGTCGTGGTTTTGCCACTGGCCATTGTTGTTGTGCTGCTGGCCGTTGTGCTCGAACTGGCGACTGTTGTCGCCACGAATGATCTCGTTGTTCTGCGGGCGCGGCTGATTCTGCTGTGGCTGATTATTCTGCGGACGCGGCTGATTGTTGCCGCCATGGCCCTGATTATTGCCCTGATGGTCCTGGCCATGGCCACCGCCCTCCGGCCCGCGATTCTGCGGTTCATCGGCAAGCGCTTGCGCACTGACACTCACACACAGCAAACCAACACCGGCCAGACGCCAGATGCGCGAATTCATGCTTTTTCTCACTGCGGGGCCTGTAAATGTAAGAGGGCTTGTCACTAAGACCGGGAATACACACACCGGGTTCTGCAACAGGTTATCAGTCACGCAACTTATTTACTGAGCGTCCGGCATGAAATCGCAGGCAAGAAAAAAGGGAGACCCGTCGGCCTCCCTTTAGAGAACTTCGTCCTGGCTCGACGCTTTTGACGTCGGCTCACCTCACGCCGTCTTCTGGACAGTGTGCAGCTCGGGGGCCGGCACAACCCCGGTGGGGGTGGCGGCCGCGGCGGGCCTGATAGGGCGGGCCGCTGTGGACTGTGTTACCGAGCAGTGATTCTGGTGATAAGAATAGGCCTGAGACGGCGACAGAGGATTGCGAAGATTGCTGAAATAAACACCACTTGCGCAATTTTTAACCCTGGATAGATAATCTGCCGCAATAGTTACAACCAAGGACAGATTGATGAGCAAACTCGACCGTTACGACCTGAGTATTTTGGCGGAATTGCAGCGCGACGCCCGCATCTCCAACCAGGAGCTGGCCGAGCGCATCGGTCTGTCGCCCTCCCCTTGCTCGCGCCGGGTCAAGCAACTGGAAGACGACGGCTACATCTCGCGCCAGGTCGCATTGCTCGATCGCAAGATGCTCGGGCTGAGCCTGACCGCGTATGTGCTGATCGGCATGGACCGGCATACGCCGGAGCGTTTCGAGAATTTCGAAGCGGCGATTCGCACGTTGCCGCAGGTGCTGGAGTGCAGCCTGGTGACGGGGGTGGATGCTGACTATCAGTTGAAAGTGGTAGTGCCGGATATGGATCACTATCAGAAGCTATTGCTGGGACACCTGACCCGGATTGAAGGCGTGACCAGTGTGCGCTCGAGTTTTGTGCTGAATCAGGTTTTGAACAGCACGGAACTGCCGCTGACCCACCTGCGCAACTGATCAAAAGCCCCTCACCCCAGCCCTCTCCCGGAGGGAGAGGGAGCCAACCGTGAGATGCTGAGGAAGTACGCCGACCTGAGGGTTCTGCTGTGAATCCATAATCGACTCGATCTTTCAGGTCGATGTATGACGCCAGACACCTCGGTCAGTCCCCTCTCCCTCTGGGAGAGGGTTAGGGTGAGGGCAAAGGCTTCGGATCAGACCCAGATCAATGCCACCCCGCACACCTTGGCGTATACTCGCCGCGCCCTTTTAGCCGCGCCCATGCCGGAGAACCCCAATGGATCCAGCAGTATTCGAAGAGTGGATGATGACCGGTCTGGTCAGCATCCTGATCATTTTCATGGGTTTCATCGTCTGGGATCTGGCGAAGAAGTCCAAAGCCGGGCGCTTTGGCTCGTTCATTCTGTTCTTCGTACTGGGCCTGGGCGTGGCCGCGTTCATCATCAAGAGTGTGGTGATCGGCCTGATCGAGTCCGGCGCTTTATAAGCGCGCCGGCACTTCCTTCCACTGGCCCTGATCGAGTCCGTCGATCGTCCAGTCACCAATCTTCACCCGCACCAACCGCAATGTCGGCAGGCCTACCGCCGCCGTCATGCGCCGTACCTGACGGTTGCGCCCTTCGCGAATCACCAGTTCCAGCCATGACGTCGGTATGGTCGCGCGAAAACGTACCGGCGGATTGCGCGGCCACAATTCAGGCTCATCCAGTTGCCGCGCTTCGGCGGGCAAGGTCATGCCGTCATTCAGTTCAACGCCATCGCGCAAGCGCTGCAATTGCTCAGCCGTCGGCACACCTTCGACCTGCACCCAATAGGTCTTCGCCAGTTTGTGTTTCGGATCGGCGATACGCGCCTGCAACTGCCCGTCGTTGGTCAGCAGCAACAATCCTTCGCTGTCGCGATCCAGGCGTCCGGCCGGATAAATGCCGGGCACATCGATGAAATCCTTGAGCGTCGCCCGCCCTTCACCGTCGCTGAATTGCGTCAGCACATCGAACGGTTTGTTGAACAGGATCAGTTTCGGCTCGGCCGGCGGTGCCTTGGCAACACGGCGTGGCGCGGACGACTGAGGCTTCGCGCCGGGGCGGCGGGAAGGTGGACGCGGGGGACGAGACATAAGAGAACAGACATTTAGCGATCAGGGCTGACAATGCTAGTGCCCCGACCGCCAAATGACCACGACTAAGCGTTAACGGAACGGCGGCTCGTCGAAGCTGCGCAGTTTGCGCGAGTGCAACGAGTTGAGCTCGGTGCGCAGCAGGTCCACCGCTTCAATGCCGATCTTCAAGTGCTGGCTGACCGCGCGTTCATAGAAGGCGTTGGCCGAACCCGGCAGTTTGATTTCACTGTGCAGCGGTTTATCTGAAACGCAGAGCAACGTGCCGTACGGCACCCGCAGGCGATAACCCTGCGCTGCAATCGTGCCGCTTTCCATGTCCACGGCCACAGCGCGGGACAGGTTGATCAACGGTCGTTCCTGCGCCCAACGCAATTCCCAGTTACGGTCGTCGTAGGTCAGCACGGTGCCGGTGCGCAGGCGTTTCTTCAGGTCATCGCCCTTCTCGCCGGTGACGTTGGCCGCTGCTTGCTGCAGGGCCATTTGCACTTCCGCCAGGGCCGGGATCGGGATGTTTGGCGGCACCACACGGTCGAGAATGCCGTCGCGACGCATGTAAGCGTGGGCCAGCACATAGTCGCCGATGGTCTGCGACTGACGCAGACCGCCGCAGTGGCCGATCATCAGCCAGCAATGCGGACGCAGCACCGCCAAGTGGTCGGTGATGTTCTTGGCGTTGGACGGGCCGACGCCGATGTTGACCAGCGTCACGCCGTGGCCATCGCTGGCAATCAGGTGATAGGCCGGCATCTGGTATCGGTGCCAGACCACACCGGCCGCAATCGCCGATGCTTCGCCGTGATCCATGCCCTTCTCGATGATCACGTTGCCCGGCAAGACCATGCGCACGAATCGCGGGTCGCGGCGCAACTGTTCCAGACCATGGACGATGAACTGGTCGACATAGCGGTGATAGTTGGTCAGCAGAATCCACGGCTGTACATGGCGCCAATCGCTGCCGGTGTAGTGCACCAGACGGCGCAGGGAGAAATCCACGCGCGCAGCGTCAAACAAGGCCAGCGGCAGCGGATCGGTGTTTTCCCAGTCGTAGAGACCGTCGGCGATGCCATCGGTGGCGGCGGACAGGTCGGTACTCGGGAACACCCGCGCCAGCACGGCAGCAGTGACGCCGGAACCGGCGAGTTCATCGCCCTGCTCGACCACATACGGATACGGAATGTTTTGCTGGCTGACGCCGACTTCCACGGTCACGGTGAAGTCGTGCATCAATGGCACCAACTGTTCGAGCAGGTATTTGCGGAACGCCGCCGGGTGGGTGACGGTGACGCTGTAAGTGCCCGGCAGTTGCACCTTGGCATAAGCGCGGGTGGTCTGCGGCACTTCGCCCTGGCAGTGATAGGTCAGACGCAGTTCGGGATAACGAAACAGAGCACGCTGCGCAGCGTCGGGTTCGACGCGATCCTTGAGGTAACGCTTGAGCGCCGAGTTCAGCGCAGTGGTGGCCCGCTCATGCAGCTCGGCCAGACGGTCCACGGCTTGTTCGGCGGTTTGAACGACAATAAACGCTTCGGTCACGATCAGCTTCCTGTGTTCTGACTTGCAGAGCTTCATCTTGCCTGCATCGTGGCGTCACGGGAACAGTGGCGTTGTGGGTGTACCCAAATCTTCCCATCTAGGGAGATCCCGTGGGAGCGAGCTTGCTCGCGAATACGGATTGTCATTCAACATAGCTGTCGACTGATGTACCGCTTTCGCGAGCAAGCTCGCTCCCACAGGGTTTTGTGCCGCTTGGGAAATTGAGCTCAGAAACCTTGCGGGGTTGAGCGGGCGACGATGGCTTCGACGTCCAGTCCGCGAGGTAATGCACCGTAAACCCGGCCGCCACCGCTCAGGCGGCTGGCGATGAAGGCATCGCTGACCGTTGAATTTCCGGCCTCCAACAGAAGCTTGGCCTGTAAACCGAGCGCGATGTCTTCGGTCAGTTGCCGCGCGCGATACTGAATATCACTGGTGTCTTTGAACTGCGCCTGCAACTGCTGAATATGCGCCGCCAGACGCTTGTCGCCATGCCCGTCACCGAGTTCGCTGAACAACACATCCAGCACCCCCGGCTCTTTCGACAACGCGCGCAGCACGTCGAGGCATTGCACATTCCCCGAGCCTTCCCACGTAGAGTTCACCGGTGCCTCACGGTACAGACGCGGCAGGATACTGTCCTCGACATACCCGGCGCCGCCCATGCACTCGGCCGCTTCGTTGATCATCCCCGGCGCACGCTTGCAGATCCAATACTTGCCCACCGCCGTCACCAGCCGCGCAAATTGCGCTTCGTGGCGATCGTCCAGATGATCCAGCGCCTTGCCCATGCGCAAACTCAGGGCCAGCGCGGCTTCGCTTTCCAGGGCCAGATCAGCCAGGACGTTTTGCATCAACGGCTGTTCGCTGAGCAGCTTGCCGCCAACCTTGCGGTGCGCGCAGTGATGGCTGGCCTGGGTCAGCGCCTGGCGCATCAAAGCGCTGGAACCGACCATGCAATCGAACCGAGTCATGGCGACCATCTCGATAATAGTCGGCACGCCGCGCCCTTCCTCACCGACCATCCACGCCAGCGCGCCACGGAACTCCACTTCGCTGGAGGCGTTGGACTGGTTGCCGAGTTTGTTTTTCAGGCGCTGGATGTAGAACTGATTGCGCGTGTCGTCCGGGCGATGACGCGGCAACAGGAAGCAGCTCAAACCCTTGTCGGTCTGCGCCAGCGTGAGGAAGGCATCGCACATCGGCGCCGAGCAGAACCACTTGTGCCCGACCAGTTCATAGGCCTGACCCGGGCCACTGGCGCCGACCGGGTAAGCCTTGGTGGTATTGGCGCGCACGTCGGTGCCGCCCTGTTTCTCGGTCATGGCCATGCCGATGGTCACGCCGGCCTTGTGCGCCATGCCGACGTTGCGCAGGTCGTATTCGGTGGCGAGGACTTTCGGTAGCCATTGCTCGGCCAGATTCGGCTGCAAACGCAGGGCCGGCACGCTGGCGAAAGTCATGGTCAACGGGCAACCGCTGCCGGCTTCTGCCTGGCTGTGCAGATAGGTCATCGAGGCGCGCGCGACGTGCGCGCCGTCCTGTGGATGGGTCCATGGCAGCGACGTCAGGCCATGCTCGATCGCCGTGCCCATCAGTTCGTGATAGGCCGGATGAAATTCCACCAGATCGATGCGATGACCGTAGCGGTCATGGCTGGCGAACGTTGGTTTATTCTGGTTGGCGAGGAACCCGGCTTCCATCAACGGCCCACCAGCGAGTGCACCGTAGGCATCGATCCGCGACTCCGCCCACCCGGCACCAAAGCGCCGCGACCACTCCTGCAACGGCAGGTCGATGCGGTACAGGTTAGTGCCGTCCAGCGACGGTGGCTGGTTGGTGACTTCGTGGGTTTCGGCGAACTGATGCAGGTTCATGACGGGCTCCTTCGGGCAACCAAGGAACCCAGTTAAGCACCGCTCCGCAACCGGTCAAAGTGTCATATCCGCCGAATTCGCGGCGCTTTTACCCTACTAGCAGCACAGCACCCGCCGCTCCAGTGCAGATTGCAGATCTTCGAATTTTACGGGTTTGTTCAAGTAATCGACAGGCGCCCCCGTTGCGCAAAGCTCTCGGTCGGCAGTTAGCGCCAGCATGAATACCGGCAAGTTCGCGCAGCCCGGCAACGCATGAATCTGGCAGCACAATGACGCGCCGTCGTAAGCCGGCAACTGGCAATCGATCAGCACTGCGTCGAAAGTCTCTCGTTGCAAGCAATCCAATGCCGCCGCGCCGTTGTCGGCGGTACGCACGCGAAAGCCGAGCTTGAGCAACATGCCGCGCATCACCAGTTGGTTGACACTGTTGTCATCCACCAGCAACACCGTGCAGTCCTGCGGTGCACGCACACAATCGTGCGAAGGCGCGACGATCGGCGCAGCTTCAACCGCCGGCAGTTCAAACTCAACGTCCAGTTGAAAACGGCTGCCACGTCCAGGTTCGGAGCGATGAGTAAGCTTGCCGCCAAGCAGCTCGACCAACTGTCGGCAGATCGCCAGCCCCACGCCCAGTCCGCCGTATTCGCGGGTCATCGAACCGTCGAGCTGGAAGAAGCGCTGGTACATCGTCGCCTCGCCCAGATCGGTAAAACCGATGCCAGTGTCGATCACCGCAAACGACAACGCCAGGCGATTGTCCGTCAACGGTTTGCCGGTCACCCGCAGCGCCAGCCCGCCGACGCGGGTGAACTTGATCGCGTTGTCCAGCAGGCATTCCAGACATTGCGCGAGTTTGGCGCTGTCGCCGTGCAAACGATCCGGCAGGGTCGGCAGCACCTCGACCTTGAAGTCCAGCGACTTGCTCGCCGCGTTGCTGTCGAACTGCACGCGCAGCGCTTCGACCACCGCGCGCAGGCTGAAACTGCCCGGCACAGCCTTGAGCTTGCCGGCCTGCAATTCCGTGAGGGTGAGGATGCCGTTGACCATGCGCATCATGTCTCGCGCGGAACCGGCGGCGGTCTGCTGGTATTGCTCAAGCTCCGGATCCAGCTCGACGGTCTGCATCAGCTCCAGCGAACCGATCACGCCGTTCATCGGTGTGCGCAATTCGTGGGTCAGGGTCGCGAGGAATTCGTCCTTGAGTTTGTTGCTGTGGGCCAGTTGCTGGTTGAGCACTTCGAGTTTCTGCCCGGCGTCATACAAGGTCTGCGCCTGTTGCTCGCGCATCGCATTGATCCGGTCGGCCAGTGCCAGCGACAGCAGCGCCACCTCGATAGCTGAGCCGATCTGGCTGGCATACATCGTCAGGAACACGTTCGGCAGCAAGCCGAGCACCATCAGCGTGTTGACGATGCCGCCGAGCAGAAACGCCGACCAGGCGATGATGAAATAGCGCGCCACGCGCAAACCACGCCACCAGGCCAGAATCCCGGCGGCGAAAATCACCACAGTGAAGGTCAGCGCCAGTATCGTCGCCAGGCGCAGCGACAACGCGTAACTGGTCATCAGCGACAAACCAACCACCAGCGCACCGAACGCGATCAGTGCAATCAGCAGGCGATCAAGCCAACGACTATGGTTTTTGGTCTGCAGGAAACTGCGGGCGAACTGACTGCCGAACAGCCCCGCACAGCCGATGAAAAATGGCGTGGCCGCGTTGGCCCACCACGGATTGTCCGGCCAGAAATACTCCACCGCCGCGCCGTTCACCGACAACTGATAAAGGCCGAACGAGGCGATATAGAAGATGTAATAGAGGTAACTGGTGTCGCGCACACTCAGATAGATGAACAGGTTGTAGACCAGCATCCCCAGCAGCACGCCATAAATGATCCCCAGCACATACAGGCGCACCGGCTGATCTTCGAGGTACGCGGTGCTCGACCACAACGTCACCGGTGCCTGAATCGAGCCTTCACTGGCCAGTCGCAGGTACACGGTTTGTTGTTGACCCGGTGCGAAAGCGAGGTCGAACAAATAGTTGTTCTGGCGGATCTCGCGGCTGGCGAACGGCCAGGCGTCGCCGGTTTGCCGGACGAGGCGGTAGTCGCCATTGGCGTCGGCCGTATAGAGGTCGAGATGGTCAAGCGGTGGATAAGCCAGTTCCAGCAGCCAGGTGCGCTGGGCGGCGGGATTGCTCGGACGGTACTGCAGGTCAATTTTCAGCCAGAACGCCGAGCGCGAGTAACCGGCATTAAGCGTGGCCTTATCGTGAACTTTGAAATTGCCGGCGGCAGCTTGCGCACGAACATCGGCAATGCTCGCCTGACCGCTCGGGTCTTCGAACACTTGCAGCGACCGGCCCAGAGGGAGGCTCTGGGTAAATTCGTCGAATTCGACGGCGCTCGCCATGAGTGGCAAGCAGAACAACAACATCAGCAAATAGCGCATTGAAGCCCCAGCGTGGCTCGTCCGGTTGTGTCAGGAAGCCCCCCCATTCCCTTTGAGTAGACGTAAAACCGGTATTACCTGTTATTGGTTTGGATCCAGACTAGCATAGCCGTTGATGGCCATTGAGCACCATTGAAATTTTTCCTACAAAGGCTCTAGAACGGGCGTTCCAGAGCAAAGCAGCGAGCTAGAGCTGTTGAGATGGTCAGCTTGTGACAGAGCGGTCGGATTCTCCTGCCAGGTTAGCGGCCCGGGACAACGGCACTGAACCCGAAAATCAGGTTTGGTGGTAAGCTCGCGCACCATGAATATCTACAGCTCCCGCCCCGTTGTCCTCTGTCTCTCCGGCCACGACCCAAGTGGTGGCGCCGGCTTGCAGGCAGATATCGAAGCCCTGCTCGCGCAGGGTTGCCATGCGGCTCCGGCCGTCACCGCCCTGACCGTGCAAGACACCGTCAACGTCACTGACTTCCGCGTCCTCGACCGTGAGTGGGTATTGGCTCAAGCCAATGCCGTACTCAACGACTCCGAAGTCGCGGCAGTCAAACTGGGCATGCTCGGTTCGCTGGAAATGGTCGACACCGTTGTCGAACTGCTCTCGGCGCACCCGCACTTGCCGGTGGTCTGCGACCCGGTGCTGCGCGCCGGCGGCGGCGGACGTCTGGGCAAGGACGAGGTGGGTTACGCGATGCGTGAGCGTCTGCTGCCGCTGTCGATCATTGCCACCCCTAACCTTCCTGAAGCGCGAATCCTCGCCGAACTGCCCGAAGGCACTGCGGACGAGTGCGCTGAAAAACTCCTGCCGTTCGTCAAAAACCTGCTGATCACCGGCGGCCATGGCGACGAAACTGAAATCCACAACCGCGTGTATAGCCGCGACGGTCTGCGTGAAACCTTTATCTGTCAGCGTCTGCCCGGCAGCTATCACGGCTCCGGCTGCACCTTGGCCAGCGCCCTCGCCGGCCGACTGGCCCAAGGCGAACACCTGGCCAGCGCCGTACGCAGTGCACTGGATTACACCTGGCGCACCCTGCGCGATGCCGAACAACTGGGCAAAGGCCAGTTCGTCCCGCGTCGCCTGCCGCTGGATTTCTGCTCGTAACGTCGTGAGGTCTGCCTGATGAAACTACGTGGCCTGTATGCCATTACCGACAGCCAGTTGCTGGCCGGCAAGTTTCTGTCTTACGTGGAGGCGGCGCTGGAAGGCGGCGTCACCCTGCTGCAATACCGCGACAAGAGCAACGATGAGGCCCGCCGTCTGCGCGAGGCCGAAGCGCTGCGCGATCTGTGCGAACGCTACAAGACGCAGCTGATCATCAACGATGATGCTGAACTGGCGGCGCGCCTCAACGTTGGCGTGCACCTCGGCCAGACCGACGGCCCGCTGTCGCCGACCCGCGCCCTGCTCGGCTCGAAAGCGATCATCGGCTCGACCTGCCACGCGCAAATCGCGCTGGCCGAACAAGCGGCCAAAGAAGGTGCGAGTTATGTCGCCTTCGGTCGCTTCTTCAACTCCAACACCAAGCCCGGCGCGCCGACCTGCAGCCTCGATCTGCTCGACGAAGCCAAGTGCACACTGCACCTGCCAATCTGCGCGATTGGCGGCATCACCCTCGACAACGCCGCGCCGCTGGTGGCCCATGGGGTCGACCTGCTCGCCGTGGTCCACGGTCTGTTTGGTGCCGAGAGCACCGCCGAAGTGACCCGCCGCGCCCGCGCGTTCAATGAATTACTGAAAGTCTGATTTGAGAGCCCGATCATGTCTCGTTCCGAAACCCTGTTTGCCAATGCCCAGAAACACATTCCCGGAGGCGTGAATTCGCCGGTTCGCGCGTTCAAAAGCGTGGGCGGCACACCGCTGTTCTTCAAGCACGCTGAAGGTGCTTACGTTACCGACGAAGACGACAAGCGTTATGTCGATTACGTTGGTTCGTGGGGTCCGATGATCCTCGGCCACAGCCACCCGGACGTGCTGGACGCAGTGCGCAATCAGCTGCAACACGGCTTGTCGTACGGTGCGCCGACCGCGATGGAAACCGAGATGGCCGATCTGGTCTGCTCGCTGGTGCCATCGATGGACATGGTGCGCATGGTCAGCTCCGGCACCGAAGCGACCATGAGCGCGATCCGTCTGGCCCGTGGTTACACCGGCCGTGACAGCATCATCAAGTTCGAGGGCTGCTATCACGGCCACTCCGACAGCCTGCTGGTCAAGGCCGGTTCCGGCGCACTGACCCAGGGCGTACCGAGCTCCGCCGGTGTGCCGGCGGCTTTCGCCAAACACACCCTGACCCTGCCGTTCAACGACATCGACGCGGTTGAGAAGATGCTCACTGAAGTCGGCCAGGAAGTGGCCTGCATCATCGTTGAGCCAGTGGCCGGCAACATGAACTGCGTACCACCAGCACCAGGCTTCCTCGAAGGCCTGCGCACGCTGTGCGACAAGCATGGCGTGGTGCTGATTTTCGACGAAGTGATGACCGGTTTCCGCGTTGCCCTCGGCGGTGCTCAGGCGTATTACGGGGTCAATCCAGACCTGACCACCTTCGGCAAGATCATCGGTGGCGGCATGCCGGTCGGCTGCTTCGGCGGCAAGCGTGAAATCATGCAGCGTATTGCGCCGCTGGGCCCGGTGTATCAGGCCGGCACGCTGTCGGGTAATCCGTTGGCCATGGCCGCCGGCTTGACCACGCTGCGTTTGATCAGCCGTCCGGGTTTCCACGCCGAGCTGACCGACTACACCACGCGCCTGCTCGATGGCCTGCAACAACGCGCCGATGCTGCTGGCATTCCGTTCGTGACCACGCAGGCTGGCGGCATGTTCGGTCTGTACTTCAGCGGCGCCGACGACATCGTCACCTTTGAAGATGTGATGGCCAGCGACGCTGCCCTGTTCGGTCGCTTCTTCCACCTGATGCTGGAAGGTGGCGTGTACCTGGCGCCGAGCGCCTTCGAAGCCGGGTTTACCTCGATCGCCCACGGCGAAGCCGAGTTGAAACTGACACTGGACGCTGCCGAGCGCGCCTTCGCCGCACTGAAATAACCGCCGTACCGCTGACGTTGGCTATCGCCAGCGTCAGCATTCACCTACATCGACGCTGTTTTTCCGATGCTCCTGCTAAAAATCTCCCCTAAAGTGGGCGATATATTCCCCGCGCAGCAGAAAAACGAGTAAAGACTTTGTAAGGTTGGCCCTGCTTATTTCATAATGCGCGCTTATTGGATCCCTCGATGGGTCCGCGTGCCCTTCAGAGGTAAGTCGATTCCCATGAACCGCACCGGCCGCACCCTTGCCTTGGGCTGCCTGTTGCTCCTTCAGCCCCTGCTCGCGCATGCACAAGCAGGCGGCAACTCGTTGTTGATCCCGGCGATGGGTCGTTGCACCCTCAATACTCAGCCGCAAGACGTCACGCAGGCACTGGCCGCCTGCCAGAAAGCGGCGGACGAAGGGGATGCGCAAGCGCAATACGAGTTGGGTGAGTTCTACTACGACGGCAAGAATGCCCCGCGCGACCTCAATCAAGCCTTGAGCTATTTCGAAAAAGCCTCGTTGCAAGGCCACGCTCAGGCGCAATTCAAACTTGGCACCATGTTCTTCCACGGTGAAGGCGTGCAGGCCAACAATATTCAGGCGTACATCGTGCTGAAGATGGCCGCGGTCAACGGCGCTGAAGACGCGCTGGACACGGCCGACGAAGTCTCCGAAAAAATGTCTCGCGAAGACCTCGAAACCGCGACCCAGGTGCTCGGGCAAATTTTCCGTAAATACCTGATGGAACTGCAGAGCGCCGATGGGCGTACGCCGTTCTCGCCTCTTCCCTGATTTTTGCGCCGACCTTTCCGGCCCCTTCGCGAGCAAGCTCGCTCCCACAGTAGATCTCCAGTGTTCAGAAGATCCCCTGTGAGAGCGACGGTGCGACGATTCGACTTGCTCGCGAATGAGGGCGACGCGATCTTGTGTTTTACTTCTCAGGCATCGGCATCGGAAACGGCATCACATTGCCGACCGCGCCCCGGGCTTCGCTGATTTTCGGGGTGCCCAGACGTTCCACTTCGTCGATGCGCACAATCGAATGCATCGGCACAAAGCTGCGCACCACGCCTTCGAACTGCGCCTTGAGCTTTTCTTCGCTCGGATCGACGACCACTTGCGTGCGCTCGCCAAAGACGAACTCTTCCACTTCCAGAAAGCCCCACAGATCACTTTGATAGATCTGCTTGGCGTACATTTCGAACACCTGGCCCTGGTTGAGGAAAATCACCTTATAGATTGGAGCTTCGCGTTTGGTCATGGCGGGGGGATAACATCGGGGATAAAAATGAGGGCGCAAACTATAGCATAGCCACTGGACGCGCAGCGGTAGGAACCTGAAGGCTTGTTCCCTATAATGCGCGGTTCTTTGAATCACGTGATGACCCTAATCCATGGCCAAGAAGCTTTACATCGAAACCCACGGTTGCCAGATGAACGAGTACGACAGCTCGCGCATGGTCGATCTGCTGGGTGAACATCAGGCCCTGGAAGTCACCGCGCGTGCCGAAGACGCCGACGTGATTCTGCTCAACACCTGCTCGATCCGCGAGCGCGCCCAGGATCGCGTGTATTCGCAGCTCGGCCGCTGGCGCGAACTGAAACTGGCCAACCCGGAAATGGTGATCGCTGTCGGCGGTTGCGTGGCCAGCCAGGAAGGCGCGGCGATTCGTGATCGCGCGCCGTACGTCGACGTGGTCTTCGGCCCGCAGACCCTGCACCGCCTGCCAGAAATGATCGACGCCGCGCGCATCACCAAGCTGCCGCAAGTCGACGTCTCGTTCCCGGAAATCGAAAAATTCGACCATTTGCCCGAACCGCGCATCGATGGCCCGAGCGCTTACGTGTCGGTGATGGAAGGTTGCAGCAAGTACTGCACGTTCTGCGTGGTGCCTTACACCCGTGGCGAAGAAGTCAGCCGGCCGTTCGATGACGTGGTCGCCGAAGTCATTCACCTCGCCGAAAACGGCGTGCGTGAAGTGACGCTGCTGGGGCAGAACGTCAACGGCTATCGCGGTACGACCCATGACGGTCGTCTGGCTGATCTCGCCGAGCTGATCCGCGTCGTCGCCGCCATCGACGGCATCGACCGCATTCGCTACACCACTTCGCACCCGCTGGAATTCTCCGACAGCCTGATCCAGGCCCACGCCGACGTCCCGGAACTGGTCAAGCATCTGCATTTGCCGGTGCAGTCGGGTTCCGACCGGATTCTCGCGGCGATGAAGCGCAACCACACGGCGCTGGAGTACAAATCCAAGCTGCGCAAACTGCGTGCGGCGGTGCCGGGCATCTGTATCAGTTCGGACTTCATCGTCGGCTTCCCCGGCGAGACCGAGAAAGACTTCGAACAGACGATGAAGCTGATTGCCGATGTCGGTTTCGACTTCTCCTACTCGTTCGTTTACAGCCAGCGCCCAGGTACCCCGGCGGCCGATCTGGCCGACGAGACCCCGGAAGAGTTGAAAAAGGAACGCCTGAACGCCCTGCAACATCGCCTGAATCAGCAAGGCTTTGAGATCAGCCGACAAATGGTCGGCTCGATCCAGCGCATTCTGGTCACCGACTATTCGAAGAAAGACCCGGGCGAGCTGCAAGGGCGCACCGAGAATAATCGAATCGTCAACTTCCGCTGCGACAATCCGACCCTGATCGGCCAGTTCGCCGATGTGCACATCGACGCGGCGCAACCGCACTCGCTGCGCGGCTCGCTGGTCCAGTAACACTGCATTTCCCTGTGGGAGCGAGCCTGCTCGCGAAGGCTGCGACACATTAAACATTCATGTGTCTGACAGACCGCCTTCGCGAGCAGGCTCGCTCCCACATGAACCGTGGTGATTTAAGAGCTTTCGCACCCAGGCCTCTGGCGTTATCCTTGATTTCATCTTAATTGCCCCAGGGCGGCTAAATACGACCTTGAACGCACCCATAGAACCACATCGTTTTATCCTCGAGCCTTTTGAGGCTCGCCGCTTCGCCAATCTGTGCGGGCAATTCGACGAGCATTTGCGCTTGATCGAACAGCGCCTGACCATCGAGATCCGCAACCGCGGAAACCAGTTCGAGTTGATCGGCGACCCCAAGCACACCACGTCTGCGGAAAACCTGCTGCGCCGCCTGTACCGGGAAACCAAAGGTACCGAGCTGTCGCCGGACCTCGTGCACCTGTTCCTCCAGGAATCGGCCGTGGTCGAGCTGGACAATCACGCCCCCGCCGAAGCCTCTGTCGCCCTGCGCACCAAGAAAGGCATGATTCGCCCACGCGGCTTGAATCAACTGCGCTACGTGAAGGAAATCCTCGGTAACGACATCAACTTCGGCATCGGTCCGGCCGGTACCGGCAAGACCTATCTGGCCGTGGCCTGCGCTGTCGATGCCTTGGAGCGCGAGCAGATCCGTCGCATCCTGCTGGTGCGTCCGGCGGTTGAAGCGGGTGAAAAACTCGGCTTCCTGCCCGGCGACCTGTCGCAGAAGATCGACCCGTACCTGCGTCCGCTCTACGACGCGCTCTACGAGATGCTCGGCTTTGAATACGTGGCCAAGCTGATCGAGCGTCAGGTGATTGAAGTTGCGCCGCTGGCCTACATGCGCGGTCGCACGCTGAATAACAGCTTCATCATTCTCGACGAAAGCCAGAACACCACCGTCGAACAGATGAAGATGTTCCTGACCCGGATCGGCTTTGGCTCCACCGCAGTCATCACCGGTGACATCACCCAGGTCGACCTGCCGCGTGGCACCAAGTCCGGCCTGCATCATGTGATCGAAGTGCTCAAAGACGTGCCGGGCATCAGCTTCACGCACTTCCAGCCTAAAGACGTCGTGCGCCATCCTTTGGTACAGCGGATCGTCGAAGCCTACGAGCGCTTCGAAAACCGTGACGATGCCCCCAAGGACACCTCGCGAAATGCTTGAGCTAGACCTGCAAATCGCGACTGACGCGAACGCGCCGAGTGAGGCCGACTTCCGCCTGTGGTGCGAACTGGCCCTGCGCCAACGCACCGCCGACTCGGAAATGACCATTCGTCTGGTCGACGAGGAAGAAGGCCGCGAGCTCAATCACACCTGGCGCCACAAGGATTACGCGACCAACGTCCTGTCGTTCCCGGCTGAAGTGCCTGACGAGTTTCTCGACATCCCGCTGCTCGGCGATCTGGTGATCTGCGTGGCCGTGGTCGAGCGCGAAGCCGCCGAACAAGGCAAGGAACTAAAGGCCCACTGGGCACATCTGGTCATTCACGGCTGCTTGCATCTGCTTGGTTACGACCATATAGATGACGAAGAAGCCGAAGAAATGGAAGCACTGGAACGCGAGTTGCTTGCTGAACTGGGCTATCCCGATCCGTACGCGGAAGACGAACCCGAAACATCCCCTATCGTTACAACAAAGGATTCAGAGTAATCGCTATGAGCGAAGATCGATCGAGCAACGGGCAGAAGTCATGGCTGGGTAAACTGACCCAGGCTTTTGCCCACGAGCCGAAGAACCGTCAGGAGCTCCTCGAGCTGCTGCGTGATGCACATCAGAACAAACTGCTGGACAGCGAAGCGCTGGCCATCGTCGAAGGCGCCATTCAGGTGGCTGACCTGCAAGTACGCGACATCATGGTGCCGCGTTCGCAGATGATCAGCATCAAGGCGACCCAGACACCCCGTGAATTCCTCCCGGCCGTGGTCGATTCGGCCCACTCGCGCTATCCGGTGATCGGCGAAAGCCATGACGACGTGATGGGTGTGCTGCTGGCCAAGGATTTGTTGCCGCTGATCCTCAAGGAGAACGGCGACAGCTTCAACATCAAGGATCTGCTGCGCCCGGCCACCTTCGTGCCGGAGTCCAAGCGCCTGAACGTGTTGCTGCGAGAATTCCGCGCCAACCACAACCACATGGCCATCGTCATCGACGAATACGGCGGCGTGGCCGGTCTGGTAACGATTGAAGACGTGCTGGAACAGATCGTCGGCGACATCGAAGACGAACACGACGTCGAAGAAGACAGCTACATCAAGCCGCTGCCCAGCGGTGACTTCCTGATCAAGGCCCTGACCCCAATCGAGAACTTCAACGAGTTCTTCGACAGCGAGTTCTCCGATGACGAGTTCGACACTGTCGGCGGCCTGGTGATGAGCGCGTTCGGGCACTTGCCAAAACGCAACGAAATCACTGAAATCGGCGCCTATCGTTTCCGCATCCTGAACGCCGACAGCCGTCGGATTCATTTGCTGCGACTGACCCCTATCGCCCGGTAAGAAATCTAAGGACTGAAATGCGCTGGACAACCCGCCCCGGCTGGCCCGGTAACCTGCTGGCCGTGGCGGCCGGTGCAATCACCACTTTCGCTCTGGCACCGTTCAATATCTGGCCGCTGGCTTTGCTGGCGGTCGGCTTGTTCTATGCCGGTTTGCGCGAGCTGAGTCCGCGTCAGGCACTGGGCCGTGGCTGGTGCTTCGGTTTCGGCCTGTTTGGTGCCGGCACCAGTTGGATCTATTACAGCATCCACCATTTCGGCGGCGCTTCGGTGCTGTTGGCCGGATTCCTGATGCTGCTGTTTACCGCGGCGATCGCCTGGTTCTTTGCCCTGCCGGCCTGGCTGTGGGCGCGCTGGTTGCGCCGTAACGAGGCTCCGCTGGCCGATGCCTTGGCGTTTGCTGCGTTGTGGGTCGGCCAGGAAGCGTTTCGCGGCTGGTTCCTCACTGGTTTCCCGTGGTTGTACTCGGGTTACAGCCAGCTCGATGGCCCATTGGCCGGACTCGCTCCAGTGGGTGGCATGTGGCTGGTGTCGTTTGTTCTGGCACTGACCGCAGCACTGATCTACAACGCCCCACGCCTGCTGCAAACCGGCCGCAAAGGTTTTGTTGCCGCAGGTTTGGTGCTGCTGGTTGGCCCTTGGGTGGCCGGCATTGCGCTCAAGGGCCATGCCTGGACCAGCCCCTCCGGCGCGCCGCTGAGTGTTGCCGCGATTCAGGGCAACGTCGCGCAAAGCATGAAATGGGATCCGGCTGAGCTCAACGCGCAGTTGGCTTTGTATCGCGATTTGAGCTTCCGCTCGAAACCGGTGGACCTGCTGATCTGGCCGGAAACCGCCGTGCCAGTATTGAAGGAGTCCGCCGAGGGCTACCTGACCATGATGGGTACCTTCGCCGCCGAGCGTAAATCGGCGCTGATCACTGGCGTACCGATCCGCGAAACCGTTCGTCACGAAAAACGCTTCTTCAATGGCATCACCGTGGTGGGCGAAGGCGATGGCACCTACCTGAAGCAGAAACTGGTGCCCTTCGGCGAATACGTGCCACTGCAGGATGTATTGCGCGGGCTGATCGCCTTCTTCGACCTGCCAATGTCCGACTTTGCCCGTGGCCCGGCCGATCAGGCGTTGTTGCAGGCCAAGGGTTATCAGATCGCACCGTTCATCTGCTACGAGGTGGTCTATCCGGAATTCGCCGCCAGCCTGTCGGCGCGCAGTGATTTGCTGCTGACGATCAGCAACGATACCTGGTTCGGCACCTCGATTGGCCCGCTGCAGCATTTGCAGATGGCGCAGATGCGTGCGCTTGAGGCTGGGCGTTGGATGATTCGTGCAACCAACAACGGTGTGACCGGACTGATCAACCCGTTCGGGCAGATCACCGAGCAGATTCCGCAGTTTGAACAGGGCATCCTCTACGGCGAAGTGGTGCCGATGCACAACCTGACGCCGTATCTGCAATGGCGCTCGTGGCCATTGATCATCCTGTGCTTGCTGCTGTTTGGCTGGGCACTGATGGCCAGCCGGATGTCGAAAACGCTTTAAAGCAAAGATCGCAGCCTGCGGCAGCTCCTACACGGAATTTGTATTTTCCCAAGGAGCTGCCGCAGGCTGCGATCTTTTGATCTTCAGCGGTAAAACAGCGAATACCCCACCTGCCCCACCGCTTCATTCAACAACTGCCCGCTCTGCCAGATCGACTTGAACTCCGGCAGCCAGCCACCAAACGGTCTCGCGTTATCGGTTCCGAGAAATCCGACCGGGGCCGGCACCACTTCAAAACCCGCCTGTTGAAAACTCCATACCGATCGCGGCATGTGCCAGGCCTGCGTCACCACGACCACGCGCTTGATCCCCTGCGGCAACAAGATATCGGCCGTGAACTTCGCATTCTCCCACGTAGTGCGGCTCTCGCCTTCCTGCCAGCGCACGGTCACGCCAAAATCGTCGCGCAATGAATCCGCCATCAAGTTCGCCTCGGTCGGCGGCGTACCATAATGCAGGCCACCCGTGGTCAAAATCGGCAAACCGGATGCCTTCGCCAGTCGAGCCGCATACCGCTGACGCTCAAGGCCCACGCCGGTCGGCTGATCCTCTCCCCAGGCCAGATCACCGCGCTCGCGGCCGGAACCCAGCACCACAATCGCGTCAGCGCGCTGCGCCAACGTCGCCCACTCTTCACGGGCCAGCGGTGGCTCGCGTTCCAGAGCTTTCGCGCCCCACTGCACGACCACCGGCAGGCTCATCAGCCACATTCCGCCAAAGCCAATGGCAAAACACAATCCAGCCAGGCGCGGCCGTGAGCGGCGCAGCCACCAAGCGACCAGCAACAGCAGCAAAAGAATGCCGGGTGGTAACAAAAGTTGTTTGATGAAATAACGAAAAGGCATCGAGCATCTCCACAGATGCCCGAAGCCTAAGAGTGTTAATAAAGCGTTACAACCAATAGGTGGGATCCTGTTGAAAAAGATCCGGTTCTTGACCTGCCATGCGCTTACTTGGCCTGTACAGAGCGAATCTTGACGGTGTCTCTGCCGGGCGCCTTGTCCTTGAGCCAGATGACCTTGGCCGAATGTGCTGCATCGAGTTGCTTCACTGCCTGTGACAAGCATCCGTGCGTTTCACGTTCACTGCGATCCAGATAGGCCTTGACCAGTTTGAACTCGGCGGGGCTCAAGCCACGCAATTCCAGTTCCAGGGGGCGCTCGTCGCGCAGCCGGTCAGCGGTTTTTAATGCGTCCAGGGCCATACCAAGACGATCGATCAATCTTTCGTACAACTCGGGTTTCGTCACGTTTTTTTGCCGTTGCTCCACCATCCCTCACCTCATTGAAGATAAGACTCACTCCCCAGTTAGAGCTTAGCTTCGCTGCACAAACCGGCTGCACGCCGCGACCAACGGCCCTCGCCACGGATTTGCCGGGACAAACAGCTGTAATCAGGGTTTCCCTAGGCCGAGCGCGGTCATGTATGCTACGGCGCTTCCTGTAATTCCACTTCCAGCTCGTCCGGGCCAACCCCGGCACCTGCGTTGAAGAGGATTAGGCCACCCCTATCCAGTACAAAAGTAGCCATGCACGAACAATATCAGCCCCGTGAAATCGAAGCCGCCGCCCAGTCGTTCTGGGACGAGCAAAAGTCCTTTGAAGTCAGTGAACAGCCAGGCAAGGAAACCTACTACTGCCTGTCGATGTTCCCTTACCCCAGCGGCAAGCTACACATGGGGCACGTGCGCAACTACACCATCGGCGACGTGATCTCCCGCTACCAGCGCATGCTCGGCAAGAACGTTCTGCAACCTATGGGTTGGGACGCGTTCGGCATGCCGGCAGAAAACGCCGCGATGAAGAACAACGTCGCGCCGGCCAAGTGGACCTACGAAAACATCGCCTACATGAAAACCCAGCTGCGCAGCCTGGGTCTGGCGGTCGACTGGTCGCGCGAAGTCACCACCTGCAAACCGGATTACTACCGCTGGGAACAATGGCTGTTCACTCGCCTGTTCGAAAAAGGCGTGATCTACCGTAAAAACGGCACCGTGAACTGGGACCCGATCGACCAGACCGTTCTCGCTAACGAACAGGTGATCGACGGTCGCGGCTGGCGTTCCGGCGCGCTGATCGAAAAGCGCGAAATCCCGATGTACTACTTCAAGATCACCGCCTACGCGGATGAGCTGCTGGAGAGCCTCGACGAACTGACTGGCTGGCCTGAACAGGTCAAGACCATGCAGCGCAACTGGATCGGCAAATCCCGCGGCATGGAAGTGCAGTTCCCGTACAACGTCGACTCGATTGGCGAAGCCGGCACCCTGAAAGTCTTCACTACCCGTCCGGACACCCTGATGGGCGCGACCTATGTCGCCGTGGCTGCCGAGCATCCACTGGCGACCCAGGCAGCGCAGAACAACCCTGAGCTGCAAGCGTTCATCGCTGAATGCAAGGGCGGCAGCGTCGCCGAAGCCGACGTCGCCACGCAAGAGAAGAAAGGCCTGCCGACCGGCCTGTTCGTCGAGCACCCGCTGACCGGTGAAAAACTCCCGGTCTGGGTCGCCAACTACGTGCTGATGCACTACGGCGACGGCGCAGTCATGGCTGTACCGGCGCACGACGAGCGCGATTTCGAATTCGCTCACAAGTACAACCTGCCGGTGAAATCGGTAGTGCGTACCAGCTCTGGCGACAGTAACCCGGCCCCGTGGCAAGACGCCTATGGCGAGCACGGTACGCTGATCAACTCTGGCGAATTCGACGGCCTCGACTTCGCTGGCGCGTTCGACGCCATTGAAGTGGCCCTGATCAAGAAAGAACTGGGCGCCTCGCGCACCCAGTTCCGCCTGCGCGACTGGGGCATCAGCCGCCAGCGCTACTGGGGCTGCCCGATCCCGATCATCCACTGCGATGCATGCGGTGACGTGCCGGTGCCGGAAGATCAACTGCCTGTGGTCCTGCCGGAAGATGTGGTTCCAGACGGCGCCGGTTCGCCGCTGGCGCGCATGCCTGAGTTTTACGAGTGCAGCTGCCCGAAATGCGACCAGCCTGCCAAGCGTGAAACCGACACCATGGATACGTTCGTCGAGTCGTCGTGGTACTACGCCCGTTACGCCTCGCCGCACTTTGAAGGCGGTCTGGTGGAAAAATCCGCCGCTGACCACTGGCTGCCGGTCGATCAGTACATCGGTGGTATCGAACACGCCATTCTGCACCTGCTCTATGCACGCTTCTTCCACAAGCTGATGCGTGACGAAGGTCTGGTCAGCTCCAACGAGCCGTTCAAGAACCTGCTGACCCAAGGCATGGTGATCGCCGAGACTTACTACCGTCGCGAAGCCAATGGTGCCTACACCTGGTTCAACCCGGCGGACGTAGAACTCGAGCGCGACAGCAAAGCCAAGGTCATCAGCGCCAAACTGAAGTCCGACGGTCTGCCGGTAGAAATCGGCGGCACCGAGAAGATGGCCAAATCGAAGAACAACGGCGTTGACCCACAGTCGATGATCGATCAGTTCGGCGCCGACACCTGCCGCCTGTTCATGATGTTCGCTTCGCCACCTGACATGAGCGCCGAATGGTCCGACTCCGGCGTCGAAGGTTCGCACCGTTTCCTCAAGCGCGTCTGGCGTCTGGCGCAAGCCCACGTCACTCAGGGCTTGCCGGGCAAGCTGGACATCGCCAGCCTGAATGACGAACAGAAGGCCGTGCGCCGCGCCATTCACGTGGCCATCAAGCAGGCCAGCCACGACGTCGGCCAGAACCACAAATTCAACACCGCCATCGCCCAGGTAATGACGCTGATGAACGTGCTGGAAAAAGCCGCGCAAAGCACCGAGCAGGATCGCGCGCTGATTCACGAAGGTCTGGAAGCCGTGACGCTGTTGCTGGCACCAATCACGCCGCACATCAGCCACGAACTGTGGAACCAGCTGGGTCACGCCGATGCAGTCATCGACGCCGGCTGGCCGGCAGTGGATGAAAGCGCTTTGGTGCAGGACAGCCTGACCCTGGTCATCCAGGTCAACGGCAAACTGCGCGGCCAGATCGAAATGCCGGCCAGCGCGACCCGCGAAGAAGTTGAAGCAGCAGCCCGCGCCAACGAAAACGTACTGCGTTTCGTCGACGGCCTGACTATTCGTAAAGTGATCGTTGTGCCGGGGAAACTGGTCAACATCGTCGCCAGCTAATTGGATCGGGCGTCAGGCTCGCCTGGCGCCAAGTAAAACCTTTCGGGCCGTACAGTCGGCCCACGTGGTTTCAAGGGGAGCAACACAATGATCAAACGCAATCTGCTGGTGATGGGCCTCGCCGTTCTGTTGAGCGCCTGCGGTTTCCAGCTGCGCGGTACCGGCACCAACGAACTGTCGATCAAGGAACTCGACCTGAGCGCCCGTAACGCCTACGGCGAGACGGTCACGCAACTGCGCCAGGTGCTGGAGTCGAGCGGCGTCAAGGTTTACAGCGGTGCTCCGTACAAGCTGTTCCTGGCTGACCAGCAAGAGAGCCAGCGCATCCTCAGCTACGCCGGTGCCGGTCGTACGGGCGAGTATCAAGTCAGTACTGTTCTGAACTACGAGATCCGTGGCGACAAGAACCTGCAACTGCTCAGCGACAAACTTGAAGTTCAGAAAGTGTTTATTCACGACGGTAACAACCTCGTGGGCTCCGATCAGGAAGCCAACGACGCCCGTCGCGAAACCACTCGCGAACTGGTCCAACGCATGATGTTGCGTCTGCAGCAACTGACCCCGGGTCAACTGCAGCAGCTGCAGCAAGCCGCCAATGACCGCGCCAAGGCAGAAGCCGATGCGCTGCAAGCGGCACAAAAGGCTGAAGCGGAAACCCCGCGCCAGTCGCCGCTCGAAATACCGCAGCAGTAAGACGTTCGGGGCGCTCAGGCGCCCCGTTCGGCATTTCTTATGAAGCTCGCTCCCGCCCAACTCGGTAAACACCTGCAAGGTGCTTTGGCGCCTGTCTACATCATCAGCGGCGATGACCCGCTGCTGTGCCAGGAAGCCGCCGACGCCATCCGCAGCGCTGCGCGTCAGCAAGGTTTTGATGAACGCCAGGTCTTCGCCGCCGACGCCAATTTCGATTGGGGCACGTTGTTGCAGGCCGGCGCCAGCATGTCGTTGTTCGCCGAAAAGCGCCTGCTGGAACTGCGCCTGCCCTCGGGCAAACCCGGTGACAAAGGCGCCGCTGCATTCATCGAATACTGCTCGCGTCCCGCTGAAGACACGGTGCTGCTGATCAGCCTGCCGAAGATGGATGGCAGCGCGCAGAAGACCAAGTGGGGCAAGGCGCTGGTGGAAGGCCAGCAGACCCAGTTCATCCAGATCTGGCCGGTGGACGCCAATCAGTTGCCGAGCTGGATTCGTCAGCGCTTGTCTCAGGCTGGTTTATCGGCCAGCCAGGACGCGGTCGAACTGATTGCTGCACGCGTCGAAGGCAACTTGCTCGCTGCCGCGCAGGAAATCGAAAAGCTCAAATTGATGGCCGAAGGTGGGCAGATCACCGTTGAAACCGTGCAGGCCGCCGTGGCCGACAGTGCGCGGTTCGACGTGTTCGGCCTGACCGATGCCGTGCTCAACGGCGAACCGGCTCACGCTTTGCGCATGCTTGAAGGCTTGCGCGGTGAAGGTGTCGAACCGCCGGTGATTCTCTGGGCGCTGGCGCGGGAGCTGCGCTTGCTGGCTAATATTTCGTTGCAATACAGCCAGGGTACGCCGCTGGACAAGTGTTTCAGCCAGGCGAAGCCGCCGGTCTGGGACAAGCGCAAACCTTTGATGAGCAAAGCCCTGCAACGCTACTCGGCGCAACGCTGGGCACAGTTGTTGCTTGAGGCGCAGCGTATCGATGCGCAGATCAAAGGTCAGGCTGCCGGCTCACCGTGGATGAGCCTGAGCCGCTTGGCGTTGTTGATGGCTGGCCAACGTCTGACACTCCCCGCCGAATAACCTGCTCTACCGCATAACGGCCATTCGCGAGCAAGCTCGTTCCCACATTGGAATGCATTCCAAATGTGGGAGCGAGCTTGCTCGCGAAAGCGCCAGAACATTCCTACACAACAGAGACTGGACAGACGCCTGACATCGGCAGATTATTTCCCCCGCAAAACCCACTCAATCGAGAGAACCCTCATGAGCAAAAAGCCATCGAAACATGGCCCCAACAAGGCCAAATCCATCGTCGCCCAGCCCCTGTTCCGCAGTCGTCAGGAACGACCAACCAAGGGTAAAGGCAGCTACCGCCGCGAAGCCTTCCAGTCTGACAGCTGGGAGGCTTCTTACTTTCTGGCTGCCTGAAATTCACCCTTTTCCCTCCTCCCTTCCCTCGTTCCGGCTTCTTGTCTTCTGTTATTGAGTCTGGTCTGTCGCCTTAAAGATAAATGACGCTGATTGCTCAAGTGTTTGTGGCAGCGGGATGTAAATGATCGGAATTGTCACCCCTGTCAGTGCCCGGAAACGCCGCTGGTAAAGTTGTGCCCCCGCCAGACCAGTTGGCTTGGTGTAAAAAAAGGCTTCAATCGGCAATTGGCCCGGGATGTTCTGCGCCCAGGTTTTAAGCTTCGTGTCGTTGGGTGTGTTGAATGCATCTGGAGAAACCAGCCGGCCAGCACGCATACCTTCCAGAAACCGTCCAGCTGCTTGGTTATTGACAGAGTCACGCACATTAAATGAACACATTGACTCAAATTTATTGCCGCTAGCAGCGTCGTTTCGATACTTGCTCGCCCACTTGGCCGCCGTGTCAATTATCGGATTCTGTTCCTCGCAGCTTTTACTGGCTACCGGGTATCTGGGATGAGCCGCACAACCTCCATTGGGACGAGCATTTGATGAACCATCAACCGGAAAGAAACACAAAATCTCTATGAGCTGTTTGCCCGGTGGCGTGCTCAGGATGGGATAAAAGATCAATCCACTGTCATAGGTATAAGCGAGGCGTTTGACTTTGTAATCCGATCGCAAATAGGTGAACGATACTCCACCGTTGGCAACTGACGTCGGGCTCGGGTTCCAGGCATCGAACTGCGTGGATGGCTCCGTGCCACGCACCAGCAACCCGGAACACAGGAAAGCAGGTTTCGACGCGGCGCCACAATTGTCACGTGTATCTCGATAACGTTTTTCCAACTCCACTGCCAACTGTGCTCCACTGACAGCATTGGCCGAGGCGCCAACCTCCACTGCGGCGCCATCAGAATGCTCATGCTGTTTTTCAAGGGTATTGGAGGAGGAGCATCCGGCCATCAATGCGAGCAACAGTATTGTTGAGAACCTTTTCATTTGAGCACCTGCATCCTAGAGAGATGAGACGCGCGACGGCTGAAGATGCGCGATACCAGGAGGATTAAACGCTTGAAAATATCCATAGAACAGCTGTTAGAACTGACAGTTGAGTGGGCAAGAAAAAGGGGCTACGATTCTCAGTCCGGCTGTGCGTGACAATGCAATTTCTGGCTGGGCAGCCGATTCATTCAGCAGGCATGTTAAGGTCTGCACCTGATTCGTTTTCCTGGAACTGTGCATGCCCCCAAGTCTTTCCCGTCGTTGGCCTGTTCGCCAATTGATCGCTGCCTCCAGCTTCATTCTGCTTGTCGCCTGCGCGGAAAAACCCACCGCCGCCGATGCGCAACCCCTTCAAGCTGCCCCTGTCGCCACGGCCCCAGCGATTATCCCGCCGGTAGTGCCGTCCGCCGACCCTCTCGACCTGCAACCGACTCAAACCTTCGCTGAATGGCAGGCCGGTTTCCGCAAGGATGCCCTGGCCGCCGGAATTCGCGCGGAGCTGTTCGATCGCGCGTTCGCCAATGTCAGCTTCGACGCCAGCGTGATTCGGGCCGACCGCAGTCAACCGGAGTTCTCCCGGCCAGTGTGGGAATACCTCGATGGCGCCCTCTCGCCACTGCGCGTCCGTAAAGGTCAGGCACTGATCAGTCAGTACGCCGACATCCTGCAAAGCATCGAACAGCGTTATGGCGTTGACCGTCAGGCGCTGGTGTCGGTGTGGGGCATGGAAAGCAACTTCGGCCAGTTTCAGGGCAGCAAGTCGGTGATCAACTCGCTGGCCACCCTCGCTTACGAAGGCCGTCGGCCGGGCTTTGCTCATGCGCAATTGATCGCTGCGCTGCAGATCCTGCAACAGGGTGACATCACGCCAGAGAAGATGCTCGGCTCGTGGGCTGGCGCCATGGGGCAGACCCAGTTCATTCCGACCACTTACAACACTCACGCAGTGGATTTCGACGGTGACGGTCGCCGCGATATCTGGGGCAGTCCTGCCGATGCGCTGGCCTCAACTGCGCATTACCTGCAAAGCTCCGGCTGGCAACGTGGCCAGCCGTGGGGGTTTGAAGTGCAGCTGCCGAGCAGCTTCAACTACACCCTGGCTGATGGCGCGATTCGCAAGAGTGTCGCCGAATGGCGTCAGTTGGGCGTGACTCTGCCGAATGGCGGTCAGGTGCCAGCAGGCTCTGAACAGCTGTCTGCCGCCCTGCTGCTGCCGGCTGGTTATCGTGGGCCGGCGTTCCTGATCCTCGACAACTTCCGTGCGATTCTCAAGTACAACAACTCCTCGTCGTACGCGCTGGCAGTGAGCCTGTTGTCCGAGCGTTTCAGCGGTGGCGGCTTGATCAACGGCAGTTGGCCAAAAGATGACCTGCCGCTGAGCCGCACCGAGCGTATGGAGTTGCAGACCCTGCTGAGTGCACGCAATTACGATGCCGGCACGGCGGACGGGATTATTGGCGCCAATACGCGCAAGGCGATTCGCAGTGCCCAGCAGTCATTTGGCTGGCCGGCGGATGGTTATCCGACGCATAAACTGCTGGAAAGCCTGCGTTCCCAGTAGTGGTCAGTTTGTATGGCTGATGGCGCCTTCGCGAGCAAGCTCGCTCCCACATTGGATATCTGTCATTCACAGAACCCTGTGGGAGCGAGCTTGCTCGCGAAGACTGACTGTCAGGCAACCGACTTCTAAGCCTTGATCACCACATCCTGCTCCAGCATCAATTCCTGCTTCCCGGCATCCAGCCGCACCAGCGCCCCCATCGGCAGTGTCAGGTTCGGATCGCAATGCCCGCTACGCCACCCCGATAACACCGGAATCCGCAATGGCTCGAAAGTCTGCTTGAGCAATCGGTTCAGTGCCGCGACTTCCACCCCCGCCACGTCCCCGACCAGCACACCTCGCAATTTTGCCAACTTGCCGGCCAGACGCATCTGGGTCAGCAACCGGTCAATACGATATAGCGGCTCGTTGACGTCTTCGATCAGCAGAATCACCCCTTCGACATCAATCTCGTATGGCGTACCCAACGTCGATGCAATCATCGCCAGATTGCCGCCAAGCAAGCGACCGTGGGCGATACCGGGTTCGACCGTGGTCAACGGATAAGCCACCGGATGGCTCAGCACACTTCCCGCCTTCAATTGCCCGCGCAGCATGGCGAAGAATGAAGTGACCGTCGGCGGCTCCTTGTCGCCCAACAAGTCGGCGTTGAGCAGCGGCCCGTGGAAGGTCACGAATCCTGCGTAACGACCGATGGCCAGGTGCAGCGCGGTGATATCGCTGTAGCCAACGAATGGCTTGGCATGGCGGCTCAGCAGGTCGTAATCGATCCGGTCGAGCAAGCGCGGCGTGCCGTAGCCGCCGCGCAGGCAAATGATGGCATCGACCTCGGGATCAGCGAACGCCGCATGCAGATCGCGCAAACGCACGTCGTCACTGCCGGCCAGATAGCCGTCCTTTTCATAGACACCGGGAAACACCTTCAGCCCATAGCCACGGGCGCGCATCCATTGCACCGCCTTGTCGGTGTCCAGAGCACCGGGACCGGCAGGTGCAATAACACCGACCAGCCCCTCTGAAGGCAGTGCGGGCACGGCTCTGTGTGGACAAAGTGTGTGAGTCGGTCGAACGGTCATCCTTGGATCTCCCTGTGAAGTCATGCACACACAGTAGTCAGGTACGGCGGCAAACAGAAGAGGGTCAGCCACGCCGTGGATTGAAGGAAAAATCAGCAGCGAAGGTAATCCGGGCAAAAAAATGCCCGCCGGGCGTTAAAACCTCGGCGGGCATTTTTTCATTCAGCGCCGGATCAGGAACCCAGCAGCTCAGCCTTGACCAGCTTCGCTTGCTCGTCGGCGTGGTATGAAGAACGCACCAGCGGCCCCGAGGCAACGTTTTTGAAGCCCATCTTGTAACCTTCCTCGGCGAACCAGGCGAAGGTGTCCGGGTGCACAAAGCGCTGCACCGGCAAGTGACTACGGGACGGTTGCAGGTACTGGCCGAGGGTCAGCATGTCGATGTCATGTTCGCGCATGCGCTTCATGACTTCGATGACTTCCTCGTCGGTCTCACCCAGACCCAGCATCAAGCCGGATTTGGTCGGAATATGCGGCATCATCTGCTTGAAGCGTTGCAGCAAGGTCAGCGACCACTGGTAATCCGAACCCGGACGCGCTGCCTTGTAGAGGCGCGGCACGGTTTCCAGATTGTGGTTGAACACATCCGGCGGCTCGGCCGCGGTGATTTCCAGCGCGACGTCCATGCGGCCACGGTAGTCCGGAACCAGGGTTTCCAGCTGCACGTTCGGCGACAGTTTGCGGATTTCGCGGATGCAGTCGGCAAAGTGCTGGGCACCGCCGTCACGCAGGTCGTCGCGGTCAACCGAGGTGATCACCACGTACTTGAGCTTGAGGTCGGCAATGGCGATGGCCAGGCTTTGCGGCTCGTTGACGTCCAGTGGCTTCGGACGACCGTGGCCGACGTCGCAGAACGGGCAACGACGGGTGCAGATGTCACCCATGATCATGAAGGTCGCGGTGCCGCCGGAGAAGCACTCGCCGAGGTTCGGGCAAGACGCTTCTTCGCAGACGCTGTGCAGCTTGTGTTTGCGCAGCAGGCTCTTGATCCGGTCGACTTCCGGCGAAACCGGGATGCGCACGCGAATCCAGTCAGGTTTCTTCGGCAGTTCGGTGGTCGGAATGATCTTTACCGGGATGCGTGCAACCTTCTCGGCGCCGCGCAGCTTGACGCCGGCTTCTACCTTGGGACGCGGGGCCGGGCGCTCGGTCACGTCGAGCGTCGGGATCATGGTTTGCACTGCATCAGTAGTCATATCAGTCGATTCCGCCCGTCAGGGTCGTCTGCTCAGCATAGTCGAGGTGTTTGACGAGCTGCGCGCGCAGCCGGGCACTTACCTCGGCAAATTCAATCGATCCTGCGTGATCGCTCAGCTGGGTCATCGCCAGCCCGGCATAGCCGCAGGGATTTATCCGTCGAAACGGTTCCAGGTTCATATCCACGTTCAGGGCCAGGCCATGAAAGGAACAACCGTGGCGAATCCGCAAACCCAGAGAAGCGATTTTCGCTCCATCGACATAGACGCCGGGAGCATCTGGCTTGGCGGCAGCGATTACGCCGTAGCTGGCCAGCAGTTCAATCAGGCAAAGCTCCATGCGGCTGACCAGATCGCGCACGCCGAAACCCAGCTTGCGTACATCCAGCAACAGGTAGGCGACCAACTGGCCGGGGCCATGATAAGTCACCTGCCCGCCGCGATCGACCTGCACCACCGGAATATCTCCCGGAAGCAACAAGTGTTCGGCCTTGCCGGCCTGGCCTTGAGTGAACACCGGTGGGTGCTCGACGAGCCAGATTTCGTCGGCGGCATCGCTGCCGCGTTCGTTGGTGAAGCGTTGCATGGCATGCCAGACCGGCTCGTAAGCCATCTGGCCGAGCTCACGAAAGCCCAGCGTGCCCGACATCACAACACCATGTGCACGAAGCCGGTCGCCCGCAGTTCGCTGTTGATGTTGTACAGCTGATCCTGATCGGTCGCGACGATGTGTAACTGAATGGTGGTGTATTTGCCGTTGCTGCTCGAACGCTCGTCGACACGCTCATCATTGATCTTCGCGAATTTCTTCACGATTTCGATGATCTTGTCTTTGTGGCCAACCCCCGTGTCGCTGATTACCTTAACCGGATAATCAACCTGGGGAAATTCGATCTTTGGCGCCTTTACTTCGGTATCGGTCATGGCGTAACGGCCTCTTGAGCGCAAGCCGTGATAACGCGCATGGCCCCGCACCAGATCGGGGCGGGGCCATGCAGGTCAACACAAATCAGTTGAACAAGCCGTAGAAGAATAGACGGATGCTATCCCACATGCGGCGGAAGATACCACCCTCCTCGACGCCATCCAGAGCGATCAGGTCAGCGCTGTGCACGACCTTGTCTTCCAGTTTGACTTCGACTTTACCGATCACGTCGCCCTTGGCGATTGGCGCGGTCAGTTGCGGGTTCATGGTCATGCTCGCAGCAAGCTTTTTCAGCTGGCCTTTTGGCAGGGTCATGGTCAGGTCTTCAGCCAGGCCGGCCTTGACTTGATTGGTGGTGCCTTTCCACACCGGGGCCTGAGCCAGTTCGGTGCCCTTCTGATAGAAGGTCTGGGTTTCGAAGAAGCGGAAACCGTAAGTCAGCAGCTTCTGGGTCTCAGCGGCTCGTGCCACTTCGCTGTTGGTGCCGAACACCACGGCGATCAGACGCTGGCCGTCACGTACAGCCGAGGACACCATGCAGTAGCCGGCTTCGTCGGTGTGACCGGTTTTCAGACCGTCAACGGTCTTGTCGCGCCACAGCAGCAGGTTGCGGTTAGGCTGCTTGATGCCGTTCCAGAAGAACTCTTTCTGCGAGTAGATCGCGTAGTGAGCCGGGTCTTCGTGGATGATCGCACGGGCCAGGATCGCCATGTCGTGAGCCGACGAGTAGTGCTCCGGGTTTGGCAGACCGGTCGGGTTCATGAAGTGGGAGTTGGTCATGCCCAGATCAGTCACAGTCTTGTTCATCAGGTCGGCGAACGCGTCTTCGCTGCCGGCGATGTGCTCGGACAGCGCCACGCTGGCGTCGTTGCCGGACTGGATGATGATGCCGTGCAGCAGGTCGCTGACAGTTACCTGCGAGCCGACTTTGATGAACATCCGCGAACCGCCGGTGCGCCAGGCGTTTTCGCTGACGGTCACCGGATCGTTTTCACCGATCTGGCCGCGACGGATTTCCAGAGTCGCGATGTAAGCGGTCATCAGCTTGGTCAGGCTGGCCGGTGGCAGACGCTGGTCGCCATTGTTCTCGACCAGTACGTTGCCGCTGCTGGCATCCATCAGAACGTAGGCCTTGGCAGCCAGTTGCGGTGGCGACGGCATCATCTCGGCCGCGAAGGCGGCTGGCGAGAGGAGCAGCGGGACTAGCAGACACAGGCGTTTGGCAAAGGTGGTGATGTTCATCCGTCTCTCGAAATCGCTAATGGAAACTGTCCTTGCGGACAAAATTTAATCAGATGACTTTCTAACGAGTCATCGCGTGTTCAGTTGCTCACTCCAGTCACCCTTGCCGGGCTTTTGTTCTTCGACGAGCCAACAACCTGGTTCACCCCCCGATACCGCAAGTGAACCGTCAATCAAGTTCTACGTATTACTCGGTGACCACACTTGGCGAACCAAGGTTGGCCAGGCGCACGCTGTTCTGCACCTGGGCAATTTCACCCGGCGAGCCGATCGGCCCCAGGCGAACCCGGTGCAGGGTCTGTTGATTGCGCACGATCGAGCTGATGAACACCGGAGCGCTCACCATCCCGCTGAGCTTCGACCTCAGCAGTTCTGCAGCGTCCGGGTTGGCGAACGCGCCCACCTGCAGATACTGGCCAGACGCTGGTGCAGAAGCGTTTTTTTTTGCACTCATCGGCACAGGGACGGTGTCGGAGGCATGTTGCTGCGGTGGTGGCGTCCATTGCTCGACGGTGCCGGCCGAGGCCGTGATCACCGGGGCGCTATTCTGCGCGACTTGCGGCTCGTTGAGCATCAAAGGCGCCGGACGGCCCTTGGCGGCCCACCATTGCTGAGGATCGATGCCTTCGACCTTGACCCGCGCGGTGCCGATTTCGGCATAACCGAGCTTCTTCGCCGCAGCATAGGACAGGTCGATGATACGGTCGGAATAGAACGGCCCACGGTCGTTGACCCGCAGGATCACGCTCTTGTTGTTGTCCAGGTTGGTCACCCGAACGTAACTTGGCAGTGGCAATGTCTTGTGGGCGGCACTCATGCCGTAAAGGTCGTAGACCTCGCCGTTGGCCGTGTTCTGACCGTGAAACTTGGTGCCGTACCAGGACGCCGTGCCCGAAGCCACGTAGGTCTTCGATTCCTGCAGCGGGAAGTAGGTCTTGCCCAGCACCGTGTACGGGTTGGCCTTGTACGGACCGGTGTGCAGGGTCGGCGTGGCGTCCGGGATGCGCGACACATCGACGTCCCACCACGGCGCGCCATCTTTATGCGCACGGTTGATGTCCAGGCCCGGCTGGGCACGCACAGCGGTCGTGGTGGTTTTCTGAGTCGGCGAACGGCTGGTCGAGCAACTGGCGACCAGCACCGCCAACGCAGCGAATGCCACCAGCTTCAGGGGTTTATTGTTAGGCAATGCCCGCATTACTTGACGCCCCGTGCTTGTACCAGCTGTTCAGACAGTTGATGTACGGCCATGGCGTACATCACGCTGCGGTTATAACGCGTGATCGCGTAGAAATTCTTCAGGCCCATCCAGTATTCAGGGCCGTTGTCGCCTTCGAGGCGAAATGCAGTAACCGGCATATCATCGCGCAGCGCATCATGACTTGACCAGCCCAGCGCCCGCAACTCTCCAACGGTTTTCGTCGGCTCAATGCCGGTGGTCAGGCCTTCATCGACCTGCTCGCCGCGGACATCGGCACGGCTGACCACCGGCTCACCGGCGACCCAGCCGTGACGCTTGAAATAGCTCGCGACGCTGCCGATCGCATCATCCGGGTTGTTCCAGATATTGATGTGGCCGTCACCGTCGAAATCCACCGCGTAAGCGCGAAAGCTGCTCGGCATGAACTGCGGCAGGCCCATGGCCCCGGCGTACGAGCCTTTGAGGGTCAATGGATCGACCTGCTCTTCACGCGCCAGCAGCAGGAACTCACGCAGTTCCTTGCGGAAAAATTCGGCACGGGGAGGATAGTCGAAACCGAGCGTCGACAAGGCATCGATCACCCGGTAATTACCGGTATTACGCCCGAAAAAGGTTTCAACGCCGATGATCGACACGATGACTTGTGCCGGCACGCCGTATTCCTGCTCGGCCCGGGCCAGGGTGGCCTCGTGCTGACGCCAGAAGTCCACACCACGGGCGATACGCGCGTCGGTGATGAACATCGGACGGTATTCTTTCCACTGTTTGACCCGCTCGGCAGGCCTGGAAATGGCGTCGAGAATCGCCTGCTTGCGCTGAGCTTCGCGGAACACCGCCATCAGCTGCTCACCAGCAAAACCGTAGTCGCGGGTCATTTCACCGACGAACTCGGCCACCTGCGGCGAGCCTTCGTATTCGCCGGCCAGCGCTTCCTGCACGCTGCCCAGCAGGCCCATCAGGCCTACCAATGGCGCGCATCGAGTCGCCCAGCCACGCATAACTTGCATTGAACTCTTCACCTTATTCAAACCTGTGCGATCCACTTGCGATGGGTATGGATCGACATCAAAACCCCAAACGCTGACAGCAGCGTCACCAGCGAAGTTCCTCCGTAGCTAATGAACGGCAACGGCACCCCTACAACCGGCAACAGGCCACTGACCATACCGATGTTGACGAAAACGTAAACAAAAAACGTCATGGTCAACGCGCCGGCGAGCAATTTGCCGAACAGCGTCTGGGCTTGAGCGGTAATCACCAGCCCCCGGCCAATCAGCAACAGATAGATCAGCAACAGCGCGCAGATACCGACCAGACCGAACTCTTCGCCGAGTACGGCAATGATGAAGTCGGTGTGGCTTTCCGGCAGGAAGTCCAGGTGCGACTGGGTGCCGAGCAGCCAGCCCTTGCCGAACACGCCGCCGGAACCGATCGCGGCTTTCGACTGAATGATGTTCCAGCCGGTGCCGAGCGGATCGCTTTCCGGGTCGAGGAAGGTCAGGATTCGCTGCTTCTGGTAGTCGTGCATGATGAAAAACCACATCGCCACCGACACCGGGATCGCCGCCGCCAGCACGCTGAGAATCCAGCGCCAGCGCAAACCGCCCATGAACAGTACGAACGCGCCACCGGCAAGGATCAGCAGCGAAGTGCCGAGGTCAGGCTGACGGACGATCAGGATGAACGGCACACCGATCAGCATCAGGCTGATGCCGACATGCTTGAGTTGCGGCGGCAACGTGCGCTTGGACAGATACCAGGCGATGGTCGCCGGCATCAGGATCTTCATGAACTCCGAAGGCTGGAAGCGGATCACCCCGGGGATGTTGATCCAGCGCGTCGCGCCCATGGCGTTGTGGCCCATGATGTCCACCACCATCAGCAGCACCACGCCAATCACATAACCGAGCGGTACCCAACGGGCCATGAAACGCGGTTCGAACTGGGCGATGACGATCATCGACACCAGACCGATACCGAACGAAGTGGCCTGTTTGGCCAGCAGATCCCAGCTTTTGCCACTGGCCGAATACAGCACGAACAGGCTGCCGGCGGCGAGGATCAGCAGCAGGATCAACAACGGGCCATCGATATGCAGTCTTTGCAGCAGCGTCGCGCGGCGACGCATCACATCCTCACTGGAGAGCATGCGATCAAAGTTATTCATCACGGGCCGTAGCCTCCGCACTGATTGGGCTGGCGTATTCGGCCTTCAAACGTCCGTCCTGATCGAGCAGCCAGGCATCCATGACCTGGCGCACCACCGGCGCGGCAACGCCGGAACCGGACTCACCGTTCTCGACCATCACCGATACGACGATGCGTGGATCGTCGGCCGGAGCAAAACCGACGAACAAGGCGTGGTCGCGGTGGCGCTCCTGAACCTTGGAACGGTCGTACTTCTCGCCCTGTTTGATCGCCACGACCTGCGCGGTACCCGACTTGCCGGCGATGCGGTATTGCGCGCCGATCGCCGCTTTGCGCGCGGTACCACGGGCACCGTGCATGACCTGCTGCATGCCGTGGTTGACCTTGGTCCAGTCCGACGGATCACGCAGGACAATGTCCGGCATCGGGTTTTCATCCACCGGCTTCACCCCTTCGAGGGATTTGGCCAGGTGCGGACGGTTCCACACGCCTTTGTTGGCCACCAGCGCTGTGGCTTGTGCCAACTGCAGCGGAGTCGATTGCATGTAGCCCTGGCCGATCCCGAGGATCAGGGTTTCGCCGGGGAACCACGCCTGCTTGCGCGTCGCCCGCTTCCACTCGCGGGACGGCATCAGACCTGGGGATTCTTCGAACATGTCCAGCGAGACCTTCTGGCCGATGCCGAACTTGTTCATGTAGGCCGACAGCCGATCGATGCCGAGCTTGTGGGCCAGGTCATAGAAGTAGGTGTCGTTGGACCGCATGATCGCCGTGTCGAGGTCGACGAAACCGTCACCGGTACGGTTCCAGTTACGGTACTTGTGGTCATAGTTGGGCAGCATGTAGTAGCCAGGGTCGAATACCCGGCTCGACGCAGTGACCACACCGGAATCAAGGCCAGCAATTGCCACCGCCGGTTTGATCGTCGAGCCCGGCGGGTACAGACCGCGCAACACGCGGTTGAAGAGCGGCCGGTCGATGGAATCACGCAACTCGGCATAGGCCTTGAAGCTGATCCCGGTGACGAACAGGTTCGGGTCGAAACTCGGCTGACTGACCATCGCCAGCACTTCGCCGGTCTTCGGATCGAGCGCAACTACCGCACCACGACGTCCACCGAGCGCAGCCTCCGCGGCTTCCTGCAACTTGATGTCCAGGCTCAGAACAATGTCCTTGCCGGGAATCGGATCAGTGCGCTTGAGCACGCGCAAGACGCGGCCGCGGGCGTTGGTTTCGACTTCTTCGTAACCGACCTGACCGTGCAATTCCGGCTCGTAGAAACGCTCGATGCCGGTCTTGCCAATGTGGTGGGTGCCGCTGTAGTTGACCGGATCGAGGGTCTTCAGCTCTTTCTCGTTGATCCGCCCCATGTAGCCGACCGAGTGCGCAAAGTGCGCGCCCTGCGGATAGTGACGAACCAGCTGCGCCACCACTTCTACGCCGGGCAGCCGGAACTGGTTCACCGCAATCCGGGCGATCTGCTCCTCGGTCAGCTCGAACAGGATCGGCACCGGCTCGAACGGTCGGCGCCCCTGACGCATGCGTTTCTCGAAGATCACCCGGTCCTCAGGCGTCAGCTCCAGCACTTCGACGATGACGTCGAGCACTTGCTGCCAGTCGCCGGAGCGCTCGCGGGTCATGCTCAGGCTGAAGCTTGGACGGTTGTCCGCCACCACCACGCCGTTGCGGTCGAAAATCAACCCACGGGTCGGTGGAATTGGCTGCACATGGACACGGTTGTTTTCCGAGAGCGTCGAGTGGTACTCGTACTGGATCACCTGCAAGTAATACAGCCGCGCGATCAACACGCCGATCAGCAACATGATCGCAATGGCCCCGAACACGACGCGGCTACGCACCAGGCGTGCGTCCTTTTCGTGGTCCTTGATGCGGATCGGCTGAGACATGTGGGCTGGATTACTTGTGGTAAGGGTGACCGGACAACACGGTCCAGGCACGATACAACTGTTCGCCGATCAGGATCCGCACCAACGGGTGCGGCAACGTCAGCGGCGACAACGACCAGCGCTGATCGGCACGGGCGCAGACTTCAGGCGCCAGCCCTTCCGGGCCACCGACCATGAAATTGACCGTGCGCGAATCCAGCCGCCAACGGTCGAGTTCGACCGCCAACTGCTCGGTGCTCCAGGGTTTGCCGTGGACTTCCAGCGTGACGATCCGCTCGTTCGGCCCGACCTTGGCCAGCATGGCTTCGCCTTCCTGGCGGATGAATCGGGCCACGTCGGCATTCTTGCCACGGGTATTGAGCGGTATTTCCACCAGTTCCAGCGCCAGCTCGGACGGAAGACGCTTGGCATATTCATGCCAGCCTTCTTCCACCCACTTGGGCATGCGTGAACCGACGGCGATCAGGCGCAGTCGCACAGCAATCCCTTACAGCTGGTCTTTGTTGAGCTTGGTGAAATGCTCGTGGGTGTTTTCCGGGCTGTGATGCTTGGCGTCGGCCGCGCGGCTTTGCTCGGCACCGGCCCACAGGCGTTCCAGGTCGTAGAACTGACGTGCCGAGGCGGTCATCATGTGCACGATCACCAGGTCCAGGTCGAGCAGCACCCAGTCACTGTCGCCCTTGCCTTCTTCGCCCAGCGGCTTGGCGCCCTGCTTTTTGACTTCTTCGCGAACCTTGTCGAGCATCGCGTTGATCTGGCGGTTGGAAGTACCGGTGGCGATGATCATGTAGTCAGTGATGCTCTGCTTGTCGCGAACATCGATGATCTGGATGTCTTGTGCCTTGACGTCTTCCAGGGCAGCCACGGCCAGCTTGACCAGCTCGTCGCCTTTCAGCGGCTCATTGGTGTTGACCGGCTCTGGCAGCGGGGCGCTCTTGAATGTGCCTTTGCGCTTTACTTTGGTTTGGTCTTTGTCAGTCATATAAAACTCGTTTTGCTCGTATATTCGGCGGCTTGGCGACACGTGGATTCGTATCAGTGAAGCACGCCTTGTTCAGTTCGACGCACGGTACAGACCGTGCGCATCGATGTAGGCCAGGACCGCGTCGGGCACCAGGAAACGTACCGACTTACCGCTGGCCAGCAGTTGACGGATCTGGGTGGCGGAAACCGCGAGCGGTGTCTGCCAGACGAATGCAATCTGTCCGCTCGGCCCTTTCAGGGCCAGCGGGTCGCTCACCGAACGCGCTGCCAGCAGGTTGCGCAAGGCATCCGGCGGTTCGCTGTCGGCGTCCGGGCGCTGTAGCACCAGGATATGGCAATGCTGGAGCAACTCTTCCCAGCGGTGCCAAGTGGGCAGGCCGCAAAATGCGTCCCAGCCCAAAAGCAGAAAAACCTGGGTCTCGGCGGGCATTTCAGCGCGCATCGACTCCAGGGTATCAATGGTCCAGGACGGTTTGTCCCGCTGCAATTCGCGGGCGTCCACCACCAGCGGCGGCAATCCGGCCACCGCACATTCGACCATCGCCAGTCGATCCTGCGCCGAGACCTGCGGCGTACCGCGATGAGGCGGCCGCGCGTTCGGCATCAGGCGCAACTCATCGAGCGCCAGCGCTTCGGCGACTTCCAGCCCACCGCGCAAATGGCCGATGTGCACCGGGTCGAACGTGCCGCCCAGGACGCCAATGCGCCGGGGGCGGGACTCGTTGCCGGTTTGCGGCGCTGTCAGGTCGAGGCCGGTCAAGTCAAACCGTCGCCTGGCCGCGCAACTGGCCATCACCGACCACAACGTACTTCTCGCAGGTCAGTCCTTCGAGACCCACCGGGCCGCGGGCGTGCAGCTTATCAGTAGAAATGCCGATCTCGGCACCCAATCCGTATTCAAATCCATCGGCAAAGCACGTCGGCGTGTTGATCATCACCGAGGCCGAGTCGACTTCCGCCACAAAGCGGCGGGTATCGGCGAGGTTTTCGCTGACAATCGAATCGGTGTGATGGGAGCCGTAATGGTTGATGTGTTCGATAGCCTGATCCAGACCGTCGACGACGCGAATCGACAGAATCGGCGCCAGGTACTCGATGTTCCAGTCGTCTTCGCTGGCGGCAACGGCTTCGATGATCGCCCGGGTGCGCTCGCAGCCGCGCAGTTCGACGCCTTTTTCGCGGAACTGGGCGGCCATCGACGGCAGGAAATCCTTGGCAACAGTTTGATCGACCAGCAAGGTTTCCATCGCACCGCAGATGCCGTAGCGATAAGTCTTGGCGTTGAAAGCAATGCGTTGAGCTTTCGGCAGATCGGCGTGGGCACTGACGTAAACGTGGCAGATACCGTCCAGGTGCTTGATCACCGGCACGCGCGCGTCGCGGCTGATGCGCTCGATCAGGCCACGGCCACCGCGCGGCACGATCACGTCGACGTACTCGGGCATGGTGATCATCGCGCCAACGGCGGCACGGTCTGTGGTTTCAACCACTTGCACCACGGCAGCCGGCAATTCGGCCTCGGCCAGACCGCGCTGAATGCAGGCGGCAATCGCCCGGTTGGAATGAATCGCTTCAGAGCCACCGCGCAGGATGGTCGCGTTGCCGGACTTCAGGCACAGGCTGGCAGCATCGATGGTCACGTTGGGTCGGGATTCGTAGATGATTCCGATCACGCCCAGCGGCACGCGCATCTTGCCGACCTGAATGCCCGACGGACGGAAGCTCATATCACGGATCGCACCGACCGGATCCGGCAGTGCAGCGACCTGCCGCAAACCGACGATCATGCCGTCGATGCGCGCCGGGGTCAGTTCCAGACGCTCCAGCAGTGCCGGTTCCAGACCATTGGCGCGACCGGCAGCCAGATCCTGCTCATTGGCGGCGGCAAGCTCGGCGCGCGCGGCGTCCAAGGCATTGGCAGCAGCCTGCAAGGCGCGGTTTTTCTGCGCGGTGCTGGCACGGCCGATGACCCGGGAGGCTTCGCGGGCGGCGCGACCCAATCGGGTCATGTAGTCAAGAACGGACTCAGTCATGGTCTGCTGGGGTCTTGGCAAAGAGGAAAGCGGCAGATTATAGCTGTCGCGTCCCGGGACTAACAGCGGTGACGGGCGGATGGTCGAAATGAACGCGGATTCGCCGGCGTTCAGGCCCAATTAAGCCGCGCGTTGTTATCATCACGACCTCCTGAGCCTGGATAAACATTGCCTGCCATGTCCAACCTGACCGTTCGCAACCGCGCCGAACGCCTGCCGCTAGGGCTGCCGGACGCCTTTTTCGACCGTGATGCGCAAGTGCTGGCGCAGGATCTGCTCGGCAAAGTCATTCGTCACCGGGTCGGCGATCTGTGGCTGAGCGCGCGAATCATCGAAACCGAAGCCTATTACTGCGCAGAAAAAGGCAGCCACGCCTCGTTGGGCTACACAGAAAAGCGTAAGGCTTTGTTTCTGGATGGCGGCCACATCTATATGTATTACGCCCGTGGCGGTGATTCGCTGAATTTCAGTGCGCAGGGGCCGGGCAATGCGGTACTGATCAAATCCGCCTATCCGTGGGTCGATGAAATCAGCGGTCCGGCGAGTCTGGCGCAGATGCTGCTGAACAATCCCGACGCGCAGGGACGTGCGCGGCTTTCGCAAAAGCTCTGCGCCGGGCAAACCCTGCTGTGCAAAGCGCTGGGTCTGAAGGTGCCGGTGTGGGACGCCAAGCGTTTTGATCATGAAGTCCTTCTGGTAGAAGACACCGGGCCGGCACCTTCGCACATCATTCAAACCACCCGCCTGGGCATTCCCCATGGCCGTGACGAGCACCTGATGTACCGCTTTGTCGACGCCAACTATGCGCAATGGTGCACGCGGAACCCGCTGCGACGGGGTCAGGTCGAAGGCCGGGATTATTTTCTGCTGTAACCACACACTCATGTAGGAGCTGCCGAAGGCTGCTCCTACAGGAGGCCATTAATGATTTGGAGTTTTTCTGTATGGGCCCATGGCTCGATAGCATTACCGGTTGGCTGGCAGCCAATCCACAATGGCTGGCTGCTGCAGTTTTCATTGTGGCCTTTGTGGAATGCCTGGCGATTGCCGGTTTGATCGTGCCGGGCACCGTGCTGCTGTTTGCCGTCGCCGTGCTGGCCGGCAGCGGTGCCCTGTCATTGAGCGAGACATTGTTGCTGGGCTTTCTTGGCGGGATTCTCGGCGATGCCGTTTCGTACTTCCTCGGTCGCCATTTCCACCAGAACATTCGGCGCCTGCCGGGGCTACGGCATCATCCGGAATGGATGGCCAGTGCCGAGTCGTATTTCCAGCGCTACGGCATTGCCAGTCTGCTGGTCGGCCGTTTCATCGGGCCATTGCGACCGATGCTGCCCATGGTCGCCGGCATGTGCGACATGCCCTTCCCGCGTTTCGCCGCTGTCAGCCTGCTGGCGGCCGCCGGCTGGAGTCTCGCCTATCTGCTGCCGGGCTGGGCCACCGGCGCGGCCTTCCGCCTGCCATTGCCTGAAGGGTTCTGGCTGGAGGCCGGCATTGTCGCTGGCAGCATCGCCGCAATGGTCGGTCTCAGCGTGAACAGCAGCCTGCGTCGCCACCGTCGCGCGACCATCTGGATCAGCAGCATGAGCCTGTTGATTCTGATTGGTCTGTTCATCGGCTATCCGTACCTGACAGCGCTCGATCAAGGGGTGATGACACTGGTGCAGGAACATCGCCAGCCAATGCTGGATGAAATTGCGGTCACACTCACCCTGATCGGTGAGTTCCGCAACATGCTGCTGTTCAGCGTCCTGCTGACCGGCCTGTTGCTGGTGTGCCGGCAATGGCGTCATGCGATCTTCGTTGGCGGTACGCTGCTGGTGACCGCATTGGCCAACACCGGGACCAAATACTTCTTCGCCCGGGTGCGTCCGGAAGTGCTGACCGACCCACTGACCACTTACAGCATGCCCAGTGGTCATGCCTCAGGTTCGTTTGCACTGTTTCTGACCCTGGCGGTACTCGCCGGCCGTGGCCAGCCGCCACGCATGCGCCTGACCTGGTTGCTGATCGCCTGTATTCCGGCCCTCTCCATCGCCCTGTCGCGGGTCTATCTGGGCGCTCATTGGCCAACCGACGTGCTGGCCGGCGCCATGCTTGCCGCCTGTGTCTGCGCTGCCGCCCTGTGGCTGAGCCAGCGTAAAACCCCACTCAATCCCATGCCGTTCAAGATCTGGTGGTTGATCCTGCCGGCAATGTTGGCGCTGTTCGGGTTTTTCGTCCTGCGGCACTTGCCTCATACCTTGTTGCGTTACGCCTATTGAATCTGGCGATACACAAGCCTTAATCCTTCTGCACTGCTCTTTTAGGAATTCTCCGACAAGAGCAGCGCTGTTCTCTTATTCAAACTTACTCGTCCACGGTAAGAATCCTTATTTACCAAACCGCAACTTCGCACACTTCAAACTAAAAACAACCAAAGTTACATATGAATTACGAACCCTCACGCCAGCGCCTTCCATAACTTGAAAAACCAGTTAGATTAAATCCACATATTTGAAACCCTTCGGCATATTCTCACCCATTAAAGTGAGACCGCCTGCACTTGCCTGCCCAACAATCAATTCAACTGACGAAGCGAGGGTTTCAATACATCAACTGATTTCGAGTACGCCATGAGTCCAAAGACACCGCGCAAACCACCCCAGAGTTCAACGCAACAACCTGAAGCGAGCACATTCCCGCCCCTGCGTACCGACACACCGTTCACTCCAGGTGGCCCTTCGATTTTCCGGCTACCGGGTTTGCCGAGTGGCCAGAATCCCGTTGACACCGCTGGCGGCCGGCCGGTCGCGGATGGACCCCCGCCTGCCGTGGTCATCCAACCGATGCAGGCGACGAACCCTGCCCGCCTCGCAAACGATAATTCCCCCGACACCTACTGGCTGCGTGACGACTTCCTGCGTGGAATGAAACCGGCGGAGGATGACGGTTTTCGCTGGATCGTCGGACGACAGTTTGTCGACGTCGAATATGAAGGCGACTTGCGCACCACCCATGTCGGCCAGGATGCCGATGGGGTTTATCGCTGCAAGATGGTCACCGAGCGGTCCGCGTCCGGACCGGCGCTGTACCGGAATGAAGGCCGGTTGACCTGGCGCCTGACGGAGCATCCGGCACCCGCCATGGCCTCGACAAAACGACCTGCGCCGCTACCGGGCGATCAACCGGGGATCAACCCCGTCGCGAAACGGCCTCGACCCGCCCACCTCGATTCGAATCTGTACAAGGCATCGCTGCGTTCACCGGATGCCCAAGGCTATTACGAACTGGCCCCCGCATTCGGGGCGAACAACGCGATCACGCAATTTGCCTTTATGGACGCTTTTGGTCACTGGATCCCGGTCGATCCGCCCGCAGGCGGATTCGGTGCCCAGCCCACGCTCTTGAAGCATTGGACAGACCATGAGATCTGGCAGGTGTACAACATCCATGGCCAGGATCTCATGCGTTTTCGCACCGAAGCCCAAGCCAGCGGCAAGAGTCCGCAATGGGCGATTCCCGAAGTCACGAACCCGCACCGCGACTTGCTGCGCGACACCCTGCGCTGGCTGCACCCAAGCATGAATCCTGCACAGCGCGAAGCATTTCTGCAGTCCTATAACCTGCTGCCCAGCCAGCTGGCCCGCTTGCAACAGGACCTGAAGACCGAACTGAAAATGCCGCAATGGGCGCAGGCACACAAACACCTGATCGACGATCTCGACCATCCGCAGCGCCTCGAGCAACTGAGCCGCGAGGCTGTCGAGGAACTTAACCTCAAGCACGATGCCCGGCATGACTGGTATAGCCCGGAAACCAGCATGACCGCGCCAGTGCGCGAAGCGCTGCTGGGCAAACTCGGCTATCTGCGCAACAAGAACAATTGCCTGTACCGCACCGACGTGCCGGCGCTGTTCCGTGGCGATGAACGCACACCGTTCGAACTCGCCAATGACGGCTTCATGCTTCCGCGATACCAGCATAAACCGGGCGCCACCACGCATAAGCCGATGAGCGCAACCTTCAGCCTCAAAGAAGGCCTGGTGTACGCAAGGGAGCCTGACCCCGAGTACTTGCGGTTCAACAGCCAGACGAGCAAATACCCGGGGCGGGATGCTGACGATAGCGCCTCGGGCAGCGATGTCAGTGATACCGAGAGCAGCTCATCGTCCGAATGGTCCGACGCCACAAGCCCGGTGCCGTGGGATCGCGATCGCCGCTATGAATCAACACGCATACGTCAGCGGGAAATGTTTCTGTATGTGCTCGACACCCGCGACCTGGAAGTGGTGCCTCATGAAGAAAACATGAGTTTCAATTCAGCGGCCCGCGACACACCCCCCACCTGGTTTCCCTCCGATGACTTCGAAGGGCTGATATCAGTCAGCCGCAGAGGACTGGATGCCGAGCGTATCTGGCTGCTGAATTCGCACCTGAGCAAAGCCGTGAGGGTCGATGACCTCAAGGAACAGGCAGGCGCGAACGCTGAGCGCATCGAAGCCGCCACCCATGCCGGACACGAGAACAAATTCGCCTACGACCAGTTGATCGACAACGCCGAAGCCGCCGGCAAACCTGTGCTCAGTCTGTCGGGCAACGGCGACGAATTCGCCTACGCCATCCACTGGCCCGAGTCGACAACGCCGGCGGCTCGACATCAATGACACACCGGTAGGGACACCGGTCGTGCGTTTTCATTAAAGGATTAATGACATGTCAAAACTTATCGCTCCGCCACTTCAAATCGCCAATAGCAGCGCCGTTCAGGTCAATCCCGTCAGCGTCTCGGCCAACCCCCATGCGCCGCCGGCGGGCACGCTCAACGCAGTGTTGCCAGACGACGCTGACGCCCCTTATCGACGCACACTCAAATCTCTCGACAAACATTTCGGCCCCTTGCGCATCGGCGAAATACTCACCAGCCGCGTCGAACTCCTGGCCTTGGGCGCGACCGTGCACGGCCAACCCATCAGCCCGGCGAATGCCGGCATGCAGCGCGTGGATCAACACTTTCTCGACGGACTCAATTTCGATGCAGGCCGGGTGCAGGCGCGTCTGCTGTCCGTCGACAATCCGGACAGCAATGTAGCGGCGATGCTGTTTTATGAAATCGCCTGCAAGCGCTCGGTCGATGCCGGGCCGCTGTTCGTCGCCGATATAACCATTGCCACCGGCAGCGCGGTGGACCGCCTGAACCAGTTGGGCAAGGCTGCGCAAAAACTGGATATTCATCGCGCCGACGCACTGGAAAATGCCCCGGGCTGGATCAGCAAAAACAAAAGCTATTTGATGAGCGGCGCCGGGGTCGGCATGCAGGCGTTCGGCATCTACAGCGGCTACAAGGCGATGATTGATGCGATCAAGCACGGAGACACGCTGGAAGCGGTTTTCCAGGGTGGCTCGATCGCCGCCGAGTTCGGCTCGCTGATCATCGAACGCGGGCTGACCAAGACCGGTGAGGCCATGCTCAGAAACGGCGGCAACGCGCTGAAGTATTTCCCGCTGACCTCGGTGGGCAAATACATGAGCCGCGGTGCCGGGATGTTCGCCAGCGCCATCACCTTGCCCTTCGACATTATCGATGCCATCAAGTCGTTCAATGCCGCCGCCGCAGCGCAGGGCAAAGAGGCCCAGGATCATTACGTCAGCGGCGGTCTTAGCGTCGCCGGGGCGAGTATCAGCCTGGTGCTGGGCGTCGCCGCACTGGCCGGGTTTGGCAGCGTCGCCGGGCCGGTCGGGCTGGTCGCCGCCGGACTGCTTATCGCCGCCTCGATGATCTACCAGGCCGCCCGAGTGGTGGACGACATCGATGACTACATCGAACTGACGCTTGAAGAACGCATGCGCTCCGGCTGGTTCGCCTTCACCAACAAGGAACTGGACCAGGACGTACTGGATCGCTTCAAGCTCGCCAAGGGCTATCGGGACCACCAGCGACAACTGCAGTTGTCGGCCAAGGACATGCTGGAGAACGCCTACAAACACGCCATCGAACACGTGATCAACGGTGCCTTTCAGGTTGAATTGAAGCCCGTTGAAATCTGGCGCTACCAGTGGGACGAAAGCGCTGGCCAACAACCGTTCAAGCTCGACAACCAGGCCGTGGTTGTCGACGGCGATGACGTGATCGATGCCGGCAAAGGCGTGCCCGCCAACCTCAAAGGCAAAGTGTCGGGCAGTGCCGGTGATGACAAAGGCATTTTCTGGCGCTTGGGTGACGGCAATGACCGGGTTATCGGGGTCCGGGACAAGCCCAATCTGTTCACCTATCGCGCGGATCACAAGGCTTTGACCGGAGGCGACAGGGACGATGCGTTCTATCAGGACATTACCGAGCAGCAATTGAACCTCACCAGCAAACCGGCCCACCTCAATGTGCTGGACGGCGGCGCAGGTGCCGACACCCTGGCCTTCGAAGGCAGCCTCCCGCTCAGCGACACCCGCCATATCGGTCACGACATCAACCTGCACAGTGGCAGGGTGGCGCTGCGCGGTCTTGATCCTGAGGAAAATGCCGTTGACGTCGCGCAGCTCACGTCGATCGAAAACGTCTCGACCCTGCGCAGAGGCACCAGCCGCGTCAGCGGAAACGAGGCGGCCAACCGGATTTCCGCCAATGGCTACGACCGCATCAGCGCCGGCGCAGGCGATGACACGATTGCCGTCTACGGAGTGGACTGCCGGGTGGACGGCGGCAGCGGCGCAGATCGTTTTTACATCGCCAGCAGCAACGCCCGCACGACCATCAACGAGGACGCTGAAGCGTCGAGTCTGATCGAGTTCGGCTGGCCGGCGGAGGTCATCCAGCGTTGGCAGATCGTCGGCACTGCGCTGGTGATCAGCTCATTGCGCGGCAAGGATGGTAACGACCCGGAACATGTACTGACACTCGAAAATGTCTACCAGTGGGTCGATGGCAAACGCCTGTTGAACAATGACCGTTTCCGTTTCAAGACCGAGGATGGCTATGAGCTGCTGGTCCAGCTACCCCAGCAGCCAGGTGAGGTGCTGCAGCAGGATATAACCCCCGTCGTTGTCGTCATCGGCCAACCCGCCGCTGCACCGCAAATCGTTAACGGCGGCATGATCGAGATCGCCGAACAGGGCTTGAAGCAGCACTTTGTTGCTCGCACCGAGCGTCCGGTGGAATTCGTTGCCCAGCGCAATACCGCCGAAACGTCCCGCACTGTTTATCTGGAATTCGACAACGCTGAAATCATCGATGTGCAGGTCAGTTATGAGGTGCAGGTGCGCAAAGGCGTCTCTGGTACGACCCACTTGTACTACACAGACTTCACCCTGTCGGTCTCCCTGCCGTCGAAATTGGTCATGTTCAAAGGTGTGGTCCAGCCCATCGCCGCGGCCACCGGTTACAGCGGCAGAAACAACCTGAAAGTCACCACCCCACGCCTGCAGCAGGATGTTGTGCTGGTGCTGCAGGACCAGGTTTCCTACCGCCTGCAAGTTCCCGCACTGGATTATGAAGACGATGTAAAAAACCCCGGCACCCGCGTACGCAGCACGCGAAGTTGCCTCAAGCAACGCAATGGCAACTATCGCTTTGTCAGACCATTGGCCAGCGTGAAACCGCTGATAACGGCAGAACCCAGTCGCATCACCATCGACACCGGTTCGCACACCGGCATCTATGTACTCGATGGCCAGAGCTCGACGTACGATGTCCATCTGGCCAGCAACACCATCATTCGCCTTTCGACGCCAGGCGCTGCAGCGAAAACCGCCGATGCGTCAACCTGGACGCTGTACACCGACAAAATGAAAGAAACGGTCACCCGCGACGACATCCAACTGGACGGCAATCGTCTGCACATCGCCAGCGTCACCGTCGAATTGCCCGATATCGAAGACGACGTCCCGGTGGAATCCATCAGCGTGGCCACTTCGGCCGGCCATATTTATGAAGTGTCGCTGTTGTTTGAAGTGCTGCAGCTTTACGTCATCGATGCACGTGGCTACGCCGATATCGAAGCTCTGTTGGCCGAGATCAATGCCCATCAACAGCGAAACGAACTGGCAGCAAGGGTTCATGTAACCCACGTCGGAATCGACGCCGGAACGATCGGTACGGTGGTTTACAACGCAGTAAGGAAACACTGGGCGCTGGCCAGCGATCCACAGATACGAATCAACCCGCAAGACCTGGTCTTTTCCAACGACAAGACCTGATCCTCGCCACGTGCCCGTATGGACCTGACGTCCACACGGGCACCCGTCCTCCTCAGCCTACGGACAGGCTGACTCGCAAAAAACGGAGTTTATTCATGCGTCAAAAACCCGGACTACGGCCTAAATCACCTTCAGTCGAAACGCCCGCCACCTCAACACTGGCCTCCGCAGATCATTCGCCGAGCAGAGCGATAGTTGCAAACCCTGAAAACATTCCGGGGCCTATACCCGTCGAGGCGCCCTCTTCACCCAAGCGAGCTCGTCTGGAGGAACCCGGGACCTCCCAAGCAAAAACCTCACCCATCGAAGTGAGCGTCACATCGAGATCCCCCACAGACAGACAGGACTTTTCGATGACGTCGCTGGAAGATTTCGCCCATCCGTATTTCGGCGATCTGCCAGGTCCGAATGAAGCCGGTATCCGGCGTTATCTCGCCAAGGACTGGGTGGACGTGCGACTGCCAGGCTCAGAAGGCCGACACCACGTTTGTGTTCAATATGATGCCGACCTCAGGGCCTATCGGGCGATGTCCTCCTGGCGCCTGGCACCAGGCCCACCCATTTACCGGACCACGCAAGGCCATCTGTGGAGCCTGGATCGGCACCTCACCCTCCTCAACGTCGATGACTACACGTTTTCCGCGACACCGAATGCTGACGGTTACTACACCTTTCGCGCTCTCGAAACGAGCGGCGATGACGCCATCCTCGGCTATGCCATCAAGGATCCGGAGCATCACTGGATTGCCATCGATCCCGCGCAGGCAAAACGCGACAGGAAAGCCGATGCGCCACTTGCGCAATGGTCGAATCAGGACATCCAGCGCATGTACATTCTGGATGACACCCGGATTGCCGCCTTCCGCGCAGAAGCACAAGCGGCCGGTAAGCCACCGGACTGGGCTCTTCGCGCGCAGAACACCGAAGACCATCTGTTTGTCGCTGATTCTTTGAAGTGGCTGCATCCACACATGACCCTTGCCCAGCGCCTGCAATTGCAGCGCAGCTATAACCTGACCCAGAACCAACTGTGTCGGCTGCGCACAGAGTCGGGCGACGGCCAGATACCGCAATGGGCTGAACAGCACAAACGCCTGACGCTCGATGCGACCAATGAGCAGCGCTTCAAGCTGATCGGAGAGGAGCTGGAAAACTACGTTGAGGAATTACGGAGTCAAGGGCTGGCCCTCGCCCACCATTGGCCCGCCACCCGCTACAGCGACGCCTTTTTGGCCGACTACGCGACCCACCTCGGCTACCAGCGAACCCGCCACGGCATGTTATATCGCACCGACATTCCGGCGATGTTCCGCGGCGAAACCCGATTACCCTTCGAGTTGGCGCGGGATGATCGAATGATGCACCGTAAAGGCAATCCCAAGGGCACCACGAACAAGCGCGCATTGAGTGCAACGTTCGGACTGCATGACGCCACCGCCTACGCGGCGACCAAGGGCGGCTTCTATCACGAGCTGCATTACAACTCGCAGGCCAATCGCTTTCCCGGGGTGAATCCTCAAAGCTCGAAAACACGAACCGGCGAATCCTCCGACTCGGGCAGCAGTTCGGTGTCGGAGGGTAAACGAACCGGCGACGAGACCGACTCTGACAGCTCGTTCGTTTTCGATGATTCGAAAGATTATGTATCCACGCGCCGCCAGCAAACCACGTCATTCGTCTACGCCATTGATACCCGAGGCCTGGAAGTGGTGCCGGGGGCGGAAAACAAGGCATTCAACCCCGCTAACGGCACATTCCTCTTCGACGACCTGGAAGGGCATATCTCCACGCCCACACGCGGCATCAGTGCCGAGCGGATCTGGCTGGTGCGTTCCGACCTGACAAAAGCCGCCCGGGTCAAGGATGTGCTGACACAGGCGGGTGACCGGGTCGCGGCCATCGAGCAGGCCACCTGGGCGGGAACCGACAGTCGTGCTGCCGGGTATTTTGGCGCCAACGCCTATGACAGCCTTATCGATGAAATCGCCGGTTCTGGCGGCGTGATACTGGATCTGCCCAAAGGCGACAAGACGTTCGCCGACGACATTGTCTGGCCGGTACCCGAGCACGACCGGCCCTGACCCTGTTCAGCCATTGGATGGCTGACTCAACCACATGGAGTGACATTTATGCGCCAAAAACCCGGGCCGCTGCGCCCATCCCCCACACCCGAAACGCCCGGCACCTCGACCTCCCGGCCTGTGCCCTACGATCGACCTGTCGAACTGGATTCCCGTCTACCTGGACGCATCAAACCGGACGGTTCAACCGAATCGCCGGGCATTCACTCCGACAGTCCTCACAGCAGCACCGAGAGAGTCGAGCCCGGCATAACGATTACGCAAATGCCCGAAACGCAGACACCTCAACGTCGAGCAGCGACATCACCTCTGGAGCCCTATTTGCAGAATGTCGACGAGTCGTTGAGTCACAATGCCGAAGGATTGAAGGTGTACAAGGGTCGAACATTCGCTGACATCGCCAACGACGACGGGGCAGCCGCCGGACTGACGGTGATGGTGGCGTTTCACGATCTGATCAAAACCTACCGCGCCCGGTTACCCAGTGAGCGGGTGCCATCAGGACCTCCGCTTTATCGCGTGGCCGACAGTAATGTCTGGAGCCTGAACAAGCCGATCGAATACTACGACCCGATGCAATACGCCTCGTCTTATACCGTGGATGCACGGGGATACTACTCAGTTCACGAACACCGGGCGGTGGAGCACGCTGGCCCGTATGGCAAGTGGATTGAGTTCATCGTGGTGAAGCGAGAGGCAGGTTTCGCCTTTATCGATGAGCATCGACGCTTGATTCGGGTTGATCCGGACGAGGCACGGGGCGATACATCTGTCCCGCTCAAACTTGCGCATTGGAGCGATGGTGATATTTGGAGCCTATACCGCCTGAAGGGCGCGCAGGCCCTGGTCTTTCGAATCGAAGCAGAAGCCCTGGGAAAAGCACCAGACTGGGCCACGCGTTTCAACGAGCCGGATACGCGCAAATTTCTCAGCGACTCATCGAGATGGTCTTATCCACAGAAGTCCGAGACGGAACGCGCGCAAATCCTGCGCAGCTACAACTTGAGCATGGCTCAGCAAAACCGACTGCGACAAGACATGGAGCATGGGCGGTTCCCAGAATGGGCCGAACAGCACAAACGCCTGACTCAGAATCTGTCGGACGACAGCCGCTTTGAGCAGATTGCAGAAGAATTGCAGCCTCTTATTCTAAGAATGAGAGAGGGAGGCCAGACCCCTTACTTCGACTCGCATCCCGTTGAGCAGCGCTATGAAGAGAGCTTTCTGAAGAGCTATCTGGAACATGCCGGCTACCAGCGCAATCAGCATGACTACCTTTATCGAACGGACATTCCCGCCATGTTCCGCGCCGATTTGCGCACGCCCTTCGAACTGGCTCGGGACAAACGCTTGGTGAAGTTAAGGGGGAATCCCTCCGATTCCACGACCAAATCGGCCTTTAGCGCGACATTCGGTGCGGCCAATGCTTTGAGCTACACGGGATTTGATTACTACTCCAACCCTCGGCACTACAACACTCAGGCGAACCTGTATCCAGGGCATTTTTCTGACAGTGATTCCTCTAGCGGGTATCGACATAATTCGGCTGAAGAATCTGATACATCCTTTGAAATGGATCACTCGCGTGACTATCCATTGCTCCGTCGCAAACAAACATTGGGCTTTGTGTATGTCATCGACACCCGCGGCATTGAAGTGGTCCCGCGAGTCGAAAACATTTATCTGAACGACAAGGATTTTGACGGGGACAAACTGGAAGGCCGGATATCAATGCCCACACGTGGGATCAGTGCAGAGAGGATCTGGTTGGTGAACTCGGACCTGAGCCAAGCGGCAAGAGTCGAGGATATTTTGCGCGAGGCCGGGGACAACGCTGAGGCTATCGAGAAAGCCACATGGGCAGGAGCCGATTTCATGCGGTATGGCGCTACCGAATATGACCAGTTGATCAATCGAATAGCCCACGCCGGTGGCGTTGTGTTGAAGCTGCCCAAAGGTGAAAACAGCTACTCCAACGATGTGACCTGGCCGGTACCCGAGCATTACCGAACCTGAAAAAAGGCGCCATTCATCCAGACATGAATGGCGCCTTTTTAGGGAGTAGCGGCTGGGCGCTATTGGATAACCTTGATCACAAATATTGCCGGTTTGTGATTGAAGGCGTTATGCCCCGTCCTGTTAGGATCGACGTCGAGGAATGTGCTCATTCCGCTGCTTATATGGCGATACAAGGGCTTGTCATCAGGTTCGCGGATCAACTCCAGATAGGCAGGACCGGATTCGATATCACTGAAGGAGGCCTTTGAAGCACCAGACTTGCTGATTGAAAAGTATTGCTCTGGCGCACGGGTACTGGCCAACAGATTATGAGTCTTGTCCTCTATGAATAACCGCGCACCATCGAATGTTCCTGCGAGCACAAGGCTGATGGCATATTCGTCACCCTTTGGGACGAACTTCAACAACAGTGGTGTGTCGTCATCATGGTCAGCCAGCGTTATGAAGCTGGACACGCGCGAATCCGCCAACCCCACTTCGGCATCCAGTTTTTCCGCCTTGGTTATGCGAAGGTCACGCAAAGCCTGTTGCAGACGTAGTTGATTAAGTACCACTGGCCGGCCATCAAGATAAAGATGCGCAGTGAATGTCTGGTTATTTGTTTTTGCTAAAGCCATGGGATTGCCCACCTGTAAACACCCCGCCGTCAATTAGCCACGACGACAGGCAATGCTGAAAAAGGAAATAATCAAACCGCAGTCGCAGTCACTACGCTGGTGGCGGACGCCGACATCCGTGGCACTTCGCCGCCAGGAACTTTTTCAGATTTTCGTTTACGCCGGGCTATTACCATCCGGTCCGCATAAGTGGATGCCGCCTCAATCACGTGGCTAACGTTATGATCCGTCTCGGCATGTTTCAAAATATACTTGCCGGCAATATCATCCCAAAACGCCCATTCATCTTCATAGACAGTCATGCTTTCATCCTTATTTTTATTCAAGTTATCCGCTTCCTGCGGACAACTTGAAATTAAGACAAAGACAAAAGCAAAACAATGCTGGCAGGCGCCATCAGTTAATTCAAAGTGCAACTAGGCGAACAATTCACCTTGTAGTTCGTCGAGCAGCGCCTGAATTGCATCCAGCCGCTGCTGGGGATCATCGAGTTGTAACAGATCGATCTTGTCTTCTTCGGCGAACGGCAGCAGATAGGCCAACTGATTGGCCAGCGATTGCTGACCCAGCGCTTCAGTGCCCATGTCCAGCGCTTCCACCATCGGGTGCTCGGCCAGTGCCTTGAGCAGCGCCACCAGATCAGCATCCTCGTCCTGTAACGGTTGCTCGGGTTCGTCATCCAGCCAGTCGACATCGGCGAGGATCAACTGATCGCGCTGCACCTCGGTACGCAACACCGCGAACCGCCGCCCGCCCTGCACACGAATGCCGAGCAAGCCGTTGTCCTGCTGCTGAAAGTCGGTGATGCGCGCTTCGCAGCCGACCCGAGCCAAACCTTCTGGCGCGACGCCGACTTCTTCTCCATCAAGGATGCACACCACACCGAAACCGCCACCCTGCTTCATGCAGCGGCCGATCATGTCGAGATAGCGCGCCTCGAATATCTGCAAATCGAGGTTGCAGCCGGGAAACAACACGGTGTTCAGCGGGAAAAGCGGCAGACTCATAGACATTTCCTTACACCACCATCGACACCGCCAGCGGCAGGAAGACTGCCGTGGCCACGCCCATCAGACTCATCGCCAGCGCCGCAAACGCGCCGCACTCATCACTTTCCTGCAACGCCACCGACGTGCCGACCGCATGCGCGGTCATGCCCAGCGCCATGCCGCGCGCCTCGGGACTGTGCACGCCGAGGCGGGTCAACAACGCCGGGCCGAAGATCGCACCGATCACCCCGGTGATCAACACGAATACCGCCGCCAGCGCCGCAACGCCACCAATCTGCTCAGCCACCAGCATTGCGATCGGTGAGGTCACCGACTTCGGCGCCATGGTCATCAGAATCATGTGCTCGGCACCGAACCACCAGCCCAGCAACACGCCCATGCCCGTCGCGACCACCCCGCCTATCACCAGCGTAGTAAAAATCGGCCAGAACAATTGGCGAATACGCCGCAGGTTGAGATACAGCGGCACCGCCAGTGCCACGGTCGCCGGGCCAAGCAGAATGCTGAGGATCTCGGTGCTCTTGCGATATTCGGCATAGGTCAGGCCACAGCCGACCAGCACACCGATCACCAACAGCATGGAGACCAGCACCGGTTGCAGAAAGATCCAGCGGGTTTTCTCGAAAGCCGCCAGCACCAGTTGATAGGCGCCGAGGGTGATGCCGATGCCGAACAGCGGATGATGGATAACGGAGGCCCAGGCGCCCTGCCAGTCAAAGAGCATCAGGACTCCTCCGACGTGGGGGCGTGCCGTTTGACCAGGCGTTGCATCAGCACCCCGGCGAAGGCCATCGACAGGATCAACGACAGCACCAACGCACCGACAATCGCCCAGAAATCCGCGGCAATGTCGCTCGCATAAACCATCACGCCCACGGCCGGGGGCACCAGCAGCAATGGCAGATAGCGCAGCAGGCTGCCAGCAGCGAGGTTCAGCGGCTCCCCCACTTCACCGCGAACGATCAGGAAGACCAGCAACAGCAGCAGACCGATGATCGGCCCCGGCAGCACTGGCAAGAGCAAATGATTGAGCGCCGTGCCGAGCAATTGGAACAGCACCAGCAGGGTCAGGCCACGTAGCAACATCCGACATCTCCGTCTTACTTTTCACCCAGCAGGGGCTCGGCATTATAAGCACGCCTGCGCTATGGATCGGCATTCGCCAAAAGCATGGTCGGTTGACCGGAGCAAATCGCCATGATGATCTACAGTGGTTCGCAGGGCGGTCAAATCCCCCACCTGAAAAACTATAAAACCGATGAACCCAAGGAGAGTCTCAATGCCCTATGTTCCCGTTGCAGAGCTCAAAGATTATGTCGGCAAGGAACTCGGACGTTCCGAATGGCTCACCATCGATCAGGAACGCATCAACCTGTTCGCCGAAGCCACCGGTGATTATCAGTTCATTCACGTCGACCCGGTCAAAGCCGCGCAAACGCCATTTGGCAGCACCATTGCCCACGGTTTCCTGTCGTTGTCGCTGATCCCGAAATTGATGGAAGACATCCTGATTCTGCCGCAAGGCGTGAAGATGGTGGTCAATTACGGGCTGGACAGCGTGCGTTTCATCCAGCCAGTGAAGGTCAATTCCAAGGTCCGCCTCAAGGTCGATCTGGGCGAAGTGACCGAGAAAAAACCGGGCCAGTGGCTGCTCAAGGCCACCGCGACACTGGAGATAGAAGGCTCGGACAAACCGGCCTATATCGCCGAGCCACTGTCGCTCTGCTTCGTCTGATGGTTCTGGATGCGAAGCAGCGCACGCTGTTTCGCGTCAACACTGTTTTTACCGGCTGCATTAGGTCACATAGCTGCGGCATACTCGGTCGCCTAATTGCCCGGATCCCGCTATGCGCTCACTCGCTCGTCTTGCACCCCTTGCCTTGACCCTGATGCTCACCGCGTGCGGCGACGGCGAATCGCTGCTGCCCCCGGATGCGCGCCTGCCCGACGGTGGACGCTATCGTGGTGAACTGGTCGATGGCTTGCTGCAAGGTCAGGGCCGCGTCGACTACCCCAACGGCAGCTGGTATGCCGGGCAGTTCGATAAGGGTCAGTGGCATGGTCAGGGCGAATGGCATGGCAGCAACGGCGAGGTCTATCGCGGGCAGTTTCAGCAAGGCCTGTTCGACGGCCAAGGCAGCCTGACCACCAACGCCAGCAGTTACACCGGCGGCTTCAAACAGGGACGCCGCGAGGGCGAAGGCACCCTGAAAGAAAACGCCATGACCTACCGTGGCGAGTTCAAGGCTGACCAATACTCCGGGCTCGGCCGTCTGGAAATGGACGACGGCAGCTCCTATCAAGGCCAGTTCGCCCACGGCAAGCCCAACGGCGAGGGCCAGCGCGGCGATGCCAGCGGTAACTCGTTCAGCGGGCATTTCGTCAACGGTCAGCTGGAAGGCAACGGCACCTTCAATAGCGCTGACGGCGACATCTACGTCGGCGGTTTCAAGAACAATCAATTGCACGGCAAAGGTCGCTACGAAAACGCCGACGGCGATGTCTGGCTCGGCCAGTTCAAGGAAGGCGCGCTGACCGGCAAGGGCGAACTGATCGGCGCCGACGGTAGCCATTACATCGGCACGTTCAGCGACTGGCGCTTCAGCGGTCAGGGCCGCTTGAACCTGTCCGATGGCAGCTTTTACATCGGCGGCTTCGACAACGACAGTTACTCCGGACGCGGCACCCTGGTGCTCACCGATGGCAGTGTGATGAGCGGCACCTGGGTCAATGGCCAGCGCGTGCGCGACGCCGACGGCAAGTTATTGCCCGATACGCTCGAACTCGGCTTGCTCGCTCAGGGCCGCCTGCTTGATGACGCGTTGGCCGCCATTCCCGCGTCGACCCCGGCGGTCGAGTTGTACACGTTGACCCTCGGCGGCGACGGCAAACAAAGCGTATTCCTGCGCGAATCCGACTACGTCGCCAACATGCTCAACACGCGCTTTGGCGCTTATGGCCAGGTCCGTCTGGTCAACCACCGTGACCACCTCGGCGACCGGCCGATGGCCACCCGCGAGAACCTGCGTCGTGCCGCGCAAACGCTGGCCGAACGCAGCGGCCCGGAAGATCTGCTGTTCATCTACCTGACCAGCCACGGCACCGCCGAGCATGAGTTGGTGCTCGACCAGCCGCGCATGGAACTGGCCGACCTGCCCGCCGATGAACTCGCCGCTGTACTGGCGCCGCTGAAAAATCGCGACAAGATCATCGTGATTTCGTCGTGCTACTCCGGCGGCTTTATCCCGGCGCTGAAAGACGAACGCACGCTGATCATGACCGCCTCGCGCGCCGATCGGGTGTCCTTCGGCTGCTCGGAAGAAGCCAACTTCACCTACTTCGGCGATGCACTGTTCGCCCAGGCGCTGAACCAGACCGATGATCTGGAGCAAGCCTTCAAACTGGCCAAGGCCACCGTCGCCGAGCGTGAACTGGCGGATAATTTCGAAGCGTCGGAGCCGCAGATCTGGGCGCCGAAAACCGTGCTGTCGCACTGGCAACTGCTGCGCAAACAGCAAGCCAGAAAAGCATTGCAGAGTGCTGCATTGAACGACGGAGCGACAAAGAGCAACTAAGCTGAACAGTATCAAGGGAGAGACACTATGTACTTGACGCCTCAGCACGTATTGCTTGCCGGAGCCACCGGTTTGACCGGTGAACATCTACTCGACCGTTTGCTCAACGAGCCGACGATTTCTCGCGTGCTCGCCCCTTCCCGTCGCCCCTTGGCCGAACATCCGCATCTTGAAAACCCGGTGGGCGATCCGCAGGTGTTTCTGCCGCAACTCAGTGGCCGCGTCGACATCGCCTATTGCTGCCTCGGCACCACCATCAAACAGGCCGGCTCTGAAGCAGCGTTTCGCGCGGTGGATCTGGACATGGTGGTGGCGTTCGCCAAACGCGCGCGGGAGATGGGCGCGCGGCATCTGATCGTGATCAGCGCAATTGGCGCGGATCCGAAATCGTCGGTTTTCTACAATCGGGTCAAAGGCGAAATGGAGCAGGCCTTGCGTGCGCAGGACTGGCCGCAATTGACCATTTGCCGGCCTTCGCTGTTGTTGGGTGAACGGACCGAACCACGTCTGGCCGAGCAACTGGCCGCGCCGTTGTCAAAGCTGATTCCGGGTAAATACCGGGGCATCGAAGCGTGCCAATTGGCGCGGGCGATGTGGCGGTTGGCGCTGGAAGAGCAGGATGGGGTGCGGGTGATCGAGTCGGATGAGCTGCGCAAGCTGGGCAAATAATCTTCCGCCGCATGATCGTTCCCACGCTCTGCGTGGGAACGCAGCCACGGACGCTCTGCGTCCCAAAGCGTGACGCAGAGCGTCACCGGAGGCGTTACCACGCAGAGCGTGGGAACGATCTGTCTAACTACAAGCCGCCCGTTGCCTGAAAACTCACGCCTATCACCGTGAGCAGTGACAACGGCAACAACAGCGTATCAAGCAGCGCACTCGCCGGCAGATCCACCCCCGGATAGCTCGGCGCTTCAGCCCCGAACCGATCCATCGCGCAACACCCGCCATTCAATGCATACAAGTCCAGCCGCGTCCCGGAATACACCACCGGCGCGCCCGGTTTGGCGGCGTCGAGAGTGCGCGCAGTGGCGCAACCGGTCAGTTGCAGCGCCAGCAAAATCGCCAGCAGCTTATTCATCGCTGCTCAGATGATGCTCACCCCAACGCGGCAGCATGTCCTGGGGAATGCCGAGCAGATTGAGAATCCGCGCCACAACGAAATCGATCAGGTCATCAATGGTCTGCGGCTGATGATAGAAACCCGGTGAGGCCGGCAGAATCGTCACACCCATGTTCGACAGCTTGAGCATGTGCTCCAGATGAATACTCGAATAGGGCGCTTCGCGCGGCACCAGAATCAATTGGCGACGCTCTTTCAAAGTGACGTCGGCGGCGCGTTCGATCAGGTTGTTGCAGGCGCCGGTGGCAATCGCCGACAACGTCCCGGTGGAACATGGCACCACGACCATCGCTGCCGGTGCGCCGGAGCCCGAAGCTACCGGCGACATCCAGTCTTCCTTGCCGTACACGCGGATCTGCCCGGCGGCAGCTCCGGTGTATTCGGTCAGGAAGGCCTGCATCATTTGCGGCTTGGGCGGCAGCGTCACATCGGTCTCGGTGGCCATCACCAGTTGCGCAGCCTTGGAGATCAGGAAGTGCACCTCGCGATCTTCACGCACCAGGCAATCAAGCAGGCGTAAACCGTATTGAGCACCGGACGCGCCGGTCATCGCCAGCGTGATGCGTTCGGGGCCATTGCTCTCAAAACGAGTGTTCATTGCAGCGCCTCGGCGAGTTTGCCGTGCAGGCCGCCGAAGCCGCCGTTACTCATGATCACCACATGCGTACCCGGCTGCGCCTGGCTCTTCACGCGCTCGATGATGCCTTCCAGCGAGTCGCTGACGATCGACGGCACGGTGCACAACGCGGCGGTGCCGGCCAGGTCCCAGCCGAGGTTGGCCGGGGCGTACCAGATTACCTGATCGGCATCGACCACGCTGTCCGGCAAACCATCACGGTGCGCGCCGAGTTTCATCGAGTTGGAGCGCGGTTCGATGATCGCGATAAGAGGCGCGTCGCCGATGCGTTTGCGCAGGCCGTCGAGGGTGGTGGCAATGGCAGTCGGGTGGTGGGCGAAGTCGTCATAGATGGTAATGCCGCGTACTTCAGCGACCTTCTCCATGCGGCGTTTGACGTTCTTGAACGCGCTCAGGCCAGCGATGCCCATCGACGGCACCACGCCCACATGACGCGCAGCCGCCAAAGCAGCCAAGGCGTTGGCGACGTTGTGCTGACCGGTCAGCTCCCATTCGACGGTGCCTTGCGACACGCCTTCGAACATCACTTCAAACGCCGAACCGTCTTCGCTGAGCAGTTTGACCTGCCATTGGCCGCCGGCACCGGTGGTCTGCACCGGGGTCCAGCAGCCCATTTCGATCACCCGTTGCAAGGCCGGCTCGGTGGTCGGATGGATGACCAGGCCTTCGCTCGGGATGGTCCGCACCAAGTGGTGGAATTGCCGCTCGATAGCTGGCAGATCCGGGAAGATGTCAGCGTGATCGAACTCAAGGTTATTGAGGATCGCTGTGCGCGGACGGTAGTGGACGAATTTCGAGCGCTTGTCGAAGAAGGCGCTGTCGTACTCGTCGGCCTCGATCACAAAGAACGGCGTACCGCCTAAACGCGCCGACACCGAGAAGTTCTGCGGCACGCCACCGATCAGGAAGCCCGGGCTCATGCCGGCGTGTTCCAGGACCCAGGCGAGCATGCTGCTGGTGGTGGTTTTGCCATGCGTACCGGCAACCGCCAATACCCAGCGACCTTGCAGCACATGGTCAGCCAGCCATTGCGGGCCGGACACGTACGGCAGACCTTTGTTCAGCACATATTCCACCGCCGGATTGCCGCGGGACATGGCGTTGCCGATTACCACCAGATCCGGTGCCGGATCAAGTTGCGCCGGATCGTAGCCCTGCGTCAGTTGAATGCCTTGGGCTTCCAGCTGCGTGCTCATCGGCGGATAGACGTTGGCGTCGGAGCCGGTCACGTGATGGCCCAGCTCTTTGGCCAAGACCGCCATCGAGCCCATGAAAGTCCCGCAGATACCCAGAATATGAATGTGCATAGTCGACCTCGTAAAACATGGCCGCAGGTTAGCGTAGGGAGGGGGAAATCGCACTCTTTAGGTGAGGGGCGGGACTGGTTGACCTCAGCATCTCGGTTCGGCTGCTGATTGTCGCCCCTCACCCCAGCCCTCTCCCGAGGGAGAGGGAGCCGATCTTGGTTGCCTTCAAATCCTGAGTTCGGCTCGATATGTCAGGTCGGCGTAAATCGCCAAAACACATCGATCAGTCACCTTTACCCCAGGGAGAGGGAGCCGATCTCGGTTGCTTTCAAATCCTGAGTTCGGCTCAATATTTCAGGTCGGCGTAAATCGCCAAAACACCTCGATCAGTCACCTTTCCCCTCGGGAGAGGGAGCCGATCTTGGTTGCCTTCAAATCCTGAGTTCGGCTCAATATTTCAGGTCGGCGTAGATCAGTAGACCGACTCGGTCAGTCCCCTCTCCCTCCGGGAGTGTATGTACCGGAGACATGGTGGACAGGTGTTCGGAGACATGGTGGACACTTTTTAATAGACACATTGTTCATCGCGAAGGAGATGACCTGTGTCTTGGGAAGAGGTGTCCACCGTGCAGCTTCGTACAGAATTCGTGCTTTTGGCTCAGCAGGAAGGGGCCAATATTCGGCAGCTTTGCCGCCGATTCAATATCAGCCCAAGCACTGCCTACAAATGGCTCAACAGGTTTGAAACCTCAGGTGCAGAGGGATTGATCGATCAGTCTCGACGACCAAAGACATCACCCAAACGTTGCGCTGACGATGTTGAGCAGCAGATTCTGACCGTGAGTCAGGAGTACGCCGCTTGGGGCGCTCGCAAGCTCAAGCGTGTGCTGGAAGACGACGGCAAAGTGATGCCTTCGGTCAGTACCGTGCATGCGGTTTTACAGCGTCATTCGCGCGTTGATCCAAAGGCCGCTGAGATCAAACCGTTTATCCGGTTCGAGCATGAAGCGCCCAACGATCTTTGGCAGATGGACTTCAAGGGACATATCCGCCTGGCTCAGGGGCGTTGCCATCCGTTGACGATATTGGACGATCATTCACGGTTCTCGCTGTGCATCGCGGCATGCATCAATGAGCAGCGCCAAACCGTTCAGGAGCATCTAATCCGGACTTTTCGGCGCTTCGGCCTGCCTTCACGCATGACGATGGACAACGGTTCGCCATGGGGTGATCAGACAGGCGTTTATACCGCACTGGAGGTCTGGCTGATGAGCCAGGGCATCAAGGTCGGCCACTCCCGACCTTATCACCCGCAAACCCAGGGAAAGCTGGAGCGCTTCCACCGCAGCCTGAAAAGGGAAGTCCTGCAAGGCCAGCTCTTCATCGATCTGGACGATGCGCAACGGGCGTTTGATATCTGGCGTGAGATTTACAACCAGAAGCGCCCGCATCAAGCACTGGGCATGCAGGTTCCTGCTACTCGCTACAGCAGTAGCCCGCGGGAATATCAGGAGCAACCGGCGGCGCCTGAGTACGATGATGGGGATGTGGTCAGGAAGGTTCAGGTGAAGGGCGAGATCTACTGGGGCAATCGTGAATACACAGTTGGAAAGGCATTTTACGGGAGGTCAGTGGCTATCAGGGAAACGACGGAGGACGGCATCCACGATGTCTACTGGAGTAGACATCGTATCGCCCGAATCGACTTGAACTTGCAGATCGTTACGGCAGGTAAGAAGATCTAAAACCGTCCACCATGTCTCCGAACATGTGTCCACCATGTCTCCGGTACATACAGGGAGAGGGCTAGGGTGAGGGCCTTCTAACTGACCCGCCGCTCAATCCCGTGCTTACGCAGCTTCCTGTAAAGAGTGTTGCGGCTGACACCCAGTTGCTGAGCCGTTTGGGTCATGTGCCAGCGGGTTTGCTCCAGCGTATTGAGCAGAGCCAACCGTTCGGCGTCTTCCAGCGGATGATCGGACTCCTTAACCGCTAATACTGTCGGACTCCCCTGCCTAATCATCACCGGTAAATCCTCAACCCCGATCCGCCCTTCATCACACAACGCCGCCAGCGTACGCAGCACATTGCGCAACTGCCGCACATTCCCCGGCCACTTGAAGGCCAGCAAAGCCTGTCGCGCCGGCTCTTCGATCAGGATCGCTTCAGCGCCCGCCTCTTCAGCCAGCAGAAAATCCAGCAACTGCGATTTATCACTGCGCTCGCGCAAAGCCGGCAACGCCACTTCCAGGCCGTTGAGCCGATAATACAAATCCTCGCGGAAGCTGCCATCCGCAACCCGATCCAGCAGATGGCGGTGGGTGGCGCTGATGATCCGCACGTTGACCGCTTCCGGTTCGCCGCCAATCGGCACCACCTGCCGATCCTCCAGCACCCGCAACAACCGAGTCTGCAAGGCCAGTGGCATATCGCCGATTTCATCGAGGAACAACGTGCCGCCGTCGGCCTGTTGCAACTTGCCACGCATGCCGTCCTTGCGCGCACCGGTGAAGCTGCCCCCGCGATAGCCGAACAGTTCGCTCTCGATCAGGCTCTCGGGAATGGCCGCGCAATTAAGGGCAACGAAAGCTTTGCTCGAGCGTTGACTGGCCTGATGCACGGCCTTGGCGAAGGCTTCTTTGCCGGAGCCGGTTTCGCCGTTGATCAACAGTGGTACGTCGCGCTCGAAGACGCGCAAGGCTTTTCGGAAGTCAGCCTGCAACGCCTCATCACCGAGACAGATACCCGACAAGCGCGGCGCCTCAGCCACTACCGGCGTCGATAGCATCGGTACAGGTTTGCGCGATTCCCCGCGCAACACAGCAAACAAATGTCGCCCGTCACAGGTGCGCAGTGGCCAACTGGCACTGGCATTGGCACTCGCGCGGCCAAGCAACTCATTCAGTGAACAATCGAAAAACGCCTCCACCGGTTTACCCAGCAAACCACCGCGAATATGCCCGAGCAAATTCAGTGCACTCTGATTCACCGCGCTGATCCGCCCTTCCCCGTCAAACGCCAACAAGCCTTCGCTGAACAACCCGACCGATTCGGCCTGCAGATGAAAACGCAACAACCATTGGTTATCGAAACAACGCAGGAAGTAGCAACTCTCGATCATCTTCGCCGAGAGGTTGACCAGCGCCATGGTATGAAACTGGCTCTGCCGCGAGACATCGTGACGCGCTGAAGACACGTCGAGCACCGCCAACAGTTCACCGTGCGGGTCGAACACCGGGCTCGCCGAACAGGTCAGGCCGGTGTGACGGCCGCGGAAGTGTTCGTCCTGATGGATGGTCAGGGCCTGACGCTCGACCAAGCAGGTGCCGATGCCGTTGGTGCCTTCGCAGGCCTCGCTCCAGTCAGCACCAAGCCACAGCCCGGCGCGTTCGAAGATCTTGCGTTCGGCCGGCGCGGTGACGCAGTTGAGGATCACCCCGCGCGCGTCGGTCAGCAGCACCGCGTGGCCAGCGCCGGAGAGTTGTTGATGCAGGCTGCTCATTTCATTGCCGGCGATCTGCAGCACTTGTTGCAGGCGTTCGCGGCTTTCCAGTACGCGTCCGTGTTCAAGCACGGTCGGCGCCATGCTTAGCGCCGGGTCGAGGTGATAGTCCTCAAGACAGCGCAGCCATGAACGGGCAATCGACGGATCGGCGCCGGGCCCGTGCAGGTGCGGTTTGCCCTGGGTCACGGTGAGAACCTGTTGGGCATGGCGACTCAAATGATTGTCGTGCATTTCTTATTGTTCTCCCCGAGGCTCGACGGCCCAATGCTGAGGTGATGCCCAGCATCCTCCAGCCATCGACGCATTGCAATGCTGGCAAGACTGTCCGGTCACTGGCTGTGCCAAAAGCGGTACAAGCTGTCACCCCCGCTGTACCGAAACCGTCACAGGTGCCATCCGCCCGTCCGACAAAAACCTGCCAAACCCTTGATTTACCTGCCCTGCACGGCAGTGGCCCGACCTTTGCTCTACGCTTATAGCAAGCGCACTTGCGCGTTTCTCTAATAAGTACAAAGCCAAGGAGAACATCATCATGCGTTACGCTCACCCCGGTACTGAAGGCGCCAAAGTCTCGTTCAAAGCCAAGTACGGTAACTACATCGGCGGCGAGTTCGTCGCGCCTGTCAAAGGTCAGTACTTCACTAATACCTCGCCAGTGAATGGCCAACCGATTGCCGAATTTCCCCGTTCCACTGCCGAAGACATCGACAAGGCACTGGACGCCGCCCACGCCGCTGCCGACGCGTGGGGCGCGACCTCCGTGCAGGCGCGCTCGCTGATCCTGCTGAAAATCGCCGACCGCATCGAACAGAATCTCGAACTGCTGGCGATCACCGAAACCTGGGACAACGGCAAAGCCATTCGCGAAACCCTCAACGCCGACATCCCGCTGGCCGCTGACCATTTCCGCTACTTCGCTGGCTGCCTGCGCGCCCAGGAAGGCAGCGCTGCCGAAATCGACGGCAACACCGTGGCCTATCACATTCACGAACCGCTGGGCGTGGTCGGCCAGATCATCCCGTGGAACTTCCCGATCCTGATGGCCGCGTGGAAACTCGCGCCAGCGTTGGCCGCCGGCAACTGCGTGGTGCTCAAACCGGCCGAGCAAACCCCGCTGGGCATTACCGTATTGCTGGAACTGATCGGTGATCTGCTGCCGCCGGGCGTGCTGAACATTGTTCAAGGCTATGGCAAAGAAGCCGGCGAAGCGCTGGCCACCAGCAAACGCATCGCCAAGATCGCCTTCACCGGCTCGACCCCGGTCGGCTCGCACATCATGAAGTGCGCCGCCGAAAACATCATTCCGTCGACCGTGGAACTGGGCGGCAAGTCGCCGAACATCTTCTTCGAAGACATCATGCAGGCCGAGCCGACCTTCATTGAGAAAGCCGCTGAAGGTCTGGTGCTGGCGTTCTTCAACCAGGGCGAGGTCTGCACCTGCCCATCGCGCGCGCTGGTACAGGAATCGATCTACGACGAGTTCATGGCTGTCGTGATGAAGAAAGTCCTGCAAATCAAACGCGGTGATCCGCTGGACACCGACACCATGGTCGGCGCGCAGGCGTCCGAGCAGCAATTCGACAAAATCCTTTCGTACCTTGAAATCGCCAAGGGCGAAGGCGCCGAGTTGCTGACTGGCGGCAAGGTGGAAAAACTCGAAGGCAATCTGTCGACCGGCTATTACATCCAGCCGACCCTGCTCAAGGGCACCAATAAAATGCGCGTGTTCCAGGAAGAAATCTTCGGCCCGGTGGTGAGCATCACCACGTTCAAGGACGAAGCCGAAGCCCTGGCGATCGCCAACGACACCGAGTTCGGCCTCGGCGCCGGTCTGTGGACTCGCGACATCAACCGCGCCTATCGCATGGGCCGCGCGATCAAGGCCGGCCGCGTATGGACCAACTGCTACCACCTGTACCCGGCACACGCCGCGTTCGGCGGGTACAAGAAGTCCGGCGTCGGCCGTGAAACCCACAAGATGATGCTCGATCACTATCAGCAGACGAAAAACCTGCTGGTGAGCTACGACATCAATCCGTTGGGCTTCTTCTAAAAACCCGGGGCAACACTGATGTTTCAGTGTTGCCCTATCGACCGCTATCGCGAGCAGGCTCACTCCTACAATTGCACCGTATTCCTCCTGTAGGAGTGAGCCTGCTCGCGATTGGCGTCCTCAATGACACAACACAAGGCCTGGCCGCTCTGGCACGGCCCTTGCGTACCCGTCATTCAGGTTTCGCACTAAAACTGCCGCTGCGTGAACAGCACTCATCCACCCAACTACTGCACCCGAAAGTCCAACAGATCGAACAATAAAAAAACAGAGAGGACTTATGACTTCCACCACACAGCTCAAACCCACACTCGGCACCCTGCATCTGTGGGGCATTGCCGTTGGCCTGGTGATTTCAGGCGAATACTTCGGCTGGAGTTACGGCTGGGGCACCGCGGGCACCCTCGGATTTCTGGTCACGGCGCTGATGGTCGCGACCATGTACACCTGCTTCATCTTCAGCTTTACCGAATTGACCACCGCCATCCCACACGCCGGGGGGCCGTTTGCCTACAGCCGTCGGGCGTTCGGCGAAAAAGGCGGATTGATCGCAGGCATCGCCACGCTGATCGAGTTCGTCTTCGCGCCACCGGCGATTGCCATGGCCATCGGCGCTTACCTGAATGTGCAATATCCGGAACTTGATCCGAAGATCGCCGCCGTCGGCGCGTATTTCGTCTTCATGACGTTGAACATCCTCGGCGTCAGCATCGCGGCGACCTTTGAGCTGGTAGTCACCGTGCTCGCCGTCGCCGAGTTGCTGGTGTTCATGGGCGTGGTCGCGCCGGGCTTCAGCTTCAGTAACTTCGTGCTGAATGGCTGGTCGGGCGCCAACGAATTCACACTGGGCTCAATTCCGGGAATATTCGCAGCGATACCCTTTGCGATCTGGTTCTTCCTCGCCATCGAAGGTGCAGCCATGGCGGCCGAAGAGGCGAAAGACCCGAAACGCACGATTCCCAAGGCCTATGTCAGCGGCATTCTGACCCTGGTGTTCCTCGCCATCGGTGTGATGGTCATGGCTGGCGGTGTCGGCGACTGGCGCCAACTGTCGAACATCAACGATCCGCTGCCGCAAGCGATGAAAGCCGTGGTCGGTAATAACTCGTCGTGGATGCATATGCTGGTGTGGATCGGTCTGTTCGGGCTGGTGGCGAGTTTCCACGGGATCATCCTCGGCTACTCGCGGCAGTTCTTCGCCCTCGCCCGCGCCGGTTATCTGCCTAAAAGCCTGGCCAAGCTCTCGCGATTCCAGACGCCACATCGGGCAATTCTGGCCGGTGGCGTGATCGGCATCGCGGCGATTTACAGCGACGGCCTGGTCAACCTGCAAGGCATGACCCTGACGGCGGCGATGATCACCATGTCGGTGTTCGGGGCGATCGTGATGTACATCATCAGCATGCTCAGCCTGTTCAGACTGCGTAAGACCGAACCGAATCTGGAGCGCACCTTCCGCGCCCCGGGCTATCCGGTGGTACCGGCGATTGCGCTGTTTCTGGCGGTGGTGTGCCTGATCGCGATGGCGTGGTTCAACACGCTGATCGGTTGTGTGTTCCTCGGTTTCATGGCCGCCGGTTACCTGTATTTCCAGCTGACCGCCAAGCAGCGCTCCGAAGCGCCGGCAGACGCTATGCTCGAAGGTATCTAGTTGCACCGGCACCGGGCCAAATACCTGGTGCCCGCATTATTGAAGTGCATACAACACCTGTAGGAGTGAGCCTGCTCGCGATCGCATCGACGCGGTATGACTGTTGTACCGAGTTGCCTGCATCGCGAGCAGGCTCACTCCTACACAAAAGCAGATTGCAGTAATTACTGGAGGACACCGCCCCATGGCCGCATTCGCCCATTCCGTCGGCGCCCAGACCTATCGCTTCGACAGCCTCAAGGACGTCATGGCCAAGGCTAGCCCGGCGCGTTCCGGGGACTTTCTTGCCGGCGTCGCCGCACTTAACGACGGCGAGCGGGTGGCTGCGCAAATGGCGCTGGCCGACATCCCGCTCACACATTTCCTGCAGGAAGCGCTGATCCCCTACGAGTCGGATGAAGTCACCCGACTGATCATCGACACCCACGACAAGCAGGCCTTCGCGGTCGTCAGCCACCTTACCGTCGGTGGTTTCCGCGACTGGCTGCTCAGCGACGCCGCCGACGAAACCAGTCTGCGTAACCTCGCCCCGGGCCTGACCCCGGAAATGGTCGCCGCCGTGTCGAAGATCATGCGCGTGCAGGATCTGGTGCTGGTGGCGCAAAAGATTCGTGTCGTCACCAAATTTCGCGGCACCCTCGGCCTGCGCGGACGTTTGTCGACGCGCCTGCAACCCAATCATCCGACCGACGAACCGTCCGGCATCGCCGCGAGCATTCTCGACGGTCTGCTCTACGGCAACGGCGACGCGATGATCGGCATCAACCCGGCCACCGACAGCATCGCCTCGATCTGCGCGATGCTGGAAATGCTCGACGCGATCATCCAGCGCTACGACATCCCGACCCAGGCCTGTGTGCTGACCCACGTCACCACCTCCATCGAGGCGATCAACCGCGGCGTGCCGCTGGACCTCGTGTTCCAGTCGATTGCCGGCACCGAAGCGGCCAACGCCAGTTTCGGCATCAACCTGAATGTCTTGCAGGAAGGCTACGACGCCGGCCTGAGCCTGAATCGCGGCACCCTCGGGCAAAACCTGATGTATTTCGAAACCGGTCAGGGCAGCGCCCTCTCGGCCAACGCCCACCACGGTGTCGACCAACAGACCTGCGAAACCCGGGCCTACGCGGTGGCGCGACATTTCAAGCCGTTTCTGGTGAACACCGTCGTAGGATTTATCGGCCCGGAGTACCTGTACAACGGCAAACAGATCATCCGCGCCGGCCTCGAAGACCATTTCTGCGGCAAGTTGCTCGGCGTGCCGATGGGTTGCGATATCTGCTACACCAACCACGCCGAAGCCGATCAGGACGACATGGACACCCTGCTGACCCTCTTGGGTGTCGCGGGGATCAACTTCATCATGGGCATCCCCGGCTCCGACGACATCATGCTCAACTACCAGACCACCTCGTTCCACGACGCCCTCTACGCCCGCCAGACCCTGGGCCTGAAACCGGCGCCGGAGTTTGAGCAGTGGCTGGCGAACATGGGCATCTTCACCCAAGCGGACGGCAAGGTTCGCTTCGGTAACAACTTGCCGCCGGCCTTCCGCCAGGCGCTGGCGCAACTGGGATGAGTCACATGGAAAAACCGCCCGTGGACCCGCAAAACCCTTGGCTGGAACTGCGCCGCCTGACCCCGGCACGGATCGCCCTCGGCCGTACCGGCACCAGTCTGCCGACCAGCGCGCAACTGGATTTTCAGTTTGCCCACGCGCAGGCACGCGATGCCGTGCATCTGCCATTTGATCATGCCGGACTCAGTGCGCAATTGACTGAACGCGGACGCGAAAGCCTGCTGCTGCACAGCGCCGCTACGGATCGAAACAGTTATCTGCAACGCCCGGATCTGGGGCGCAAGCTCAGCGATGAATCGGCGCAGGCCCTGCGTGAATACGCTGCGGCGCATCCGGGTGGTGTCGATCTGGCGATTGTCGTGGCCGACGGCCTGTCGGCACTGGCGGTTCATCGGCATACCCTGCCGTTTCTGACCCGACTGGAGGAGCAAATGAGCGCTGACGGCTGGTCGATGGCGCCCGTTATCCTGATGGAACAGGGTCGCGTTGCCGTCGGTGATGAAATCGGCCAATTGCTCGGTGCAAAAATGCTGGTGATGCTGATTGGCGAGCGCCCGGGCCTCAGCTCACCGGACAGTCTCGGTTTATATTTCACCTACAATCCAAAAATCGGCCTGACCGACGCCTACCGCAACTGCATCTCCAATGTGCGGCTCGAAGGCTTGAGCTACGGCATGGCGGCGCATCGCTTGCTCTATTTGATGCGCGAAGCCTGTCGGCGGCAGCTGTCAGGGGTCAACCTGAAGGACGAAGCACAGGTTCAGACGCTGGAATCGGACGCCGGTGTAGACATGAAAGGTAATTTCCTACTCGATCCGCCCACAACCTGAACCGTTTCCGCATTGCGTTTCTGCGCCGGTTTCAGGCAGGATCGATGCACGGCCGCACGGGTTTCCCATCGCCGTCAGAGCAGTTGAAGACAGCCACTTGAAGACGAGACCTATCATGCGGATTATTCAAGCGACCCTCGAACATCTGGATTTGTTGACCCCATTGTTCGTCAAATATCGCGAGTTCTACGGTTCCCTGCCTTACCCGGATTCCTCCCGTGCGTTCCTTGAAAAGCGTCTGCGCCGCAAGGAATCGGTGATCTACCTGGCCCTGGCCGACGATGACGACAAGAAGCTGATGGGCTTTTGTCAGCTCTATCCGAGCTTCTCTTCGCTGTCGCTCAAACGCGTGTGGATCCTCAACGACATCTATGTCGCCGAAGACGCGCGCCGGCAACTGGTCGCTGACAACCTGATCCGCACTGCGAAGAAAATGGCCAAGGAAACCCAAGCCGTGCGCATGCGTGTCTCCACCAGCAGCAACAATGAAGTTGCGCAGAAAACCTACGAGTCCATCGGGTTCAAGGAAGACACCGAGTTCAAGAACTACGTGTTGCCGATCAGCGAAGAGCTTTGACCGCGCGTGCAGCCTGTGATGAGGGAGCCTGCTCCCTCAGCCACGTTAACTACATCCTGACAATTGCTCACACCCCGACATCCCCCGCTACAAAACCAACGCGCTTTTCATCTTTCAGACCGTATAATCCCGAGCTTTCCGGCTTGTAAGAAAAACTACACCCCGCTGTAGGCTTACACCCGAATCATCCGCACAGGCCTGCAGAGTCGGGCCGTCATACAGGTGCCCCCATGGATTTCAACCCGCTCGACCTTATCCTGCATCTCGATGTGTACCTCGATTTGCTGGTGAACAACTATGGTCCATGGATCTACGCCATCCTGTTTCTGGTGATTTTCTGTGAAACCGGGCTGGTGGTGATGCCATTCCTGCCGGGTGATTCGTTGCTGTTCATTGCCGGTGCCGTTGCGGCGGGCGGCGGCATGGATCCGGTGCTGCTGGGCGGTCTGCTGATGCTCGCGGCCATACTGGGCGACAGCACCAACTACGTGATCGGACGAACGGCCGGCGAAAAGCTGTTCAGCAACCCAAACTCGAAAATATTCCGTCGCGATTACCTGCAACAAACCCACGACTTCTACGACAAGCACGGCGGCAAAACCGTGACCCTGGCGCGTTTTCTGCCGATCATCCGCACCTTTGCACCCTTCGTCGCTGGTGTAGCGAAGATGCCCTACCCGCGTTTCTTCGGTTTCAGCGTGTTCGGCACGGTGCTGTGGGTTGGCGGTCTGGTGACATTGGGCTATTTCTTCGGCAACGTGCCGTTCATCAAGAAAAACCTGTCGTTGCTGGTCGTCGGCATCATTCTGCTGTCGCTGGTACCGATGATTATCGGTGTGGTTCGCAGCCGCTTCGGCGGCACCAAAGCCCAATCGCACTAAGCCGATGTGGTCGCTGAGCGCCTGGCGTCGCCGGCGCACTCTGGCGAAGCACCCGATTGCCGACGACATGTGGCAACGGGTGCGCCATCACCTGAGCTTCCTTGACGGCATTAGCGCAGCCGAAGACCAGTGGCTGCGCGAAGCCTGCGTGCTATTCCTCGAAGACAAACACCTGAGCGCCCTGCCCGGCGTCGAACTGCATCAGGAACAACGCCTGTTGCTCGCCGCCCAGGCGCAACTGCCGCTGCTCAATCTCGGCGATCTGAACTGGTATCAGGGTTTTCATGAAATCGTCCTCTACCCGGACGATTTCCTCAGCCCGCAACGTCATCGTGACGCCAGCGGTGTCGAGCATGAGTGGGACGGCGAACACAGCGGCGAAGCCTGGCAGCAAGGGCCGATCATTCTTGCCTGGCCGGGTGTGATGGCCAGTGGTGGCTGGGAAGGCTACAACCTGGTGATCCACGAACTGGCGCACAAACTCGACATGCTCAACGGCGACGCCAATGGTCTGCCGCCGCTGCATGCCGACATGCGTGTCAGCGACTGGGCCGACGTCATGCAAAAGGCTTACGACGACCTCAACCGTCAGCTCGACCATGATCCTGACGCCGAAACCGCCATTGATCCCTACGCCGCCGAAAACCCCGCCGAGTTCTTTGCGGTCACCAGCGAGTACTTCTTCAGCGCCCCGGATCTGCTGCACGAGGCTTATCCACAGGTCTATGCGCAGTTGCAGCTTTTCTACCGGCAGGACCCGCTGGGCAGGTTGCGGCAACTTCAGGCCACAGACCCGGTCTATCAGGCGCACGACTAAGGTCTGCACGACTTTCGGTACATGGCGTCGACGGCAGAATATGCCTATAATCGCCGCCACTTTTTGGTCAATCCGGCCAAGTGTTTTTGGTCAACTACGGGGGCAACGCCCAATGAGCTACAGCAAGATTCCGGCTGGCAAAGACCTGCCGAACGACATCTACGTCGCGATCGAGATCCCGGCCAACCACGCGCCGATCAAATACGAAATCGACAAAGACAGCGATTGCCTGTTCGTTGACCGTTTCATGGCCACCCCAATGTTCTACCCGGCCAACTACGGTTACATCCCGAACACCCTGGCTGACGACGGTGATCCCCTCGACGTACTGGTTGTGACCCCTTACCCGGTTGCCCCAGGTTCGGTAATCCGCGCGCGTCCAGTCGGCATCCTGAACATGACCGACGACGGCGGCGGCGATGCCAAAGTCATCGCAGTACCACACGACAAGCTGTCCCAGCTGTACGTCGATGTGAAGGAATACACCGACCTGCCGCCACTGCTGATCCAGCAGATCGAGCACTTCTTCGCGAACTACAAAGATCTCGAAAAAGGCAAATGGGTCAAGATCGAAGGCTGGGGCGGTGCAGACGCCGCCCGCGAAGCGATCACCAAGTCGGTTGCCGCCTACAAAGGCTAAGCAGTTGCGCTACGCGTGAGGCTTGAAGAAAACCCCGGTTGATCCGGGGTTTTTTGTGCTCGGGAAAAGCCGCCTTAAACAGAGTGTTTATGACGGACTACAGAAAAGTTTTATCTTGTGTAATTTCCCACAAGAACGTCTTACATCCCGTCGCAAAATTCAGCCCGTTTTTGAACGCCCGGTTTATTCAAACCGCTCTGGCACGGCCGTAGACTCCGTGTTTATGAGAAAGAACACTAGCGGTCCAAGATTCAAGGCACTCCTGGAAGCTGCGAACATCTCGACGACGGGTTTCGCAAAGTTCTGGGGCACGGAAGCCCAAAATGTCCACAACTGGTACACCCGGGGCGTCCCGGCGTATCGCATGGAAGAAGTCTCACGCCTGCTGTCCGTCAACAGCGAATGGCTGAAAACCGGCCAAGGCACAAAAGAGCTGCCAAGCCTGACTCCGCCAGCCAGCAATGGCGACAGCTTCGACGCTCAGGATCCCCAGGGGTCCTATCGATTCATCCATCCCAACGACATCGAACTGGCCTTCTTCAAAGAAACACCCCTGACCAACGGCTCCGACAAAACCCACGTCATCCAGGACCCTGACCTGTCCATCCGCCTGCTGCGTGCACCACTGGATCAACTGGAAATCCGCCACGCCGACGCCATCTGCGCGCACATGATCGGCAACAGCATGGCCGAACGTATCGAAGACGGCTCCATCGTCGCCATCGACCGCAGCCTGACCCAGGTCGTCGACGGTGAGATCTACGCCATCGAACACGACGGCATGCTGCGCATCAAATACCTGCACCGCATGCCCGGCAACGGCCTGCGCCTGCGCAGCCACAACAACGCCGAATACCCGGACGAAGTGTTCCGCCCGGCACAGATCGAGGAGCAAAGGATTCACATATTGGGCTGGGTGTTCTGGTGGTCGACAGTGAGCAAGCGGCGGCCGGTGGTGCCGTTTCTATGATCTCACGGCCTGCAAAGCCTCCTGTAGGAGTGAGCCTGCTCGCGATGAGGCCCTGATAATCGGTACAAATCTCGAATTTGTTCGACTGCGGTTGCTCTAAACCGCACTTCAGGCTGGGAATCCACAACAAAACTCAGTATCCTGCGCCCCACATTTGCGCATCGACCCGCCCCGCGGCTCAGACAGCGCCCGACGCGGCAGACCAACGTCTGACCAAGTCCCACAGCCGGACGCAGATCCGGATGTACGTTTTGAAGGCTGGCGCGGTTTACCAAAAATAAACCAAGCCAGTCCCCGAGAAGCCGGCCACAAGCCGGCTTTTTAATGCCTGAAATAAACCCGGCCTACCGTCTGAAACATAAATTCGCGCTTGTCGAACAGAAGAGCCTCTTGGTACCGTAACGACAAACGTCATTACAGGTATTTCATCATGGCCTCCATCAACATTCGCATCGACGATGATCTGAAGCAGCGCTCCTTCGCCGAACTGGAAAAGCTGGGAGTAACTCCCTCAGAGCTTTTGCGTCAGACACTCCAATACGTCGCCGAGCGAGGCAAGCTACCCTTCAAAGCAGCATTGCTCAGCGAGGAAGATGAAGTACTCATAGCCGTAGTCACCGAACGCCTCGCGGCACCTCAACGAGTCAAGGTAAGTCTGGATGACCTATAACCTTGAATTTGATCGTCGTGCTTTAAAGGAGTGGAACAAACTCGGCGATACGGTTCGCCACCAGTTCAAGAAGAAGCTCACAGAGGTATTGGAGAATCCTCGAATAGAAGCCAATCGACTTCGCGAGCTCCCGGATTGCTACAAAGTGAAGCTGAAAAGCGCTGGCTATCGCCTGATCTATCAGGTCCTTGATCAAGAGATTGTGGTGTTTGTAATCGCAATCGGGAAGCGAGAGAGAGAAGCTGCTTACGAGGTTGCGCAGGACCGTCTTTCGCTCCTGCCCTGAGTCGGTCCAATGTCTGCGACCTGAAATTGGGCAGCAACCCGCAGCCCAATTCCCTCACGGATAACTGAACGCCTTAACCAACGTCAACTCCCCCACCGCCCGCATCGGGATCAGAAACGTCTCCATCTTCTCGCTCGGCGTACCCTCTTCAGTAATCACCGTCACCTGCGCCGTGGTCAGTGCCTGTACCGCTTCATCCCCGCCCTCGTCATCCCCGCGATACCCACCGCCGTAATAATTCACATACACCAGATACTGCCCCTTGATCGGCGCCGGCATGGCGAAGATTTCCGGGCCATAACCGGTGGTGACGTCAACGTCGAGTGCGGCGCCGTTGGCGGCGCTGCGGTTGCCGTACCAAATGTGCGCGCCGTCAGGGGTGATCAGGTGCAGGTCGAGGTCGGTGCCGTCGCTGTCCCACGCCAGCAGTACGCGCAGTTTTGCCGGGGTGGCGCCGCCGCTGGTATTGAGGAATTGCGTGCGGTGGCGTTGCTGGCCGTCGGGACTGCGTACTTCGACGCTGTTGCTACCGTTGGGGAAGGAGAACGGGCGGTCGAAGCGGCCGCTGTCGTCGATTTTCAGCGGCATGCTCACGCCGTTGACGATCAGGCGGCCGGGTTCGTTGTCCTTCCGCGCAGCTTTGATCTCGCCGCTGATGCGGGCAGTGTTGGCCTGGCCGACCGGGGTGTTGACCGATGAGGCCGGGTAATTGACGGTCTGGCGGAAGCTTTCGCCCTCGCCTTCGGGGGCGCCGCTGCGCCAGCCGCCGATCGGGGTGTCGAGTTTGACGCTGTCGGCAGCGATGACCGGCGAAAGCGCGGTCAACGTGCAGAGCAACAGCAAGACCTGTGGATAACGGAGTGTCATGGTCTATTCCAGCAAAAGGTGACGGGCGAGCCCTTCGATGTAGGTTTCATCCTGGCCGTTGGGGTGTGCTTCAAAGGCCAGGTGCAGATATTCGTGGGTCAGGTCGAGGCGATCCTGCAGGGTCAGTACGCCGCGCACGTAGATACGTTGGCGTTCGCGGTCGACGAAGGGCCTGCCGAAGGCCAGTTTGCACACGGCGAATGTGCTGACTTCGTTGTAGCCGGTTTCGCTTTCCAGCTTCGGGCGCCAGCCGCGCCGCTGTTTCTGCAGCCAGTCTTGCGCGGCGGGCAGTGCCTCGCAGGAGGCGACCGGATTGTCCCAGCGACTGAGGCTGGCGCGCGGATAGGCGTGCAGGAGGATCGCGTCGTAGCGCTGACCGGCGTTGGCCTGCTCGACGGCTTGTTGCCAGGCGAGTTTGTCCGGGCCGGGTTGATCGGAGTGATAGGTGACGGTGCTACCGGCCAGTACCAGATCCGCCGTCCACGCCGCGATGTTGCGTGACTCGGCCGAGGCTGGACGCGGTGCGACGCGTTGGCGATTGCTGCTGTCGTCGATGCTCAGGCAATCGCCGTTGCGCGTGGCGTTTTGCAGCAGATAAGTGCGGATTGCCACGGCCAGCGCTTTGGCCGCTTCGGCGGGTTCCGGTTTGGCTTCGCGCTCTAGGACGCGAGCTACATATTCTTCGCGATCAAGCCTGGCGACCAGTTTGTCGTTGAGCAGAAACAGTTCGCCGTCACTGTGGATATCCAGCGCGTTGCCATTGGCGAATTCGACGCGGTAATCGCCCTGCAACGGGCCGGACGTCATCACCCGCTCACCAGCCAAAACCCGCGTGAGCGGATAGCGCGAGAACAACCCGACTTCAACACAGCGCCCGGCTTCTGCCGGCCATGCGGCGGGCAACACCGTCGCCAGTGCCTGCCCGTAATGGCGCAAAACCATCTGACTGGTACCACGCCCACCCGCCCAGAGCGGAGATCCGTCCGCGGTCCAACCGGCGAAACCACCCTGGCGCGACTGCGGATCCTGATCGCCAAGCCAGCTCCAGGTTTTCACCCGCAAACGCCCGCCCAGTTCGCCGACGACATTACCGTCCGCCGCATTCAGCACCACATCGAGCAGCACTCGACGCGCTTGATCCTGCGCCGGCAAAGCAGCCAAGACCTTCAACAACTCAATCACGGAAACCCGTTGAGCCGGCTGCACCGACGGCAAATCCAGCAGCCACGATGGCGCCCGCCGCGCCTGCCAATACGTGCGCCAATAGGCAGAAGAAATCCCCAATCGCGCAGGCTCAAAGTACAAACCGCAGGATTTCACCAACGCCTGATCACGCTCGATCCTGCCGCCCGCCGAGCAGCAATAAACCTCTTCCTTCGACTGTCCGCGACATTCATACGCCGGCTCACGCGCACCGGTATCGACCAGCCATGCGTATACGAACAATTTCCACAGACTGCCCAACGGGGTATCGAGCGTCGGCGGCAAGGGCTCGCGGGCGATCAATTGCGTCTGACTCAACGACAACAACTCGCCCTTATAGGCCACGCGCAACGGCTCATCCTGCGCCGTCGCCAGCGCAGGTATCACACACATCAGCAGCCACAGCAGCGGCCGGCTCATGTCAGTTGACCGTGACCTGACCAAGGGCGGCTTTCGCTTCCTGGGCCTGATGCTGCGGCGCGTAGACTTGCTTGAAGCGCACCGGCGGCAGGTTGAACTGGCCCTTCTGCGAGAAGCGCACCAGATGGCGCAGGCGCAACTCACCACTCAACGCATCGACCGGCACCGCGTACGCCAGTTGACCCGGTTCGAAGCGCGCCTTCTCCAGCGCGGTCGGCTCGGTGCCGTCCTTGCCCTGCAACTTGATGCCCCAGGTGGTGCGCTCGACATCGGCGCCCGGTGGTAGCGGCACTTCGAGCATGCCGTAGCGCAGCGGTTTCGGCGCTTTGCTGGTGAGGATCACTTCGTCCAGATACAGGCTGTCGCTGGACAGCGGCTTGCTGCCGATCGGCTCCAGTTTGAAGGTGAACGCTTCGTCGCCCGGTACCAGTCGCGACAGGCGACGGGTGATGGTCACGGCCATCGGATCGACTGCCGCTTGCTGGGTCTGGAAACTCAACGCCGCGCGCAGCGGACGCTCCTGCGTACCGGACACCGACAACACGCTCGGCACTGGCGTCGTGCCCTGCCACGTCCAGTACATCTCGCCGCTGGCTCCGTAGTTCTTCTTCCAGCCTTCACCCGGCGTCAGCGCAATGGTCGGCGACGCCTGGGCGATGCTGCGCTGCAGCCAGGTCAGCGCCAGCGCACGTTCGAGGGTCGATTGCTGCGGCAGCAAACGTTGCAACAACGCCGTAGCACGCGCCTGATCGAACGCTTGCAGCGACAGGTTCAGCGCCTCGGCGAACGGCTGCGAACTGACCGCCAGACGCTGTTGCGCAGCCCCTACCTGACGATTGAACGTTTCCGGCAAGGCAACCTTCGACTGCGTGGCCAACGCAGCGGTCAACACCCGCGCCGCCGCCAGACCGAGCGCCGAATCCGGGTCGCTCATCACCAGACTGTCTTCGCCGTCGTCCATCAGGGTTTCGGCGTTGCCTTCACCGGCCTTGGCCAGATCCTCCATCAAGCCGCTGAGCAAGGTGTTCACCGGCAAATGCATCTGCTTGGCGAACGACAGAATCAGCGCGCGCTGCAGCAACGGTGTGTTCGGCGCTTGCTTGGCGTAGACCTCCAGCACTCGCTGCCAATGCTCCGGCGGCAAGGTCAATTCCAGCACCTGGCTAGCGTTCCAGTCGGCGTAGTAAGCGTAAGCCGTGAGGAACGCATCCGGCTCACCGTCGTAGCCCCACCAGGTGAAGCTCGCCGACGGCCCGGCCATTTGCACCAGACGCAGACGGCTGTTCTGCATGATCAGGCGCAAGCGATCACGAATCTGCGGATTCGATGCCAGCGATGGATAGGCAATGCTCAACGGCAGCAAACGGCTGGCAGTCTGCTCAACGCCGCCGTACGGATAGCTGAGCAGATCATCGAGTGCCGAGCGGAACAACGCTTGCGGGCTGTCATCCAGACGCAGGCGAATATCGGTGGCGTCGGCCGGCAGACTCAACGGTGTGTCACCGCTGGCCACGTCGAGGCTTTGAGTCTGAGTGACTTGCCAGCCGTCACCGGTCGCACTCAGGCGCACGGCGAGAGAGTCGGCGGTCTTGCCGTCCTGCACCAACTCCGCCGTCCATTCGCCGGAAGCCAATGAGAACGCCGGCAGCGGCAGATAATTGATGCCGTTGTTCAGGGTCACAGGCAGACGCTGTTCGGCGCCCGCATAGTGAGTCACCAGTTCAGCCTTGACCGGTTTCTCGGCCTGACTGAACGCAAACACGCCAAGTTGCGGCTGATCACCCTTGCGGAATTTGCTCGGCCCGCTCCACTTCAGGTACAGCGGTTTTTCCGAACGCACGAACTGCTTCTTCTGCCCGACCTGACCATCATCGGCAATTGCCCGCGCGGTGATGCGCCAGCGGGTCAGCGAGTCCGGCATCTTGAAGGTGAAACGGGTTTTGCCGTCGGCCCCGGTCAACAACTCTGGCTGCCACGCAGCGGTATCGACGTCCTCACGACGCGGCCGCTCCAGCACTTTCACCCCGCGCTCGCTGCGGTTGGCTTTGCCCGGTGCGCCGGGGCTGCCCGGCAACGCGACGTCGTAACTGATGAAGGACAGGCTGGCACTGGTGCGCACGTTGTTACGGCGCGGGTGATAGAAGAACTGGTCGATGGTCGGCGCGACTTCCGGTTGCAGTGCGTAGACCATTTCGTCGACAACACTGACGGTCAGATGCGCCGGAACCGCTTTGCCGGCGAACTGGGTGGTCAGATCAACCGTGACCGTGTCGCCCGGCAGGTACACCGCTTTGTCGGTGCTGATCGCCACGTCGATTTGCGGCGCAACCACTTTGATCCCGGCGTTCTGGAAGCTGTACTGACCGCCCTTGGTGTAGAGCACGGAGAAGGTCAGGTTCGGTGCAAAGTTGTCCTTCACCGGAATGCGCGCGCGGTATTGGGTGTCGCTGAGTTTTTCCAGTTTCAACCAGTCGCCGCCCTTGGCCAGCAGCGCGGTGGCTTCGACCTTGTCGCGTTCCAGCGAGAGCAACGCATCACTGACCGGCTCCGGGAAAGTGATCAGCGCCAGCGCTTCATCGCCGGCCTTGTACTCAGGCTTGTCGAGGACGATTTCCACAGTGCCCGGTACCGCTTTGACGCCGTCGCCAGTGACCGAATGCCCCGTGGCACCGAGGACGCGACCGTGTTGATCTTTCAAGGTCAGGTTGTAAGTGCCCGGGCGTTCGAAGGCCATGCTGAAGCCCTTGTCAGTCGCCGCGAGCTTGCCTTCACCGGTGCTCTGGTCTTCCAGACGTACCCAGCCATAGGTGCTCGGCGTCACCGCTTTGCTTTGCTCGGTGCCGCCCTCGTTGGCGTAGCTGAATGCGACTTTGTCGCCGACCGCGCTGAAGCGTTGCGGCGCACTCAGACGGAAGCTCGCCGCGCCACGGTCGATAAGGATTTCCTTGGTGGTCTTGACCCGATACGCCGCGCCATCGCTGGCGAACACGGTGAGCATGTAGCGGCTCGGCTTGTCGGCGGCCGGCAGGTCGAGGCTCGCATTGCCTTTGCTGTCGGTGGTCAGTTCGGTGCTGGTCAGCTCCACCGGGAATTGCCCGAGGTATTGCAGCTCGTTGTCGACCATCGACAGTTGCTGGGCGCGCAGGCTCAGGGTCAACTTGGCGTTAGCCACCGGTTTGCCGTCCGGGTACAGCAACAGCAGACTGCCTTTGACCGGCTCGCCAGTGCGGTAATCCTGCTTGGCCAGATTCAGCGAAATCTCGAAGTGCGGCTTGATGTACTCGGCCACGCGGAAAGCGCTGCTGTAAGCCTGGTCCTTATAGTTGAAACGGATCTCGTAACCACCGGCCACTGCGTTGTCCGGCAACTGGAAGCGGCCCTGAGTGCCGGCCTTCGAATCGAGTTTCAGGTCGAGGTGTTGCAACTCAGTGCCTGTGGCGTCAAGCACGCTGACCGTGACATCTGCAGCACCCGGCAACACCGAGTCCCGCGCATTCTTGAACTCACGACCAACGATTTTCAGCGACACCCAATCACCTGGGCGATACAGCGGCCGGTCGGTGAACGCGTAGAGTTTGGTGTCGTAGATTTCGCTGTCGTAATAGAAGTTCTCGGAGACGAACACCCCGCCCTCTTCGTCCTCGCCGATGACGAACGAACGCTCCGGGCTGACATGTTTCAGGCGCAGCAAACCGTCAGTATCGGTGGCACCGCTGCTCATCACGCCGAGGCCGTCGGTCCACAGCACATTGACCTTCGGTACCGAACTGCCTTCGTGTTTGCGCGCGGCCCAGACCAGCAATTCATCACCGGCAATCTTGCTCACCGCGACGGTGTTGGAGACGAACACCATGGTGGTTGCGCGGTACTTGCCGATCAGCGCTTCGACCAGGTACAGACCCGGCTTCAGATTGCCCAACGGGATATAAACGTTACCCGGTGCGACGCTGACGAAATCGCTCGAAGACCCGGCCAGATTGACCCCGGCCGGCGGCTGAATCGGCTTGGCCTGCCACAGCGGATAACGGAACTGGCTGACCACCGGCAGACCCGGAATCAGCGCAAATTGCGGCTGCGCGTCGTACGGCGTCGGCGCTGCGATGGCGTTGCCCATCTTCAGTTCCGGCACTTCTTCGGTGACCTGTTTGCGCGATTCATAAGAGAACGCGCGCTGCATCACCCGTCGGGATTTGCGGTACCAGTTGTCCCACAGATACGCGAGGGTGTTGGACAGGCCTTCACCCTTGAACTGGCCGTCGCTGACCACGCGATGCAGATTCTTTTGACGCTTGAGGAAATCCAGCGGTTTGTCGATGCGGTACACACGAATATCCGCGCCGCCGTAAGGTTCCATGCGGAAACGACGATAGTCACGGCCCGGCGCTTCGAGACGGACCATTGCCTGTTCATCAGCAGCAAAACTGCTGTCGGCGAGCAGGAAAAAGCTTTCACCCGAGACCGGCGTGTAGCCGCTCGGCTCGACCGAATCTTCGGCGCTGACGGTAGCCACTGGCAGCAACAGCGCCAGCAGCAAAGGAATTCGGGAGCAGAGTCGCAACATGCGGGCACCGGTCATTGGGAGAGAAAGTTCAGTCGATAGACGCCGATGAAGTTGGGGTTGGCTGCGTCGGGTATCCATCGGGTGTCCTTCCATGTCATGAGTTGCTGCAGGCTTGCCGAACGCATGCCGTTGTCAGTGGGGGTGGTGGTGCCGGTGTGATAGGCGATGTAGCGGCCCATCCAGATCATCAGGTGCTGGTCGTCGCCCTGATCGAAAAACATCAAATCACCGGGCCGTGCCTGCGAGACGTCACGGCTGACCAGATGACTATTGAACTGAATCAGTTTGATCGCGTTGACGTACGGCCCGACCTTGCCGCCGCCCTGCTGCCATTGCTGGGCGAGCTTGCGTTGCTCATTGCTGAGCGACAGCTCCGGCGGCAGATAACGATTGGACAGGCCGTTGCTGCGCAGCCATTTGTCGTCGTGGACTTTCAGCGCTTCGTTGGCGGCAAAACGCACCAGCCCGGCACAGTCCTGCTGATACCAGCGCGGACTTGGGCCTTGGCTCAACTGCTCTTGAGCGATGCGCACGAACCAGGCGCGAAACACCTGGGATTGCGCCGGATCGAGTGCGGGTGCTTCAACGGCGCGGGCGCCCGCACTGAGCAACAGCGCGAGCAGGCCGAGGCTGCGGATCAGTGTCGTCACAGCGCTTTCCATTCCAGCGGCAACCATTGCCAGTGGCCGTCAGGCTCGCTGCCTTCCGGCAGCGTCAGCGCGTACTTGCCGTAGCCGCCGAGGGTGCGCAGTTTCGGAATCAGATAGGTTTGCGCGGCGTTGTAGAACACCGGTTCCATGTCCTGCGGCAGGCTATCGAGGGTCTCCTGCTGCATCAGCTGCGCCATCGAATCCGGGCCGAAGTAGATCGGCATCAGCACGTCTTTGGGCAACACGTCGGCCATCGGCGGGAAGCGTTTGTCGAGGGTGCCGAGGGCCTTGTCGACGAGTTTGTCGTCGAGGGAAAACAGCAGCGTCGAACCGTGGCGAGCTAGGCTGACCTTCATGAAAGCCTTGCCGGAAATCGCGTCCGGGTTCTCCGCAGTTTTCGCCGCATACGGGCCGAAGTTGGAGCTGACCTGACGCTGCCAGACGTGGTTCTGGCCTTCCTGCTTCTCGACTACCGGGAACACGTTTACTTCAACGTTGGCTTCGAATGCACCGACCATCGAACCGAACAGTTTGCCAAGATCACCGTCGAGTTTGCTGCTGTCCTCGTCTTTCAGACTGGCCACCAGCAATGGCGTGTACAAACGCGAATCGGCGTACCAGCACAGGCCTGCCGCGCCGGCCACGTGTTCGGTGAGAGTTTGCGCCACGGTTTCTTCAGCGCCGAGTTTCACCAGCAATGGTTTTTGCGGTTCGGCCGCGACCGGAAGGGTCACGCAGGCACTGGCGCCCAGCGGCATTGCTTGCCAGACCGGTTTGAAATCGAAGTCGGGCTGGTTGTCCAGTTCGTCCATGGCGAGGTAGCTGTGCCAGCCCTTGTCATCCATGTCGAAGCGCAGCCCGGCGAAGTTCGGGATGAAACGTTGATAACCCATGGCCAGAACGCTGGAGTTGACCGACAGGCGTTGCTTGGTTTCCGGAGTTTTCGCCGGCAGGCCGAACGCTTCGGGGAACAGTTTTTCGCCATTGAGCAGCGCCGCCAGCGCTTGTGGCGAGACATGGCCGGATTCCTCGGAGGCGCCGCTTTCCGGGTCGTAATACTTGGCCGGGTTGGACAGCACCACCAGTTTGTCGCCGTGGGAGGCGAACAACAGGGCTTTGCTGGCGTTATAGGTCAGTTGATACAGCGGCACAGTGTCGCCGCCGACCTTGAGTTCGCTCATCTGACTGAGCTGCGTGTCATCCAGCGCAACCTTTGCCAATGGCTCGAGCAGTTTCGCCAGCCCACCACGATCCATCACCAAAAGGAAATCCTTCAAGCGCCCATCCGCGCCACGCCACAACGCAACGTCGGCCGGTTGATCGAAAAGCTGCTCGATCAGGCTGTCCTGCAACTTCAGATCATGCTCGTAAATGATCCGGCGCAGACTGCCAATCAGCCCCATGCGGTCGGCGTGGGTTTCGTAATAAAAGACGAAATCTTCGGTGAGCGTGGCCTTGAGGAACGGCACCGTCAGCAGGTCCTTGGGCAACTGGCTCAGCGAGCGGGTTTCCAGCAACGCATCCGGGCGGCTGAGGCCGAGCTTGTCACTGGCCAAGTCCGCCGGCGGCGCCTTGGGCTTGAGCAGCAGCCAGCCAAAACCACCCGCTACACCGGCCACCAGACACAACCCGGCCAGCAGCAAGGGCCAGCGCCGCGAAGGTTTGGCCGCTGGCGTGTCGGCAGCCGAAGTAACAGTGTTATCGCTCATCTTTTCGCTCATTTCCCAAAGCTCAGGATTTCATCCGTGGCGGAATGCTTAATAGTTGAAAGTCTTGACCAGCAGCAGATCACCGATCGCCCGCAGGGGCACGATGAACGTTTCGCGTTTTTCGTCGACGGTGTTTTCGTTGAGTACCAGCGTGATTTGCGAGGTGATCACCTCGTTCTGGTTGCTGGTCTCCTCGAAGTTATAGCCGCCGTTGCCGAAGTTGCCCCAATAGTTGACGTAAACCAGATAAGTGCCGTGCAGCGGCGCAGTCATGGTGAACATTTCCGGGCCGGGGCCGTCGACGCCATCCGGGTCGAGACCGCCGCCATTACTCAGCGCCGGCTGCGCCCAGAACGCATGCTGACCGTCGGGCGTGACAATGTGCAGATCGAGCTCGGCTTTTGGATCGTCCCAGCCCAAGACAAGACGAATTCGCGCCGGCGTGCGCAAATTGTTTGCTTCATAAAATTGCACGCGCTTGAGCGACTGGCCTTCGGCGCTGATCACTTCGACGCTGTTGGAGCCGGCGCCGAACGCGTAGGGCCGGGCGAAACGGCCCTGGTCGTCGGTGTACAGATTCAATGGATTGCCATTCACGGCGAGGCTGTGCGGCGGGCGCATATGGCCGATGGCCTTGAGCTGGCCCTGGATCATCGTGCGATTGCGCTGAATGCCGCGATCAATCGGCGGCGTGGGATAGGCGACTTGCGGGTTTTCCGTGCGATCGAGCAAGCCGTGATAGCGCCAGCCGCCCACCGGTTCCGACAGTTCAGCGCTCGGCGCGGCCGACAGCGCGGGCGCGCAGGCCAGGCCGATCAGTAGCCAAAGAAATGAACGCATGTAATGCCTCCTGCCATGCCTGAACGAAACCTTGCACCCGATCCTCGGTACTTCACAGCGGTGAAAACTGCGTTTCGTCTGAAAGACCCGTGACTGTAGGGTCGTAGAAGGCGCGAAGATTAGCCATTTGGCAGTTTTTTAACAATCGGATACATGTGCAATCGCTGTAGGAAACCTGCTTTTCAAGGGGCGTGAGCCGAATAGAGAGATTATTCGGCTCACAAAATGAGCCGAATAGGTTTCAGCCATCCCGAATCGCCTCAGGAAAAAGGGCCGGTCGCACCCCGCTCATTTGCCCATAAACCCCCTATCTGCTAGTGTCGCGCCGGTTTAACGTCAACCGGAAATCGCCGCCATGGCCCGCAAAAAAGCTGCACTGGATTTCGAACAGTCCCTCGCCGACCTGCAAACATTGGTCGAGCGTCTGGAGAACGGTGAATTGTCGCTGGAAGACTCGCTGACCGCTTTCGAGCAGGGCATCGGCCTGACCCGTGATTGCCAGGCAGCGCTGGCGCAAGCCGAGCAGAAGGTGCAAGTGCTGCTGGAGCGCGATGGCGAACTCGCCGAGGAACCCTTCGACGCGGAACAGCCAGAATGATTGCGGCGTACACGGCGAGCAGCCAGACCCGGGTAAACGCGGCGCTGGAAACCCTGTTCAACGCGCCGTTACCGGAGTTGGCGCGGCTTTACGAAGCCATGCGCTACAGCGTGATGAACGGCGGCAAACGCGTGCGTCCGCTGCTGGCCTACGCCGCGTGCGAAGCCCTCGGTGGCAAGGCGGAGCAAGCCAACGGCGCGGCCTGCGCGGTTGAGTTGATCCACGCTTATTCGCTGGTTCACGACGATTTGCCGGCGATGGACGACGACGATCTGCGTCGCGGCCAGCCGACCACCCACAAGAAATTCGACGAAGCCTGCGCGATTCTCGCCGGTGACGGCTTGCAGAGCCTGGCTTTCAGTGCCCTGCTCGACCCGCGCCTGAGCGATTGCAGCAGTGACATCCGCCTGCAAATGGTCACTGCGCTGGCACAGGCTGCGGGCCCGGCAGGCATGGTCGGCGGTCAAGCCATCGACCTCGGCTCGGTTGGCCTGAAACTCGATCAGAAAGCCCTCGAACAGATGCACCGGCACAAGACCGGCGCGCTGATCGAGGTCAGCGTCAAACTCGGTGCTCTGGCCAGCGGCCGCGCCGAGAAGGACGAACTCAAGGCCCTGCAGACTTATGCACAGGCTATCGGTCTGGCCTTTCAGGTGCAGGACGACATCCTCGACGTCGAAAGCGATACCGAAACCCTCGGTAAACGCCAAGGCGCCGACATCGCCCGCGACAAGCCGACCTACCCGGCGCTGCTCGGCCTCGACGCCGCCAAGGCCTACGCGCTGGAACTGCGTGATCAGGCTCTGCACGCCCTGCGACCGTTTGACGCGGCCGCCGAGCCCTTGCGTGAGCTGGCCCGGTATATCGTCGAGCGGCGCAACTGACGGCGTATCCGCCAAAAAAGACCAACGCGTGGGCAGGGGGCGATGCATCAGGTAAACTGCCGCATCTTCTATACCTATAACGATTCGCCTGATGCCCACGACGTTTCATGAGATTCCCCGCAAGCGCCCGACCACGCCCCTGCTCGACCGCGCGAATACGCCGGACGGCCTGCGCCGGTTAGGCGAAGCCGAGCTGGAAACCCTGGCCGATGAGTTGCGCCTGGAATTGCTCTACACGGTCGGTCAGACCGGTGGGCATTTCGGTGCCGGCCTGGGCGTGATCGAGCTGACCATCGCGTTGCATTACGTCTTCGACACACCGGACGACCGTCTGCTGTGGGACGTCGGGCACCAGGCGTATCCGCACAAGATCCTCACCGGTCGCCGCGAGCGCATGGGCACCCTGCGCCAGAAGGACGGCATTGCCGCGTTCCCGCGTCGCGCCGAGAGTGAATACGACACCTTTGGCGTCGGCCACTCCAGCACTTCGATCAGCGCTGCACTGGGCATGGCCATCGCCGCCCGCCTGCAGAACAGCGATCGCAAGGCAATCGCGGTGATTGGTGACGGCGCGTTGACCGCCGGCATGGCTTTCGAGGCGCTGAACCACGCGCCGGAAGTCAACGCCAACATGCTGGTGATCCTCAACGACAACGACATGTCGATCTCGCGCAATGTCGGTGGCCTGTCGAATTATCTGGCGAAGATCCTTTCCAGCCGCACCTACGCGAGCATGCGTGAGGGCAGCAAGAAAGTCCTGTCGCGCCTGCCCGGCGCCTGGGAAATCGCCCGTCGTACTGAAGAATACGCCAAAGGCATGCTGGTCCCCGGCACCCTGTTCGAAGAGCTGGGCTGGAACTACATCGGCCCGATCGACGGCCACGACCTTCCAACCCTGATCGCCACCCTGCGCAACATGCGCGATCTGAAAGGCCCGCAGTTCCTGCACATCGTCACCAAGAAAGGCAAGGGTTTCGCCCCGGCGGAAGTCGACCCGATCGGCTACCACGCGATCACCAAACTCGAACCGGTCGATGCTCCGGCTGCTGCGCCGACAAAGGCTGGCGGTCCGAAGTATTCGGCGGTGTTCGGCGAGTGGCTGTGCGACATGGCTGCTACTGATCCGCGTCTCGTCGGGATTACCCCGGCGATGAAGGAAGGCTCGGATCTGGTGGCGTTCAGCGAACGCTTCCCGCTGCGCTACTTTGACGTGGCGATTGCCGAGCAACACGCGGTGACATTCGCGGCCGGCATGGCCTGCGAAGGCGCAAAACCGGTAGTGGCGATCTACTCGACGTTCCTGCAGCGTGGTTACGACCAGTTGGTGCATGACGTCGCGGTGCAGAACCTCGACGTGCTGTTCGCCATCGACCGCGCCGGCCTGGTGGGCGAAGACGGCCCGACCCACGCTGGCAGCTTCGATCTGTCCTACCTGCGTTGCATCCCGGGCATGGTCATCATGACCCCGAGTGATGAAAACGAACTGCGCAAAATGCTCACCACCGGCCACCTGTACAACGGCCCGGCAGCTGTGCGCTATCCACGCGGCACCGGCCCGAACGCGACGATCGACAAAGACCTCGAGCCGATTGAAATCGGCAAAGGCATCGTCCGTCGCCAGGGCAGCAAAGTCGCTCTGCTGGTGTTCGGCGTGCAACTTGCCGAGGCGCTGAAGGTGGCTGAAAAACTCGATGCCACCGTGGTCGACATGCGTTTCGTCAAACCGCTGGATGAAGCGCTGGTGCGCGAGATTGCCGGCAGTCATGAGTTGCTGGTGACCATCGAGGAGAACGCGATCATGGGCGGCGCCGGTGGCGCGGTCAGTGAATTCCTCGCGCGGGAGAACATCCTCAAGTCGATGCTGCATCTGGGCTTGCCGGACGTCTACGTCGAACACGCCAAGCCTGCGCAGATGCTGGCCGAGTGCGGGCTGGATGAGGCAGGGATCGAAGCGTCGATTCGTGAGCGTCTGGAATTGCTCAACAAGTAATCGCAATACCTGTGCAAAACCCTGTGGGAGCGAGCTTGCTCGCGAATGCGGACTGTCAGTCGACTCACTCATGACTGACCCACCGCATTCGCGAGCAAGCTCGCTCCCACAGTGGTTTATGAACTTTCAAAATTGAATTCGCCCTACGCGTCAACGGACCACCGATGAACCTCTCGCGCCTCGCCCTGCCCTTCCTCCTGCTGCCAGCCGCCAACGCCCTCGCCGACACCTTCGAACGTGAGCAAGCCCTGAAGCTGCCCGACATGCTGATCTCCGCCAACCGCCAGGTCGAAGCCCGCAACGACAGCAGCGCCGCCAACACGGTGTTCACCCGCGAAGACATCGACCGCCTGCAGCCGAGTGACGTGCCGGACCTGCTGCGTCGCGTCCCTGGTGTGCAAGTGGCGCAAGCCGGCGGACGTGGCAGTCTGCCGGGCATTTACATTCGCGGCACGCAGTCGGCGCAGAGTCTGGTGCTGGTCGACGGCCAGCGCATTGGCAGCTCCACTTCCGGCGACAGCAACCTGCAGCATCTGAACATCGAGCAGATCGAGCGGGTGGAAGTGCTGCGCGGTTCGCGTTCGGTGATTTACGGCAGCGATGCGATTGGCGGGGTGATTCAGATCTTCACCCGGCGCGGCACTGAGCAAGGTTTGCAGCCACGGATGCACGTCGGTTTCGGCAGCAACCAAACGTGGGAACGCAGCCTCGGCTTGTCCGGGGGCGACGAGAAAACCCGCTTCAATCTCGGTGCCAGCCTTGATGAAACCGACGGAGGTGACCGTACTCACCAGTCGTACCCAAGCGATGCCGATCACGACGCCTACCGCAATGAGTCCGTTAGCCTGAGCCTCAGCCATGCGCTGAGCGATGACATCGAAGTCGGCGCCAATCTGCTGGATAACCGCGGCAAGAACGAGTTCGACAACCCGTTCGGCCGCTTCGACATGAACACCTTCGAATCGGTCCAACAGCAGCCCTACAGCGATTTCAACGTCAGCAGTGTCAGCAGTTACGTCGATGCTCGGGTCAACGAAACCTGGAAAACCCGGATCGAATTCGGCCATACCGAGAACCGCGAGAAGAGCCTCGACAAGCTCAGCGACGAACGCACGGTGTTCAACACCTACCGCGACTCGGTGAACTGGCAGAACGATCTGACGCTGGACGCACGCAACAGCCTGATTCTCGGCGGCGACTGGTACGAAGACCGGGTCAACAGCAGCACCGCATTCGACGAAGACAGCCGCTGGAACCGCGCCGCATTCATCCAGCATCGCTATCAGGCCGACAGCTTCTCCACGGAACTGGGTCTGCGTCACGACGACAACCAGCAATTCGGCAGCCAGAACACCTGGAGCGGCACGTTCACATTGCCGCTGAACCCGGACAACGACCTGTTGCTGAGCTATAGCGAAGGCTTTCGTGCGCCGACTTTCAACGATCTGTACTACCCCGACTTCAGCAACCCGGATTTGAAACCGGAAACCTCGAAAAGCTATGAGTTGCAGTGGCGCAGTCAGTTGACTGACAGCAGCCGTCTCGAGGCGTCGATTTACCGTACGGACCTGGAAGACGCGATCATCTTCGGCAGCAATTCACGCCCGGAGAACATCGCGTCGGCGCGGATCAACGGTTTTGAAGCGGCACTGAAGCAGGAACTGTTCGACTGGCAGAGCAACCTTGGCGTATCGATCATTGATCCGCGCGACCGTGATACTGGCCACACCCTGGCCCGGCGTGCGCGGCGCACGTTGAGTTGGGATCTGGATCGACAATTTGATCAAGTCAGCCTCGGTGCCAGTTGGCAGGCGGTCAGCAGCAGTTATGACGACCTGAAAAATGAAAACCCGCTGGGTGGTTATGCGTTGTTCGGCTTGCGCAGCAGTTGGGCGTTGAACCGCGAGATCAAGCTGGATCTGAAGGTCGATAATGTTTTCGACAAAGGTTACAGCCGGGCGAATTACAGCTATGACGGCAGCCAGTACGGTTATCGCGAGGAAGGTCGGGTGTGGATGTTTGGGGTGACTTGGACTCCCCAGCTTTGATTTGAATCTTCGGTGATTTGACTGACCCCTTCGCGAGCAGGCTCGCTCCCACATTTGGAATGCAATCCTCCTGTGCGAGCGAGCCTGCTCGCGAAGAAGTCACCGCAATTTCAGCGGTCAGGCGCGATCAATTGGCAGAGTTTGGCGGTAGCGCTGATCATTTGGCCACTTGGGCGTTCGAGACCTTTGTCGGTGACCAACAGTAATTTTTCCTGCTTCACCGCCGCCACCTGTGGCCAGGTTTTCCACGCATTCAACTGCGCCTGATCACTCGCCAGAATCACTTCAGGGTCGCGCTGCAACACTGCCTCAATACTCACCTGCGGCGCCGGCAGACTCAGGTCGGCGAACACATTGCGCGCCCCGCACACCTCAGCCGCATCGCTGATAATCTGCCCGCCACCGACGGTGTACAGCGGTTTGTCCCAGACCTGATAGAAGACCCGCAACGGCACTTCCCGGCGATAGCGCTGGCGCAACTCCACGAGTCGTTGGCGCAACGCCGCCGCCCGTTTCACCCCACGCTCCGGTCGCCCCAATTGCACGGCAATGGCTTCAATCTGGGTGGTGAGTTGTTCTAAAGAATGCGGTTCGGCGACGAAGGTCGGGATGCCCAGGCGCTTCAGTTGATCACGCTGCGCCGGGCCGACACTGCCGGGCCACAGCAACAACAAGTCAGGTTTGAGGCTCAGCAACTGCTCCATATCGAGCTGACCATAGCGGCCGACAGAAGGAATGCTGGCAATCGCCGCTGGCCGCTCACCGGCATCAAGCACACCGACCAACAGATCTGCCGAATCCAGCTCAACGACAATTTCAGAAAGGGACGGCGCGAGGCTGACCACCCGCAGGCCCGCCAGCACCGGAGTCGAGACGGCCAGCAGCAGAACCGCCAGCCAGAGGCGGCGCATCAGCCGAGTTGACGCGGGATACGGTAGAGATAAAACAGCACCGCCGTGGACAACGCCAACAGCATCAACGGTACGGCTTCAAGACCGACAAACACCGCCAGTGCGCCGATCCACGCCGGCAAGGCTGCCACGAGAAAAGCCGCACGACGACGAGCTGCAAGCGCAATCCACGCGGCCGGTTCATCCGGGGTATCGAGGGCTTTTTGCGTGGCGATCAGCGCATGTTTATAACGGCCAAAAAATTTCAGGCTGACAAACATCGATGCCACGCCGGCAATAAAGAACGGCATCGCCAGCACAGGAAGAATGCCTTCGCCCTGACCGAACAACGCGTTGAGTACGAACAGCGGCACCAACGCCAGTGCGAGGTATTTCCACCAATCGACCGATAACCGGCGCCGCACCTGACCCCGCGTCACGCGCGATCGACCTCGCCCTGATGCTCGTTGCCCATCATGTGGTCGAGCTTGCTGGCCTTGGTCGCCAGATACAGTTTGTTGTGGGGGTTGTGACCGGTGTGTAGCGGCACGCGCTCGGCGACAGTAATGCCCATATCGGTCAAGGCTTTAACCTTGCGCGGGTTGTTGGTCATCAGGCGCAGGGATTTCACGCCCAGATGCTCGAGCATCGGCAGGCACATGGCGTAGTCACGCTGATCAGCGGCAAAGCCCAGACGCTCGTTGGCTTCAACGGTGTCGGCGCCGCCATCCTGTAATTCGTAGGCACGGATCTTGTTCAACAAGCCGATGCCACGACCTTCCTGACGCAGGTACAGCAACACACCACGACCTTCACGGGCGATGGCTTTAAGCGCGCCTTCCAGTTGCGAACCGCAGTCGCAACGCTGGCTGAACAAGGCATCGCCGGTCAGGCATTCGGAGTGCAACCGGCCGAGTACCGGGGCACCGTCGGCAATTTCACCCAGGCTCAGCACAACGTGCTCGCGGCCGGTGGCTTCATCGAGAAAACCGTGCATGGTGAATTGCGCAAAAGGCGTTGGCAGCTTGGAAGCGGCGACAAAGACGACAGGCACCGGTGTGCTCCTGATCTAAAGAGTCTGAAAATTCGCAGGCCGGCATTGTAACAGCAGGTTCCTACCGGCGCTTAGGCTGAATTATCGGGCATAACGATCAAAAAGTTTGATAACAACTGAGTTGCCTCGATCCCCTGTGGGAGCGAGCCTGCTCGCGAAGGCGTCGTGTCCATCGCCCCAATGCTGGCTGAACCACCGCTTTCGCGAGCAGGCTCGCTCCCACAGGGGTAAGTGGTCAGTTCGAGTTGAACGGATACGGCTGCTTCCACTTCTCGAAGATCGGCTTCAACTCGCCGCTCTTCACCAACTGCTCCATACGCTGGTCATACAGCGCCATCAGCGCTCGCGCCTGTGGCGTGTCGGCAAAGCCGAGAAACAGCGGCAGCTCGGCCAGGTGTGAATAGCGATACTGCGCCGGATCGGCTGCGGTTTTCACCACGGCTTCAATCTCGGTCAGCGCATCGATGTAGTAATCCGCCCGCCCCTGCTTGAGCATCGACAGGATCCCGCTACGCCGCTCGATCTGGTTGTAGCGCTTGATATTCGGCAAGAAGTTTTCGTAGCGATAACCGCGCACCCAAGCCAGGCGATACTTGCCCAGCGTCGCTTCGGTAGGCGCCGGATTACTCGCCAGGCCTAATGCGTAAATGTGGTCGGAATCGAAATTCCAGTGCGGGTACAGGACCTGTTCGGCTTCGTCGCGGTAGGAACCGACCAGCGCGTCGACTTCCTTCAATTGCACCAGCCCGACCGAGCGGGTGTAAGGCACGCTGCGAATGTCGAGCTTGACCCCGGCCGGTTCGAACACTTTGCGCAGCACGTCCCAGCCCAGGCCATGGCCGTCAGCGGCGGTGTAGTCTTCCCAGTCTTCGCTGGCCAGATGGATGACTGCCGGCGTCGGCGCAGCTTCCTGCGCACCGGCCACGGTGCTCAGTAAAGCCAAAACCACTAGCGCCAACCAGCGTCGAGCCATCCCTAGTCCCCTCACTTGACCCTGATATCCCTTGGACTCAGGCGAAAATCCACACCAGTCCCTGCATGGCCAGCCAGGCGAACACGCCGGCCAACACGTCGTCGAGCATGATGCCGACGCCGCCATGCACGTGCCGGTCGATCCAGCGGATCGGCCATGGCTTGAGAATGTCGAAGAAACGGAATACGAGGAAACCCGCGAGCAACCAGTACCAGCCTTCCGGCACCAGCCACAGGGTGATCCACATCCCGACCATTTCGTCCCAGACGATGCCTTCGTGGTCGTGTACCCGCAGATCGTCAGCGACTTTGCCGCACAGCCAGAAGCCGAACAGCATGGTGATCCCGAGCATCAGCCAGTAACCCCAGTCGGGCAACATCTGCCATAACGGGATAAAGGGTAGAGCAACCAGCGAGCCCCACGTTCCCGGCGCCTTGGGCAAGGTGCCGGAACCGAAGCCGAACGCGAGGAAATGCCAGGGATTGCGCCAGACCGACGGCGGAACGAATTCGGCCGGAACCTGTTTCGGGTGATCTGTCACGGTGTCTCCTGAAAATGTTGATAGCCCCGGATTTGCGGGGTGATGTCGTGCCCTTCGCGATCCAGCAGGACCACGCCCTGACCTTCTGCCACGCGACCGATTACATGGATCGGCCAGCCGTTGGCCAGCAGCGCCGGCAATTCGACGGACGGCAGGGTGAACGCCAGCACGTAATCATCGCCACCGCTCAGCGCAGCGCGCTCGGCGCCGCGCTGACCGAGAAACGCCACTAATGCATCCGACAGCGGTACGCGCTCGCGTTCAATCTCAAGTCGGACCTTTGAGGCCAGCGCGATATGGCCGCAGTCGGCGAGTAATCCATCGGAGATGTCCAGCGCCGAGGTGGCTTTGCCACGCAGGGCCTGGCCGAGGGCGAGTTGCGGTTGTGGTGACCAGTAATGATCGAGCAGCGGGTGGGCGACGTTCGCTTCGGCGTCACGCTGACCGAGCACCAGCGGCAAGGCGCCGGCCGCATTACCAAGTTCGCCACCGACACAGAGCAAGTCGCCCGCTTGCGCGCCACTGCGGGTCAACGCCTGACCGGCAGGCACGCGACCAAACACGGTCACCGTCAGGCTCAACGGCCCGCGCGTGGTATCGCCGCCGACCAGCGCGACGCCGCAGCTCTGCGCCATACGGTTCAAACCGTGGGCATAGGCTTGCAGCCAATCAGCAGTCACCGTCGGCACAGTCAGGGCAAGGGTAAAGGCAACGGGCGTGGCGCCCATGGCGGCCAGATCGCTGACCGCAACGGCCAGCGAGCGCTGACCGAGCAGAAACGGATCGCAGGGGTCGGCGAAATGCACACCGGCCACCAGCGTATCGGTAGAAATCGCCAACTGCTCCCCGGAAGGAACAGCGAGCAAGGCGCAGTCATCGCCGATCCCCAGCGCAACGCCTTCGCCGCCCTGCGCACAAGGCGCGGCGGCGAAGAAATTGCGGATCAGCTCAAACTCGCCCATTGAAGTATCAAGCGCGTTTCAGCGCTTGAACGCCTTCACTTCAGCTTCACGCAGGCGCGGGGCCAGCTTGTCGAGCACACCGTTGACGAACTTGTGACCGTCGGTCGAACCGTAGACTTTCGCCAGTTCAATCCCTTCGTTGATCACAACGCGGTACGGCACGTCGACGCGCTTGAGCAGTTCCCAGGTCGACAGGCGCAGTACGCACAGTTCAACCGGGTCGAGCTCTTCGATGGTCAGGTCCAGGCACGGCGCCAGCGCAGTGTCGATCTCGGTCAGACTGGCCGGAACACCGTGCAGGATGTCGTGAAAGTAGCTGGCATCGGCGAAGGTGAAATCGTTATCGACGCGGAACTGCGCTTCGATTTCGTTCAGCGAAGTACTGGCCATGTGGCGCTGGTACAACGCTTGAGTCGCCAACTGACGGGCAGCGCGGCGCTTTTCACTTTTCGAAGGCTTGCCGGCGTCGGTTGGACGCGGCTCGCGCGGGTTGAAACGATCGCTTTCGTCGCTAATCACTTGGCCTCCAACTGTGCCAGCAGGCTGACCATTTCCAGAGCGGACAGGGCAGCTTCGGCACCTTTGTTACCGGCCTTGGTGCCGGAACGTTCGATGGCTTGCTCGATGGAATCAACGGTCAGGACGCCGAAGGCAACCGGCACGCCGAACTCCATGGACACCTGGGCCAAGCCCTTGGTGCACTCGCCTGCCACGTATTCGAAGTGCGGAGTACCGCCACGAATGACCGCGCCGAGGGCGATGATGGCTGCGAATTCACCTTTCTGGGCGACTTTCTGCGCAACCAGCGGGATTTCGAAGGCGCCAGGTGCGCGGATGATGGTGATGTCGCTTTCGCTCACGCCGTGGCGAACCAGGGCATCAACTGCACCGCTGACCAGGCTTTCAACGACGAAGCTGTTGAAGCGGCCCACTACCAAAGCGTAGCGGCCTTTAGGGGCGATGAAGGTACCTTCGATGGTCTTCAGGGTCATTCGTCAGTTCTCTTAAAGAGCCGGGACGCGTCTGCTACGCGTCCCTCAGTGATTTATTTGCCGCGAATCGGAGACCGGAAACAACCGGTCATTATTCGGAGGGCACGTATTCTACAACTTCCAGATCGAAACCGGATATCGCATTAAATTTCATTGGCGCAGACATCAAACGCATTTTGCGCACACCGAGGTCACGCAGAATCTGCGAACCGGCACCGACGATGCTGTAAGTGGTCGGTTTTTTCGGCGCTGCCTGCTCACCCGTTTCACGGATATGTGCCAGCAGCACATCGCCATCGAGCGGGTGACCAAGCAACAACACGACACCGCTGCCCGCCTCGGCGACCGCAGCCATGGCGGCGCGCAGGCTCCAACGGCCCGGTTGTTTGACCATCAGCAGGTCGCGCAGCGGATCCATGTTGTGCACCCGAACCAGAGTCGGCTCTTCGGCGCAAACAGTGCCCAGCGTAAGGGCCATGTGCACATCGCCTTCCACCGAATCACGATAGGTCACCAGGTTGAATTGACCCAGTTCGCTGTCCAGTGGCTGCTCGGCAATCCGCTGAACGGTACGTTCGTGGATCATCCGGTAGTGAATCAGGTCGGCGATGGTGCCGATCTTGATGTTGTGCTCAGCAGCGAACGCTTCCAGTTCAGCGCGACGGGACATGGTGCCGTCGTCGTTCATCACTTCGCAGATCACGCCACTTGGCTCGAAACCGGCCATGCGCGCGAGGTCGCAAGCCGCTTCGGTGTGGCCGGCACGAGCGAGGGTGCCGCCGGCCTGGGCCATCAGCGGGAAAATGTGGCCCGGGCTGACGATGTCTTCAGCCTTGGCGTCTTTGGCGGCCGCCGCTTGCACGGTGCGCGCACGGTCGGCGGCGGAAATGCCAGTGGTTACGCCTTCGGCGGCTTCGATCGACACGGTGAACTTGGTGCCGAAACCGGAACCGTTGCGCGGCGCCATCAGCGGCAGCTTCAACAGTTCGCAGCGCTCGCGGCTCATCGGCATGCAGATCAGACCACGGGCATGTTTGGCCATAAAGTTGATGTGCCCGGCCTGGCAGCATTCGGCGGCCATGATCAAGTCGCCTTCGTTCTCGCGGTCTTCGTCATCCATGAGGATGACCATCTTGCCTTGGCGGATGTCTTCAACCAGTTCTTCGATGCTATTGAGCGCCACAAGGCACCCCCTTCAGTCAGGATTTGAGGTAGCCGTTGGCGGCCAGAAAGCTTTCGGTGATGCCACCAGCGCTCGGCTCTGCGGCCTTGTCGCCGAGGAGCAGACGCTCCAGATACCGTGCCAGCAAGTCAACTTCCAGATTCACCCGGCGACCTGGCTTGTACGACGCCATGATGGTTTCACTCAGGGTGTGCGGAATGATCGTCAGCATGAACTCGGCGCCATCGACGGCGTTCACGGTCAGGCTGGTGCCGTCGACAGTGATCGAGCCTTTATGGGCGATGTACTTGGCCAGTTCCTTCGGCGCGCGAATGCGAAATTCCACGGCGCGGGCATTGTCGCTGCGCGAGACGATTTCGCCGACACCGTCGACGTGGCCGCTGACCAGGTGCCCGCCGAGACGGGTGGTCGGGGTCAGGGCTTTTTCCAGATTGACCGGGCTGCCGCTTTTCAGGTCGTTCATGGCGGTGCAGTCGAGGGTTTCACGGCTGACGTCGGCGGCAAAGCCGTCGCCCGGCAGCTCAACAGCGGTCAGGCAGACGCCGTTGACCGCGATGCTGTCGCCGAGTTTGACGTCGCTCAGGTCGAGCTTGCCGGTGGCGACGTGGACCCGCACATCACCGCCCTTTGGGGTCAATGCGCGGATACTGCCGATGGATTCGATGATGCCGGTAAACATGGGGTTCTCCTTGAGAACTGGGCCAGCGCTAACGCGATGGCCGGGAATTATACGCTCGCCGAAAGGACAGGGATGGCAGTGACTCGCCAGTCATCGCCCACCGCGCGAATTTCAGTGATTTTCAGCTCCGGCGCATCCTTCATATAAGCCAGCGGCCAGTCCAGCAGCGGACGCGCCGAAGAACCGAGGAACTTGCCGGCGATGAAGATCACGAATTCGTCGACCAGACCGAGCTGAGCAAAGGCACCGGCCAAGCGTGGGCCAGCCTCGACCAGCACTTCGTTGGTGCCTCGCTTGGCCAGTTCGATCAGCAATTGATGCAGATCGACCTGACCGTCATCACCCGGCACGATCAGGCACTCGGGGCCATGCGCGTATTGCTCTTCGATCGCGACACAGGTGGCAACCAATGCCGGGCCAGCCTTGAAGAACGGCGCATCCAGCGGCACCCGCAGGCGCCCGTCGATCAGCACGCGCAGCGGCGGTCGGCTCATGGCCAGCGCGGTTTGCTCGGCATCCAGACCCAACTCTTCAGCACGCACGGTCAAACGCGCGCCATCGGCCAGCACGGTGTCGGCGCCGGTCAGCACCACGGCGGCTTGAGCGCGCAAACGCTGAACGGCCGAACGTGCGGCCGGGCCGGTGATCCATTGGCTCTCGCCGCTTTCCATGGCTGTCCGACCATCGAGACTCATAGCCAACTTGACCCGCACGTACGGCAAGCCGTGCTCCATGCGTTTCAGAAAACCTTGATTGAGCTCGCGCGCCTCGGCTTCGAGCACGCCGCTTTCGGTAGCAATGCCGGCATCGGCCAGGCGCTGCAGACCACGTCCGGCGACTTGCGGGTTCGGATCGCGCATCGCTGCCACCACCCGGGCAACCCCGGCATTCACCAGCGCTTCGGCACACGGCGGCGTGCGGCCATGGTGGCTGCACGGTTCCAGCGTCACATAAGCGGTCGCGCCCCGGGCCAATTCACCGGCGGCGCGCAGGGCGTGGACTTCGGCGTGCGGTTCGCCGGCGCGCTCATGCCAGCCTTCGCCGACGATCTGCCCATCACGCACCACAACGCAGCCGACCCGAGGATTGGGATGGGTGGTGTAATGACCTTTGCGCGCCAGTTCCAGCGCGCGAGCCATGAAGTGAGCGTCGAGGATGGCCTGCTCGCCGGCGCTGGTCATTCTTTCACCGGTTCGCGGGCGAGGCGGTCGATTTCTTCACGGAACTCGTTAAGGTCCTGGAAGCGTTTGTACACCGAGGCGAAGCGGATGTAGGCGACTTCATCAAGCTTTTGCAACTCAGCCATCACCAGTTCGCCGACCACGAGGGATTTGACCTCGCGCTCGCCGGTGGCGCGCAGCTTGTGCTTGATGTGAACCAGAGAGGATTCGAGGCGCTCGACGCTCACCGGACGTTTCTCCAGGGCGCGTTGCATCCCGGCGCGGAGTTTTTCTTCGTCGAACGGTTGGCGGCTGCCGTCGGTTTTGATCAGGCGCGGCAACACCAGTTCGGCCGTCTCGAACGTCGTGAAACGCTCGCCGCAGGCCAGGCATTCACGCCGGCGGCGCACCTGCTCGCCCTCGGCGACCAGACGCGAGTCGATGACCTTGGTGTCGTTGGCACCGCAGAAGGGACAGTGCATGGTGGCTGGCAACAAAAAAAGGGAGGGCCATGGTAGCGCATCCCGGTGGCAAGACAAGCCATAGGCTTTGCGGTATACAGAACGGCATGATCGTTTGATCCATAGATTTCATTTTGCTGGAGCATCCAATGCCGTTACGTCCGCTCGTTTTGCTCAGTCTTTTCAGCCTGCTGGTGGCCTGTGGCAGCGATGCACCCAAGCCCCAGCCGCCAGCACCGGGACCTGCGCCGCAGCAAGCGCAGAAAAAAGCCAAAGAGGCTGCCGAACTTGGCCCGCTGCCGGCTTATCAACGGGAATTGAGCGGCACCCTGCAAGGCGTGCCGGCCGGTGCCGAAGTCGAACTGGCGCTGCTGGTGATCGACGAAAAGGATCGCCCGCAACAATTGCTCGCCAGTTCCAGCCTGATCGGCAACAACCAGATCCTGCCGTTCCGCCTGCGCTTCAACCCGGACGCGTTCCCGGCCGGCGCGCGGGTTGAGCTGCGCGGTCGCGCCAGCCAGTCCGGTCAGTTGATCCTGCATCTGCCGTCGCAAACTATCGGCCAGCCGACCACTCAGGCGTTGGGCCAACTGCAATTTGTCAAAGCACCATGACTGCACCGCTCGACCTGCAACAGGCGTTAGGTGAATTGCTCGGCGACGCCAGACTCAAGGTCTGTGCGTTGCCGGACACTGATTTACAGCTATGGCTGATCGATGGCGACAACATGGATCGCGAATTCAGCCAGGAAGAAATTCAGCGAATTCTGCACGAGCCACCGTATTGGGGTTTCTGCTGGGCCAGCGGTCTGGCGGTGGCGCGGTATCTGTCGGAGTTTCCCGAGTGGGTGCGCGGCAAGCGTGTGCTGGATTTCGGCGCTGGTTCCGGGATTGCCGGGATCGCGGCGGTGAAGGCCGGGGCGCTGGAGGTGGTGGCGTGCGATCTCGATCCGCTGGCGATTTCCGCGTGTCGGGCGAATGCCGAGCTGAATGATGTGCAGATGAGTTATTCGACGGATTTCTTTGCCGAAGCGGATCGGTTTGATCTGATTCTGGTGGCGGACGTGTTGTACGACCGGGCGAACTTGCCGTTGCTCGATGCGTTTTTAAGTCGTGGCCGTGAAGCGCTGGTGGCGGATTCGCGGGTTCGGGATTTTAGGCATCCATTGTATGAGCGCATTGAAATGCTTGAGGCGATGACCTTGCCCGATCTGGCGGAGCCGGAAGAATTCAGACATGTCAGCCTCTACCATGCGCGGCGCTAGCTAAAAGCTTCGCGAGCAGGCTCGCTCCCACATTTGGAATGCGTTTCCCTGTGGGAGCGAGCCTGCTCGCGAAGGCGTCCTGCCAGACAACACATCTCTGCCTTCCGGCCACCCCCCGCCAAGCCGTATAGTTGCCCCATTCACGCTTCTACGAGATCCCCCATGAGTGAGCAAACGCCGTACATCTTCGACGCCACGACGGCCGATTTCGACCAGTCGGTGATCGAGGCTTCCTTCAACAAACCGGTGCTGGTGGATTTCTGGGCCGAATGGTGTGCGCCGTGCAAAGCGTTGATGCCGATGCTGCAAGGCATTGCCGAGAGCTATCAGGGCGAGTTGCTGCTGGCCAAGGTCAACTGCGACATCGAGCAGGACATCGTCGCCCGCTTCGGTATTCGCAGCCTGCCGACCGTGGTGCTGTTCAAGGACGGTCAGCCGGTCGACGGCTTTGCCGGTGCACAACCGGAATCCGCCGTGCGCGCCCTGCTTGAGCCGCACGTGCAGATGCCGCCACCGGCCGCAGCCGATCCGTTCGAGCAGGCTCAGGCGTTGTTTGATGACGGCCGTTACGCCGATGCCGAGGCAGCGCTGGTGGTGATGCTCACTGAGGACAACACAAACGCCAAGGCACTGATCCTCTACGCGCGCTGCCTGACTGAACGCGGCGAACTGGATGAAGCGCAAACTGTGCTCGACGCGGTCAAGAGCGACGAGCACAAGGCTGCACTGGCCGGGGCCAAGGCGCAGATCAAGTTCCTCGGTCTGGCGCGTGACTTGCCGGATGCTGCCGACCTGAAAGCGCGACTGGCGAAAGATCCGCAGGACGATGAAGCGGTGTATCAACTGGCGATCCAGCAACTGGCGCGTCAGCAGTACGAAGCGGCGCTGGATGCTTTGCTCAAGCTGTTCGTCCGCAACCGCAACTATGCCGAAGGCCTGCCGCACAAGACCTTGCTGCAGGTGTTCGAGCTGCTGGGCAATGATCATCCGTTGGTGACGATGTACCGCCGCAAAATGTTTGCTGCGCTTTATTAAGATCAAAAGATCGCAGCCTGCGGCAGCTCCTACATTGGGATCGTGTACACCCTTGTAGGAGATGCCGCTGGCTGCGATCTTTTGCGGTTCACTCGATCCAGCTGTAGAGCGGCGTATCCCCGCCGCTCACCACTTTCACGTCCGCACTGTGGCGCAGGCGCACCAACAAGCGTTTGCCCGCCACCGCGCTGCCGGTCAGCCCTTCCAGTTGATCAAGCAGATCCGGACCGCTGAGCTGCCCGGCCTTGCGCAACAGATCCTTGGCCAACTGCCACGAGGCATCGTCCTGATTCAGCGGTTTCGCCGCCGGGGCAGACGCGACCGCCTCAGATTGAGCAACCGGCGCCTGCCCATTCAGTGCCGAACCGAGCTTCGCCCAATCGCCGTCATCCAGCTCCACCGTCAAATCCACCGGCACGTCGCCGACGGTTCCGCGTATCCGCAACATTGAGTTCGCTCCTGCACTTTTCTGACGTGCATGCTCCCACGGGACTTGTGCAACGCCAAGCGCACGGGCAAACTCTGCGCACTTTCGTTATAAGATTACATAACAAACTCGTCACTTTACTTCCCGGAGACCGTCATGCGTCGTCTGCTGCTCGCTTTGCCGTTTGCCCTGTTGCCGCTGGCCATCGCCCATGCTGCCGATGAGCACGATCACGACCATGAACACGGCAGCCTCGGTGCGCATGAACATGGTGTTGGCCGTCTGAATGCCGCGCTCGATGGCCAGACCCTTGAGCTGGAGCTGGAAAGCCCGGCGATGAACCTCGTTGGTTTCGAACACGTTGCGACCACGGACGCCGACAAGGCCAAAGTCGCTGCCGCCCGTGCGCAACTGGAAAAGCCGCTGACCCTGTTCAGCCTGCCCACTGCTGCCGGTTGCAAAGTGGTCAGTCAGGAACTGGAAAGTCCGTTGTTCGGCGACAAGCCGGATGCCGATGACCATGACGACGATGAAGCGGACAAGGACGGTCACGAGCATCACCACGACCACAGCGAAATCCACGCGCATTACCAATTCAACTGCGCCACACCGGGTGCGTTGAAGACGCTGGACCTGACTAATGTCTTCAATACCTTCCCGGCGACGCAGAAAATTCAGGTACAACTGATCAGCGCCAGCGGCCAGCAAGGTACCGAAGTGACGGCCAAGGCTGCTGCCCTGAAATTCTGAAATCTGTGAAGATCCCTTGTAGGAGTGAGCCTGCTCGCGATAGCAGACTGTCAGTTGATTCAGTGCTGACTGGTACACCGCTATCGCGAGCAGGCTCACTCCTACAAAGGGGCCACTCAACTCCATATCCGGTTTCAAATGACCCAAGCACTCATCGAACTGTCCGACCTGGGCTTCAACTGGCCCGGTCATCCGCCGCTGCTGGACATTCCGGCGTTTCGTCTGGAAGCCGGCGAAACCCTGTTCCTCAAAGGCCCCAGCGGCAGCGGCAAGACCACCCTGCTCGGTCTGCTCGGCGGCGTGCAGAAACCCGGTCGCGGCAGCATTCGCTTGCTCGGCCAGGAGCTGACCGAACTCTCCGCCGGCGCTCGCGACACCTTCCGCGTCGATCACACCGGCTACATTTTCCAGCAGTTCAACCTGCTGCCGTTTCTTTCGGTACGCGAGAACGTTGAACTGCCGTGTCACTTTTCCAAGCTGCGCGCGCAACGGGCGAAACAGCGCCACGGCAGCGTCGATCAAGCCGCCGCCACCCTGCTCGCCCACCTCGGCTTAAAGGATGAAAGCATCCTCAGCCGTCGCGCCGATTCGCTGTCGATCGGCCAACAGCAGCGGGTTGCTGCAGCCCGCGCCTTGATCGGTCAGCCTGAGCTGGTGATCGCCGACGAACCGACCTCGGCACTGGATTACGACGCCCGGGAAAACTTCATCCGCCTGCTGTTCGCCGAATGCCGCGAGGCCGGATCGAGTCTGCTGTTCGTCAGCCACGACCAGAGCCTGGCGCCGCTGTTCGACCGTCACCTGTCCCTGGCCGAACTCAATCGCGCCGCCACGTCTGCCGAGGTCTGAGATGTATCTGTTTCGTCTGGCCATGGCCAGCCTGGCCAACCGCCGCTTCACCGCTTTGCTCACGGCTTTTGCCATCGCCCTCTCGGTGTGTCTGTTGCTCGCCGTTGAGCGGGTGCGCACCGAGGCCAAAGCCAGTTTCGCCAGTACTATCAGCGGCACCGACCTCATCGTTGGTGCCCGTTCCGGCTCGGTGAACCTGTTGCTGTACTCGGTGTTCCGCATCGGCAACGCCACCAACAACATCCGCTGGGACAGCTTCGAACACTTCGCCAGCAACCCGAAAGTGAAGTGGGCGATCCCGATGTCCCTCGGCGACTCCCATCGTGGCTACCGGGTGATGGGCACTACCGAAGCCTACTTCGAGCATTACCAGTACGGTCGCCAGCAGCATCTGCAACTGGCGGACGGTCGTGCGTTTGCCACCGATCCTTTTGAAGTGGTGCTCGGTGCGGAAGTGGCCGATGCGCTGCATTACAAGCTCGGTGACAAACTGGTGCTGGCCCACGGAGTGGCCGCGATCAGTCTGGTCAAGCACGACGACAAACCGTTCACCGTGGTCGGCATTCTCAAGCGCACCGGCACCCCGGTCGATCGCACATTGCACATCAGCCTCGGCGGCATGGAGGCGATTCACATCGACTGGCACAACGGTGTTCCGGCGCGTGGCAATGGGCGGATCACAGCGGATCAGGCGCGCAACATGGACCTGACGCCGCAAGCGATCACCGCATTCATGCTCGGCCTCAACAGCAAGATTTCCACCTTCGCCCTGCAACGCGAGATCAACGAATTCCGTGGCGAGCCGATGCTGGCGATTCTGCCGGGTGTAGCCTTGCAGGAGTTGTGGAGCCTGATGAGCACCGCTGAAAAAGCGCTGTTCGTGGTCTCGTTGTTTGTGGTGTTGACCGGGTTGATCGGCATGCTCACGGCGATTCTCACCAGCCTTAACGAACGGCGTCGCGAGATGGCGATCCTTCGTTCGGTCGGTGCGCGCCCTTGGCATATCGCGAGTCTGCTGGTGCTCGAGGCGTTTGCACTGGCGCTGACCGGGGTGATTGCCGGGGTGGCGTTGTTGTACATCGGCATCGCCGCCGCGCAGGGTTATGTACAGGCCAATTACGGTTTGTATCTGCCGCTGGCGTGGCCGAGCGAGTATGAATGGACGCTGCTCGGTGGCATTCTGGCGGCCGCGCTGCTGATGGGCAGCGTGCCGGCCTGGCGCGCTTATCGCCAATCCTTGGCCGATGGCCTGTCGATCCGTTTATGAGGATGTTCACCATGCCCCGCGCTGCACTCGCGCTGCTGTTGTTGATCGCCCTGCCCGTGTGGGCAGCGGCGCCGAAAGACCTGACGTGGTCGGAAATGATTCCACCGGACGCCGCGCCGGAAGTGCCGAACATGACCCCGCTGCACGACATGTCGAAGATGAGTGATGCGCTGTCCGCCGAGTCCGCGCCAGCGGCCAAGCAGGACCTGCCGAACGCGCCGGTGGTGAAGTCCCTCGACGGTCAGAACATTCGTTTGCCGGGTTATATCGTGCCGCTGGAAGTCAATGAAGAAGGACGCACCACGGACTTTTTGCTGGTGCCGTATTTCGGCGCCTGCATCCACGTGCCGCCACCGCCGTCGAACCAGATTGTGCATGTGAAAAGCGAGTTGGGCGTGAAGCTTGATGAGCTGTATCAGCCGTACTGGGTCGAGGGACCGTTGCAGGTCAAGGCGTCGAGCAGCGAACTGGCGGATGCCGGGTATCAGATGGATGCGGACAAGATTTATGTGTATGAACTGCCGGAGTAAACCCCGGTAGTTTTGTATTGGCTGATCTATCGTCTTCGCGAGCAGGCTCGCTCCCACAGGAAATCACATTCCAGGGTGGGAGCGAGCTTGCTCGCGAAGGGGCCTTCAAAGGTTCCACAGAAACCCGCCCCTTCACTGTTTCATTGAGCTGAGTCAAAAGACCGTATCAGTTGGCTTCGTACCATAGGACATCGAACATTTTTAACGTCCTTTCGGAGCCCCCATGAACAAGTCCTTGCTCAGCGCTTCGCTGTTTGCCCTCGCGCTCGCAGCCCCGCTCGCCCACGCCCACGAAGCCGGTGACATCCTCATCCGCGCCGGTGCGATCACCGTCAACCCGAAGGCCGACAGCTCCAGCGTCAAGGTCGATCAGGGTCCGTTGAGCGGCACCAATCTGGGCGGCAAAGCGACCATGAGCAGCGACACTCAATTGGGTCTGAACTTCGCTTACATGCTTACCGATCACGTCGGCCTCGAGTTGCTCGCGGCCACGCCGTTCGAGCATGACGTCAAACTCAAGGGTACTGCCCTGCCAGCGGCCAACGGCAAGCTCGGCACCCTGAAACACCTGCCGCCGACCCTCAGCGTCGTCTACTACCCGCTGGATTCGAAGTCGCCGTTCCAGCCGTATGTCGGTGGCGGTATCAACTACACCTGGATCTATGACGAACACGTCGGCAGCGAAGCCAGTGCTAACGGTTTCAGCAACTTCAAGGCGAAAAACTCCTGGGGTCTGGCCTGGCAGGTCGGTGCCGACTACATGCTGACCGACAACATCATGCTCAACGCCCAAGTGCGTTACATCGACATCGACACCCGCGCCACCGTCGAAAACAACGCCGTTGCGCCGGGCACTCGCGCACGGGTGAATGTGGATGTGGATCCGTTCATCTACATGGTCGGTTTGGGCTATAAGTTCTAAGTCGATTGACCGAACGTTCACGTGGTGGTGAATGAGGCTTGGTGGTGAGCAGGCATAGAACTGACGGCGACCGTACGCAGTTGATCGGGGGATAACATCCCCTTGCCACAGGAGTAGCGACAGATTCCGGCCGTGAAAAAGGCGCCTGTCAAAGGGCGCCTTTTTCATGTCTGCCTGGAATGCGTGGTGAGTTTGAGTCTCCCCCCTCACCCCAGCCCTCTCCCTCAGGGAGAGGGGGAAAGGGAGCCGATTTGGGTGCTTTTCAAATCCAAGTTCGACTCGGTATCTCACGTCGGTGTAACTCGAAAGAACACCTCGGTCAGTCCCCTCTCCCTCTGGGAGAGGGTTAGGCGGGCGGCGTTCCGATGAGGGGCTCTTTTCAGGCACGCCCCAACAACCGCGCCAAACCCACGCTCATCGGCGTCTGCTGCGGCAGCTTGAAGCGTTCCAGCAGACGAGCGTTATTCGCCCGGGAATGACGGATATCACCGGAGCGCGCCGGGCCGTAGCTGACGGGTGGCAGTTGACCGACCACCGCTTGCAGGGCTTCAAGCATCTGCTTGAGGCTCATCGCCTGATTCCATCCAACGTTCACCGGACCGACTTCCACCTCAGGTTTTTCGATGCCCTGTACCAGCAAATCGACCAGGTCTTCGACATAGAGGAAATCGCGCGTTTGCTCACCGTCACCGAACACGGTAATCGGCAAGCCTTTCTGTGCGCGTTCGCTGAAGATGCTGATCACCCCGGAGTACGGCGAGGACGGATCCTGACGTGGGCCGAAGATATTGAAGAAGCGGAAAATCACCGGCTCCAGGCCATGCTGGCGGCGATAGAAATCGAAATAATGTTCGCCCGCCAGCTTGTCCGAAGCGTAAGGCGTCAATGGGGCTTTGGGCGTTTCTTCATCAATCGACTCACCCTCGCCATTGTTGCCGTACACCGCCGCGCTGGAGGCGTACAACACCCGTTTGACCCCGGCCAGACGCATGGCTTCGCAGACATTCAGCGTGCCAATGAAGTTGCTCTGGTGAGTTTTCACCGGATCGTCCACCGAGGCCTGCACCGACGCCACGGCCGCCAGGTGAGCGACTGCGCTGCAGCCTTGCATGGCTCTGGCCACCAGCGTCGCATCGGCGACATCGCCGACAATCAGCTCAACCTTGGAGTTATCCAGCGGCAGGTTGCTGCGCTTGCCGGTCGACAGATCGTCGAGAATGCGCACCGAATGCCCCTTTGCAAGCAAGGCGTCGGTCAGGTGCGAGCCAATGAATCCGGCTCCGCCGGTGATTAAAACAGTCCCTTCAGCCATGACGGTAGAACCTATCCAGTAAGCCCGGGAGTGCGGCGCGCCAGGCGCGCGGTTTGATCCCGAAAGTGTGCAGAATTTTCTTGCAGGCCAGCACCGCGTGTTGCGGCTCTTCGGCAGCGTCCGGTCGCGCGGCGTGAGCCTGGGCGGTTGGTGCTTCGATCGCTAGGGCGTGCAGGCTGCGCGCTTCGGTCAGAATCGCCTGGCCCAGCGCCAGCGGTGTGGTCGCTTCGTGGCCGGCGTAGTGGTAAGTGCCCCACAGTGGCGCGGCGCAATCGAGTTGTTTGAGCACCGAAATGATCACTCGCGCGGCATCGTCGACCGGGGTCGGATTGCCACGGCGGTCATCGGCCAGCAGCAACTCTTCCGGTTGTTCGGCGCGGGCGAGGAAGCGCCCCAGAGTGCCGTCCGGGCTGTCATCGAGCAACCAGCCAAATCGTAGCAAAACGTGTTGCGGGCAAGTGGCGCGCACACTTTGTTCAATTCGCCACAACGCCTGACCGCGCAAACCCAGTGGCACCGGTTCGTCTTTTTCGCTGTACGCCGTGGCACGCGAACCGTCGAACACCCGATAACTGGAAGGCTGGACGAGGACGATGTTGTGGTGCTGGCACAGTTCGGCCAGACGTTCGATCGCACGTTCCTGCCCGGCCATGCGGCTTTCGCTGACGGTTTCGGCCTGGAACCAGTCGAAATAGTAGGCGAGATTGATCAATGCATCGGGACGGGTGTCGTCGAGCAATTGGGTCAGGCTCGCGGCATCCCAGCCGTTTTCGGGCGGGCGGGGGGCGAGGAAACCGATGTCTTCCTCTGCACCGAGGCGAATCAGCGCCTGCCCAAGGGCATTTCCGCCGCCCAGTAACATAAGGCGCATTCGCATAGAGTCAGCAGGCCCAGTCTGATTGGAACGATGGCTTTAGCGACGGCTCTTGTGAAACCGTCGTCGATAATTGCCGGAATCGTTGCATTTTGCGGGTTTAGTGCGCAACCGTCATCCGTAAAGTGCAGATCGCCGGGATTTGTGTCGTGGCCACTGGCCCCTTCGCGAGCAAGCTCGCTCCCACAAGGGATTTACGGCGCACACAAATCCACTGTGGGAGCGAGCTTGCTCGCGAAGAGGTCCGGCAAGACGCTGAAGATCCCAGCGGTACTTGCATCTTCACACCCGCGCCCGCATAACTTAAGCCATGAATCTGCCCATCCCCACGGACGCGGCCCTGGCAGGCTTTCACCCCGCCGTCAGCGCCTGGTTCAGCAACACATTCGCGACGGTCACCGCCGCCCAGGCCCGCGCATGGCCGTTGATCCGCCAGCGCCGTTCGACGCTGATCGCTGCGCCCACCGGCTCCGGCAAAACCCTCACTGCGTTTCTGGCCGTGCTCGACGACCTCGTCCACCGAGGCCTTGAAGATCCCGACGGCCTGCCCGACGAAACCCTGGTGGTCTACGTCTCGCCACTGAAGGCGCTTTCCAACGACATTCGCATCAACCTGCAAAACCCATTGGCGGGGATCACCGAACACCTGCGGCAGATGAGTCTGCCTGGGCTGGCAATCACCACCGCCGTGCGCACTGGTGACACCCCGCAAAAAGAACGCGCGGCCATGCGCAAGACCGCGCCGCACATTCTGGTGACCACGCCGGAATCGCTCTACGTGCTGCTCGGTTCGGAATCGGGACGAAAAATGCTCGGCACCACGCGCACGGTGATCATCGATGAAATCCACGCGATAGCCGCAGGCAAACGCGGCAGTCATCTGGCCCTCAGTCTTGAGCGACTGCAGGCGCTGTGCGGCGAACCGCTGACCCGCATCGGCCTTTCGGCCACGCAGAAACCGGTCGAAGCCGTGGCGCAATTTCTCGTCGGCCATGAGCGCCCCTGCGAAATCATCGACATCGGCCATGCGCGGCCACGGGATCTGGGCATCGAAGTGCCGCCCGTGCCGTTGTCGGCAGTGATGGCCAACGATGTCTGGGAACGGGTCTACGACCGCCTCGCCGAACTTGCGCGCGAGCACCGCACCACGCTGATTTTCGTCAACACCCGGCGCCTGGCCGAACGCCTGAGCCGGCACCTCAGCGAACGCCTGGGCAAACACGCCGTAGCCGCGCACCACGGCAGCCTGGCCAAGGAGTTTCGCCTCGACGCCGAACAACGGCTCAAACGCGGCGAGCTAGAGGTGTTGATCGCCACCGCCTCGCTGGAACTGGGCATCGATATCGGCGAAGTCGATCTGGTCTGCCAGATTGCCTCACCGCGCTCTATCGCCGGTTTTCTGCAACGTGTTGGCCGCTCCGGGCACCAGGTGGGCGGCACACCCAAGGGCCGTTTGTTCGCCACCACCCGCGACGACTTGATCGAATGCACCGCCCTGCTCGACTGCGTGCGCCGAGGCGAACTCGACACCCTGCACATCCCGGTCGCGCCGCTGGATGTTTTGGCGCAGCAGATCATCGCCGAAGTCAGTTGTCAGGAATGGCCGGAGGACGCCTTGCTGGCGATGTTCCGCCGCGCCTCGCCCTACCGCGACCTCGACGAAAAACACTATCAAGCCCTGCTGAGCATGCTCGCTGAAGGCTACAACGGTCGCCAGGGCATCCGCAGCGCCTACCTGCACCGCGACGCCGTCAGCCGCACCTTGCGTGGCCGTCGCGGTTCACAACTGACCGCCGTGACCAGCGGCGGCACCATTCCCGATAACGCCGACTACAGCGTCATGCTCGAGCCGCATGGCCTGAACATCGGCAGCGTCAACGAAGACTTCGCGGTGGAAAGTATTGCCGGCGACGTGTTCCAGCTCGGCAACACCTCCTATCGCATCCTGCGCGTGGAAACCGGCAAGGTCCGCGTCGAGGATGCCCACGGCCAGCCGCCGACCATTCCGTTCTGGCTCGGCGAAGCGCCGGGACGCAGCGATGAATTGTCATCGGCTGTCGCACGTCTGCAAGCACAACTCGATGAACTGCTCAGCGCCAGCCCCGGCAATCTGCAACCGGCACTCGACTGGCTGACACAGACCCTCGGCCTCAACCGCGCCAGCGCCGAACAATTGGTCGAATACCTCGCCCGCGCCCGGCAGACCCTCGGCGCCCTGCCCTCGCAAGACACGCTGCTGATGGAGCGCTTTTTCGACGAATCCGGTGGCACCCAACTGATCATTCACTCGCCGTTCGGCAGCCGCATCAACCGCGCCTGGGGCCTGGCCCTGCGCAAGCGATTCTGCCGCACCTTCAACTTCGAATTGCAGGCCGCCGCCAGCGAAGACGCGATCGTCCTGTCGCTGTCCACCAGCCACAGCTTTGAACTCGATGACGTCTGGCGTTACCTGCACAGCAACAACGCCGAGCACATCCTGATTCAAGCCGTACTCGACGCGCCGCTGTTCGGCGTGCGCTGGCGCTGGAATGCCGGTGTGGCGTTGGCGCTGCCGCGATTTACCGGCGGGCGCAAAGTTGCGCCACAGTTGCAGCGGATGAAAAGCGAAGACCTGATTGCCAGCGTGTTTCCCGATCAGATCGCCTGCCTGGAAAACCTTGCTGGCGAGCGCGAGATTCCCGAACATCCCCTGATTGAGCAAACCCTCGACGATTGCCTGCACGGGGCGATGGACAGCGAGGGCTGGCTCAATCTGCTACGGCGCATGGAGCGTGGCGACGTGCGCTTGATCAGCCGCGACTTGCCGGCGCCATCGCCGCTCGCGGCAGAAATTCTCAGCGCGCGGCCGTACACCTTTCTCGACGATGCACCGCTCGAAGAACGTCGTACCCAGGCGGTAATCAATCGGCGCTGGAGCGATCCACAATCGACCGATGACCTCGGTGCTCTGGATGCGGACGCGATTGCCGCCGTGCATGAAGAGGCGTGGCCGACACCGAACGCTGTGGATGAAATGCATGAGGCGCTGATGAGCCTGGCGTGCATCAGCGATGAGGAAGTGCAAACGAACGAAGGCTGGCGTGCATGGCTGGAAAATCTGGCCAGCAGTGGTCGCGCCTGCCGTCTACAGATCGATGCCGAGCATGGCTTGTGGCTGGCCCGCGAACGCCTGACGTGTCTGCAAGCGCTTTATCCACAGGCCAAATTGCAAGCCGAACTGAAGGCGTTGCCGGGATTCGATGAGGCGTGGACGTTCGATGAAGCGCTGATCGAAGTGATTCGCGCGCGCCTCGGTGCCTTCGGACCGCTGCCGTTATCCGCGATTGCCGAACCGCTCGCGTTGCAGGCCACTGAAGTCCATCAAGCCCTTGCCCAACTGGAGCGCGAAGGTTACGTGCTACGCGGCCAGTTCACGCCCAAGGTCAACATTGAGGAATGGTGCGAACGGCATCTGCTCGCGCGCATTCATCGCTACACGGTCAAGCGCCTGCGCCGGGAAATCGAACCGGTCGCGCTGCAGGATTTCATGCGGTTTCTGTTCGACTGGCAGCATCTGTCGCCCGCAACTCGCGGTCAGGGCAGCGCCGTGTTGCCCGCGATTGTCGGCCAGTTCGAAGGCTACGCGGCGGCCGCTTCGGCGTGGGACAGCGACATTCTTCCGGCCCGCCTCAAAGACTACTCACCGAGCTGGCTGGATGATTTGTGCCGCAACGGCAAACTGGTGTGGACGCGCCTCAGTGCCCGGCAGAAAGTCAGCGGCACGGCGTTGCGCAGCACGCCGATCGTGCTGCTGCCACGTAGTCAGGTCGGTTTGTGGAGTGCGCTGGCCGAACAGACGCCGGTGAACGAACTGTCGCCAAAAACCCAGAAGGTCTTTGAAGCCTTGAGTCAACACGGCGCGTTGTTTTTCGATGAGCTGATTCATGAAGCGCACCTGCTGCGCACCGAGCTGGAAATCGCCTTGCAGGAGCTGGTTGGCGCCGGTCTGGTGAACGCCGACAGCTTCGCCGGCCTGCGCGCCTTGATCACCCCGCCGAGCAAACGCCAGCAGCGCAGCAGTCGTCGCGGGCGCGGGGCGTTTGTCGGTGGAATGGATGATGCCGGGCGCTGGGCGTTGCTGCGGCGCGGAACGGCTGTGGATAACAGCGAAACCCTGGAACATGTCGCGATGACATTGTTGCGCCGTTATGGCGTGGTGTTCTGGCGCTTGCTGGAGCGTGAGGCGGACTGGTTGCCGAGCTGGCGCGAATTGCTGCGCACGTTTCATCGGCTGGAAGCACGGGGCGAGATTCGCGGTGGACGATTTGTCAGTGGTTTGGCGGGGGAACAGTTTGCCTTGCCCGAGGCGATTCCATTGTTGCGCGAAGTGCGTCGGCGACCGCATGACGGCAGTCTGGTCGCGGTGTGCGGGGTCGATCCATTGAACCTGGCCGGGACGTTGTTGCCGGGGACGAAAGTGCCGGCGCTGGTGAGTAATCGGTTGGTCTATCGGGATGGGATTCCAGCGGCGGCGGAGATTGCCGGAAAGCAGCAGTTTTGGCTGGAGCTGGATCAGATCGGCATGGAGCAGGTGCGCGGCAAGCTGATCCGGCATTGAGGTTGGCGGGTCTGGCGCCATCGCGAGCAGGCTCACTCCTACATTTGGAATGCGTTCCCCTGTAGGAGTGAGCCTGCTCGCGATAGCGCTGGCATTCCCACCAAAAATCCACCCGTTAAGTCCGCGATTCCTGCGGCACCTCGCTCACCACCACCGCCCCTTCCTGCTGCCGCTTCGGCAACAAAACCTGCTGTGGATAAGTCTGCGCGAAATGCACCTCCGGGCTGTTATCCACAAGCTTCTTCAAGCGCTGATTGAACGCCCGGCTCACCGCATACTGCCCACCGGATACCGTGCGGAACTGCGCCGTCAGCACCACGCCGTTCAAATCCATCTTGTCCACACCAAACACGTCCAGCGGCCCTTGCAGGTTGTACTTGAGGAACGGGTCTTCACGGATCGAATCACCGGTCTCGCGAATCAGCTCGATGGCTTTATCCACATCCGTGTCGTAAGTGAACTGCACCGAGAAAAACGCAAAGGCAAACTGCCGCGATTGGTTGGTCACAGCCTTGATCTGGCCGAACGGCACCGAGTGCACAAAGCCCTTGCCGTCGCGCAGGCGCAGAGTGCGGATGGTCAGCCCTTCGACGGTGCCGGCATGCCCGGAATCGAGCACCACCCAGTCACCAATCGACAGTGTGTCTTCGATGATGATGAACAGCCCGGTGATCACGTCCTGCACCAGTTGCTGCGAACCGAAACCGATGGCCAGCCCGACCACCCCGGCACCGGCCAGCAGTGGCGCAACGTTGATCCCCAGATTGGCCATAGTGGTGATTGCGCAGATCACCACGAGGATGATTTTGATCGCGTTGCGCAGCAGCGGCAGGATGGTTTTCACCCGTGTGCTCGGCTGGCGCGCCGCGCGTTTGCTGAGTGGCGGTTTCAGCGCTTCCTGAATCGCTGTGTCGAGTACCACCCACAGCAACCAAGTGACCAGGAAGATCAGGCCAATGCTGCTCAGCGCGTTACTGATGGCTCGTCCAACCGTGCTGCTCTGAGCGAAATCGAGCAGCGACACGCCCCAGATCCGCCCGAGGATATCGATGAACGCGATGGCGATGACAATCCGCAGCAAAGCGTGCAACAGGCTGAGAAAGCGCTCCTTGTAGGCACTGCTGCGCTGGATTGCCTCAGCCTTTCGTGACTTGAACAGATGCTGCAGGATCGTGCTGAGGAACACCGTGCCGATCAGCAACACCGTGGTGAACAACGCACAACGCAGGGCCTTCTGATTGTCCTCACCGATACCGATCAGATTCACTGCCGAGACCAGCACCATCAGCACGATTGGCCAGTACCACAGTCCCGAGAAAATCCGCAGCGACTCCTGCAACGAAGGCTGTTTCAGCCGTTGGCTCAGCGAACGATTGCGGATCAAATGCGCCACCGGGCGGCGCAGTCGAATCACCAGCAAGCCGAAAATGATCGAGGCGATCAGCCCGGTGAACACCGCGATACTGCTGGTGATATTGCCGCCCAGTTGTCGGGCGATCTGCGGGCTGGTCAGCGCATCGCTGAGAGCCGCGAGGAAACCGATCAGGAACAGCGGTCGAGGACAGTAGTTGCGGATGATCCGCGCCGCCGGACGTTTATGGCCGACGTTGAACATCACCACCACGCACAGCAACATCGAGGTGGAAAAGATGCCGCTGCTGGTGGCGTAGGCCAGACACAGCGCCAGCGCACGGCCGACCGATGCTTGCAGAAAATGGCTGACGTACAGCGTCAGCGGCAGGCAGATCAGCGCCGGCACGGTGTACGGCAGCAAGTAACCAATCAGATCCTGACTGCGCTGGCGGGTGCGCAACCAGCGCCCCTCACGCAGACGCTTGGCCATCAAACTGCCGAGCACGGTCAACAACGCGAAACTGCCAAGCCAGACGCCCGACAGCGTGAGGAAGTCCCCGGCGACGCTCCAGCCCGAGCGGTTCGAGGGTTGGTTGACCAGTTTGTCGACTTCATCGGCGGCGCGATCGGCGCGCAGGCGCCAGGCGTCGACCAGGTGTTCGTTGAGATCGAGTTTGTCCTGGACGTCATCGATGCTCGAACTGATCGCGCCGAGCAGACCGCCCTGCACTATCGGCTCGGGTTTGGCCGCTTCTTCGGCGGCGGCCGGCACACCCGGCAATGCAGCGGCGTCGATTTCACTGGCGCCGAGAAACAGCAGTGCTCCCAGCACAATGGCGATCCTGAACTTGATCAAAACTCCGATCTCCCGTGGCTGAACCTGTAAGGAACTGATCGATATTTGTACGGCAAGTTCAAGAGCGCCCTCACCCTAGCCCTCCCGAAACGTCGGACCGCCCATAGGGAGAGGGAACTGACCGAGTTGTCTGCGAGAAGTACATCGACCTGAGTGTTCGGAGTCGAACTCAAACCCTGAAAACCCTGAAGATCTGCTCCCTTTCCCCCTCGCCCCCTCTGGGGGAGAGGGTTGGGGTGAGGGGGAACGCTTTTGATCTTCGCCTCAAGACGTGACCGTCCGTAATACCGTCGAAACTTTCCCGAACCGCCCGCAGTCATCAAAAGATACCGGCAACACGAGGACTTTCGACGGAGGGCGGCATGGCAACGATCCACATCGGTATTTCCGGCTGGCGCTACGCACCGTGGCGCGGGGACTTCTACCCCAAGGGACTGTCGCAGAAACGCGAATTGCAGTTCGCTTCGCGGGCGGTCAACAGCATCGAAATCAATGGATCGTTCTACGCCCTGCAACGGCCCGAACGCTATTCGCAGTGGTACGCCGAAACGCCGGACGACTTCGTTTTCAGCGTCAAGGCGCCGCGCTTCATCACCCACATCCGCCGCTTGCGCGAGATCGAAAAGCCTCTGGCCAATTTCTTCGCCTCGGGGGTGCTGGAGCTCAAGGAAAAGCTCGGACCGATCCTTTGGCAGTTCCCGCCGAACTTCAAATTCGAGCCTGAGCGCTTTGAACATTTCCTCGCGCTCCTGCCCCACGATACCGAAGCCGCCGCCACCCTCGCCCATCAACACGACTCCCACCTGCATGGCCACGCCAGCATGAAAGCCTGGCGCAAAAAGCCACTGCGCCATGCCGTGGAAATCCGCAACGATAGCTTCCTTGATCCCGACTTTGTGCGCTTGTTGAAACGCCACAACACCGCACTGGTGATCGCCGACACTGCCGATAAATGGCCGTACCGCGAAGACCTCACCAGCGACTTTGTCTACCTGCGCCTGCACGGCGCCGAAGAACTTTATGCCAGTGGCTACACCGCACCGGCACTCAAGCGCTGGGCCGAGCGCATCGACGCCTGGCACCACGGCGAGCAACCCAAAGATGCTCATCTGATCGCGCCACGCTTGAAGCCACGCGCACGCAAATCCCGAGAGGTATTCTGCTATTTCGATAACGACATCAAAGTCCGCGCCCCGTATGACGCTCGCGAGTTGTTGCATTGTTTCGAACTGGATAAAGACCTCGCCACCACCCCCGGCGAACCCGCTGGCGAAGGAGTGTTGGCATGAGCATTCCGGAACCGGTCGGTTTTACAGACGAAGGCTCGGTAGTCGCGCCATCGGTACGCACGTTCACCGTGCTGACGGTCAATACCCACAAGGGTTTCACCGCCCTCAACCGGCGTTTCATCCTGCCGGAGTTGCGCGAAGCGGTGCGCAGCGTCGCCGCCGACGTGGTGTTTCTGCAGGAAGTCCATGGCACCCACGAACAGCACCCCAAGCGCTACAACAATTGGCCGACGATGCCGCAATACGAATTCCTCGCCGACAGCCTCTGGCCGCAGTTCGCCTATGGGCGCAACGCGGTGTACCCGGAGGGCGATCACGGCAACGCGCTGCTGTCGAAATTCCAGATCATTCGCCACGACAACCTCGACGTATCGATCAGCGGCCATGAGAACCGTGGCCTGCTGCATTGCGTGCTGCGCCTGCCCGGTGACGGCACCGAAGTGCATGCGATCTGCGTGCATCTGGGCCTGCGCGAGAGTCATCGCAACGCCCAGCTGGACTTGCTCATGCAACGCTTGGCGGAGTTGCCCGACGACGCACCAGTGATCGTCGCTGGCGATTTCAACGACTGGCGCCAGCGCGCCGATGCGCAGCTCAAACCCTGCGGCCTGCGCGAAGTATTCGCCGAGCACCAGGGCAAACCGGCGCGCAGCTTTCCCGCGCGCCTGCCGACACTGCGGCTCGACCGTATTTACGTGCGCAACCTCAAGGCCAGCCAGCCGAAAGTCCTGGCGAACCGGCCCTGGTCGCACCTTTCCGACCACGTTCCTTTATCGGTAGAGATCGAACTATGAGCAGTGCGCCGCTGGAGAAATCCGCCGTGGAACCGATCGCCATCAACCCGCCGATACGCGAGCCCGGCCATGTTGATGTCGAGTACAGCTGGCAGGGCAACAATCGCGTTGAGTTGCTGGAGAACGGCGAGGAGTATTTCCCGCGAGTGTTCGACGCGATGCGCGCGGCGAAGAGTGAAATCCTCCTTGAGACGTTTATCGTTTTCGAAGACAAGGTCGGTGCCGAGTTGCAGGAGATTCTGATCAACGCTGCCCGGCGCGGTGTGCGCACCACGGTCAGTCTCGACGGTTTCGGTTGCGGCGAGTTGACTACCGGTTATCTGACCGCGCTGAGCGAAGCCGGCGTGCACCTGCAAATCTTCGATCCGGCACCGAAACGCCTGGGCATCCGCACCAACTGGTTCCGCCGCTTGCACCGCAAGATCGTGGTGGTCGACGGCCTGGTCGCGTTTATTGGCGGGATCAACTTTTCCGGCGATCACCTGGCCGATTTTGGCCCCGAAGCCAAGCAGGATTACTCGGTGCAAGTCCAGGGGCCGGTGGTCGCTGACATCCACCACTTTGCCCTGCTGCAAAGCGGTCGCCCCGGACGCGCACGCTTCTGGTGGCAACGCCGGCGCCAGCGCCGCGCGGAAATGGCGTTCAACGATCACGACGGTCAAGTACGCCTGGTATTCCGCGATAACGACCAGCACAACTCCGACATCGAAGACGTGTATCTGCAGGTGCTGCGGCGCGCCAAACGCCGGGTCGTGATCGCCAACGCCTACTTCTTCCCCGGTTATCGCCTGTTGCGGGAAATCCGCAATGCGGCACGCCGTGGAGTCGAGGTGCGCCTGATTCTGCAGGGGCAACCGGACATGCTGGTGGCCAAACTGGCGGCGCGCATGACCTACGACTACTTGCTCAAGGCCGGGGTGCAGATCCACGAATATTGCCAGCGCCCGCTGCACGGCAAAGTCGCGCTGGTCGATGAAGAATGGAGCACCGTCGGCTCGAGCAATCTCGATCCGCTGAGTCTGTCGCTGAACCTGGAAGCCAACGTGCTGATCCGCGACCGCGCGTTCAATCAGCATCTGTTCGAGCGTCTTGAAGACCTCAGCCAGAACCACTGCAAAGCCATGGACCCGAGCAAGTCCCCGCGTGGTCGGATCTGGCACATGACCGTGGGTTTTCTGGTGTTCCATTTCTTGCGGCATTTTCCGGCGATGGCCGGTTGGCTGCCGGCGCACAAACCACGGCTCAAGCCATTTCGAGGAAACACGCCATGAGCCATTCCGAAGCGCATTCGAGCGGTCATTCGGCACCAGCGACGCACTCGAAATGGAGTCGCTGGAAACGCCCGTTGAGCCTGCTGTTTTTCCTCGCACTGATCGTCTTGCTGACGCTGTTCGCCACGCGTATCGAATGGGCCGAAGTGCTGCAAACCCTTGCCGACTTCAAGCTGCGCACGCTGATCATCGCCGCCGGCCTGACCCTGCTGAGTTTTCTGGTCTACGCCAGTTTTGACCTGATCGGCCGCACCTACATTCGTCAGGACCTGACCTGGAAACAGATCCTGCCGGTGGGGATCATCAGCTATGCGTTCAACCTCAATCTCAGTGCCTGGGTCGGCGGCATTGCCATGCGATATCGCCTGTATTCGCGACTGGGCGTGAGCAAAGGCAACATCGCCAAGATTCTCGGGCTGAGCCTGGCGACCAACTGGTTTGGCTACATGACCATTGCCGGCGTGGTGTTCAGCAGTGGACTGGTGCGCATGCCGCCGGGCTGGAAAGTCAGTAGTGATGCGTTGCAAGGCATTGGTGTTTTGTTATTACTGATCAGCGCCGGCTATCTCGCGGCGTGCCAGTTTTCCAAGCGCCGCGAGTGGTCGATTCGCGGGGTGGAAATCAATCTGCCCTCCTTGCGCATGGCGGTGTTGCAATTGCTGCTGGGCGCGCTGAACTGGTCGCTGATGGCGGCGGTGATCTTCACGTTGCTGCCGAGCAAACTGGATTATCCGTTGGTGCTGGGTGTGTTGCTGATCAGCGCGATTGCCGGGGTCATCACCCACATTCCGGCGGGGCTTGGGGTGCTGGAGGCGGTGTTTGTGGCGCTGCTGCAACACGAGGCTTCGCGCGGCAGTCTGGTGGCGGGTTTACTGGCTTATCGGGCGATTTATTTTCTGTTGCCGTTGTTGATTACGGTGGTGATGTATCTGGTGGTTGAGGCCAAGGCCAAGGCGCTTCGGATCGAGAAAAACCCCTCTTGAGTTAGTTTTTGAATTCGAAATCGCTATCGCGAGCAGGCTCACTCCTACAAGTGAACGCATTCCAAAATGTAGGAGTGAGCCTGCTCGCGATAGCGTTCGAAAGAACACTAAAAAATCATGCTGATTGAATAATGCTCAACCGTTCGCCCACAACCATCTCGGTAATCCAGTCCACCAGAATCGAGGTGTACGCCTGCTGCGACACCGGTTCGCTCAACGCATGATCGGCGCCATCGATAATCCTGTGCGTCAGTGAATGGGTCTGCTGACACGCCGCGCGGTAACTCATGATCGCCGCATGGGGCACGTAATCATCGGTTTCCGACTCCACCAGCAACACATCCCCGGTGAATTGTGAACAGGCATGCAGCGCCCGATTGGTGTCCGCGCGCACCAGCGTGCTTCGATAATCACGCAAATCCGCCTTGTCCAGATCGCGCTTGGGTGTGTGCCATTGCTCGTCGCGATACAGCGCCGGTACGCGCAGTGCCAGCCAGCGTACCGGGCGCAATGAGGTAAGGATGGCCGCCAGATACCCACCATAACTGGTGCCGACTACGGCGATAGCCGAAGTGTCGAGCGCCGGATGCGCGAGCAGACGATCGTACGCCGCGAGCAAATCACGCAGGTTATCTTCGCGAGTCACGCGGGTCAGCGGGATCCCGGTACCGCCGGTATGTCCGCGCAAGTCGAACGTCAGGCACACACACCCGAGACCGGCGATGCCTTTTGCCCGCTCCAGATCACGCTCCTGACTACCGCCCCAACCGTGGACAAACAACACGCCAGGCACTTTCGATTTGGGACTGAGAAAGGTCCCGCTCATCTGTTCATCATCAATGTCGATTTGAATGCTTTCGCTTCTAGCCGTCATAGGATTTGACCGTTACGTATTTGAGGAGAAATTCGCTGTTCTCAGCCGGGCCGCGATAGACCTCGATGGCATCCGCCGGCAACGGCTGATCGATGTAGGTTTCTACCGAAGACACACGGATCGCGCGCATCCCCGGATCGTTGACGAAGCTTTGCAACGCGGCAACTTCAGCACTGCTGGCACCGCCCATGCGCCACGATTGTTCGAGCACACCGCTGCGGTTTTTGCCGTTGCTGTCCAGACCTTGGGCGATGTCGTAGTTGCGCCGCGAAGCGTAAAAACGCGGATAGGCTTCATCCGCCGCACTGTCGAATACCTGTGCCTGCTCGATGGCCAGGCGCACATCGTCAGGCAACTCCACCGCCAGCAGTTCCTCGTAACCACCCTGCACCACCAGCAAGTCCGAGCCACCGTAGACGTCTTCGCCGTGAGCATCCTTGGTCAAGTATTGATCACCGCAGTAACTCAGCACTTTATCGCCGATGAACGACTGACCGACGCTGTGGGTGACAACGTCGCTCAAGTCCTGCTCCAGCACCACGCCTTCGCTGAACTGCTTTGCAATGTCGGGTCGGGACAGGATTTCGTCGAAGGCATCAAGGCTCTTGATCACTTCCTGGCCTCGACCGGCGCAGGCGTGAACCGGCTTCATGCGTATCGGGCCGCTGTACAGCAGATGTTCGGCGGCGGGTCGTGCATCTTCCAGGGCAAACACGCTGAGGCCGTCGAGCACCACGTTGCGCACGCGCTCGGAAAACAATGGCGACCAGCCCTGCGGCGCGTGGGCCAGATGACTGCGCAGGCCGTGGCTGATGGCTTTGGTGCAGATGAAGTCGTGCTCGACGAAACCGCCCCACAGATCTTCCGGACCTTTGATGCCGAGTTGCTGAGCGCTGGCCGTGCCGACAATGGTTTGCGTCGGCAGTAGATACAGCTCACGACCGCGATGTTTGTCCGGATCGTAACTGCCGCCGAATTTGCATCCGAGAATCTGCGCCAGCCAGCGCGCCAAGGCTTTATTGGTTTGCACTTCGTGCTGCGGCGCGTCAGGGCGCACCGAATGGGCAACCACGATTTTCCTGCTGGGTGTCGGGGTCATGCGTCCCCCTTCCATCGGTTCGATGACTGTGGCGGTGAGAGGTGCAGAGATCAGGCCAACGGCTGCATCACAAAAATCCTAGCCTAATCAGAAACTTGCCAGAATCGTACTGACACCGCGCCTGTTTCAATCTGCACGACCGCGCGCCGATCCCCGGCAAATTGCACGATCTATGGCCCGGTGGAATTCAATGTGGGAGCGAGCCTGCTCGCGAAGGCGTAGTGCCAGCGAACAACAGTTTCGCAGATCCACCGCTTTCGCGAGCAGGCTCGCTCCCACATTAGATATTCGTCGGCTTCGGGTTTGGGGACACACCAAACCGCGTCCGATAATCACTCGGCGCCAGCCCGGTAATCTTCTTGAAGATCGCGCGAAACGCCCCCGGATCCTGATAACCCACCGTCCACGCAATGTGATCAATCGTACCATTACTGAATTCGAGCATTTCCCGTGCCTTGCCCACCCGCAGATGCTGGCAGTACTCGGTCGGTTTCAAACCGGTTGCCGCGCGGAACCGGCGCAGAAAGGTACGTTCTTCCAACCCCGCCCGCTCCGCCATCGCCGCCAAGGAAACATCCGTCGCGCCGGTGCTTTGCAGCCAATGCTGAACCTTGAGAATCGCCGCATCGCCATGCCCGAGAATCGGCGCGAAATTACTTCCGCACTCACTGGCGCTGTCACTGTGCTCTATCACCAGAAATCGCGCGGTGCCGGTGGCAATGCTCGGCCCGAGCAACCTGTCGACCAGGCGTAATCCCAGTTCCGACCAAGCCATCAATCCGGCCGTGGTGATCAAGTCGCCGTCGTCGACAATCGGGGTATCAGCCTTGAGCTTGATCTTCGGGTAACGCTCGGCGAAGGCCTTGGCCGAGGTCCAATGGGTGGTGGCGCTGCGGCCGTCGAGCAGACCGCTTTCAGCCAACATCACCGAGCCTACGCAAACCCCGCCCAGCGTCGCACCGTGGGCATGTTGATCCCGTAACCATTGCATCAGGCTGGCCGGCGCTTGCGCCGCCGAGAACCCGCCGATCGATGGCGGAATCAGTACCGCCAGCAAAGCGCTGTCGTCACCCGCATGACTGGCGTAAGTGCGCGTTGGCGGCTGATCACCTTCGACCTGCCAGTGACTGACCCGCAGCACAGGCAACTGCGCGGCCTGATGTTCGGCGGCAATCCGGTTGGCCACCGCAAACAGATCGGTCAGACCATGCACCGCCGCCATTTGCGCGCCAGGATAGATCAGCACACCCAATTCAGCGATGGCGGCACTTTCTGCGCCCATTGTCAGTTTTCCCCTGTCTATTGTCGGTGCGGCCAATCCCCGAATCGCTGATCAGCGCCAATACTGCAGCCACTTCCAGCCAATCCATCGAGGACACACCCATGGCCAAGCAAGCGCTCATCGTAGTCGATATCCAGAACGACTACTTCCCCCAAGGCAAGTGGCCGCTGGCCGGTGCTGATGCCGCCGCCGACAACGCCGCCCGGCTGATCGCCGCCTTCCGCGAGGCCGGCAATCCGGTCATCCACATCCGCCACGAGTTCACCTCAGCGGACGCGCCGTTTTTCACCCCGGGCTCGGACGGCGCCAAGCTACACCCGAAAGTGCTCAATCGCGCCGATGAACCGGTGGTACTCAAGCACTTCGTCAACTCGTTCCGCGAAACCGAATTGCAAGCGATCCTCGACGAACAAGGCATCAAGGAGCTGGTGGTGGTCGGCAGCATGAGCCACATGTGCATTGACGGCATTACCCGCGCGGCGGCGGATCTGGGTTACGCCGTCACGGTGATTCATGACGCCTGCGCCAGCCGTGACCTGGCGTTCAATGGTCTGACGGTGCCGGCGGCACACGTCCATGCCGCGTTCATGTCGGCGCTCGGTTTCGCCTACGCCAGCGTGGTATCTACTGACGAATACCTCGCTGCCAAACATTGAGTCATTCTGCGAAAAACCTGTGCCCGCCTCGTAGCGGGCCTTTTTTCGTCTGTCATAAAAATCTCACGCGTGAGCCATTGATGGCACTTTGAATTGGTTGTAGTGTGGCTCACGCGTGAGATGTCCATAACCGAGCCATTGCCATGAAAAGCCGTTCCCCCACCGCGAAATCAGAGAGTCCCAAGGGGGAGCGCGCGAAACCGTCTGCGAAAAAACCTTCGAGTTTCTATATGAAGCAGATGCGCGCAGGCCTGGCCGCAGCAGGTTATGTGAAACACGAAACTTGGGTGCTTCCCGAAAACCGAAGCTTGCTCAAGCAAATGGAGCAACAGCTACGCCAACCGATTCTGGCTGGCTCTTTCATGTCGGAGAATTACATGAGCGCAGGCAACAACTGGACCATCGATAGCCTCTTCAACGCCCTCAAGGCCCTCGACGAGGTGGCTTCGCAAGAAATCACGCTGTCGCTGATCCAGAGCTCCGAACCCAGCATCAAGCTGGAAATGAACGAATTCGGCGGTCTGCCGATTCACATCGCCCTGGCCGGCCAGCAGATCATCGTCGACACCGTGCTGGTGGACATCGATTCGATCAGCGACGTGCGCGCCTTCAACGATGCCGTGTTGCGCAGCCGGGAAATGTTCCCGCTGTCGTCGATCGGGATCGAGTCGATGCCGAACGGGCAGACCGTTTACAACATGTTTGGCGCCCTCAGCGCCGACTCGAGCCTGACCAACGTTGTTACCGAGGTGAAAACCCTGGTCGACAACGTGCAGCGCGCGAGCGAAGCCTTCGAACACTTCTTCAAGTAATCAACAGGGAATATCCAATGACTCAGTCCATCTGGAGCAAGTTGTTCACCGCACTGCGCGGCGGCGCCAATGAAGTCGGCGAAGCGATCGCGGACCAACAGGCCCTGCGCATCCTCGATCAGGAAATCCGCGATGCCGACAGCGCGCTGTCGAACGCCCGTCGCGAACTGGTCACCATCATGGCTAAACACAAACTGGCCGCCGACCGCGTAAGCGAGTACGACGCCAAGATCAAGGATCTGGAGGCCAAAGCCGTCTCGGCGCTGAACGCTGGCCGTGAAGACCTGGCACTGGAAGTGGCCGAAGCGATTTCGACCCTGACCAACGAGCTGGATGTTGAGAAAAAGCAGAGCGACGAATTCGGTACTTACGCCGAAAACATGCGCAAAGACATCAGCAAAGCCGAGTCGCGGATCAAGAGCCTGCGCCAGCAAGTGGACATGGCCAAGGCCCGTGAAAGCGTGCAGAAAGCTCAGGTCAGCGCTTCCATCGCCAGCGGCGGCGCCAATGGCAAACTGGAAACTGCCGTCGGTACGTTGAACCGTCTGCAGGCCAAGCAGCAGCAACGTGCTGCCGAGCTGAGCGCGGCGGACGAACTGGCTGACGCCTCGACCGGCAACGACCTGGAACGCAAACTGCGCGACGCCGGCATCACGCCGAACGAAGGCAGCGCCAATGCGATTCTTGAGCGTCTGAAGCAGAAGTCCTCGCAGTAAGCATTTGCACGAAACCTGTGGGAGCGAGCCTGCTCGCGAAGACGGAGTATCAGTCGGCATATGAGTCAGCTGACATGACGCTTTCGCGAGCAGGCTCGCTCCCACATGGTTTGTGGCGTGTCGTTGATCGCTCAGCCCGGTACACTAGCCACGCTTTTTTCGCCGACGAACACCTCCACCCGCTTCAAGGAACGTACCCATGGGATGGTTTAAAGACTTGCTGGGCACCAGCAACTGGCAGACCGCTGCGCCAACACCGACCGTTGCCAGTGGCCCACTCGGCATGGCGCAAGGCAAGGCCGTCAGGTTCGATACAACCCTGGCGCTGCTGCTCGATGGCTCGACCACGGTGCGGGTGCCCTTCGATCAGGCGATCTGGAGCCATGGCTGGGTCGACCTCGGCCAGTCCAACAAACTGCACCGCTATTACATGAACGACGAGGATTTCTGGCTGCAGATCCACGTCACCGGTGACGACCAGATCGAATCGGTCACCCTGTTCAACTACCTCAGTTACGTGACCGTCAACAGTGACGCCGAACTGCAACGCCTGGCCGGCCCCAACAGCTCGATCGGTCTGCCCGCCTACAGCCACGACGGTGTCGAATACACCCGCGAGTGGGGCACCGAACAAGGCCAGACCGAACTCGTACCGATGACCGAACAAGTGGTCAATCCGGACGAGAGCTACACCATCGAACACCACTCCATGCTTTATGCGCGCGAGACCGGCCTGACCGATCGCCGCGAACTGCTGCTGTTCTCCGTCGAACAGGACGAAGAAGGCACCGTCAGCCTGAGCACCTCGCTGGGCATTTCGCTGTACACGACAGATCTGAGCACCATTTAAAAAGGAAGTTTTTCATGCTGGAAGTGCTGGCCGTTTCCCTGAACAAAACCGCGCTGGTCGGTTTCGTCGTCTACCTCATCGGCGCCGTGCTGCTGTTCATGCTGTTTCAATTTGTCTATACCCGCATCACGCCGCACAAAGAGTTCGAGCTGATCCGCTCCGGCAACGTTGCCGCCGCCATCGCCCTGTCCGGCGCGATCATCGGCTTCGCGATTCCGGCCAGTAACGTGATTGCGTTTTCGGTCAACGTCCTCGACTTCGTGCTCTGGGCGGTGATTGCCGCGGTGGTGCAACTGCTGGCATTCCTCGCCACGGGCCTGGTGCTCAAAGGCACATCCCAGCGCATCGCCAACGGCGAAGTGGCTTCGGGTATCTATGTCGCTGCGGTCGCGATCAGCGTCGGCATGCTCAACGCCGCGTGCATGACACCGTCCAACTGATCGGCAGGAAGCCTTAGATGAAACGCAGCAAATACGTTCAGTTGTCCCTCGCCGCCTCGGTGGCGATGGCCATTTCCGGCCAGGCGACAGCCGCAGATCAACCACGCAGTTTCCAGAATGTGGAACAGTGCGTCGACGCCGAAGTGGCCGCCGATGTCTGCTCCAACGCTTACGTCGCCGCCCTGACCGAACATCGGCGCATTGCCCCGGCGTACGACAACAAGGCCAAGTGCGACGCGGACTTTGCCGCTGACTGGTGCCAGAAGAATTCTGACGGCCGCTTCGTGCCGAGACTCGGCGGCTTCAAAGTGCCGAAAGACGGTGAGCCGGCGCAGAATCTTGACGCCATCGCCGGCGCGCAAATGCCTGCGGGTGATGCGGCGGCTGTGCAGAGTGTGCAAAACACTTCGCACACCTCCAGTGGCGGTGGCAACGGTTGGCTGACCGGCTGGCTGATCGGCAACGCGATGAGCAACAACGCCGAACGCACGGTTTACCGCGATCGCGAAACGCGCCAGCCGTACAACACCTCGACGCAGTACCGCAGAGCCGACACCACGACGCGCAGCCAAACGGATTACGAAAGCAGCAAAAGCAAACCGGTCAACGTGGCTTCTTCGACCTCACGCGGCGGCTTCGGCAGCCAGTCCAGTGCCCGTAGCGGCTGGGGTGGTTGGGGCAGCAGTTCTGGTTCTGGTCGTTCGAGCAGCTGACGATGAAGAAGATCCTCTGCGCCGAGCGCCCCGACTGGAAACAGACCGCCGAGAGCCTCGGTTTCATGTTTCACACCATCGACGATGAGCCGTACTGGGACGAAAGCGCGTACTACCAGTTCACGCTCGCGCAAATCGAAAACGATCTTGAGGACCCGACCACCGAACTGCACGAGATGTGCATGGATCTGGTCGACCGTGTAGTTAACAGCGAAGAGTTGCTAGATCGCCTGAGCATCCCGGCGGCGTACTACGACATGATCCGCACGTCCTGGCGGGAAGGTCATCCGCATCTGTATGGACGCATGGACTTTTCCTACAGCGGCAACGGCCCGGCGAAGCTGCTGGAGCTCAACTACGACACGCCAACCAGTCTTTATGAAGCGGCGGCGTTCCAGTGGGGCTGGCTGGAGCAATGCATCGAGCGCGGCACGCTGCCGCGTCATGCCGACCAGTTCAACAGCATCGACACCCATCTGCATCAGGCCTTCGCCGAATTACAACTGAAGCGGCCGTTCTACTTTGCCTCGATGAAAGACTCGGTCGAGGACAAGGGCACAACGGATTATCTGCGGCTGATCGCCGAGAAGGTCGGCATCGAGTCGCGGCACATCGATATCGAAGACATTGGTTTGACAGCTGAAGGGCGCTTCGTCGACCTGGAAGATCGCTGGATCCCGCACCTGTTCAAGCTGCATGCCTGGGAATTCATCTTCCACGAACCCTTCGGCGCGGCGATTGCCGAGTGCGATACGCAGTTTTTCGAACCGGCGTGGAAGGCGATTCTGTCGAACAAGGGTGCACTGCCATTACTGTGGGAACTGCACAAAGGGCATCCGAATCTTCTGGCGGCGCATCTCGATCCGAACCCGACCAATGCAGTGCCGAAAGGCTGGGTACGCAAGCCGTACTTTTCCCGCGAAGGGGCGAACATTGAGTTGCAAACGGCTGACGGTCTGATCGTCAAAGAGGACGGGCCCTACACGGATGCGCCATTTATCCTGCAGGAGTTTGCGCCGTTGCCGAAGTTTGGCGACAGCTACACGCTGATCGGTTCGTGGGTAGTTGGCGATCAGGCCGCAGGGATTGGGGTGCGGGAAGACAACAGTTTGATCACCAAAGACTCCAGCCGCTTCCTGCCCCACCTGATCCTTGATTGAAACCCAGATCCCTTCTGTGGGAGCGAGCCTGCTCGCGAAAGCGGTGTGTCATTCAACCATTTTTTGAACTGACCGACGCCTTCGTGAGCAGGCTCGCTCCCACAGTTGATCGGGGGGATTGCAGGTTATTTGCTCCACAAAAAAAGGCCCGTCGTTTAAGCGACGGGCCTTTTTATTTGCAGCGGTTACAGCAGCGAATCAGAACGGAATATCGTCATCAAAGCTGTCGAAATCCGGAGCCGGTTGCGGTGCGGCCTGCTGAGGAGCCGGGGCCGAACGCTGCTGTGGAGCCGACTGCTGAGGACGCGGAGCCTGCTGGCGTGGAGCCGGAGCCGACTGCTGGTAGTTGTTGCCACCGCCTTGTTGGTCGCCCTGTTGTGGACGGCCGCCGAGCAGTTGCATGGTGCCTTGCATGTCGACCACGATTTCAGTGGTGTAACGCTTGATACCGTCTTTTTCCCACTCGCGGGTCTGCAGCTTGCCTTCGATGTAGACCTGCGAACCTTTACGCAGGTATTCGCCGGCGATTTCCGCAACCTTGCCGAACATCGAAACACGGTGCCACTCGGTCTTCTCGACCTTCTGACCGGTTTGCTTGTCGGTCCATTGTTCGCTGGTGGCCAGACTCAGGTTGGTCACGGCGTTACCGTTAGGCAGGTAGCGAACTTCGGGATCCTGGCCGCAAGTGCCGACCAATATGACTTTGTTAACCCCACGGGCCATAACGTTCTCCTAGGCTTCGCAAGCAGCCCCGGCCGGGTTGTTCACCAGGCGTTCGAGGGTGTCGCGATCCACTAATTCTTTGTCCAGTTTGATGTAAACAGCCGCTTCATCAGCAACTATCACTGCATCGGTTACCCCTACGAGGGCCTTGAGGCGCTCGACCAGACCCGCTTCGCGGATCGCCTCGGGCGACAACGGCAAGCGCAGGCTCGTCACGTAGGGAGGTTCACGCATGGTAACAGCAAAGGCCAGCCAGATGGCAGCCAGACCCGCGCATCCGAGGAACACAACCGACAGACCGCCATGCTGAAACAGCCAGCCGCCGAGTATCCCGCCGAGTGCTGAACCGAGGAACTGACTGGTGGAATACACGCCCATGGCCGTGCCCTTCCCGCCCGCCGGTGAAACCTTGCTGATCAGCGACGGCAATGAAGCCTCCAGCAGATTGAACGCGGTGAAGAACACCACCGTACCGATCACCAGAGCCCGCAGGCTGTCACCGAACTGCCAGAAGAATAGCTCAGTCAGCATCAGCGTCATGACGGCGCCGAGCAAAACTCGTTTCATTTTGCGTTTCTTCTCGCCGTAGATAATGAACGGGATCATGGCGAAGAACGAAATCAGCAGCGCGGTGAGGTAGACCCACCAGTGCTGTTCCTTGGGCAAACCGGCTTTTTCCACCAGCGCCAACGGCAACGCAACGAAGCTCGACATCAACATGGCATGTAACACAAAGATGCCCAGATCGAGGCGCAGCAGATCCGGATGCTTGAGCGTCGGCATCAAGGCCTGACGCGCCACCCCGGACTCCCGATGCTGCAATGGCCCGGTGGAGCGCGGCACCATGAACATGATGATGGCAATACCGACCAGTGCCATGGCACCGGTGGCGAGGAACAGTCCGGACAGACCGAAAGCGCGGGTCAGCAAAGGCCCGACGACCATGGCCACGGCAAACGACAAACCGATGGTCATGCCGATCATCGCCATTGCCTTGGTGCGGTGCTGTTCGCGGGTCAGGTCGGAGAGTAGCGCCATCACCGCCGCTGAAATCGCCCCGGCGCCCTGCAGGATCCGCCCGGCGATCACGCCCCAGATCGAGTCTGCCTGAGACGCCAGCACGCTGCCGAGGGCAAAAACGATCAGCCCGAGGTAAATCACCGGACGGCGGCCAATGCGGTCGGAAATGATCCCGAACGGAATCTGGAAAATCGCCTGGGTCAGACCGTAAGCGCCAATAGCCAGCCCGATCAGGGCCGGGGTCGCTCCTGCCAGGTCCATGCCGTAGGTTGCCAATACCGGCAACACCATGAACATGCCAAGCATACGGAAGGCGAACACCAGGGCCAGACCGCTCGCTGCGCGAGTCTCGCTACCACTCATGCGTTCGCTGTGGGGATCGTGCATGGAAAAACCTCGTGTGAACCGGCGGCGATTCTACCAGTCCCATCGAAAGACGGGGTATATCGCGACGCTATGACGCGTATAGATGAAACTCTCTTCATGTAAGGTAAAAACCCTTCGCTTGATAGTGTGCATCCATCCAGTATTTGCCCGTATACTCCTACGTTTTCGACGCCCGCCGAGCGAGGCCACTTTGGACAAGATCCTGATACGTGGGGCCCGTACCCACAACCTGAAGAACATCGACCTGACCCTGCCACGGGACAAGCTGATCGTCATCACCGGCCTGTCCGGATCCGGCAAGTCGTCCCTGGCCTTCGATACGCTTTACGCCGAAGGTCAGCGCCGCTATGTCGAATCGCTGTCGGCCTACGCCCGACAGTTTCTGTCGATGATGGAAAAACCCGACGTCGACACCATCGAAGGCCTGTCGCCAGCGATCTCCATCGAACAAAAGTCGACCTCGCACAACCCGCGCTCTACGGTCGGCACCATCACCGAAATCTACGACTACCTGCGCCTGCTTTATGCACGCGTCGGTACGCCACGCTGTCCGGATCATGACATTCCGCTGGAAGCGCAGACCGTCAGCCAGATGGTCGACCTGGTGCTGGCGCAGCCGGAAGGCAGCAAACTGATGTTGCTGGCACCGGTTATTCGCGAGCGCAAAGGTGAACACCTTTCGGTCTTCGAAGAGCTGCGCGCCCAAGGTTTCGTTCGCGCCCGGGTCAACGGGCGGATCTGCGAACTGGACGAACTGCCCAAACTGGATAAACAGAAAAAGCACTCGATCGATGTGATCGTCGACCGCTTCAAGGTTCGCGCCGATCTGCAGCAACGTCTGGCCGAATCTTTCGAGACCGCGTTGAAACTGGCGGATGGCATTGCACTTGTCGCACCGATGGACGACGAACCGGGCGAAGAGATGATTTTCTCCGCGCGCTTCGCCTGCCCGATCTGCGGCCACGCGATCAGCGAACTGGAACCGAAGCTGTTCTCCTTCAACAACCCGGCCGGCGCTTGCCCGACCTGTGACGGCCTGGGGGTGAAGCAGTTCTTCGATATCAAACGGCTGGTCAATGGCGATCTGACCTTGGCCGAAGGTGCGATTCGCGGCTGGGACCGGCGTAACGTCTATTACTTCCAGATGCTCGGCTCACTCGCTTCACACTATGGTTTCAGCCTGGAAGTACCGTTCAACGAACTGCCGGCCGATCAGCAGAAATTCATCCTGCATGGCAGCGGCTCGCAGAACGTCGACTTCAAATACCTGAACGACCGTGGCGATATCGTCAAACGTTCGCACCCGTTCGAAGGCATCGTGCCGAACCTGGAGCGTCGCTACCGCGAGACCGAGTCGGCAAGCGTGCGCGAAGAGCTGGCCAAGTTTCTCAGCACCCAATCGTGCCCGGATTGTCGTGGTACCCGTCTGCGTCGCGAAGCGCGGCATGTGTGGGTTGGCGAGAAAACGCTGCCAGCGGTGACCAACCTGCCGATCGGCGACGCTTGCGAGTACTTTGGCGAGCTGAAGATGACTGGCCGTCGCGGCGAAATCGCCGACAAGATTCTCAAGGAAATTCGCGAGCGTCTGCAGTTCCTCGTCAACGTCGGTCTCGACTACCTGTCGCTGGACCGCAGTGCCGATACGCTGTCCGGTGGCGAAGCACAACGTATTCGTCTGGCCAGCCAGATCGGTGCCGGTCTCGTCGGTGTTCTGTACATCCTTGACGAACCGTCCATTGGTTTGCACCAGCGTGATAACGACCGCTTGCTCGGCACGCTCAAGCACCTGCGTGATATTGGCAACACTGTGATCGTGGTCGAACACGACGAAGACGCGATTCGTCTGGCCGATTACGTTGTGGATATCGGCCCGGGGGCTGGTGTGCATGGTGGGCAGATCGTGGCTGAGGGCACGCCGGCGGAAGTCATGGCGCACCCGGATTCCCTGACCGGTAAATACCTCTCGGGCCGCGTGAAGATTGAAGTGCCGGCCAAACGCACGCCACGCAATAAAAAGCTCAATCTGTCGCTCAAAGGGGCGCGCGGCAACAACCTGCGCAATGTCGATCTGGACATCCCGATTGGTCTGCTGACGTGCGTGACCGGCGTGTCCGGCTCGGGCAAATCGACGCTGATCAACAATACCTTGTTCCCGCTGAGCGCCACGGCCCTCAACGGCGCGACCACGCTGGAAGCGGCAGCGCACGACAGCATCAAGGGCCTGGAGCATCTCGACAAAGTGGTCGATATTGACCAGAGCCCGATCGGCCGTACACCGCGCTCCAACCCTGCTACCTATACCGGCCTGTTCACCCCGATCCGCGAGCTGTTCGCCGGCGTACCCGAGTCACGCTCCCGTGGTTACGGCCCGGGGCGTTTCTCGTTCAACGTCAAGGGTGGCCGCTGCGAAGCGTGCCAGGGCGACGGCCTGATCAAAGTGGAAATGCACTTCCTGCCAGACATCTACGTGCCATGCGATGTGTGCAAGAGCAAGCGCTACAACCGCGAAACCCTTGAGATCAAATACAAGGGCAAGAGCATCCACGAAACCCTCGAGATGACCATCGAAGAGGCCCGGGAGTTCTTTGACGCGGTGCCAGCACTGGCGCGCAAGCTACAGACATTGATGGATGTCGGCCTGTCGTACATCAAGCTCGGGCAGTCGGCGACCACGTTGTCGGGTGGTGAGGCGCAGCGAGTGAAACTGTCTCGCGAGTTGTCCAAGCGTGACACCGGCAAAACACTGTACATCCTCGATGAGCCGACCACCGGTTTGCACTTCGCGGACATCCAGCAATTGCTCGACGTGCTGCATCGCCTGCGCGACCACGGCAACACTGTGGTAGTCATCGAACACAACCTCGACGTGATCAAGACGGCTGACTGGCTGGTCGATCTCGGGCCGGAGGGCGGCTCCAAAGGTGGGCAGATCATTGCCACCGGCACGCCTGAGGATGTGGCCGAGATGAAGCAATCTCATACCGGTCATTACCTCAAGCCGCTGCTGATCCGCGATCGGGCTTAAACGCCAGGCATGAAAAAGCCCCTGTCACTTCATCAGTGACAGGGGCTTTTTGTATCGATTGCAATCAGGACGTGTGGGATTGCAGGTAGTTCTCAAGACCGATCAACTTGATCAGGCCCAACTGCTTTTCCAGCCAGTAGGTGTGATCTTCTTCAGTGTCGTTGAGCTGAATCCGAAGGATCTCACGGCTGACGTAATCCTTGTGTTGCTCGCACAACTCGATGCCTTTGCACAGCGCTGCGCGAACTTTGTATTCAAGACGCAGATCCGCTTCGAGCATCTCCGGCACAGTGGTGCCGACATCCAGATCATCCGGACGCATACGCGGCGTGCCTTCGAGCATCAGAATTCGGCGCATCAACGCATCAGCGTGACCGGCTTCCTCTTCCATCTCATGGTTGATTCGCTCGTAGAGCTTGGTGAACCCCCAGTCCTCATACATCCGCGAATGAACGAAATATTGATCACGCGCGGCCAGTTCGCCGGTCAGCAACGTGTTGAGGTAATCGATTACGTCTGGGTGGCCTTGCATCGCCCTACATCTCCCTACTTGAAAGTCTGTAGTTTGAACCAAGCTGACCGGAAGGTCACCCGATTCGCGCAATAAAAGCGAAGATATTCTTAGAAAAGCAGCCTAAATAACGCAAAAACCGCCCAGATGAGGGCGGTTCTGCTTCTCGTTTAGACTTCGTTAAGCTGTACGTTGAGCAGCTTTGCGATTGCTTCTCCATACGCCGGATCGGCCTTGTAGAAGTGCTGCAACTGGCGATCGACGATATCAGTGGAAACGCCCGCCATGGCACCGGCGATATTGCTGACCAGCAATGCTCTCTGATCGTCGCTCATCAGGCGGAACAGCGCACCGGCGTGGCTGTAGTAATCGGTATCTTCGCGGTGATCGTAGCGATCGGCAGCACCGCTCAAGGCCAGCGCTGGTTCTGCGTAACGCGGAGCTTGTTTCGGTGCTTCGGTGTAGCTGTTCGGCTCGTAGTTAGGTGCTGCACCACCGTTACTGCCGAATGCCATCGAGCCATCACGCTGGTATGTGTTAACCGGGCTGCGTGGCGCGTTTACCGGCAGTTGCTGGTGATTGGTACCCACGCGGTAGCGGTGAGCATCAGCGTACGCAAATACGCGCCCCTGCAGCATCCGATCTGGCGACAGACCAACCCCCGGCACCATATTGCTCGGGCCGAACGCCGCTTGCTCGACTTCAGCAAAGTAGTTTTGCGGGTTGCGATTCAGTTCCAGTTCACCCACTTCGATCAGCGGAAATTCTTTCTGCGACCAGGTTTTGGTGACGTCGAAAGGGTTCTCATAGTGTGCCGCAGCCTGGGCCTCAGTCATGATCTGAATGCACACGCGCCATTTCGGGAAGTCACCGCGCTCGATGGCTTCGAACAGGTCGCGCTGGGCGTAGTCTGGATCAGTGCCCGCCAACCGTGCGGCATCGGCCGGTGCCAGATTCTTGATGCCTTGTTTGGTCTTATAGTGCCACTTCACCCAGTGACGCTCGCCTTGGGCGCTAATCAGGCTGTAAGTGTGGCTGCCGAAGCCGTGCATGTGACGGTAGCCGTCAGGAATACCGCGATCAGAGAACAGAATGGTGACCTGGTGCAGGGCTTCAGGCGAATGCGACCAGAAGTCCCACATCATCTGCGCGCTTTTCAGGTTGCTTTGCGGAAGGCGTTTCTGGGTGTGAATGAAGTCTGGGAATTTCAGGGGATCACGAATGAAGAACACTGGCGTGTTGTTACCCACGATGTCCCAGTTACCTTCTTCGGTGTAGAACTTCAACGCGAAACCCCGTGGATCGCGCTCGGTGTCGGCAGAACCCCGTTCGCCGCCTACCGTCGAGAAACGCAGGAACGTCGGGGTTTGCTTGCCAACAGCTTCAAACAGCTTGGCGCTGGTGTAATCCGTGATATCGCGGGTAACGGTGAATGTGCCGTAAGCTCCCGAGCCTTTGGCATGAACGCGACGTTCAGGAATGTTTTCACGGTTGAAGTGGGCGAGCTTCTCGATCAGGTGAAAGTCGTCGAGCAGCAGCGGGCCACGAGGGCCGGCGGAGCGAGAATTCTGGTTGTCAGCGACAGGTGCGCCACTGGCGGTCGTAAGCGTTTTGATCTGGCTCATACGGTCTTCTTCCTCTGTCAGTCTTGAAACTGCCGGCTAATCGGCTTGCTGGGAAGTATCGATCATCCATGTGACACCTACAAATTCATTAACTTGCAAGCTTCGATAGATAATTACTAATTATGTTTCCCGGCACATAGTGACAACAGAGACATGTCAGAAGCTTGTATGAACAGCGCATTTTCTTGCGGACACAAAAAACCGGGCACTAGGCCCGGTTTTTTGTTTCAGACTGACGTCTTACTCGGCGGATACAGCTTCGCCGGCAGTAGCACGATCAACCAACTCGACGTACGCCATAGGCGCGTTGTCGCCAGCGCGGAAACCGCACTTGAGGATGCGCAGGTAGCCACCCTCACGGGTAGCGTAACGCTTGCCCAGGTCGTTGAAGAGCTTACCAACGATAGCTTTCGAACGAGTACGGTCGAAAGCCAGACGGCGGTTAGCCAGGCTATCTGTCTTGGCCAGAGTGATCAGCGGCTCAGCAACGCGACGCAGTTCTTTGGCTTTTGGCAGAGTAGTTTTGATCAGCTCGTGCTCGAACAGCGACACCGCCATGTTTTGGAACATGGCCTTGCGGTGCGAGCTGGTGCGGCTCAGGTGACGACCACTTTTACGATGACGCATGGTTCATTCCTTACCAAACACTACGTTCGGTGATTACGACGATCAGGCAGTCGCCTTGTCGTCCTTCTTAAGACTTGCAGGCGGCCAGTTGTCGAGGCGCATGCCGAGGGACAGACCGCGGGAGGCCAGAACGTCCTTGATTTCAGTCAAGGATTTCTTGCCCAGGTTCGGAGTCTTCAACAGCTCTACTTCGGTACGCTGAATCAGGTCACCGATGTAGTAGATGTTTTCCGCCTTAAGGCAGTTAGCCGAACGTACAGTCAGTTCCAGATCGTCAACCGGGCGAAGCAGGATCGGATCGATCTCGTCTTCCTGCTCGACAACCACTGGCTCACTGTCACCTTTGAGGTCGACGAACGCAGCCAACTGCTGTTGCAGGATGGTTGCAGCGCGGCGGATAGCCTCTTCAGGATCCAGGGTACCGTTGGTTTCCAGATCAATAACCAGCTTGTCCAGGTTGGTACGCTGCTCGACACGGGCGTTTTCCACCACGTATGCGATACGGCGAACCGGGCTGAACGAAGAGTCAAGCTGCAAGCGACCGATGCTGCGGCTTTCGTCTTCATCGCTCTGACGCGAGTCGGCTGGTTCATAACCACGACCACGAGCTACGGTGAGCTTCATGTTCAGGGCGCCGTTAGACGCCAGGTTAGCGATTACGTGATCGGGATTAACGATCTCGACATCATGATCCAGCTGAATATCGGCAGCGGTAACCACCCCCGAACCCTTCTTCGACAAGGTCAGCGTAACTTCGTCACGACCGTGCAGCTTGATGGCCAGACCTTTAAGGTTCAACAGGATTTCAATTACGTCTTCCTGTACACCTTCGATGGCGCTGTACTCGTGGAGCACACCGTCAATCTCGGCCTCGACTACTGCGCAGCCGGGCATTGAGGACAACAGGATGCGTCGCAGCGCGTTGCCCAGGGTGTGGCCAAAACCACGCTCGAGAGGCTCGAGAGTGATCTTGGCGCGGGTTGGACTGACAACCTGCACATCAATGTGGCGGGGTGTCAGGAACTCATTTACCGAAATCTGCATGGATGCACCTATTTTCTAGCCCTTACTTGGAGTAGAGCTCGACAATCAGGCTTTCGTTGATGTCGGCGGACAGATCACTGCGAGCAGGAACGTTCTTGAAAACGCCCGACTTCTTCTCAGTGTCTACTTCTACCCATTCTACGCGGCCACGTTGGGCACACAGATCGAGAGCTTGGACAATGCGAAGTTGGTTTTTTGCTTTCTCGCGAACTGCAACCACGTCACCAGCACGAACCTGATACGACGGAACGTTTACGGTCTGACCGTTAACGCTGATCGACTTGTGCGATACCAGCTGACGGGATTCGGCACGAGTCGAACCAAAGCCCATACGGTATACAACGTTGTCCAGACGGCATTCGAGCAGTTGCAGCAGGTTTTCACCGGTTGCACCTTTCTTGCCAGCAGCTTCTTTGTAGTAGCCGCTGAACTGACGCTCGAGAACGCCGTAGATACGACGGACCTTCTGCTTTTCACGCAGTTGGGTGCCGTAATCGGACTGGCGACCGCGGCGTTGGCCGTGGATACCAGGTGCTGCTTCAATGTTGCACTTCGATTCGATCGCGCGCACGCCGCTCTTCAGGAAGAGATCGGTGCCTTCGCGACGAGCGAGTTTGCATTTTGGACCAATGTAACGAGCCATTCTTTACAATCTCCTGGATTACACGCGGCGCTTCTTCGGCGGACGGCACCCGTTGTGCGGGATTGGCGTCACGTCGGTGATGCTGGCGATCTTGTAGCCACAGCCGTTCAAAGCGCGGACTGCGGATTCACGACCTGGACCTGGGCCCTTGACGTTAACGTCGAGGTTTTTCAGGCCGTATTCCAGCGCAGCTTGACCAGCACGTTCAGCAGCTACTTGAGCAGCAAACGGGGTGGACTTGCGGGAACCGCGGAAACCCGAACCACCGGAGGTAGCCCAGGAAAGAGCGTTACCTTGACGGTCGGTAATGGTCACGATGGTGTTGTTAAAAGATGCATGGATGTGGGCGATGCCATCAACCACTGTCTTTTTAACTTTTTTACGAGGACGAGCAGCAGGTTTTGCCATGATTAAATTCCTGTCGATTCGCTGGGGCGATTACTTGCGGATCGGCTTACGCGGACCTTTACGGGTACGCGCGTTGGTCTTGGTACGCTGACCGCGTACTGGCAGACCACGACGATGACGCAGACCGCGATAGCAACCGAGGTCCATCAAGCGCTTGATTTTCATGTTGATTTCGCGACGCAGGTCACCTTCAGTGGTGAACTTCGCCACTTCGCCACGCAGCTGTTCAATTTGCTCGTCGCTCAGATCTTTGATCTTTGCTGCTGGGTTTACCCCAGTCACTGCACAGATCTTCTGCGCAGTAGTGCGACCAACACCATAGATGTAGGTCAGCGAGATAACAGTATGCTTGTTATCTGGAATGTTAACGCCTGCAATACGGGCCATTCAGTGGGACTCCAATTGACAGCTACCTACGCCCCGGAAGCCAAGAAATAGGGCGCGAGATAATATCGCTGTAATAACAAATAATCAACCCGGTAGCGCACTAGCTACCGGGCTTGAAGCACAATCACACTCAGCCTTGGCGCTGTTTGTGACGCGGTTCCGCGCTGCAAATTACTCGAACAACACCTTCGCGGCGAATAATCTTGCAGTTACGGCACAGCTTTTTCACCGATGCACGAACTTTCATCACCAACTCCTCGAACCTTATGGGTACTCAGCGCAACATGCCGCTGCCGTAACCCTTCAGGTTGGCTTTCTTCATCAGGGATTCGTACTGGTGCGAAACGAGGTGCGATTGTACTTGGGACATGAAGTCCATCACAACCACGACCACGATCAGCAACGAGGTCCCGCCAAGGTAGAACGGAACGTTTGCTGCAACCACAAGGAACTGGGGCAACAGACACACGGCCGTCATGTAAAGAGCACCGAACATGGTCAAGCGGGTCAGAACGCCATCAATGTAGCGCGCCGACTGCTCACCTGGACGGATGCCCGGAATAAAGGCACCGGACTTCTTCAGGTTTTCCGCTACGTCTTTCGGATTGAACATCAACGCCGTATAGAAGAAGCAGAAGAAAATAATCCCTGCACTAAACAGCAGAATATTCAACGGCTGACCAGGAGCGATCGACTGCGAGATGTCCTGCAACCAGCCCATACCTTCAGACTGACCGAACCAGGCACCCAACGAAGCCGGGAACAGCAAAATGCTGCTCGCGAAAATAGCCGGAATAACACCGGCCATGTTCACCTTCAACGGCAGGTGGCTAGTCTGCGCAGCAAAAACCTTGCGGCCCTGCTGACGCTTGGCGTAGTGAACAGCGATACGACGCTGACCACGCTCAATGAACACCACGAAACCGATAATCGCTACTGCCAGCAAACCGATGGCAACCAAGGCGAAGATGTTGATATCACCCTGACGCGCAGACTCGAAAGACTGCCCGATTGCTCTCGGAAGACCGGCGACGATACCCGAAAAAATCAACATCGAGATACCGTTACCTACACCACGCTCAGTAATCTGCTCACCCAGCCACATCATGAACATCGCACCAGCCACAAAAGTGGATACCGCGACGAAATGGAAGCCAAAGTCACCAGTGAACGCAACGCCCTGCCCCGCCAGACCAATGGACATGCCAATAGCCTGAACGAGAGCGAGGACGACGGTGCCGTAGCGGGTGTACTGGCTGATCTTGCGACGGCCAGCTTCACCTTCCTTCTTCAACTGCTCCAGCTGCGGACTGACGGCGGTCATCAGTTGCATGATGATCGATGCCGAAATGTACGGCATGATCCCCAATGCAAAGATGCTCATCCGTTCCAGCGCGCCGCCGGAGAACATGTTGAACAAGCTAAGAATGGTCCCCTCATTCTGTCGAAACAGGTCTGCGAGTCGGTCCGGGTTGATACCTGGAACCGGGATGTGTGCGCCTATTCGGTAGACGATAATCGCCAGGAACAGAAAACGCAGACGAGCCCAGAGTTCAGACATACCGCCTTTGCCGAGCGCAGAGAGAGCACCTTGCTTAGCCATTTATTCCTCGAACTTGCCGCCAGCTGCTTCGATAGCCGCACGCGCACCTTTGGTGGCGCCGATTCCCTTGCCGATAGTGACAGCGCGAGTCACTTCACCGGACAGCATGATTTTCACACGCTGTACGTTGACGTTGATCACGTTGGCATCTTTCAGGGACTGCACGGTGACGATGTCGCCTTCCACTTTAGCCAGCTCGGACAGACGCACTTCTGCGCGGTCCATGGCTTTCAGGGAAACGAAACCGAACTTCGGCAGGCGACGATGCAGCGGCTGTTGACCGCCTTCAAAGCCTGGAGCAATGGTGCCACCGGAACGGGAGGTCTGACCTTTGTGACCACGGCCACCAGTCTTACCCAAACCGCTACCGATACCACGGCCCGGACGATGCTTTTCGCGACGGGAACCCGGCGCTGGACTCAGATCATTGAGTTTCATCGATTAACCCTCGACACGCAGCATGTAGTAAGCCTTGTTGATCATCCCGCGATTCTCGGGAGTATCCTGGACTTCTACAGTGTGACCGATGCGACGCAGACCCAGACCCTTAACGCACAGTTTGTGGTTAGGGATGCGGCCGGTCATGCTTTTGATCAGCGTTACTTTAACGGTAGCCATGATCAGAAGATCTCCTTGACGCTTTTGCCACGCTTGGCGGCAATGGATTCAGGAGACTGCATAGCTTTCAAACCTTTGAAAGTGGCGTGAACCACGTTTACCGGGTTAGTCGAGCCGTAGCACTTGGCCAGAACGTTCTGAACGCCAGCAACTTCGAGGACAGCACGCATAGCGCCGCCAGCGATGATACCGGTACCTTCAGAAGCAGGCTGCATGTACACCTTCGAAGCGCCGTGAGCGGACTTCATTGCGTACTGCAGAGTGGTGCCGTTCAGATCAACTTGGATCATGTTGCGGCGAGCAGCTTCCATTGCCTTCTGGATCGCAGCAGGCACTTCACGCGACTTGCCACGGCCGAAGCCAACACGCCCTTTACCATCACCCACCACGGTCAACGCAGTGAAAGTGAAGATACGGCCGCCTTTAACGGTTTTGGCTACGCGGTTAACTTGAACCAGCTTCTCAATGTAGCCTTCGTCGCGCTTTTGGTCGTTATTTGACATAACTTAGAACTCCAGCCCAGCTTCACGAGCAGCATCAGCCAGCGCTTTAACGCGGCCGTGGTACTTGAAGCCAGAGCGGTCGAAAGCCACTTGCGAGACGCCAGCGGCCTTAGCACGCGTAGCGACCAGCTGGCCAACCTTTGTGGCCGCGTCGATGTTGCCAGTGGCGCCATCACGCAGTTCTTTATCCAAAGTCGAGGCACTTGCCAGGACTTTGTTGCCGTCGGCCGAGATGACCTGGGCGTAGATGTGCTGCGACGAGCGGAACACGCAGAGACGCACGACTTCGAGTTCGTGCATTTTCAGGCGTGCTTTGCGAGCGCGACGCAGTCGAGTAACTTTTTTGTCGGTCATTTGCTATGCCCTACTTCTTCTTGGCTTCTTTACGACGGACGACTTCGTCCGCGTAGCGCACACCTTTGCCTTTGTACGGCTCTGGTGGACGGAAGTCGCGGATCTCAGCGGCCACTTGACCTACCAGCTGCTTGTCGATGCCCTTGATCAGGATATCGGTCTGGCTAGGAGTCTCAGCGGTGATGCCTTCCGGCAGTTCGTAATCCACTGGGTGCGAGAAGCCAAGGGCCAGGTTCAAAACCGTGCCTTTTGCTTGCGCCTTGTAACCAACACCGACCAGCTGGAGCTTGCGCTCGAAGCCTTGGCTTACGCCTTGGACCATGTTGTTTACCAACGCACGCGTGGTACCGGCCATTGCGCGAGTTTGTTGATCGCCATTGCGAGCAGCGAAACGCAGCTCACCAGCTTCTTCAACGATCTCAACGGACGAATGGATGTTCAGTTCAAGAGTACCCTTGGCACCCTTCACCGAAAGCTGTTGGCCTGCGAATTTTACTTCGACACCGGCTGGCAGCTTAACGGGGTTCTTAGCGACGCGAGACATGCTTATCCCCCCTTAGAACACAGTGCAAAGAACTTCGCCGCCGACACCGGCAGCGCGCGCAGCACGATCCGTCATCACACCTTTGTTGGTGGAGACGATAGACACGCCAAGACCGCCACGAACTTTCGGCAGATCTTCAACGGACTTGTACTGACGCAGGCCTGGACGACTAACGCGCTTCACTTCTTCGATAACCGGACGGCCTTCGAAGTACTTCAGCTCGATGGACAACGACGGCTTAGCGTCGGTGGTGATCTGAAAATCCGCGATGTAACCTTCGTCCTTCAGGACTTTTGCTACAGCCACCTTCAGCGTGGAAGACGGCATGCTTACGACAGACTTTTCAGCCATCTGGGCATTACGGATTCGAGTTAGCATGTCCGCTAACGGGTCCTGCATACTCATGGGCTAGACGCTCCTAATACAGAAAAATTAGCCTTGCGGCTACTACTTGTCGCCGAGAACTTCCGGGCATGAAAAACACGGGCTCAGGCGAGCCGGTCATTCTAGACACACCCCAGAAATGAATCAAGCCCCAAAAGGGGCTTGATTCAGATTCAAGGCCACCGATGGTCAGGTTCTTGCGAACCCGAACATCGAGACTTTGACAGCAATTACCAGCTGGCTTTAACCAGACCTGGTACGTCACCACGCATTGCAGCTTCACGCAGCTTGTTACGGCCAAGGCCGAACTTGCGGTAAACGCCGTGCGGACGACCAGTCAGGCGGCAACGGTTACGCATGCGCGAAGCGCTTGCGTCACGTGGTTGCTTCTGCAGAGCTACGGTAGCTTCCCAACGCGCTTCTGGACTTGCGTTCAGATCAACGATGATAGCTTTCAGCGCTGCACGCTTGGTGGCGTACTTGGCAACGGTGAGCTGACGCTTCAGCTCACGGTTTTTCATGCTCTTCTTGGCCATTTTCCTACTCCAATCAGTTGCGGAACGGGAATTTGAAAGCACGCAGCAGAGCGCGGCCTTCATCATCGTTCTTGGCAGTGGTGGTCAGGGTAATGTCCAGACCGCGGAGAGCATCGATCTTGTCGTAGTCGATTTCCGGGAAAATGATCTGCTCTTTCACGCCCATGCTGTAGTTGCCACGACCATCGAAGGACTTGGCATTCAGGCCGCGGAAGTCGCGAACCCGAGGCAGGGAGATCGACAACAGACGATCCAGGAACTCGTACATACGCTCACGGCGCAGAGTCACCTTGACGCCGATCGGCCATCCTTCACGGACTTTAAAGCCAGCGATGGATTTACGAGCGTAGGTCACAACGACTTTTTGGCCGGTGATCTTTTCCAGGTCAGCAACAGCATGCTCGATGACTTTTTTGTCACCAACAGCTTCGCCCAGACCCATGTTCAGGGTGATTTTTGTAACGCGTGGAACTTCCATCACGTTCGAAAGCTTAAGTTCTTCCTTAAGCTTCGGTGCGATTTCCTTCCAGTAAATCTCTTTTAGTCGTGCCATGGTCTTCTACCTAGCAGTGTTCAAGCATCAACCGCTTTTTGGGTCGACTTGAAGACACGAATTTTCTTGCCGTCTTCTACTTTGAAACCAACGCGGTCAGCCTTGTTGGTTTCGCCGTTGAAAATGGCGACGTTAGAAGCGTCCAGTGGAGCTTCTTTTTCGACGATACCGCCTTGCACGCCCGACATCGGGTTAGGCTTGGTATGACGCTTTACCAGGTTCAGACCGCTGATAACCAGACGGTTATTAGCAAGAACCTTGAGCACCTTACCGCGCTTACCTTTGTCTTTGCCGGCGATCACGATGATCTCGTCGTCACGACGAATCTTTTGCATGTCGGATCTCCTTACAGCACTTCTGGGGCGAGCGAGACGATCTTCATGAACTTCTCAGTACGAAGTTCACGGGTCACTGGCCCAAAGATACGGGTGCCGATCGGCTCTTGCTTGTTGTTCAGAAGAACAGCAGCGTTGCCATCAAAGCGGATAATGGAGCCATCAGCACGACGTACGCCGTGACGAGTGCGGACTACAACAGCAGTCATCACTTGGCCTTTTTTCACTTTACCGCGAGGAATTGCTTCCTTCACGGTAACTTTGATGATGTCACCGATACCAGCGTAACGACGATGGGAGCCACCCAGCACCTTGATGCACATAACACGGCGAGCGCCGCTGTTATCGGCCACATCGAGCATGGATTGAGTCTGAATCATATAATTTCTCCGACCCCTAGTCCTTAGACTTCCACAGCGCGTTCGAGAACATCAACCAGCGCCCAAGACTTGGTCTTGGCCATAGGACGAGTTTCACGAATAGTGACTTTGTCGCCGATGTGGCACTGGTTGGTTTCGTCGTGCGCGTGCAGCTTAGTCGAACGCTTAACGTATTTACCGTAGATCGGGTGCTTTACGCGACGCTCGATCAGTACGGTGATGGTTTTGTCCATCTTGTCGCTGACAACACGGCCAGTCAGCGTACGGACAGTTTTTTCGGCTTCAGCCATGATCACTTACCTGCCTGCTGGTTGAGCACAGTCTTCACGCGAGCGATGTCACGTTTAACTTGCGAGAGCAGATGAGACTGCCCCAACTGGCCAGTTGCTTTCTGCATACGCAGATTGAACTGGTCGCGCAGCAAGCCGAGCAGTTGCTCGTTCAGCTGCTGTGCGGATTTTTCACGAAGTTCATTCGCTTTCATCACATCACCGTCCGTTTAACAAAGGCGGTGGCGAGCGGCAGCTTTGCAGCAGCCAGGGCAAAAGCCTCACGCGCCAGCTCTTCAGAAACACCCTCGATTTCATACAGGACTTTGCCTGGCTGAATCTGGGCAACCCAGTACTCCACACTACCCTTACCTTTACCCATACGAACTTCGAGGGGCTTTTTGGAAATAGGCTTGTCCGGGAATACACGGATCCAGATCTTGCCGCCACGTTTAACGTGACGGGTCAGAGCACGACGCGCTGACTCGATCTGACGAGCGGTGAGACGACCACGAGCTACAGACTTCAGCGCGAACTCGCCGAAGCTGACTTTGCTACCGCGCTGAGCCAGACCACGGTTGTGGCCTGTCATCTGCTTGCGGAACTTCGTACGCTTAGGTTGCAACATTTGGCGTACCCCTTACTTAGCAGCTTTTTTACGAGGCGCTGGTGCTTGTGGTTTCAGCTCTTCTTGGCGACCACCAATTACTTCGCCTTTGAAGATCCAAACCTTTACACCGATCACACCGTAAGTGGTGTGAGCTTCGTAGTTGGCATAGTCGATGTCGGCACGCAGGGTGTGCAACGGCACACGACCTTCGCGATACCATTCAGTACGTGCGATTTCAGCACCGCCGAGACGACCGCTCACTTGGATTTTGATGCCCTTGGCACCAATGCGCATGGCGTTCTGTACTGCGCGCTTCATAGCGCGACGGAACATTACACGACGCTCCAGCTGCTGAGCTACGCTCTGCGCAACCAGCATACCGTCGAGCTCCGGCTTGCGGATCTCTTCGATATTGATGTGCACAGGCACACCCATTTGCTTGGTCAGGTCCTGACGCAGTTTCTCAACATCTTCACCTTTCTTCCCGATAACGATACCTGGACGAGCGGTGTGGATGGTGATACGTGCAGTTTGGGCCGGACGATGGATATCGATACGGCTTACGGACGCGCTTTTTAGTTTGTCTTGGAGATACTCACGCACTTTCAGATCTGCGAACAAGTAGTCCGCATAAGTCCGACCGTCTGCGTACCAGACGGAGGTGTGCTCCTTGACGATTCCCAGGCGAATGCCAATGGGATGTACTTTCTGACCCATCTCTTCGACTCCGTTACTTGTCAGCAACCTTGACAGTGATATGGCAAGACCGCTTGACGATGCGATCAGCACGGCCTTTGGCACGTGGCATGATGCGCTTCAGCGAACGCCCTTCGTTGACGAAAACGGTGCTGACCTTCAGGTCATCAACGTCTGCGCCTTCGTTATGCTCGGCGTTGGCTACGGCCGACTCCAGCACTTTCTTCATGATCTCGGCGGCTTTCTTACTGCTGAAAGCCAACAAGTTGAGCGCTTCGCCCACCTTCTTCCCGCGGATCTGGTCGGCGACCAAGCGGGCTTTCTGGGCGGAGATTCGAGCGCCCGACAACTTAGCGGCTACTTCCATTTCCTAACCCCTTAACGCTTGGCTTTCTTGTCAGCCACGTGCCCGCGATAGTTGCGGGTACCGGCGAACTCGCCCAGTTTGTGGCCGACCATGTCTTCGTTAACGAGAACTGGGACGTGCTGACGACCGTTGTGTACTGCGATGGTCAGACCGACCATTTGTGGCAGGATCATCGAACGACGCGACCAAGTCTTAATTGGTTTGCGATCGTTCTTTTCCGCCGCCACTTCGATCTTCTTCAGTAGGTGAAGATCAATAAAAGGACCTTTTTTCAGAGAACGTGGCACTGTCGTATCCCTCTATTTACTTGCGACGACGGACGATCATTTTGTCGGTACGCTTATTACCACGAGTCTTCGCGCCCTTAGTCGGGAAGCCCCATGGCGATACCGGATGACGACCACCAGAGGTACGACCTTCACCACCACCATGTGGGTGGTCAACCGGGTTCATGGCAACACCACGAACGGTTGGGCGAACGCCACGCCAGCGCTTGGCACCAGCTTTACCCAACGAACGCAGGCTGTGCTCGGAGTTCGAGACTTCGCCCAGGGTCGCACGGCATTCAGCCAGGACTTTACGCATTTCACCGGAACGCAGACGCAGGGTAACGTAAACGCCTTCACGAGCGATCAGCTGAGCCGAAGCACCAGCGGAACGAGCGATCTGCGCGCCTTTACCTGGCTTCAGTTCGATGCCGTGTACGGTAGAACCGACTGGAATGTTGCGCAGTTGCAGAGCGTTGCCTGGCTTGATTGGAGCCAGAGCGCCTGCGATCAGCTGGTCGCCAGCACTCACGCCTTTAGGGGCGATGATGTAGCGGCGCTCGCCGTCTGCGTAGCAGAGCAGTGCGATGTGAGCAGTACGGTTTGGATCGTATTCGACACGCTCGACAGTGGCGACGATGCCATCTTTGTCGTTGCGACGGAAATCGACCATACGATAATGCTGCTTATGACCACCACCGATGTGACGCGTGGTAATACGGCCATTGTTGTTACGACCACCAGTCTTCGATTTTTTCTCGAGCAGCGGTGCGTGAGGAGCGCCTTTATGCAGCTCCTGGTTGACCACCTTGACCACAAAACGGCGGCCAGGGGAAGTCGGTTTGCATTTAACGATTGCCATGATGCACCCCTTCCTTACTCAGCACTGCTGCTGAAATCGAGATCTTGGCCTGGCTGAAGGGAGATAACTGCCTTCTTCCAGTCATTACGCTTGCCCAGACCGCGAGCAGTGCGCTTGCTCTTACCCAGAACATTCAGGGTAGTGACGCGCTCTACTTTCACGCTGAACAGGCTTTCGACGGCCTTCTTGATTTCCAGCTTGGTTGCGTCAGTAGCAACCTTGAAAACGAACTGGCCTTTCTTGTCTGCCAGAACCGTAGCCTTCTCGGAAACGTGCGGGCCAAGCAGAACTTTAAATACGCGTTCCTGGTTCATCCCAGCAGCTCCTCGAATTTCTTCACGGCCGACACGGTGATCAACACCTTGTCGTATGCGATCAGACTAACTGGATCGGAACCTTGAACGTCACGTACATCTACGTGCGGCAGGTTACGAGCAGCCAGGTACAGGTTCTGATCAACAGCGTCCGACACGATCAAAACGTCGGTCAGGCTCATGTTGTTCAGCTTGCCCAGCAGATCTTTGGTTTTCGGAGTTTCAACAGCGAAATCCTGAACCACGACCAGACGATCAGTACGCACCAGCTCAGCAAGGATGGAACGCATTGCTGCGCGATACATCTTCTTGTTCAGCTTCTGGGAGTGATCCTGTGGACGTGCTGCAAAAGTGGTACCGCCGCCACGCCAGATTGGGCTACGGATAGTACCGGCACGAGCACGGCCAGTACCTTTCTGACGCCATGGGCGCTTACCGCCACCACGAACGTCGGAACGGGTCTTCTGCTGCTTGGTACCTTGACGGCCGCCGGCCATGTAGGCCACGACTGCTTGGTGAACCAGCGTCTCGTTGAATTCGCCGCCAAATGTCAGTTCGGAAACTTCGATCGCTTGAGCGTCATTTACATTTAATTGCATGTCAGCTTCCCCTTAACCGCGAGCCTTGGCTGCTGGACGTACAACCAGGTTGCCGCCAGTAGCGCCAGGAACAGCACCCTTGACCAACAACAGATTGCGTTCAGCGTCCACGCGCACTACTTCCAGGGACTGCACGGTCACGCGCTCAGCGCCCATATGACCGGACATTTTTTTGCCCTTGAATACACGACCAGGAGTCTGGCACTGGCCGATAGAGCCTGGGACGCGGTGGGATACGGAGTTACCGTGGGTGTTATCTTGCCCGCGGAAATTCCAACGCTTGATCGTACCCTGGAAGCCTTTACCCTTGGACTGACCGGTTACATCAACCAGTTGACCAGCGGCGAAGATTTCAGCGTTGATCAGATCGCCAGCCTGGTACTCGCCTTCTTCAAGACGGAATTCCATGGTAGTGCGACCAGCGGCAACGTTCGCTTTAGCGAAGTGGCCAGCCTGAGCTGCTGTTACACGCGAAGCACGACGCTCGCCGACAGTGACTTGCACTGCACGATAGCCATCGGTCTCTTCAGTTTTGAACTGGGTGACGCGATTCGGCTCGATCTCAATGACCGTGACCGGAATGGAGACACCTTCTTCGGTGAAAATACGGGTCATACCGCATTTACGACCGACTACACCAATAGTCATGTTGTAAACCTCATGAGTGTACGGGGCTTTCACCCGCTATGGCCGCCCATTTCAGAGCGTTACACGACTAAGACCGAGTCTTAGCCGAGGCTGATCTGCACTTCCACACCGGCCGCAAGATCAAGCTTCATAAGAGCATCAACGGTTTTATCCGTTGGCTGGACAATGTCCAGAACGCGCTTATGAGTGCGGATTTCGTACTGGTCGCGCGCGTCTTTGTTGACGTGCGGAGAAACCAGAACGGTGAACCGCTCTTTACGGGTAGGCAGTGGAATTGGACCACGCACTTGAGCACCAGTACGTTTCGCGGTTTCCACGATTTCCTGGGTTGATTGGTCGATCAGGCGATGGTCGAAAGCCTTCAACCTGATACGGATTTGCTGATTTTGCATTGGATTTCAGACTCCGGCTGCTATTCCCACCGAGCGCAATACGCCCGTTAAAAGGAGGCGCAATTCTATAGACGCCCCAGATGGGTGTCAACCCAATAAAAAAGCCCCCGCTGAGCGGGGGCTTTTTTCAAAGCATCAAGCAAACTCTAAAAAAGAGAATTACTCGATGATTTTGGCTACGACGCCAGCGCCGACGGTACGACCGCCTTCACGGATAGCGAAACGCAGACCGTCTTCCATCGCGATGGTTTTGATCAGGGTAACAGTCATCTGAATGTTGTCACCTGGCATTACCATTTCAACGCCTTCTGGCAGCTCGCAGTTACCAGTCACGTCAGTAGTACGGAAGTAGAACTGTGGACGGTAGCCTTTGAAGAACGGAGTGTGACGACCGCCTTCTTCCTTGCTCAGAACGTAAACTTCTGCGGTGAACTTGGTGTGCGGCTTAACCGAACCCGGCTTAACCAGAACCTGACCACGTTCAACGTCGTCACGCTTGGTACCACGCAGCAGAACGCCGCAGTTCTCGCCAGCACGACCTTCGTCGAGCAGCTTGCGGAACATTTCAACACCGGTGCAAGTAGTAACGGTGGTGTCACGCAGACCAACGATTTCCAGCGGATCCTGAACGCGAACGATACCGCGCTCGATACGACCAGTCACAACAGTACCGCGACCCGAGATCGAGAATACGTCTTCGATTGGCATCAGGAATGGCTTGTCGATCATACGAACTGGTTCTGGGATGTAAGCATCCAGAGTCTCAACCAGTTTCTTGACGGCAGTGGTGCCCATCTCGTTGTCGTCTTTGCCTTCCAGAGCCATACGAGCCGAACCGATGATGATTGGAGTGTCATCGCCCGGGAAGTCGTAGGTGGACAACAGGTCACGAACTTCCATCTCAACCAGTTCCAGCAGCTCTGCGTCATCTACCAGGTCAGCCTTGTTCAGGAAAACCACGATGTACGGAACGCCTACCTGACGGGACAGCAGGATGTGCTCACGGGTTTGCGGCATCGGACCATCAGCGGCCGAGCAAACCAGAATAGCGCCGTCCATTTGAGCAGCACCAGTGATCATGTTCTTCACATAGTCAGCGTGACCCGGGCAGTCAACGTGAGCGTAGTGACGGATCTTCGAGTTGTACTCAACGTGTGCGGTGTTGATGGTGATACCGCGAGCTTTTTCTTCTGGTGCGCTGTCGATCTTGTCGAAGTCAACGATTGCGGAACCGAAAACTTCCGAGCAAACGCGAGTCAGAGCAGCAGTCAGAGTGGTTTTACCGTGGTCAACGTGACCAATGGTCCCAACGTTGACGTGGGGCAGGGAACGATCAAATTTTTCCTTAGCCATCGATATCACCCTCAACAGAAGAAATTAGACAAACAATATCAGCCATTAAAACAAAGGCAGATATTTTCATATCTGCCTTGTTATATGGAGCTCTTGAGCGGATTTGAACCGCTGACCTCACCCTTACCAAGGGTGTGCTCTACCAACTGAGCTACAAGAGCAAAACACTTTGCACAACCTGCAAACTTGGAGCGGGTAGCGGGAATCGAACCCGCATCATCAGCTTGGAAGGCTGAGGTTCTACCACTAAACTATACCCGCGGAGCCTGCAGCTCACGCTTAAATCTGGTGGAGGGAGAAGGATTCGAACCTTCGAAGTCGTAGACGTCAGATTTACAGTCTGATCCCTTTGGCCGCTCGGGAACCCCTCCTAATCAGGCCGGCATTCTATACTATGCCAAACCCCTGTCAAGCATTTTCTCATTTAAAAACCTGAGGTTAGCTGCGTTGACATCGCTTCATTTTGAATCCCTACTTAGGTCTTCGCTGTGGAGCGGGCGCCATTCTATGCAAACTATTCAGTAGGTGCAACCCCCTCACACAGCATTATTTTATGTTTTAACTCATTGAATTCGTTGGAAAGGTTTTGGAGCTGGGCATCCCCCAGCAAACGCTGGCCCTGAGGCGAAACAGACAACCAATAACCAGCCCCAGAAGAATCCCTCGACGAAGATTTTACATCGACTCCCATTTCAGCCAAACGCTGCTGGAGCGCCGTAATCGACTCCTGTCGAGAAAAACCACCAAGGAACAGACACTCTTGCCGACGCCCTCCCTGCCCCTCTCGAACATTGCTCGTCGTTTCACTGAGCAAGCGAATGTCTTGCTGGGAACCTCGATACAAACTAAGAGGCGTTACATCCTTCGCCCGCAAGGGCGCCTCCTGCTGATGCCAGACATAATAGAAAACATTAAGAACAAGAAGCAGGAGGAACAACCAACGCATACAAACCTCAGGAAAAAGGACACGCCATAGCCAGCCCCACAAACACCAGGTCAGGAACGACTCGGGCCTCAGGGGCGACAGCTGCAACCAATTCAGCATCCCCCCCAGTTATAAAGACTGCGAAGTCTTCTCTCCAGTAAGAGCGCGCCAGTTCCAACTGTGTCAATACGAAACCTCGCAACATCAATGAACACCCGCGCTCCACCGCCTCAGCAGTGGTCCGCCCAGGCGCATTGCTTGACAGCGCGCGCTCAGCCGCCAGATCTCCATAGCGAATCTTACGGGTATGCGTACGCAACTGATTTCGCATCAAAGGCATTCCGGGGCAAATAAAACCACCAAGATGCTCACCACCCGCAGCAATAAAATCTGCAGTCACTGCCGTACCGAAATCAAGCACCAGGCAAGCGCCGCCTGATGCGAGATGAAACCCGCCAAGCATGGCCAGCCATCGATCCAGCCCTAGACGCTCGTACTCTTCATAACCGTTTTTGACACCGGACATTTCACGTGCGGGCTTCGCGCACACCACCGAAATACCAAACTCACGCTCGATAATAGCGATCAAGGCATCAGTCTCCTCCGCAGTCCTGACACTGACCACGCGGCACTTACGAAGCTCAAGCCCATTGAGAGCTTTCAAACTGTCTAGCAATGCGAGATCAGAGTCGACAACCCCTTCGGAAAAGACAGCGCCAAGTGCAGCCTTCAGTACTCGCCACTTAATGAAGCTGTTCCCACAGTCGAGCTCAAGAATCATCACGCAACCTCAGGCTGAGCTCACCACCACTAAAGACTTTTTCCACACCATCCACCTTCAGGCGCAGCGCACCCTGACTATCGATTCCGAGCACAACACCATCTATCTGACTGGAACCCGCAATCAATGACACAGAGCGATCCTGCCACAAATGGTTCGCCTCCCATTCCGCCTGGAGAGCCGAAAAACCATCCACTTGATGGCGCCGGATATAAACACTTAACTGCTTACTAAGTTCTGCCACCAGGGAGTTACGGTCAGTACTCCTACCTGACTCAAGCCGAATCGAAGTCCATTGCTGGCCAACTTCATCAGCCACTTGCATGTTCACATTTACACCAATACCCAGCACCACATGGCAAACATCTGCCGGATCACCAACGAGTTCAAGGAGAATGCCGGCAATCTTCTTGTTACCCACCAAGACATCGTTGGGCCACTTCAATCCCGCACCTGGCACTCCAAAATTTCTCAGAGCCTGCAAGACAGCCAACCCAACAACAAGACTCAAGCCCTCGAGCTGGCGCATTCCACCATCAATACGCAGGACAAGGCTGTAATAAAGATTCTCTGCAAAGGGACTTACCCACTTGCGACCTCTTCGCCCACGACCAGAGACTTGGCGTTCCGCGAGCACCAAAAAGGGCGCCAAACTACCCTGGCCAATCGCCCGCAAGGCCTCAGCGTTTGTCGAGTCGACCGAATCCAAGACCATCACCGGCCAATCTGGCGCCATTGCCGATATTGCTCGAGAGTCGAGTAGCGTCAATGGAACAGCCAATTGATAGCCTCGTCCTCGCACTTTATGAATGGACAAGCCAAGCTCAGCCTCAAGATGCTGAAGCTGTTTCCATACCGCACTTCGACTTATTCCCAAGGCGGCGCCAAGATCCTGACCAGAATGGAATCGGCCATCTTTCAGGAGGTTCAACAACGTCAACATGCAGGTCTCGCCCTCACAATGAGGCCCGAATAATATCCATGACCCGGGCTGTTGCATAGAAATCAAGCAGATGCTTTTCCTGCGGGCAAAACAAAACCCCAACTGCTTTCGCAATTGGGGTTTCGGAATTTAATCTTGACGATGACCTACTCTCACATGGGGAAACCCCACACTACCATCGGCGATGCATCGTTTCACTGCTGAGTTCGGGATGGGATCAGGTGGTTCCAACGCTCTATGGTCGTCAAGAAATTCGGGTACTGACTCGTGACCAGATGGTCTCGCTTCAGCAAATTGGGTATGTGACAGCTTTCGGTGTTTTGTGAACATCGAACTTTCGGTTCGTTTCGTCTTCACACACCGCAATCTGGTCTCTTCGACGCAAATTGCTTGGGTGTTATATGGTCAAGCCTCACGGGCAATTAGTATTGGTTAGCTCAACGCCTCACAGCGCTTACACACCCAACCTATCAACGTCGTAGTCTTCGACGGCCCTTCAGGGAACTCAAGGTTCCAGTGAGATCTCATCTTGAGGCAAGTTTCCCGCTTAGATGCTTTCAGCGGTTATCTTTCCCGAACATAGCTACCCGGCAATGCCACTGGCGTGACAACCGGAACACCAGAGGTTCGTCCACTCCGGTCCTCTCGTACTAGGAGCAG
>NZ_FOCU01000026.1:0-15999 GCF_900110195.1 Pseudomonas sp. ok266 | reverse complement strand
GAACCGATGATGATTGGAGTGTCATCGCCCGGGAAGTCGTAGGTGGACAGCAGGTCACGAACTTCCATCTCAACCAGTTCCAGCAGCTCTGCGTCGTCTACCAGGTCAGCCTTGTTCAGGAAAACCACGATGTACGGAACGCCTACCTGACGGGACAGCAGGATGTGCTCACGGGTTTGTGGCATCGGACCATCAGCGGCCGAGCAAACCAGAATAGCGCCGTCCATTTGAGCAGCACCGGTGATCATGTTCTTCACATAGTCAGCGTGACCTGGGCAGTCGACGTGAGCGTAGTGACGGATCTTCGAGTTGTACTCAACGTGTGCGGTGTTGATGGTGATACCGCGAGCTTTTTCTTCCGGTGCGCTGTCGATCTTGTCGAAGTCAACGATTGCGGAACCGAAAACTTCGGAGCAAACGCGAGTCAGAGCAGCAGTCAGAGTGGTTTTACCGTGGTCAACGTGACCGATGGTGCCAACGTTGACGTGCGGTAGGGAACGATCAAATTTTTCTTTAGCCACGACAATTAACTCCTAGCCTAAAGGGGCTGAATCAGCCTTGTTTTTTGGTTACGGATTCGACGATGTGCGACGGAGCCGTATCGTATTTTTTGAATTCCATAGAGTAGCTTGCGCGACCCTGAGACATGGAACGAACGTCGGTCGCATAACCGAACATCTCACCCAGTGGAACTTCGGCGCGGATAACCTTGCCGGACACTGTGTCTTCCATACCCTGGATCATGCCGCGACGACGGTTAAGGTCGCCCATTACATCACCCATATAGTCTTCAGGCGTAACAACCTCTACAGCCATGATCGGCTCAAGCAACTCACCACCGCCCTTCTGGGCCAGTTGCTTGGTCGCCATGGAGGCAGCCACTTTAAACGCCATCTCGTTGGAGTCGACGTCGTGGTAAGAACCATCGAACACGGTAGCCTTCAGGCCGATCAGCGGATAGCCGGCAACGACGCCGTTCTTCATCTGCTCTTCGATACCCTTCTGGATAGCCGGGATGTATTCCTTAGGAACCACACCACCTACAACTTCGTTCACGAATTGCAGACCTTCCTGACCTTCGTCAGCAGGAGCAAAACGGATCCAGCAGTGGCCGAACTGACCACGACCGCCGGACTGGCGAACGAACTTGCCTTCGATTTCACAGTTCTTCGTGATGCGCTCACGATACGAAACCTGAGGCTTGCCGATGTTGGCTTCGACGTTGAACTCACGGCGCATCCGGTCAACCAGGATGTCCAGGTGCAGCTCGCCCATGCCGGAGATGATCGTTTGACCAGTCTCTTCATCAGTTTTAACGCGGAAAGACGGGTCTTCCTGAGCAAGCTTGCCCAGAGCGATGCCCATTTTTTCCTGGTCATCCTTGGTCTTAGGCTCTACGGCAACCGAAATAACCGGCTCCGGGAAGTCCATGCGAACCAGGATGATTGGCTTGTCAGCGTTGCAGAGGGTCTCACCAGTGGTGACGTCCTTCATGCCGATCAGGGCCGCGATGTCACCAGCGCGTACTTCCTTGATCTCTTCACGGGCGTTTGCGTGCATTTGCACCATACGACCCACGCGCTCTTTTTTACCTTTAACCGAGTTGATCACGCCGTCGCCGGAGTTCAACACGCCCGAGTAAACACGGACGAAGGTCAAGGTACCCACGAATGGGTCGGTAGCGATCTTGAACGCCAGAGCCGAGAACGGCTCCGCATCGTCTGCATGACGCTCCAGCTCGATTTCCTCGTTATCAGGGTCAGTACCCTTGATCGCAGGAATGTCGGTCGGTGCAGGCAGGAAGTCGATAACGGCGTCGAGAACCAGGGGAACACCCTTGTTCTTGAAGGAAGAACCGCAAACGGCCAAAACGATTTCGCCGGCGATAGTACGCTGACGCAAAGCAGCTTTGATCTCTTCGATCGACAGCTCTTCGCCTTCCAGATACTTGTTCATCAGCTCTTCGTTGGCTTCAGCAGCAGCTTCAACCATGTTGTTGCGCCACTCTTCAGCCAGCTCTTGGAGCTCAGCAGGAATGTCCTTGCGAACAGGAACCATACCTTTGTCAGAGTCATTCCAGTAGACAGCTTGCATGTTGATCAGATCGATCTGACCCTGGAAGTTGTCTTCGGAACCGATGGCCAACTGGATCGGCACCGGAGTGTGACCCAGACGCTGCTTGATCTGACCGATCACGCGCAGGAAGTTGGCACCAGCACGGTCCATCTTGTTTACGTAAACAAGACGTGGAACGCCGTATTTGTTGGCTTGACGCCATACGGTTTCCGACTGAGGCTCAACACCCGAAGTACCGCAGAACACAACGACAGCGCCGTCGAGTACGCGCAGGGAACGCTCAACTTCAATAGTGAAGTCAACGTGGCCCGGGGTATCGATTACGTTGAAGCGGTGCTCGTCCTTGTACTGCTTCTCGGAACCTTTCCAGAAAGCGGTGATGGCAGCAGAAGTAATGGTAATACCACGCTCCTGCTCCTGCACCATCCAGTCTGTGGTCGCGGCGCCATCATGCACCTCGCCCATTTTGTGACTTTTGCCGGTGTAAAAAAGGACGCGCTCGGTGGTGGTGGTTTTACCAGCATCCACGTGAGCGACGATACCGATGTTACGGTAGCGGCTAATCGGAGTAGTACGAGCCATAAAGCCCTCGCAAAATTAGTGAAGCTAAAATTAGAAGCGGTAGTGCGAGAAAGCTTTGTTGGCTTCAGCCATACGGTGCACGTCTTCACGCTTCTTAACAGCAGCACCTTTACCTTCAGCAGCATCCAGCAGTTCGCCAGCCAAACGCAGAGCCATAGACTTCTCGCCACGCTTACGGGCGAAGTCTACCAACCAGCGCATTGCCAGAGCGTTACGACGGGAAGGACGAACCTCGACCGGAACCTGGTAAGTAGCACCACCAACGCGGCGCGACTTCACTTCGACCAGCGGAGCGATGGCGTCGAGTGCTTTTTCGAAGAGTTCCAGGGGATCGGTGCCAGCCTTACGGGTCGCAACGGTTTCCAGGGCACCATAAACGATACGCTCGGCAACGGCTTTCTTGCCGCTTTCCATAACGTGGTTCATGAATTTGGCGAGGATCTGGCTTCCGTATTTCGGATCGTCCAGAATCTCACGCTTTGCTGCTACGCGACGTCTTGGCATGATAAGCCCTCAAGCGGTCTTCAGGTTAGCTCGGGACAGATCCAATGGATGCGTGCCCGACCTTACTCTTATCGACTCAATAAAATGAAAATCTGCAAAACGGCCGATTACTTCGGACGCTTGGTACCGTACTTCGAACGACCCTGGTTACGGCCTTTAACGCCGGAAGTATCCAAGGAGCCGCGAACGGTGTGGTAACGAACACCTGGCAAGTCTTTTACACGACCGCCGCGGATCAGTACCACGCTGTGCTCTTGCAGGTTGTGACCTTCACCACCGATGTACGAGGAAACCTCGAAACCGTTGGTCAGGCGCACACGGCATACTTTACGCAGTGCCGAGTTAGGTTTTTTCGGCGTAGTGGTGTACACACGGGTGCACACGCCACGACGTTGCGGGCAGTTCTGCAGCGCAGGTACGTCGGATTTCTCGACGATACGCTTACGCGGCTGACGTACCAGCTGGTTGATAGTTGCCATCTACTAGCTCCACTGTTGTCTTGCGACGCTATTGTCTTGCAAGAAAAGCAAAATGGCAGGAACGAATTCCCGCCAAATTTAGGGGATCAAGAGTCTAAAGAGGATCTTGCCCCCAGTCAAGGCAAGGCCCCGACCTCCCCGCCCTTCGAACCTCGACAAAATGTCTCGATTCGATGAACGGAGCGATCAGGGCCTTACGCTCATTTACCGCAGAACTCAGTTACCGCTCGAGTTCAGCGCTTCGGTCAGTGCAGCTTCCACTTCACTGGCGCTTACGCGCAACGGCTTGTCAGCATCACGGCGACGCTTGCGCTCGCTGTGATATGCCAGACCGGTACCGGCCGGGATCAGACGACCCACGACTACGTTTTCTTTCAGGCCGCGCAGGTAATCGCGCTTGCCGGTGACTGCCGCTTCGGTCAGTACACGGGTAGTTTCCTGGAAGGAAGCTGCCGAGATGAACGATTCGGTGGACAACGACGCCTTGGTGATACCCAACAGAACGCGAGTGTACTTGGAGACGAACTTGTCTTCGCCGCCCAAACGCTCGTTTTCTACCAGTACGTGAGTCAGTTCCATCTGGTCGCCCTTGATGAAACTCGAATCGCCGGATTCAGCGATTTCAACTTTACGCAGCATCTGACGCAGGATGGTCTCGATGTGCTTATCGTTGATCTTCACGCCTTGCAGACGGTAAACGTCCTGGATCTCGTTAACGATGTACTTGGCCAGCGCGCTCACACCCAGCAGACGCAGGATGTCGTGCGGATCGCTTGGGCCGTCGGAGATAACTTCGCCGCGGTTTACCTGTTCGCCTTCGAACACGTTCAGGTGACGCCACTTCGGAATCAGCTCTTCGTACGGATCGCTACCGTCGTTCGGGGTAATAACCAGACGGCGCTTGCCTTTGGTCTCTTTACCGAACGCGATGGTGCCGCTGACCTCAGCCAGAATCGACGCTTCTTTCGGACGACGAGCTTCGAACAAGTCGGCAACACGCGGCAGACCACCGGTGATGTCACGGGTCTTCGAAGTTTCTTGCGGGATACGAGCGATAACATCACCGATCGCAATCTTCGCACCGTCAGCCACACCGACCAGGGCGTTGGCTGGCAGGAAGTACTGAGCGATAACGTCAGTGCCTGGCAGCAACAGATCCTTGCCGTTGTCGTCGACCATCTTCACTGCTGGACGGATTTCCTTACCGGCAGCTGGACGATCTTTCGCGTCGAGTACTTCAATGTTGGTCATACCGGTCAATTCGTCAGTTTGACGCTTGATCGTGATGCCTTCTTCCATGCCCACGTAGGTCACGGTACCTTTCATTTCGGTAACGATCGGGTGAGTGTGCGGATCCCACTTGGCCACGATTGCGCCAGCGTCGACCTTGTCACCTTCTTTAACCGAAATCACAGCACCGTACGGCAGCTTGTAACGCTCACGCTCACGACCGAAGTCATCAGCGATCGCCAGCTCACCGGAACGGGACACAGCAACCAGGTGACCATCCACTCGCTCAACATGCTTCAGGTTGTGCAGACGGACGGTACCGCCATTCTTCACCTGAACGCTGTCAGCTGCGGAAGTACGGCTAGCCGCACCACCGATGTGGAACGTACGCATCGTCAGCTGGGTACCCGGCTCACCGATGGACTGGGCAGCGATAACGCCGACCGCTTCACCGATGTTCACCTGGTGACCACGAGCCAGATCACGGCCGTAGCACTTGGCGCAAATGCCATAGCGGGTTTCGCAGCTGATCGGCGAACGCACGATCACTTCGTCGATGCTGTTCAGCTCGATGAACTCGACCCACTTCTCGTCTACCAGAGTACCGGCCGGAACGATAACGTCCTCGGTACCTGGCTTGAATACGTCACGGGCAATAACACGACCCAATACGCGCTCACCCAACGGCTCTACAACGTCACCGCCTTCAATATGCGGAGTCATCAGCAGACCGTGTTCGGTGCCGCAATCGATCTCGGTTACAACCAGATCCTGCGCCACGTCTACCAGGCGACGAGTCAGGTAACCGGAGTTCGCAGTTTTCAACGCGGTATCCGCCAGACCTTTACGAGCACCGTGAGTGGAGATGAAGTACTGAAGTACGCTCAAACCTTCACGGAAGTTCGCAGTAATCGGCGTTTCGATGATGGAACCGTCCGGCTTGGCCATCAGACCACGCATACCGGCCAGCTGACGAATCTGTGCTGCGGAACCCCGCGCACCCGAGTCGGCCATCATGTACATCGAGTTGAAAGACTCTTGATCGACTTCAACGCCGTGACGGTCGATAACCTTCTCTTTCGAGAGGTTGGCCATCATTGCCTTGGAAACTTCGTCGTTCGCCTTCGACCAAAGGTCGATCACTTTGTTGTACTTCTCGCCCTGGGTTACCAGGCCGGAGGCGTACTGGCTCTCGATCTCTTTCACTTCGTCGGTGGCAGCACCGATGATGCGGGCTTTCTCGTCAGGGATAACGAAGTCGTTAACACCGATGGAAACGCCGGAGATGGTCGAGTAAGCGAAACCGGTGTACATCAACTGGTCAGCGAAGATCACGGTCTCTTTCAGACCAACCACGCGGTAGCACTGGTTGATCAGCTTGGAGATCGCCTTTTTCTTCATCGGCAGGTTGACGACGTCGTACGACAGACCTTTTGGCACAACCTGGAACAGCAGTGCACGGCCGACAGTGGTGTCGACGATACGGGTGCCGCTTACGCTGTTGCCGTCACGGTCGTTGACGGTTTCGTTGATACGAACCTTAACCTTGGCGTGCAGTGCGGCTTCGCCGGCACGGAACACACGGTCAACTTCCTGCAAATCCGCAAATACACGACCTTCGCCTTTGGCGTTGATCGCTTCACGAGTCATGTAGTACAGACCCAATACAACGTCCTGCGACGGAACGATGATTGGCTCACCGTTGGCTGGCGACAGAATGTTGTTGGTCGACATCATCAACGCACGCGCTTCGAGCTGGGCTTCCAGCGTCAGCGGTACGTGCACGGCCATTTGGTCGCCGTCGAAGTCGGCGTTGTACGCGGCGCAGACCAGAGGGTGCAGCTGGATAGCCTTACCTTCGATCAGTACCGGTTCAAACGCCTGGATACCCAGACGGTGAAGGGTCGGTGCACGGTTGAGAAGAACCGGGTGTTCGCGAATCACTTCAGCGAGAACGTCCCAAACCTCTGGCAGTTCGCGCTCGACCATTTTCTTGGCCGCTTTGATGGTGGTCGCGAGACCACGCATTTCCAGCTTGCCGAAAATGAACGGCTTGAACAGCTCGAGAGCCATCTTCTTCGGCAGACCGCACTGGTGCAAACGCAGGGTCGGGCCTACGGTAATTACCGAACGACCGGAGTAGTCAACACGCTTACCGAGCAAGTTCTGACGGAAACGACCTTGCTTACCCTTGATCATGTCAGCCAGGGATTTCAGAGGACGCTTGTTCGAACCGGTGATAGCGCGGCCACGACGACCGTTGTCGAGCAGAGCATCGACAGCTTCCTGCAACATACGCTTTTCGTTGCGCACGATGATGTCCGGAGCGGACAGATCCAGCAGGCGCTTCAAACGGTTGTTACGGTTGATCACTCGACGATACAGATCGTTGAGGTCGGAAGTCGCGAAACGACCGCCATCCAGCGGGACCAGTGGACGCAGATCTGGCGGCAGAACCGGCAGAACGGTCAGCACCATCCACTCTGGCAGGTTGCCGGAACCCTGGAAGGCTTCCATCAACTTCAGACGTTTGGACAGCTTCTTGATCTTGGTTTCGGAGTTGGTTTGCGGAATTTCTTCACGCAGGCGGCCAATCTCGTGTTCCAGGTCGATAGCGTGCAACAGTTCACGGACAGCTTCAGCACCCATGCGGGCGTCGAAGTCATCACCGAACTCTTCCAGCGCTTCGAAGTACTGCTCGTCGTTCAGCAGCTGACCTTTTTCAAGAGTGGTCATGCCTGGATCGATAACGACATAGCTCTCGAAGTAGAGAACGCGTTCGATATCACGCAGGGTCATGTCCATCAGCAAGCCGATACGGGACGGCAGCGATTTCAGGAACCAGATGTGGGCAACCGGCGAAGCCAGTTCGATGTGCGCCATGCGCTCACGACGAACCTTGGCCAGTGCAACTTCAACGCCGCACTTCTCGCAGATCACACCACGGTGCTTCAAGCGCTTGTACTTACCGCACAGGCACTCGTAATCCTTTACCGGGCCAAAGATCTTGGCGCAGAACAGGCCGTCACGCTCAGGTTTGAACGTACGGTAGTTGATGGTTTCCGGCTTTTTAACTTCACCGAACGACCATGAGCGGATCATCTCAGGCGAGGCCAATCCGATACGGATGGCGTCGAACTCTTCGACTTGACCCTGGTTTTTCAGCAAATTCAGTAGGTCTTTCAAGGCCTTTCCTCCTGGCGGAGCAGAGAGCGGGCAATCCTGCCCCGCTCTCGATTCGCGTCACGTGTTATTCGGTTTCCAGATCGATATCGATGCCGAGGGAACGAATTTCCTTGATCAACACGTTGAAGGACTCGGGCATGCCCGGCTCCATACGGTGATCGCCATCCACGATGTTTTTGTACATCTTGGTACGGCCGTTCACATCGTCCGACTTCACTGTGAGCATTTCTTGCAGAGTGTAAGCAGCACCGTATGCTTCCAGTGCCCAGACCTCCATCTCCCCGAAACGCTGACCACCGAACTGCGCCTTACCACCCAGCGGCTGCTGGGTAACCAGGCTGTACGAACCGGTAGAACGCGCGTGCATCTTGTCGTCTACCAAGTGGTTCAGCTTCAGCATGTACATGTAGCCAACGGTAACTGGACGCTCGAACTTGTTGCCGGTACGGCCATCAGTCAGCTGCATCTGGCCGCTTTCCGGCAGGTCTGCCAGTTTCAGCATGGCCTTGATTTCGCTTTCCTTGGCGCCGTCGAACACTGGAGTGGCCATTGGAACACCGCCACGCAGGTTCTTCGCCAGATCCAGGATTTCCTGATCGGAGAAGCTGTCCAGATCTTCGTTACGACCGCCGATCTGGTTGTAGATCTCGTCCAGGAAGGTGCGCAGTTCAGCGACTTTACGCTGCTCTTCGACCATCCGGTTGATCTTCTCGCCCAGACCTTTGGCCGCGAGGCCCAGGTGGGTTTCAAGGATCTGACCAACGTTCATACGCGAAGGTACGCCCAGCGGGTTGAGGACGACGTCGACCGGGGTGCCATTGGCATCGTGCGGCATATCTTCAACCGGCATGATCACGGAGACCACACCTTTGTTACCGTGACGACCGGCCATCTTGTCGCCCGGCTGGATGCGACGACGGATTGCCAGGTAAACCTTGACGATTTTCAGCACGCCTGGAGCCAGGTCATCGCCCTGCTGCAGTTTGCGCTTCTTGTCTTCGAACTTGTCGTCGAGCAGACGGCGGCGATCAACGATGTAGGCCTGAGCCTTCTCGAGCTGCTCGTTCAGAGCATCTTCAGCCATGCGCAGTTTGAACCACTGACCATGCTCAAGACCGTCGAGTACTTCGTCGGTGATGTCCTGCCCCTTCTTCAGACCGGCGCCGCCTTCAGCCTTGTGGCCCACCAGAGCGGAGCGCAGACGTTCGAAGGTCGCGCCTTCAACGATACGGAACTCTTCGTTCAGATCCTTGCGGATCTCGTCCAGCTGGGACTTCTCGATCGACAGTGCACGAGCATCACGCTCAACGCCGTCACGGGTGAAGACCTGTACGTCGATGACAGTACCTTTGGTGCCGGTTGGCACGCGCAGGGAGGTGTCTTTAACGTCGCTGGCTTTTTCACCGAAGATCGCACGCAGCAGTTTTTCTTCCGGAGTCAGCTGGGTCTCGCCTTTCGGAGTGACCTTGCCCACCAGGATGTCGCCTGCGCCTACTTCAGCACCTACGTAAACGATACCGGCTTCGTCCAGCTTGTTCAGTGCAGCTTCACCCACGTTCGGGATGTCCGCAGTGATTTCCTCTGGGCCAAGCTTGGTGTCACGGGCCACACAGGTCAGTTCCTGAATGTGGATCGTGGTGAAACGGTCTTCCTGAACAACACGCTCGGACAGGCAGATGGAGTCTTCGAAGTTGAAGCCGTTCCATGCCATGAACGCGATGCGCATGTTCTGACCCAGTGCCAGTTCACCCATGTCGGTGGACGGGCCGTCGGCCATGATGTCGCTACGCTGAACGCGATCACCCTTGCTCACCAGCGGACGCTGGTTGATGCAGGTGTTCTGGTTCGAGCGGGTGTATTTGGTCAGGTTGTAGATGTCGACACCAGCTTCGCCGGTTTCAACTTCATCATCAGCAACACGAACCACGATACGGCTGGCATCGACGGAATCGATTACGCCGCCACGACGAGCCACGACGCAAACGCCGGAGTCACGGGCTACGTTACGCTCCATGCCGGTACCTACCAGCGGCTTGTCAGCGCGCAGGGTTGGTACAGCTTGACGCTGCATGTTCGAACCCATCAACGCACGGTTGGCGTCGTCGTGCTCGAGGAACGGGATCAGCGACGCTGCAACCGAAACTACTTGCTTCGGCGAAACGTCCATCAAGGTGACTTCTTCAGGCGCCTTAACGGTGAATTCGTTCAGGTGACGTACGGCTACCAGTTCGTCGATCAGGACTTTCTGGTCGTTCATGGTCGCCGAAGCCTGCGCGATCACGTGATCGGCTTCTTCAATAGCGGACAGGAACACGATCTCGTCGGTGACCACACCCTCTTTCACCACGCGGTACGGGCTTTCCAGGAAGCCGTACTGGTTGGTGCGAGCGTAAGCAGCCAAGGAGTTGATCAGACCGATGTTCGGACCTTCCGGCGTTTCAATCGGGCATACACGACCGTAGTGAGTCGGGTGTACGTCACGGACTTCAAAGCCTGCGCGCTCACGAGTCAGACCGCCAGGGCCGAGTGCAGAGACACGACGCTTGTGGGTGATCTCGGACAGCGGGTTGTTCTGGTCCATGAACTGCGAGAGCTGGCTGGAGCCGAAGAACTCTTTCACCGCTGCAGCCACTGGCTTGGCGTTGATCAGGTCCTGCGGCATCAGGCCTTCGCTTTCAGCCATCGACAGACGCTCTTTGACCGCACGCTCAACACGTACCAGGCCAACGCGGAACTGGTTCTCGGCCATTTCGCCTACGCAGCGAACACGACGGTTACCCAGGTGGTCGATGTCATCGACGATGCCTTTACCGTTACGGATGTCGACCAGAGTCTTCAATACCGCGACGATGTCTTCCTTGCACAGCACGCCCGAACCTTCGATCTCGGTACGACCGATACGACGGTTGAACTTCATCCGGCCGACCGCAGACAGGTCATAACGCTCAGGGCTGAAGAACAGGTTGTTGAACAGGGTTTCGGCAGCGTCTTTGGTTGGCGGCTCGCCTGGACGCATCATGCGATAGATCTCGACCAGCGCTTCCAATTGGTTGCTGGTGGAGTCGATCTTCAGCGTGTCGGAGACGAACGGACCGCAGTCGATATCGTTGGTGTACAGCGTTTCGATGCGAACAACACCAGCCTTGGCAATTTTTGCCAGGACTTCAGTGTTCAGCTCGGTGTTGCACTCTGCCAGGATTTCGCCGGTAGCCGGGTGCACGATGACCTTGGCGGTAGTACGGCCCAGGACGTAGTCCAGAGGTACTTCCAGAGTCTTGATGCCGGCTTTTTCGATCTGGTTGATGTGGCGCGCGGTAATACGGCGGCCCGCTTCAACAATGACCTTGCCCTTCTCGTCCTGAATGTCCAGAACCGCAATTTCACCACGCAGACGCGAAGCAATCAGCTCCAGGCTGAGGGTTTCGCCGCTCAGGTGGAAAACGTTGGTGGTGTAGAAAGCGTCCAGCACTTCTTCAGTGGTATAGCCGAGCGCGCGCAGCAGTACCGATGCCGGCAGCTTGCGACGACGGTCGATACGCACGAACACGCAGTCTTTCGGGTCGAACTCGAAGTCCAGCCACGAACCGCGGTAAGGAATGATGCGCGCGGAGTACAGCAGTTTGCCGGAGCTATGCGTCTTGCCGCGGTCGTGGTCGAAGAACACGCCCGGGGAACGGTGCAGCTGGGAAACGATTACACGCTCGGTACCATTGATTACGAAGGTACCGTTCTCAGTCATCAGGGGGATTTCACCCATGTAGACTTCTTGCTCTTTGATGTCCTTGATCGCTTTGTTCGACGATTCTTTGTCGAAAATGATCAGGCGCACTTTTACCCGCAAAGGTACGGCGAAAGTTACACCGCGCAATACGCATTCTTTGACATCAAATGCCGGTTCGCCCAGGCGATAACCGACGTACTCCAGCGCAGCATTGCCGGAGTAGCTGATGATCGGGAAAACGGATTTGAAGGCCGCATGCAGGCCCACGTCGCGGAACTGATCTTTAGTCGCTCCCGCTTGCAAGAATTCACGATACGAATCCAGCTGGATGGCCAGGAGGTAAGGCACATCCATGACGTCCGGCAACTTGCTAAAGTCCTTGCGGATACGTTTTTTCTCAGTATATGAGTAAGCCATCAGCGTTCCCCAGCTTGGTCACCTGCTTGTTTGGCCCCTCCCGACGGGAGCAGCCAGAAAATCGTGCAAACCCCATGGTTTGCTCCACCGCATCGGGTGGTTACAGCGCCCTTATCAGCACCGACCCAGTCGGCTGCCAATAACGGAAAAAGGCCGGTGGCAAGAGCCACCAGCCATCAGCCTGTCGCTTGACGCTCGGGCTGGAGGAGCAAAGTCGATACTTATTTCAGCTCGACTTTAGCGCCTGCTTCTTCCAGCTTCTTCTTGGCGTCTTCAGCAGCTTCTTTCGAAACGCCTTCAGCTACAACCTGAGGAGCGCCGTCTACTTTCTCTTTGGCTTCTTTCAGGCCCAGACCAGTCAGTTCACGAACTGCCTTGATCACGTTAACCTTCTTCTCGCCAGCTTCCAGCAGAACAACGTTGAACTCGGTTTGCTCTTCAACAACAGCGGCAGCAGCAGCTGGACCAGCCGAAGCAGCAGCAGCGGTAACACCGAAGGTTTCTTCCATCGCTTTGATCAGCTCAACGATTTCCACTACGGATTTCTGGCCGATTGCTTCGATGATTTGTTCGTTAGTCAGAGACATGACTCAATTCCTGAATTGGGGGACGGCCTACGCGACCATCGAAATAAACAAAAAACGCGAGAAGTTGACGAGCCTTAGGCTGCGGCAGCTTCTTTCTGGTCGCGAATTGCCGCCAGAGTACGAGCCAATTTGCTGGTAGCGCCTTGAATCACGCTCATCAGCTGAGAAATTGCTTCGTCACGGGTCGGCAAGGTTGCCAGTACGTCGATCTGATTAGCTGCGAGGAACTTGCCCTCGAACGCAGCTGCCTTGATCTCGAACTTGTCCTGACCCTTGGCAAACTCTTTGAAGATACGGGCAGCAGCGCCCGGATGTTCGTTCGAGAATGCAATCAGGGTCGGGCCGGTGAACACGTCGTTGAGGACACTGTATTGAGTGTCAGCAACAGCGCGCTTGAGCAGGGTGTTACGTACAACACGTACGTAAACGCCAGCTTCACGAGCCTCTTTACGGAGTCCGGTCATTGCGCCTACTGTTACGCCACGTGCATCAACCACGACAGCGGACAGAGCGACTTTGGCAGCCTCGTTGACTTCAGCGACGATGGCCTTCTTGTCTTCGAGATTAATTGCCACGGGTTTAACTCCTGCTTGTTACCGTTTCATTCGATCGAAACCGAATGTCGTTTTGGTGTCTGATTCGGTAAGGAACCGGGAGCACCATCTGCGTAGGCTTATGGTTTAAGACTTGCGTCGCCTACGGTCTTGGATAGCCCCCGCCAGGCAGGGACCCCAATCTTTCGATTGGCGCGAACAATCGCGCCAACCTTTGTCTTACGCGTCCAGCGAGCTCTGATCGATAACCAGACCTGGGCCCATAGTGGTGCTCAGGGTAACGCGCTTGACATAGATACCTTTCGAAGAAGCTGGCTTGATACGCTTCAGATCAGCGATCAGGGCTTCAACGTTTTCCTTCAGCTTGACGGCGTCGAAGCCCATCTTGCCAACGGAGGTGTGAATGATGCCGTTTTTGTCGGTGCGATAACGAACCTGACCAGCTTTAGCGTTTTTAACCGCGGTAGCTACGTCTGGAGTTACGGTACCAACCTTAGGGTTAGGCATCAGACCACGTGGACCGAGGATCTGACCCAGTTGACCTACAACGCGCATTGCATCCGGGGATGCGATCACTACGTCATAGTTCAGGTCGCCGCCTTTCATTTCGGCAGCCAGGTCGTCCATACCTACACGGTCAGCGCCGGCAGCCAGAGCGGCCTCAGCAGCTGGACCCTGGGTGAACACAGCAACGCGAACGGTCTTGCCAGTGCCGTGTGGCAGCACAGTAGCGCTACGAACAACCTGGTCGGATTTACGCGGATCTACACCCAGGTTTACAGCAACGTCGAACGACTCGCTGAACTTGACAGTCGACAGCTCAGCCAGCAGAGCAGCGGCGTCTACAATGTTGTAGGCCTTGCCTGCTTCGATTTTGCCGGCGATAGCCTTTTGACGCTTGGTCAGCTTAGCCATTACACACCCTCCACGTTAAGGCCCATGCTACGAGCAGAACCGGCGATAGTACGCACGGCTGCATCCATATCAGCTGCAGTCAGATCCGCGTTTTTGGTTTTCGCGATTTCTTCCAGCTGAGCACGGGTAACAGTGCCAACCTTAACGGTGTTCGGACGAGCGGAACCGCTGGTCAGACCGGCCGCCTTCTTCAGCAGAACCGAAGCAGGGGTGGATTTGGTTTCGAAAGTGAAACTACGGTCGCTGTAGACAGTGATGATCACTGGAGTCGGCAGACCTGCTTCAAGACCCTGAGTACGGGCGTTGAAAGCCTTGCAGAATTCCATGATGTTCACGCCGTGCTGACCCAGAGCAGGACCAACAGGTGGGCTTGGGTTAGCCTGAGCGGCCTTCACTTGCAGCTTGATGTAAGCGGTAATTTTCTTGGCCATGAGGCACTCCAATTACGGGTTCGAACGCCTCGGAAGGCTCCCCGGTTACTTGCGCGTTTATCCCAGTGACGACAAAACCCCACAGCCTAGGGCTGCGGGGTTGGGATGCTTGTCCAGCTAGACCTTTTCGACCTGACTGAACTCCAACTCTACCGGGGTAGAGCGACCGAAAATGAGCACTGCCACTTGGATCCGGCTCTTTTCGTAGTTAACTTCTTCAACAACGCCATTGAAATCAGCAAATGGACCGTCATTGACTCGCACCGTTTCACCTGGCTCGAAGAGAGTCTTCGGCTTAGGCTTGTCGCTACCATCAGCGACGCGACGCAGAATTGCTTCCGCCTCTTTATCGGTGATCGGCGCAGGCTTATCAGCGGTACCGCCGATGAAACCCATCACCCTAGGAGTATCCTTGACCAAGTGCCAAGTACCCTCGTTCATATCCATCTGAACCAGCACATAGCCTGGAAAGAACTTACGTTCGCTTTTGCGCTTCTGGCCATTGCGCATTTCAACCACTTCTTCAGTGGGAACCAGAATCTCGCCGAAGCCATCTTCCATGCCAGCCAGCTTTACGCGCTCGATCAGCGAGCGCATCACATGCTTCTCGTAACCCGAGTAAGCATGCACAACATACCAACGCTTAGCCACGGGACACCCTTAGCCGACAATCAAGGAAACAAGCCAGCCGAGCAGGGAATCAAGCCCCCACAACAGCAACGCCATAACCAGAACAACAGCCACCACAATCAGGGTGGTCTGCGTGGTTTCTTGGCGAGTTGGCCACACGACTTTACGAATCTCGGTGCGAGCTTCCTTAACGAGTACAAAGAAAGACTTGCCCTTAGCAGTCTGCAGGCCTACAAAGGCAGCTACAGCAGCAATGGCAAGCAAAGCGAGTACACGGTACAGGATCGGCGAAGCAGAGTAATACTGATTGCCAACAACGCCAACAACCACCAAAGCGACAACTACAAGCCACTTGAGCAGATCGAAGCGAGAGCCTTGAGCTTCAGCTTTAGGAGTCATCTATGAAGATCCTGTGAAAAGAAAGCCAGACACACCAAGTGAATCTGGCAGGTCAGGAGGGAATCGAACCCCCAACCTACGGTTTTGGAGACCGTCGCTCTGCCAATTGAGCTACTGACCTAAAACAAAATCAGGCCGACCATTATGCCGGCCCGAAAAATACATTACAACTACTTACTCGATGATTTTAGCCACGACGCCAGCGCCGACGGTACGACCGCCTTCACGGATAGCGAAACGCAGACCGTCTTCCATCGCGATGGTTTTGATCAGGGTAACAGTCATCTG
>NZ_FOCU01000028.1:0-11884 GCF_900110195.1 Pseudomonas sp. ok266 | reverse complement strand
GTTTCGACCACGGTCACTGACACCGTCGACACCACTGACCTCTCGCTCAGCGCCACCAACTCGGTCGCCGAGGGCGGTTCGATCATCTACACCGCGACGCTGACCAACCCGGCTGGCTCGCCGGTGACTGTGAACCTGTCGAACGGCTCGGTCATTACCATCGAGGCCGGTAAAACCACCGGCACCGTGACTGTCGCTGCGCCAGCCGATGACGTCTACAAAGACGCCGGCAAAGTCGAAGTCACCATCAAGGATGTGTCTGGCGGTAATTTCGAGAACCTGGTCCCGAGCACCACGCCAGCCGTTACCGAAGTGACTGATACCATCGACACTACCACCGTCAAACTGACCGCCACCGAGTCAGCGGCTGAAGGTGGCACCGTTACTTACACCGCCACCGTAGGCGCTCCAGTCACCGGTTCGCCGGTCGTCGTGACCTTGGCCAACGGCCAGAACATCACCATCGAAATCGGCAAAACCACCGGCACCGTGACCACCACTGCGCCGAACGATGCGTTGAACGGCCACACCCCGCTGACCAATGCGATCACTGACGTAAGCGGCGGTAACTACGAGAATCTGGTTGCCGACAAGACTCCGGTTTCGACCACTGTTACTGACACTGTCGACACCACCAACCTGTCGCTGACTGCGACCGACACCGTGGCTGAAGGCGGTTCGATCGTTTACACCGCAACACTGACCAATCCGGCCGGCACGCCAGTCACCGTTACCCTGTCCAACGGCGCCGTGATCACCATTGAGGCGGGTAAAACCACTGGCACCGTCACCGTCGCTGCGCCCGCCGATGACGTCTATAAAGACGCCGGCAAAGTTGAAGTCACGATCAAGGACGCCACTGGCGGCAACTTCGAGAACCTCGTTCCGAGCACCAACCCAGCCGTTACCGACGTCTCTGACACCATCGACACTTCGACGGTCAAACTGACCGCTACCGAGTCCGCGGCTGAAGGTGGCACTGTCACCTACACCGCCACGGTCGGTGCGCCAGTCACTGGCTCGCCAGTTGTGGTGACCCTGGCCAACGGCCAGAACATCACCATCGAAGTGGGTAAAACCAGCGGCACCGTGACCACCACCGCGCCAAACGATGCGTTGACTGGCCACGCTCCACTGACCAACGCGATCACCGACGTTTCCGGCGGCAATTACGAAAACCTCGTGGCTGACAAAACCCCGGTCAGCACCACCGTCACCGACACCGTCGACACCACCAACCTGTCGCTGACCGCGACCGGCTCGGTGAACGAAGGCGGCCAGATCACCTACACCGCGACCCTGACCAACGCCGCTGGTTCGCCGGTCACCGTGACTCTGTCGAACGGTGCTGTGATCACCATCAACGCCGGCAAAACCACCGGCACCGTCACCGTCGACGCGCCGAAAGATGACGTCTACAAAGATGCCGGCACCGTTGAAGCGACCATCAAGGGAGCGACCGGTGGCGACTTCGAAAACCTCGTCACCAGCACTACTCCGGCCGTCACCACCGTCAACGACACCATCGACACCTCCACCGTGTCGCTGACCGCCACGGCGAACGTCGCTGAAGGCGAAACCGTGGTCTACACCGCGACCGTGACCGCGCCAGTGACTGGTTCACCGGTTGTCCTGACCCTGTCCAACGGCCAGACCATTACCATCGCTGTCGGTGAAACCACCGGTTCGGTGAACTTCGTTGCACCGAACAGCCCACTGGCTGGTGGCAGCTCGCTGAGCGTAACCATCGACGGCGCTACCGGTGGCAACTACGAAAAACTCGCGGTCGACGGCAAGTCCGCCGACACCGCGGTTTCGGACACCACCGACACCACCAACCTGAACCTGACCGCGACCGATTCGGTGGCTGAAGGCGGTTCGATCGTTTACACCGCGACGCTGACCAACCCGGCCGGCACCCCGGTGACCGTGACCCTGTCGAACGGTTCGGTGATCACTATCGAAGCCGGCAAAACCACCGGCACCGTAACCGTTCCAGCGCCTGCCGATGACGTCTACAAAGACGCCGGCAAGGTCGAAGTGACGATCAAGGATGCAACGGGCGGTAACTTCGAAAATCTGGTGCCGAGCACTGTGCCGGCCGTGACCAACGTCACCGATACCATCGACACCACCACCGTCAAGCTCACCGCGACCGAGTCGGCGGCTGAGGGTGGCAGCGTGACTTACACCGCAACCGTCGGCGCGCCAGTGACCGGTTCCCCTGTGGTCGTGACCCTGGCTAACGGTCAGACCATCACCATTGGTGTTGGCCAGACCACCGGCACCGCGACCACCACCGCACCGAACGATGCATTGACCGGCCACACGCCGCTGACCAATGCGATCACTGAGGTGAGCGGTGGTAACTTCGAAAATCTGGTTGCCGACAAGACACCGGTTTCGACCAATGTCACCGACACTGTCGACACCACTAACCTGTCGCTCAGCGCCACGGGTTCTGTGGCCGAGGGTGGTTCGATTGTTTACACCGCAACCCTGACCAACGCTGCAGGCTCGCCAGTCACGGTGACCCTGTCGAACGGCGCGGTAATCACCATCGAAGCCGGCAAAACCACTGGCACCGTGACCGTTCCAGCTCCGGCCGATGACGTCTACAAAGACGCCGGCAAAGTCGAAGCGACGATTTCGACCGCTACCGGTGGCAACTTCGAAAACCTGGTGCCGAGCACTGTTCCAGCCGTCACCGAAGTGACTGATACCATCGACACCTCGACCGTGAAACTGACGGCGACCGAGACCGCCGCTGAAGGGGGCACCGTCACTTACACCGCGACAGTCGGGGCGCCTGTGACAGGCTCGCCGGTTGTGGTGACCCTGGCCAACGGTCAGAACATCACTATCGAAGTCGGCAAAACCACCGGCACCGTAACCTTCACCGCACCGAACGATGCCCTGACCGGCCACGCGCCGATCACCAACGCGATCACGGGTGTCACTGGCGGCAACTACGAAAATCTGGTTGCCGACAAGACCCCGGTTTCGACCACGGTCACCGACACCGTCGACACCACCAACCTGTCGCTCAGTGCGACCGGTTCTGTGGCCGAAGGCGGTTCGATCATCTATACCGCGACATTGACCAACGCTGCTGGCTCGCCAGTGACCGTGACCCTGTCGAACGGCGCGGTGATTACCATCGACGCCGGCAAAACCAGCGGCACCGTGTCCGTTCCAGCGCCAGCCGACGACGTCTACAAAGACGCAGGCAAGGTTGAAGCGACGATCTCCACCGCTACCGGTGGCAACTTCGAAAACCTGGTGCCGAGCACTGTTCCGGCCGTCACCGAAGTGACTGACACCATCGACACCTCGACCGTCAAACTGACCGCCGATACGTCCGTGGCTGAAGGCGGCACCGTCACTTACACCGCCACTGTTGGCGCTCCAGTGACCGGTTCGCCGGTCACCGTGACCCTGGCCAACGGCCAGAACATCACCATCGAAGTTGGCAAAACCACCGGCACCGTGACCTTCACCGCACCAAATGATGCGCTGACCGGCCATGCGCCACTGACCAACTCGATCACCAACGTGACCGGCGGCAACTACGAAAACCTTGTTGCCGACAAAACTCCGGTCAGCACCACCGTGACCGACACCGTCGACACCACTAACCTGTCGCTCAGCGCCACAGGGACAGTGGCCGAGGGTGGTTCGATTGTTTACACCGCAACGCTGACCAACGCGGCTGGCTCGCCAGTGACCGTGACCCTGTCCAACGGCGCCGTGATCACCATCGACGCCGGCAAAACCACTGGCACCGTGACCGTTCCAGCCCCGGCCGACGACGTCTACAAAGACGCCGGCAAGGTTGAAGCGACGATCTCCACCGCTACCGGTGGCAACTTCGAAAACCTGGTGCCGAGCACGACGCCGGCCGTGACCGAAGTCACCGATACCATCGACACCTCGACCGTCAAACTCACGGCTGATACGTCGGTCGCTGAAGGTGGCACCGTCACTTACACCGCCACTGTGGGCGCTCCAGTGACCGGTTCACCTGTCGTGGTGACCTTGGCCAACGGCCAGAACATCACCATCGAAGTCGGCAAAACCACCGGTACCGTGACCACAACGGCACCTAACGATGCACTGACCGGTCAGGCGCCGCTGAGCAACTCGATCACCGGTGTAACCGGCGGCAATTACGAGAATCTCGTAGCCGACAAGACACCGGTTTCGACCACGGTCACCGATACCGTCGACACCACCAATCTGTCGCTCAGTGCGACCGGTTCCGTGGCCGAGGGCGGTTCGATTGTCTACACCGCTACTTTGACCAACGCCGCCGGTTCACCAGTGACCGTGACGCTGAGCAACGGCGCCGTGATCACCATCGAGGCCGGTAAAACCACCGGCACCGTCACCGTCGCAGCGCCAGCGGATGACGTATACAAAGATGCAGCCAAAGTCGAAGCAACCATTTCGACCGCGACCGGCGGCAACTTCGAGAATCTGGTACCGAGCACCGTGCCGGCAGTGACCAACGTCACCGACACCATCGACACCACCACCGTCAAACTGACAGCGACAGAGTCGGCAGCTGAAGGTGGCAACGTCACCTACACCGCGACTGTCGGCGCGCCAGTCACCGGCTCGCCGGTTGTCGTTACCCTGGCCAACGGTCAGACGATCACCATCGGCGTCGGCCAGACCACCGGTACCGCGACCACCACGGCGCCAAACGACGCATTGACTGGCCACGCACCGCTGACCAACTCGATCACTGAAGTAACAGGTGGCAACTTCGAGAACCTGGTGGCCGACAAGACTCCGGTTTCGACCAATGTCACCGACACTGTCGACACCACCAATCTGTCGCTGAGCGCGACCGGTAGCGTGGCCGAGGGTGGCTCGATTGTTTACACCGCAACGCTGACCAACGCCGCTGGCTCGCCAGTCACCGTGACGCTGAGCAACGGCGCCGTGATCACCATCGACGCCGGTAAAACCACCGGTACCGTGACCGTTCCAGCCCCGGCTGACGACGTCTACAAAGATGCCGGCACCGTGCAGGCAACGATCAGCAACGCCACCGGTGGCAACTTCGAAAATCTGGTGCCGAGCACGACGCCGGCCGTGACTAGCGTCACCGACACCATCGACACCACCACCGTCAAACTGACGGCCACCGAGTCGGCGGCTGAAGGCGGCAATGTTGTCTACACCGCAACAGTCGGCGCACCGGTAACTGGCTCGCCAGTTGTCGTGAATTTGGCCAATGGTCAAACCATCACCATCGGTGTCGGCCAGACCACAGGCACCGCAACCACCGCAGCGCCAAACGATGCATTGACCGGTCATGCGCCGCTGACCAACTCGATCACCAACGTGACCGGCGGAAACTACGAAAACCTCGTGGCCGACAAAACTCCGGTCAGCACTACGGTGACCGACACTGTCGACACCACCAATCTGTCGCTCAGCGCGACCAATTCGGTCGCTGAAGGCGGTTCGATCGTCTACACCGCGACCCTGACCAATGCCGCTGGCTCGCCAGTGACCGTGACACTGAGCAACGGCGCCGTAATCACCATCGACGCTGGCAAAACCACTGGCACCGTGACCGTTCCAGCTCCTGCTGACGACGTCTACAAAGACGCCGGCAAGGTTGAAGCGACAATCTCCACCGCCACCGGTGGCAACTTCGAAAACCTGGTGCCAAGCACGACTCCGGCTATCACCAGCGTTACCGACACCATCGACACCACCACCGTGAAACTCACGGCCACCGAGTCGGCGGCTGAAGGCGGCAATGTTGTCTACACCGCGACTGTCGGCGCACCGGTTACCGGCTCGCCAGTTGTCGTGACTTTGGCCAATGGTCAAACCATCACCATCGGTGTTGGCCAGACTACGGGCACCGCAACCACCGCTGCGCCAAACGATGCATTGACCGGTCATGCGCCACTGACCAACTCGATCACCAACGTGACCGGCGGAAACTACGAAAATCTCGTGGCCGACAAGACGCCCGTCAGCACCAACGTGACCGACACTGTCGACACCACCAATCTGTCGCTCAGCGCGACCAATTCGGTCGCTGAAGGCGGTTCGATTGTTTACACCGCGACCCTGACCAACGCCGCTGGCTCGCCAGTGACCGTGACGCTGAGCAACGGCGCCGTGATCACCATCGACGCCGGTAAAACCACCGGCACCGTGACCGTTCCAGCCCCGGCTGACGACGTCTACAAAGATGCCGGCACCGTGCAGGCGACCATCAGCACCGCCACCGGTGGCAACTTCGAAAACCTCGTGCCGAGCACCACGCCGGCCGTGACCAGCGTCACGGATACCATCGACACCACCACTGTGAAACTGACAGCTACCGGCACAGCGGCAGAGGGCGGCAACGTCACCTACACCGCCACTGTCGGCGCGCCAGTTACCGGCTCGCCAGTTGTCGTTACCCTGGCCAACGGTCAGACGATCACCATCGGCGTCGGCCAGACCACTGGCACAGCAACCACTACCGCACCAAACGACGTATTGACCGGTCACGCACCGCTAACCAACGCGATCACCGACGTCAGCGGCGGTAACTACGAAAACCTCGTGGCGGATAAGACGCCGGTCAGCACTACGGTGACCGACACTGTCGACACGACCAATCTGTCGCTCAGCGCTACCAATTCGGTCGCTGAAGGCGGTTCGATCGTCTACACCGCGACCCTGACCAACGCCGCTGGCTCGCCAGTGACCGTGACGCTGTCGAACGGCGCCGTGATCACCATCGACGCCGGCAAAACCACTGGCACCGTGACCGTTCCAGCGCCAGCCGATGACGTCTACAAAGACGCCGGCAACGTCCAGGCCACGATCAAAACCGCCACCGGTGGCAGCTTCGAAAACCTCGTCACCAGCACGGCTCCGGCCGTGACCAGCGTCACCGACACCATCGACACGACTACCGTGAAGCTGACTGCGACCGGCTCTGCGGCGGAAGGTGGCAACGTCGTCTACACCGCCACTGTCGGTGCAGCCGTGACCGGTTCGCCGGTCGTGGTGACCCTGGCCAACGGTCAGACCATCACCATCGACATCGGCAAAACCACCGGCACCGTGACCACCACCGCACCGAACGATGCGCTGACCGGCCACGCCCCGCTGACCAACTCGATCAGCAACGTCACGGGCGGCAACTACGAAAATCTGGTCGCCGACAAAACCCCGGTCAGCACTACCGTCACCGACACCGTCGACACCACCAACCTGACGCTGTCCGCGACCGGCACCGTGGCCGAAGGTGGCCAGATCACCTACACCGCGACCCTGACCAACGCCGCTGGCTCGCCAGTCACCGTGACCCTCAGCAACGGTTCGGTGATCACCATCGACGCCGGCAAAACCACTGGCACCGTGACCGTTCCGGCTCCGGCCGATGACGTCTACAAAGACGCCGGCACCGTGCAGGCGACCATCACCGGCACCAGCGGCGGCAGCTTCGAAAATCTGGTGACCAGCAACACGCCAGCCGTGACCAACGTCACCGACACGGTCGATACCACCACGGTCAGCATCACTGGCAGCAGCTCGGTGACCGAAGGCCAGACCGCCAGCTACACGGTCAGCCTGAACCACCCGGCGCAAACCGAAGTGACCCTGAAAATCGTCTACAGCGGCACCGCCGCCGACGGTTCGGACTTCACCGGCGTGTACACCGTGAAGATCCCGGCCGGTGCGAGCAGCGCGCAGTTCAACGTCGCCACCCTCGATGACAAGATCACCGAAGGCACCGAGAACTTCGTGGTCAAGATCGATTCGGCCACTGGCGGCAACTTCGAGAACCTCGCGGTCAGCAGCACCAATGGCAGCGTCAGCACGTCGATCATCGACAACGACGCACCGCCGGTCATCGACCTGGATGCCAACAACTCCAGCGGCGCCACCGGTGCCGACTACAAGGTGACCTTCACCGAAAACACCCCGGGCGCTGGTGTGTCGATTGCCGACACCGATATCAGCATCACCGACCCGGACAGCACCATGCTCACCGGCGCCACTGTAGTCCTGACCAACCGTCAGGACGGCGATGCGCTGAACCTGGGCAACAGCGTCAACGGCATCACCATCAATGCCAACAGCACCAACGGCACCGTGACCCTGACCTTGTCGGGCAACGCGACGCTGGCTGATTACATGCAGGCCATCAAGAACATCAGCTTCACCAATAACAGTGAAAACCCGAGCACCGTGCCGCGGATCATCACCGTGACCGTGACCGATGGCGGCAATTACTCCAACACCGCGACCACCACGGTCAACGTGGTGGCGGTCAACGACGCTCCGGTTGCTGCACCGAGCAATGTCACCGGCACCGAAGACACGCCGCTGGTACTCGGCTGGTCGACTTTCGGCGTAACTGACGTCGACAGCCCGGCCAACAGCCTCGGCATCAAAATTACCCAACTGCCGGGCGAAGGCAAACTGCAGTACCTGGACGGCTCGACCTGGAAGGACGTCGCCAACAACCAGACCTTCAGCAAGGCTGACATCGACGCGGGCAAGCTGCGCTTCCTGCCGGATGCCAACGAGTCGGGCGTCAACGGTTACGGCGGCAGCGGCCTGGGCAACAATCAGGCGGACTACGCGCAGATCAAGTTCCAGCCAACCGACGGTCAACTGCTGGGCAACACCGGCACCGTGAAGATCGACATCACCCCGGTAGCGGATGCGCCGACCGTGAGCGTGGCCGACAACAGCGTGAAGTCGACCGGTTTGATCAAAGAAGTCTGGACCGGTCTGTCAGGTCTGGGTACCGACGGTAGCGGTGCGAACTCGACCACCCTGAAAAACGTGATCGACGGCGCCGGCACCCCGAACAGCAGCGGCAACGTGACTAACGTGCAGTCGGACGGCAGCGTGGCCGCCGGCACCGCCTCGAAAACTTCGGGCCTGATCTACCTGGAAGCCGGCAAAACCTATTCCTTCAGTGGTGTGGCCGACGACAGCCTGCTGATCACCATTGGCGGCAAGAGCGTGGCTTCGGGTACCTGGGGCGCGGGCGGTGCGATCAGCGGTTCGTTCACCCCGACCACCAGCGGCTACTACACACTGGATATCTACCACCACAATCAGAGCGGCCCGGGCAGCTACGACGTCAACCTGTCGGTCAACGGCAGCACGCCGATCGACCTGAGCAGCGCTGGCGTACCGATCTACACCGGCGTGCAGGATCTGGTGAATTCGGGCGTGACCGTCTCCGATCTGCACGGCAGCAACGGCGAAGGCTATTACGACGGCTATAAACTCAACACCGGCGCCGAAGGCACCACGGTGAAACTGTCGGCAATCACCACCGCACTGACTGACACCGACAGCTCGGAAACCCTGAGCGTGAAGATCAGCGGCGCGCCAGTCGGCTCGGTGCTCAGCGATGGCGCGGGCCATACCTTCACCGTCACCGCCAGCAGCGGCGACGCCAACGTCACCGGCTGGAACCTCGGCAGCCTGACCGTGACCCCGCCGCCGTACTACAACGGCCAGTTCAACCTGACCGTGACCTCGACCTCCACCGAGATGGTCGGCGGCTCGGCCAGCAGCACCGCGACCATTCCGGTCACCGTGGTGCCGGCGGTCTACAACGCCATTGTCGCGACTTCGGGTGACGACACCTTCAGCGGCACCGATGGCAACGACATCATGGTCGCCGACATCGGTGGTCTGACCGTGGTGCCGGGCACCAACTACAACATCGCGTTCATGGTCGACAGCTCTGGCAGCATGACCGCGTCGTCGCTCAACGCGGCCAAAGACTCGCTGACATCGGTGTTCAACACCCTCAAGCAGAGCCTGGGCGGCAGCAACTCAGGTACGGTGAACATCTTCCTGGTGGACTTCGATACCCAGGTCAACAAGTCGGTGTCGGTGAACCTCAATGACCCGAACGCGCTGACCAAGCTCAAAGCGGTACTGGACTCGATGGCGTCCGGCGGCGGCACCAACTATGAAGACGTGTTCAAGACCACGGCCAACTTCTTCCAGAGCGCGGAAGCCGTGGCCAACACCGGGGCGAAAAACCTCACGTACTTCATCACCGACGGCCAGCCGACCTACTACCAGACCGGCGAGTCGACCAACCCGTACCTGTACGGCAACAAAACCCTCGATAGCCTGATAACCACCACCAACTATAAGTTGGGGACAGCGGTCAGCCTGTACCCGGACAGCTCGCACCAGATTGATATCAGCGCGAACGGCTCGGTGACGGTCTGGACCAAATCGGGCGGCAATTGGTCGTATCAGAACTTCGGTACGCTGCACGCCCAGGGCGACGGCACCTATGAGTTCTCCGGCCTGGCGGGCAGCGGTAGCAGCACCGATTACTACACCACTACCAACTCCAACAGCAGCTTCACCTTGCTCAGCGGCCTGTCGAACGTCGAAGCCATCGGCCTCAACAGCGGCGTCAGCCTCAACGATCTGAAGCCGTACGATTCGGATAAAACGCCGCAGACCAACATCGATCCGAAGGATCTGGCCAACTCGATCATCGGCCACACCGAAGCGACGCTGCCGGGCAACGACACCGTCAGCGGTGGCGACGGCAACGACATCCTGTTCGGCGATCTGGTCAGCTTCAACGGCATTGCCGGCGAAGGTTATCAGGCGATGCAGGCGTTCGTTGCCAAGGAAACCGGGGTCGATGTCAGCAAAGTCACCACCAGCAACGTGCACCAGTACATCACCGAGCACTATCAGGCGTTCGATGTCTCCGGTGCGCATGACGGCAACGACACACTGCTGGGCGGCGCGGGCAATGACATCCTGTTCGGCTCGGGCGGCAACGACCTGCTCGATGGCGGCAAAGGCAATGACATCCTGCTCGGCGGCACCGGCAACGACACGCTGATCGGCGGTCAGGGTAATGACATTCTCATCGGTGGTTCGGGTGCCGACACCTTCGTCTGGAAGGCGGGCGACACCGGCAACGACGTGATCAAGGATTTCAACGCCAGCGAAGGTGACCGCATCGACTTGCGTGATCTGTTGCAGGGCGAGACCGGCAGCACCATCGACAACTTCCTGAAGATCACTACGGTCGACGGCACGTCGTCGCTGCAAGTCAGCTCGGCGGGCAAGTTCAACTCCGGCGACGCTGCGGCGGCAACCCCGGACGTGACGATCAAACTGGAAGGCAACAACTGGTCGAGCGCCAACATTCACAACCTGATTGCCGGCAGCGACCCGACCATCAAGGTCGACCACAACAACAGCTGATCGTGAACAAAACGGCCGCCCCGATGGGGCGGCCGTCACGTTTGTGCTGACCGGACCGGTGACGATCGCGTCGCCGCACCGCATACTCGCGCACAGTTGGCTATGCTGCTGACAGCATGACGCTGGTTCATTTCTGAGGGATGCTCAATGTTTTACGTGCAACGCGATGCGCAAGGTCTGTTGATTCGCGTGGAAGCCGCGGCCTACGCCGAGGCCACGGAAACGCTGCCGGCCGACAGCCATGAAATCCAGGCCTGGTTCGCCAATGAAGTGGTGGAAACCAGCCTGAAGCAGCTCAAGCAGAGCGACTTCGAAATGATTCGGGTACTCGACGACCTGATTCAGGTGCTGACCCAGAAGGGCGTGATCCGCGTCACCGACCTGCCGCCGGCGGCCCAGGCCAAACTGATGGACCGGACCCAGGCGCGTGAGGCGTTGGGCGGGTTGAGCCAGTTGATCGATGAGGATGAGGGCGGGTTGATCTGATCCACCCAGTATCAAAAGCCTACCCTCACCCCAGCCCTCTCCCGGTGGGAGAGGGAGCTGACCGAGGTGTCTGGCGCCATACATCGACCTGAGAAATCGAGTCGATTATGGATTCAGCGCAAATCGTTCACGTCAGCGTACTTCCCGAACA
>NZ_FOCU01000031.1:0-1325 GCF_900110195.1 Pseudomonas sp. ok266 | reverse complement strand
TGATACCCGTAGCTTCGGTGTATGGTTTGAGCCCCGTTACATCTTCCGCGCAGGCCGACTCGACTAGTGAGCTATTACGCTTTCTTTAAAGGGTGGCTGCTTCTAAGCCAACCTCCTAGCTGTCTAAGCCTTCCCACATCGTTTCCCACTTAACCATAACTTTGGGACCTTAGCTGACGGTCTGGGTTGTTTCCCTTTTCACGACGGACGTTAGCACCCGCCGTGTGTCTCCCATGCTCGGCACTTGTAGGTATTCGGAGTTTGCATCGGTTTGGTAAGTCGGGATGACCCCCTAGCCGAAACAGTGCTCTACCCCCTACAGTGATACATGAGGCGCTACCTAAATAGCTTTCGAGGAGAACCAGCTATCTCCGAGCTTGATTAGCCTTTCACTCCGATCCACAGGTCATCCGCTAACTTTTCAACGGTAGTCGGTTCGGTCCTCCAGTTAGTGTTACCCAACCTTCAACCTGCCCATGGATAGATCGCCCGGTTTCGGGTCTATTCCCAGCGACTAGACGCCCTATTAAGACTCGCTTTCGCTACGCCTCCCCTATTCGGTTAAGCTCGCCACTGAAAATAAGTCGCTGACCCATTATACAAAAGGTACGCAGTCACAGAACAAAGTCTGCTCCCACTGCTTGTACGCATACGGTTTCAGGATCTATTTCACTCCCCTCTCCGGGGTTCTTTTCGCCTTTCCCTCACGGTACTAGTTCACTATCGGTCAGTCAGTAGTATTTAGCCTTGGAGGATGGTCCCCCCATATTCAGACAAAGTTTCTCGTGCTCCGTCCTACTCGATTTCATGACTAAGAGATTTTCGCGTACAGGGCTATCACCCACTATGGCCGCACTTTCCAGAGCGTTCCGCTAATCTCAAAGCCACTTAAGGGCTAGTCCCCGTTCGCTCGCCACTACTAAGGGAATCTCGGTTGATTTCTTTTCCTCAGGGTACTTAGATGTTTCAGTTCCCCTGGTTCGCCTCTTGCACCTATGTATTCAGTACAAGATAACCATCTTATGATGGCTGGGTTCCCCCATTCAGACATCTCCGGATCAAAGTCTGTTTGCCGACTCCCCGAAGCTTTTCGCAGGCTACCACGTCTTTCATCGCCTCTGACTGCCAAGGCATCCACCGTATGCGCTTCTTCACTTGACCATATAACCCCAAGCAATCTGGTTATACTGTGAAGACGACATTCGCCGAAAATTCGAATTTCTCAATTAAGAGAACTCACAAATTTTACCTTAGCCTGATCCGTTACCAGTGAAAGTAACGTTCAGTCTATCTTTCTATCACATACCCAAATTTTTAAAGAACGA